>JBQTJW010000032.1:0-56101 GCA_052386745.1 Panacagrimonas sp. | reverse complement strand
CCCGGCGCTCGACGAGAAGGTGATTCTCAACGCGGACGAGGTTTCGCTGGACCGCGACGGGCTGTCGGAGCTGGCCGGCGCCGGACCGGGAAACTGGAGCTGCGGACACCCGGCTTCGCCCAGCGTGACCTGGGCCTGCGCGGCACTGGCCGCAGCGAGCAGCAAGGGCAGGGCTGCAAGGCCGGCCCAGCTGCTTTGCAGGCCGGCACCTCTCGGTATTCCGCGCTCGTCGCCCCTGGCCGGTGCCCGGCTTGCACCGTGCGCTGCGCATGGCGGATCGGACTTCGGTCTGTGGGGTGTGCTTGCTGTCACGGGTCTGGGGTATCGAGGAGGAATCGCCCGCCGCCACAGGTCAAAGCGCGGCGGGCCCGTCGTGTCGGATGCAGATGAAGGCCGGCGGCGCTTGTTCCGCGATTGTTCGTCCGCAGGGGCAGGGCGTCAACGCGGCGGCGTGAAACCCGGGGCGCGGGTTTCGCTTGAAGCCTGGCGAGCCCGCACAATAAAGGGAGTCCAGCCCCGTTGCCGAGTCCGAATCCCTTCATGACCAACCCGCTCCTTCAGGCCCGCCCGCTCAATGCCCTGCCGGATTTTTCCGCCATGCGGCCGGAACATGCCGGCCCGGCCATCGACACCATCCTGGCCGACAGCCGGGCGCAACTGGCGCAGCTGCTCACCACGCTGGCCGAGCCGAGCTGGGACCGCCTGATCGAGCCGCTGGAAAAACTGGGCGAGCGCCTGGCCGGCGCCTGGGGGCCGGTCTCGCACCTGTTCGGCGTGACCGCCACGGCGGAGTGGCGCGCCGCCTACACCGCCAACCTCCCCAAGGTCACCGAGTACAGCCTGGAGCTGTCGCAGTCCGAGCCGCTGTTCCAGGCCTACAAGGCGCTGTCGGAAGCGCCGGATTTTGGCCGGCTTCCGGAGACGCGCCAAAAGGTGATCCGCGACGCGCTGCGCGATTTCCGCCTGTCGGGCATTGGCCTGCCGACGGAGCAGAAGGCGCGCTTCAAGCAGATTTCCATGCGCCTGTCGGAGATCCAGTCCAAGTTCGAGGAGAACCTCATGGACGCGATCCAGGCCTGGAGCTTGAACATCACCGACGGCGCGCGCCTCAAGGGCATGAGCGAGACCGCGCTGGAACAGGCCGCCGCCAAGGCCCGCGCCAAGCAGATGGACCGCTGGCTGCTGACGCTGGACTTCCCCAGCTTCGATGCCGTCATCACCTTCGCCGACGACCGCGAGCTGCGGCGCGAGATCTACACCGCCTACGCCACGCGCGCCTCCGACCAGGGCCCGCAGGCTGGGCAGTTCGACAACTCCGCGCTGATGGAGGAAATCCTCCAGCTGCGGCACGAGGAAGCGCAGCTGCTCGGCTACCGCAACTTCGCCGAGCTCTCGCTCGCCACCAAGATGGCCGAGTCGCCGGACGCGGTCGAGCAGTTCCTGCTGGACCTGGCCCGGCGCTCGCGCGGGCAGGCGCAGGTGGAGCTCGACGAGCTGAGCGCCTTTGCCCTGGCCCTCGGCGGGCCGGACCGGCTGGAGCCCTGGGACATCGGCTACTACACCGAAAAATTCATGGAGCAGAAGCTCGGCCTCAACGAGGACGAGCTGCGCCCCTACTTCCCGCTGCCCGCCGTGCTGGAGGGCCTGTTCGGCCTGATCGAGGGCCTCTACGGCGTGCGCGTGGTGGCGCTGGATGACGCCCCGGTGTGGCACCCGCAGGTGCAGGCCTATGCGCTGCAGGACGAGCGTGGCCAGACCTTCGGCCGCTTCTACCTGGACCCGTACGCGCGCGAGCAGAAGCGCGGCGGCGCCTGGATGGACGAATGCACCAGCCGCCGCCGCACCGCGCAGGGCCTGCAGCAGCCGGTGGCCTACCTCGTGTGCAATTTCCGCCCGCCGCTGGGCGAGCAGCCCGGCCTGCTGACGCACGACGAGCTGGTCACGCTCTACCACGAGTTCGGCCACGGTCTGCACCTGCTGATGACGCAGGTGGAGGAGTCCGCGCTCGCCGGCATCCACGGCGTGGAGTGGGACGCGGTGGAGCTTCCCAGCCAGTTCATGGAGAACTGGTGCTACGAGCCGGAGCGGCTCAAGGGCTTTGCCCGGCACTGGCAGACCGGCCAGCCGCTGCCCGACGAACTGATCGGCAAGCTGCGCGAATCGCGCCGCTTCCAGAGCGGCCTGGTCAGCGTGCGCCAGGTGGAGTTCGCCCTGTTCGACCTGCGCCTGCACCGCGACTACGACCCCGCGCGCGGCGCCAACGTGCTGCCGCTGATCGACGCCGTGCGCAACGAGGTGTCGGTGATCAGGCCGCCCGCGTTCAACCGCATGCCGTGGAGCTTCAGCCACATCTTTGCCGGCGGGTACGCCGCGGGCTACTACAGCTACAAGTGGGCCGAGGTGCTGTCCGCCGACGCCTTCGCCGCGTTCGAGGAGGCCGGGCTGTCGCCGGAACAGGTGCGCCAGACCGGCCGCCGGTTCCTGGAGCGGATTTTGTCGCGCGGCGGATCGCGCCAGGCCGCCGACTTGTTCCGCGACTTCCGCGGCCGCGAGCCCAGCATCGAGCCGCTGCTGCGCCACAGCGGCCTGAGCGCTACGGCCTGACCGTTCCGGCCCGATCCGGACTGATCCGGCACGCGACTGGCATTCTCCATCCACAACCCCATTTGCGGCGGCGCCTTCCGCGGCCGCCGAAGCTGCGACCACCCTCATGCCCTCTGCTTTCCCCCTGGTCCGCGACGTTTCGCGGCTCGCTGAAGACTTTGACCTGCTGGTGATCGGCGGCGGCATCTACGGCGCCTGGACGGCCTACGACGCCGCACTGCGCGGGCTCAAGGTGGCGCTGATCGAGAAGAACGACTGGGCCAGCGGCACCTCGTCGGCCTCCAGCAAGCTGATCCACGGTGGCCTGCGCTACCTGGAACACTTCGAGTTCGCGCTGGTGCGCCATGCCCTGCGCGAGCGCAAGGTGCTGTCGAAGATCGCCGCGCACCTGGTGCGTCCGCTGGACTTCATCCTGCCGGTGTGGAAAGGCCCGCGCGCCAGCCCGCTCAAGCTCTCCGCCGGCCTCACCCTGTACGACGCGCTCGCCTTCGGCAGCGGGCCGGTCAAGCCGCACAAGCATTTCCGGCCGGCCAGCCTGCTGCGCCATTACCCGTACGTGGACCCGGACAACCTCCTCGGCGGCTTCCGCTACGGCGACTGCCAGGAGGACGACGCGCGCATGACCATGACCGTGGTCGCGGCCGCGCAATCGGCCGGCGCGGTGTGCGTGAACCGCGTGGAAGCCACGGCCCTGCTGCGCGATGCCGGCGGCGTGACCGGCGCCACGGTGCGCGACGTGCTGCGCAACGCGTCCGTGGACGTGCGCGCGCGCTGCGTGGTCAATTCCGCCGGGCCCTGGGCGCGGGCGCTGCTGGGCCCGCAGGCGCCCAGGGTCAAGCTCATCAAGGGCACGCACCTGCTGTTGCCGGGCATCCCCGGCTGCACCGAGGCCTTCCTGCTCACCGCGCGCGACGGCCGCGTGTTCTTTGTGATTCCCTGGTACGGCAAGACCATCGTCGGCACCACCGAGTCGGAGGTGCAGAGCCCGGACGAGGCCCGGCCTACCGACGAGGAGACGCAGTACCTGCTGGACGGCGTGCGCAAGGGCCTGCCGGGCCTGGGCTGGACCGAGAGCGATGTGATCGCCCGCTACTCCGGTGTGCGCACCCTGCAGGCGGAAGACGCGTCCAGCCTCTCGGCCGTGTCGCGCGAGTTCGAGATTGCCGAACCCGAGCCGCGCCTGATCCTGCCCATCGGCGGCAAGTACACCACCTCGCGCTGCGACGCGGTGCAGATCGTCGATCGCGTGCAGAAGGCGCTGGGGCAGAAGAAGCAGCGCTCGCGCACACATCTTCGGCGCCTGCCGGGCGCGCCGGCGCCGGACGAATTCGACGTGTGGCTCTCGGCCTCGGTGAAGCGCCTCACCGCCGCCGGCATCGACGGCATTGCCGCGCACTACGTGGCGCACCGCCACGGCACGATCATCGACGAGCTGCTGGGCATGATCGCGGCCGACCCGGCGCTCGCGCAGCGCGTGCATCACGACGCGCCCTTCATCCGCGCCGAGGTCAAGCTCGCCTTCCGCGACGAGATGGCGCTTTCCACCGAGGACGCCCTGCGCCGCCGCATGCCGCTGGCGCTGCTGGTGTCCGACCTCGCCGCCGCACGCGCGGACGCCGAGACGCTGTACGGATGAAGCTGCGGCCGGACCAGCTGGCGACGCACCTCGGCAGGCCGCTGCTGCCGGTATACGTGGTGGCGGGCGAGGAGCCCCTGCTGATCGAGGAGTCGCTGGACGCCATCCGCGCCGCGGCGCGCGCCCAGGGTTTCAGCGAGCGCGAAGTGTTCGACGTGGAACGCGGCTTCGACTGGGGCCGCGTCATCGAGTCCTGCGGCAGCCTGTCGCTGTTCGCCACGCGCAAGATCGTGGAACTGCGCATGCCCAAGGGCCCCGGCGCCGGGCGTGCCAAGGCGGCGAGCGATGACGGCGAGGACGAAGGCGACGATGGCGACGAGGCGCGCGCCAGATCGTCCATCGACGGCGCGAAGCTCCTGGTTGACCTTGCCGCGCGCCCGCCGCAGGACACCCTGCTGCTGGTCTCCACCGGCAAGCTCGACTACAAGCAGCAGCAGGCTGCCTGGTACCTGGCGCTGGAAAACGCGGGCGCCTCGATCTACGCCGCGCCGATTCCGCCCGAACAATGGTCCGCCTGGGTGCGCGCGCGCATGCTCGCGGCCGGCCTCAGGCCCGAGGCCGAGGCGGTGACCGAACTGGCGGAACGGACCGAGGGCAACGCCCTGGCCGCCCAGCAGGACATCGCCAAGCTCGCCCTGCTGCACTCCGACGGCAGCGTGAGCTCGGAACAGGTGCGCGCGGCGGTCATCGACAGTTCGCGCTTCAACGCCTTCGACCTGGGCGACCGCATGCTGGGCCGCGACGCCGCCGGCGCGGCGCACGCGCTGGGGCGCCTGCGCGAGGAAGGCCTGGACGTGCTGGCCGTGCTCGGGCCCCTGGCCTGGGTGCTTCGCCAGTGGGCCCAGGCGCAGCAGATCTTTGCGCGCACGGGAGATGCCGCCCGCGCCTGTGCCGATGCGCGCATTGCCCGCGCGCGCATCGGCGCGTTTTCCCGCGCGCTGCCGCACACCCGCGTCACCCAGATCTACGGCTGGCTGCGGCAGGCCTCGGCCATCGACCAGCTGGCCAAATCCACCGGCGGGAAGGAGCAGGCCTGGGAGGAGTTGCTAACATTGGTGCTAGCGGCCGCCGGGCGCCGCGTGGTGAGACCGATGGGCGCATGAACGACGCGGCAAGATTTTCGACATCCGAATCCAGTGAAATCGCGCAGTACATGCGCGACAAGGGCGCGCGGGCACGGGCTGCCAGCCGCGCCGTGGCGCGCGCCGACACCGGCCAGAAGAACGCCTTCCTGTTCGCCCTGGCGCAGATTCTCCGCGACGAATTGCGCCGCATCCTGGACGCCAACGAGCGCGACATGCGCGCCGGCAAGGCCGCGGCACTGGATCCCGCGCTGCTGGACCGCCTGGGCCTGAACGAGGATCGCGTCGCCTCCATGGCCGAGGGCGTGCGAGAGGTGGCCAACCTGCCCGACCCGGTGGGCGAGATCACCGACCTGCGACTGCGCCCGTCCGGCATCCAGGTGGGACGCATGCGCGTGCCGCTGGGCGTGGTCGGCATCATCTACGAGGCGCGTCCCAACGTGACGGCCGATGCCGCCAGCCTGTGCCTGAAGTCCGGCAACGCCTGCATCCTGCGCGGCGGCTCGGAGGCCATGCATTCCAACCAGGCCATCGCGCGCTGCATCGAGCGCGCGCTCGGTGACGCCGGCCTGCCGGAGGACGCGGTGCAGGTGCTGGACATCACCGATCGCGGTACCGTTGGCCGCATGGTGGCAATGCCCGAATTCATCGACGTGGTCATCCCGCGCGGCGGCAAGGGACTGGTGGCGGCGGTGTCCGGCAATGCGCGCGTGCCGGTCATCAAGCACCTGGACGGCGTGTGCCACGTTTTCATCGACCGCGACGCGGACATCGAGAAGGCCATCGCCGTGGCGGTCAACGCCAAGACCCAGCGCTACGGCACCTGCAACACCATGGAGACGCTGCTGGTGGATGAGCCCGTGTCCGCGCAGGTGCTGCCGGAGCTTGGGCGCATCTACCTCAATGCCGGCGTGGAACTGCGCGGCTGCGAGCGCACGCGCGCGCTGATCCCGGCCGCCAGGCCGGCAACGGAGGCCGACTGGAGCGAGGAATACCTGGCCCCGGTCCTGGCAGTCCGCGTGGTGGACGACCTGGACCAGGCCCTCGACCACATCGCGCGCTACGGGTCGGCGCACACCGATTCCATCGTCACCGAGAACTACACCCGCGCGCGGCGTTTCCTGCGCGAGGTGGATTCGAGCTCGGTGATGGTGAATGCCTCCACGCGTTTCGCCGACGGCTACGAGTACGGCCTGGGCGCGGAAATCGGTATCAGCACTGACAAGTTCCACGCGCGCGGGCCGGTGGGGCTGGAAGGCCTGACCTCGCAGAAATGGATCGTTCTCGGAGACGGGAATGTCCGTTGAGGCGGGATGAATCCGGCCGTCGGCATCTTCGGCGGCACCTTCGCACCCCTGCATCACGGGCATCTGCGGCTGGCCCTGGAACTGCGCGAGCGGCTGGCGCTCGATCGCGTGCACCTGATCCCCAGCGGCGAGCCGCCGCACCGCAATTCCCCGCGCATCGGCGCGCAGCGTCGCCTGGACTGGGTGCGCCTGGGCTGCGGCGGCGAACCAGGGCTGGTGGTGGACGATCGCGAAGTCCGTCGACAGGGGCGCAGCTACACCTTCGACACGCTCGCCAGCCTGCGTACCGAAATGCCCGGCGTGCCGCTGGTGCTGCTGCTGGGCGATGACGCGGCCAACCAGTTCCACACCTGGCACCGCTGGCGCGAAATCCCGGAACTGGCGCACCTGGTGTTCGTCGAGCGGCCCTACGAGCCCTCCGCGCCAGACCCGGAACTGCTGGCGCTGCTGCGCGGCCGCCGCGCCGCGGACGCCCAGGCCCTGCACCGGCAGGCCGCCGGGCTGTACATGACGGCCGCGGTGCCGCCGCTGGCCATCTCATCCACACGCGTGCGCGGCCTGCTCAAGGCCGGGCGCTCGGTTCGCGGCCTGGTGCCCCAGGCCGTCATCGATTCATTCACCCACGAGGACATCGACTTCCTGACCCATGACGAAGATCCCGCCACAGACTGACCCCCAGGCCACCGCCACCGTCGTCGACCTCGCGCTGGCCGCGCTCGAAGACCTCAAGGCCAAGGACGTGACCGTGCTCGACGTGCGCGGCCTCACCACCATCACCGATACCATGGTCATCTGCAGCGGCACATCCACCCGGCACGTGAAGTCCATCGCGCAGGCGGTGGTGGAAAAGTGCAAGGACAACGGCCATCGCCCCATGGGCGTCGAGGGCCTGGACGATTCCGAATGGGTACTGGTGGACCTTGGCGAAGTGGTCGTGCACGCCATGCAGGTGCAGGCGCGCGCGTTCTACCAGCTCGAAAAATTGTGGGACATGAAGGAGCACGCCGCGGCCACCAAGAGCGCGGCCACGGGGTGAGGCTGCGGCTGGTCGCCGTCGGCACGCGCATGCCGGCGTGGGTCGAGGCCGGCTTTGCCGATTACGCCGCGCGCATGCCGCGCGAACTGAAGCTCGAACTGGTCGAAACTCCGCTCGCGCAGCGCGGCAAGAACGCGGACCTGGAACGCGCCCGGGCCGCCGAAGGCGAAAAATTGCTGGAGCGGTCCCGCGACTGCCACCGCGTGGTGCTGGATGAGCGCGGTGCCGCCTGGTCCAGCGTCGAGCTGGCCGATCGCCTCAAGGCCTGGCTGCCGCAGGGCAGGGACGTGGCGTTTCTCGTGGGCGGGCCGGACGGGCATGGCGCCGAGGTCATGGCGCAGGCCGCCGAGCGCTGGTCCTTGTCGCGGCTGACGTTGCCGCACGCGCTGGTGCGCATCTTGGTGGCGGAGCAGCTTTACCGGGCCTGGAGCCTTACGGCCAACCACCCCTACCATCGCGCGTAGATCGGCCGCGCCGGGGCTGCATCAGGCGCAGATCGCTTCCCGTGGTTCGGAATTTCCGGCCCCTGGCGTCAGTGAACGGATGAAATCCGCTTCGTTCAACGGCTGGCCAAAGTAGTATCCCTGGACGATCAGGTTGGGCCCGCGCGCCAGCATGCTGCCAGGACCCGCTGCTTGGTCCGCGTCGCCGTTCCTTGAACGCAGGAAATCCAGCTGGTTGGCATGTTCCACGCCCTCGACCACGACACGGATTCCCAGGCTGCGCGACAGTTCCACGATACTCCGCACGACGGCCGCATCGCCCATGTGACCGGGCAGACGCTGCACGAAACTCCGATCGATCTTGATGGTGTCCAGCGGGAAGCGGGTGATGTAGGAAAGGCTCGACTGCCCGGTCCCGAAGTCGTCGATCGCAATCTGGACGCCCGTTCGGCGGATGCGGTCGAAGCGTTCGATGGCCTTTTCGGCATCGTCCATCAGGGAGCCTTCCGTAATTTCCAGCTCCAGGCAGCGCGGGTCCAGGCCGGTCTCGCTCAGGGCTGCGGCAATCATGGTGGGCAGTTCGGGCGACCGGAACTGCTGGGCCGACAGGTTCACGGCCAGCCGCAGGTTGAGGCCCGTGCGCTGCTGGATGCGCCGGGCCGCCTTGCAGGACGCCAGGAGCACCCATTGGCTCAGGGGCAGGATCAAGCCCGACTTCTCGGCCGTCGTGATGATGCGTTCAGCCGGGACCGATCCGCGCTGCGGATGCGTCCAGCGCAGCAGGGCCTCCATGCCGATCATCTCGCCGCGGGTCAGGCTGAACTGGTGCTGGTAATGGATATCCAGCTCGCCGCGCCTCAACGCCTGGCGCAGGTCACTTTCCAGTGCCAGCTGCTCGTCCGCCCCCCGCTGCATCTGCCGGCTGAAGCTGCGGTAGCAGGCGCGCCCCGCGATCTTGGCCGCATACATCGCGGCGTCGGCGCCCTTGAGCAGACCCGTCAGTTCGGTCGAGTCCTCGGGGAAAACGGCGATGCCGATGCTCGGACTGACGTGCAGTTCGTTGGGTCCGATCTGGATGGGCAGGCCGATCTGCGTGACCAGCCGCCCGGCCAGCCGTTCCGCGACCGCCCGGTTTCCGATGTTGGGCAGCACCACCAGAAATTCGTCGCCCCCCATCCGCGCCACGGTATCCCCACTGCGAACCGATCCCAGCAGCCGCTCGGCGACCACCTGGAGCAGTTCATCGCCGACGGGATGACCCAGTGAATCGTTGATTCGCTTGAAGTTGTCGAGGTCGATCATGAGCAGGCCCACCTGCGCCGAGTCACGGCGCGCGTTCTCGACGGCGCTCTGCACCCGGTCGCTCATCAGCCGGCGCGTGGGCAGGCCGGTGAGGAAATCGTGATGCGCCACGTGGCGCGTGTGGGCTTCGCGCTGCTTGCGCTCGGTGATGTCGTAGGCCACGCCCATGAAGCCGACGATGACGCCCTGCGTGTCGCGCAGCGCGGTCACGGTTGCCTGCATCGGGAAGCGGAAGCCGTCCTTGCGCACGCAGATCCATTCCTGCTCATCGCTCTGCCCGAGCCGGGCCTTGTACACGAAGGTCTCCAGGCCGGGCTCGACGTGGCGGCCGGTTTCCTCGGAGATCTGGCGGGCGCGTTCGCGCACCTCGTCCATGTCGTGGTAGACGGCGCAGGTCAGCTTGCCCACCAGTTCCTCGCTCGAGTAGCCGGTCATGCGCTGGCCGGCCGGGTTCATGTTGCGGATGATGCCCTGCAGGTCGATGGCCACAATGCCGAACGGCGAGCAGTCGATCATCGCCTGCATGCGGCGCCCGGCCTCGGCCAGCACCTGGGCCGCCTGCCGCTGTTCGGTCAGGTCGCGCGTCAGCTTGGAATATCCCAGGATCTCCCCGGCGCCACCGCGCACGGCGCCCAGAACCGTCATTCCCCAGAACCGGCTGCCGTCCTTGCGCACCCGCCAGCTTTCGCAGCCAAGCCGGCCGGTCTGTGCGGCTTCCCGCAGGTGTTCGGCGGGCAAGCCGCACTCCTGGTCCTCCGCGGTGTAGAAGATCGAAAAATGCATTCCGATTGCTTCCTGGGCGGTATAGCCCTTGATCTGCTCGGCGCCCTGGTTCCAGGTGACCACCCGCCCATCGGCGTCCAGCATCAGGATGGCGTAATCCACCACCTGGCTGACCATCAGCTGGAAGCGCGATTCGGAGAGTTCCAGCCGCTGGCTGGCCAGGCGCTTTTCCGTGATGTCGCTGAAAGTGGTGACCACGATCGGCGGTCCCTGCGTCGGGATCAGCGTGGTGGTGACCTCGATCCAGCGCAGTTGGCCGTGTCCGTCCACCACCCCGTAAGGCACGTCCCGCGCCGAGAGGCCCGTACGCAGGGCCTTGGGCGTCGGGTAATCCTCCCGGGGGCAGGGCGTGCCGTCGTCGTTGAAGACTTTCCAGCGCGGATCGCCGGCCACCATGCCTTCGAGTTCGTCCGGCGGAAGGCGGAAGATGCGGGCGGCCGCGGGGTTTGACGCGAGGATCGCGGAATTCTCGTCCTGCAGCAGAACGCCTTCCTGCAAGTTGTCCACCACCGCCCGGTAGCGGCGCTCGGTCTCGGCCAGCGCATCGATCAGCGGGCGGATCGATCGCCGCAGGATGACCGTGCCGGCCGTGGTCACGAGCAGGACGAGGCCCAGGCCCAGGATCAGCCGGTCACGCAGCGGCGCGAAGAGGTTGGCGCTGTCGCGCGAGGTGGCGGCGAACAGTCCGCTGCTACCGACCGGGCTGTAAGCCGCGATGCGCCGACCGGCGGCACGGGGGAAGAAGCTCCCGGTACCGGTTTCACCGCGGCTGGCATCCAGCAGGGCCGATCGCTCCGAATGGTTCTCCGGCGCCGCAACATAGGGGGCCGCGTGGGACCGGTTGGGGAAGCAGATGAGTCCTGCGGCATCGGAACGGCCGCAGAGCTCGGTTTCACTCTGGTCACTGAAGGCATCGGTGTCGTTCAGCATCTGGTCCAGCTTCGCCAGGGGCTGTTCGGTCTCGACGATGCCAGCGAGCCCGGTTTCGTCGCGGATCTCGATGGCTTGCAACAGGACGAAGCCGCCTTGCCAGATCAGGCGGGCGCGGTTGCTGCGGTGGCTACCCACGCGGATGTCGACGCCTGCCCCCGCGGCGCGCTGCCCCATGCCGGCGAGTTCGATCCCACCGGCGGACAGGAGCCGGATGTCGCGGAATCCAAACGGCTTCAGCTGGTCGAGCGTGGCCGAGGTAACCGGCATTCCCGGGGCAGGTTCCGCGACAAGCGATCGCAGGAGCGCCTGGATGCCGGGCCGCGACGCCACCAGTTCGCCCCGCGTGGCGTGCGTCTCCAGCACGGTGAGCACGGCATCCATGCGTGCCCGATGGGTCTGGTGCAGGCCCTCGGCCATTCGCCGATCTGCCTCGCTTCTCAGGATGGCGACGCCGGTCATGCCCGCCACCAGCGCAACGAGGATCAACGTCCAGGTTCCGACGGCGACGATCTGCCCTTCGACACTGCGTTGGCTGCCACCCTCGACCTGGCTCTGGCGAAACCACAATGCCAGCGCCAGCACGGCCATGCAGGCCGCGGTCTGCATGGCCATGCGGCTGTAGGCGTACCAGCTGTAAAGCGCTTCGAGCTGCAGGAAATACCCGACCAGGGCGACCAGGGCGATGCCCAGCATCACCGCGGACGCCGCGCGTGCAATGCGGCGGCTGCCGGGCGATTGAACCGCGGGAGAATGGATGAGAACGAAGCTGATCGTCGCAAGAATCAGTTCGATCGAGGTGGGCATTGCCATCTGCCCGGGAAAAGGGTTCCCGTCCGCCATCCAGCCATGGACGCGGGGCAGGTTGATGCCGAGCGATCGGCCCGAGGCGACCTGCACCAGGTTGAGTGCGGCGAGGGTAAAGACGTAGTACGCCAGCAGTCGCGCCGACTGCAGCTTGCGCTCGTTCGCGCCGCTGCCCAGCAGAATGGCCAGCCCCATGGCGAGCAGGCTCTGCGCGGTGTTGATCGTCATGCTGATATAGCCGGGAAACGGCTGGATCAGCATCGGGATGCGGAATATCCATCCTGAGATCACCGTTGTTCCCACGGCGATCAGGATCGCGGAAAGGATGGCGGGCGTGGTCATGTGAATCCCGCCCCGGCTCAGGATGGCGGCAAGCGCCTGCGGCGTGAATCGTCCGGGAGTCACTGGCTTTTCATGAGCGTCATCTTCCCTGCATTGGCGCAGATTCTGACGCCGGGAGGATCGACTTCGTGCCGGGCGGCGGCATCGGCGTGCTGCATGGCGGCCGGCGGCGGCTGGGAGAAACTGGATCGGCGCCACGGTGCACCCGACAATCCGCGACCCGCTTTCACCAACCTTCCCGATCGCCGTGCAGTACGACTTGATGACCACCGACCGCGCCGCCCGCCGCGGCCGGATCGTGTTTGAACGCGGCACGGTGGAGACGCCGGCCTTCATGCCGGTGGGTACCTACGGCACGGTCAAGGGGCTCACCCCGGCGGAGGTGCGCGCCACCGGCGCCCAGATCCTGCTCGGCAATACCTTCCACCTGATGCTGCGCCCGGGCGCCGACACCATGCGCGCGCTGGGCGGCCTGCATCGCTTCATGGACTGGGACGGCCCCATCCTCACCGACTCCGGCGGGTTCCAGGTGTGGAGCCTGTCCGGCCTGCGCAAGATCACCGAGGAAGGGGTGAACTTTGCCTCGCCGATCAATGGCGATCGCGTCTTCCTGTCGCCCGAGCAGTCCATCGCGATCCAGCATGCACTGGGTTCGGACATCGTCATGCAGTTCGACGAGTGCACGCCGCATCCCGCCACCGAGGACAAGGTGCGCAAGTCGATGGAGATGAGCGCGCGCTGGGCGGCCCGCTGCAAGCAGGCGCACGGGGACTCGCGCGGCGCGCTGTTCGGCATCGTGCAGGGCGGCATGCTGGAGCACCTGCGCCGCGAATCGCTGCAACGCTTGACCGGGATCGGTTTCGACGGCTACGCCCTGGGCGGACTGTCGGTGGGCGAGACCGAGGCCGAGCGCCTGCACGTGCTGGACGCCATCGGTCCGCAGATGCCGCCAGACCGGCCGCGTTACGTGATGGGCGTGGGCACGCCGCGCGACCTGGTGCAGGCGGTGGCGCGCGGCATCGACATGTTCGACTGCGTCATGCCCACCCGCAACGCCCGCAACGGCCACCTGTTCACCTCGCAGGGCGTGGTCAAGCTGCGCAACGCGCGTCACCGCGACGACCCCGGCCCGCTGGACCCCGCCTGCGACTGCCACACCTGCACGCGCTACTCGCGCGCTTACCTGCACCACCTGGACCGCTGCAACGAAATGCTCGGGCCGCGGCTGAACACCATCCACAACCTGCATTATTACCAGGGCGTGATGCGGCGGATCCGCAGCGCGATCGAGCAGGGGCGCTATGACGCGTTTGCGGCCGAGTTCCTCGCGAGTCCGGAAGGGGTCGCGCGCAAGCCCGGCTAGACTTTCGCCCCTTGAAGGGAGACGGGCATGCGCTGGCGAGAGGGGAGACGCAGCAGCAACGTGGAAGACCTGCGCGGCAGCGGCGGGCGCGGCGGGCGTGGTGGGTTTCCGGGCGGCGGCGGGGGCGGGCTGGGCCTGTTGGGCGTGGCCGCGGTGGTGCTGATCGGCCTGGCGCTGGGTAAGGACCCGGTGCAGATCCTGGGCATGCTCTCGCAGATGCAGGACGGCTCCGGCGCGGCGGTGCAGCAGCACGGCCCCGCCCCGCCCGCCGGCGACGAGACCGCCGGTTTCGTCAGCGTGATCCTGGGCGAGACCGAGGACGCCTGGAGCGCCATCTTCCAGGCCAGGGGCCGCAGCTACGAGCCGCCCAAGCTCCGGCTGTTCTCCGGTGGCGTGACCACCGCCTGCGGTAGCGCCAGTTCGGCCACCGGGCCGTTCTACTGCCCGGGGGACCATGCCGCCTACATCGACCTGTCGTTCTTCCAGGACATGCAGGCGCGGCTCGGTGGCGGAGGCGATTTCGCCTACGCCTACGTGATCGCGCACGAGGTGGGCCACCACGTGCAGACGCTGCTCGGCATCTCGCAGAAGCTCGACACCGCGCGGCGCCAGGGCAAAACCGTGCAGGGCGACGGCGGCCTGCTGGTGCGCCAGGAATTGCAGGCCGACTGCTACGCCGGCGTCTGGGCCCACATCGCCCAGGCGCGGCACCAGTGGCTGGAGGAGGGGGACGTGGAGGAGGCGCTCAACACCGCCAGCGCCATCGGCGATGATCGGCTGCAGCAGCAGGCGCAGGGCCGCGTGGTGCCGGATTCGTTCTCCCACGGCACCTCGGCGCAGCGCGTGCGCTGGTTCCGCACCGGTTTTGCGAGCGGCGACCCGGACCACTGCGACACGTTTTCCGCGCGCAGCCTGTAGGCGCGGTCAGTCCCTGAAATTCTCGAACTGCAAGGGCAGTTCCAGGTCGGCCTTTTTCAGCAGCGCGATGACCGCCTGGAGGTCGTCGCGCTTCTTGCCGTTGACGCGCAGCTTCTCGCCGGTGATCGAGGTGTCGACCTTGATCTTCGACTCCTTGATCTTGCCGATGATCTTCTTGGCCTGCGCCTGCTCGATGCCCTGCTTGACGGTGATCTTCTGACGCGCGCCGGCGAGGTTGGTCTCCACGTCGCCTTCTTCCAGGCTGCGCACGTCGATGCCGCGTCCCGCCAGCCGCTTGTGCAGGATGTCGGTGAGCTGCTTGAGCTGGAACTCGCTGGCGGCAAACAGCGTGATCACCGAGTCTTCGAGCTCGAAGCGTGCGCCGGTGCCGCGCAGGTCGAAGCGGTTCTCCAGCTCGCGGCGGGCCTGGTCCACCGCGTTGGTGAGTTCGTGGGTGTCGACTTCGGAGACAACGTCAAAGGACGGCATGGGCGTTCGCTGGAAGGGTCGCGGAGACGTTCATTTTAGGCCGCCGGTCGCGGTGCGCGACGGGCGCAGAACTCAGTTCGGGGCGAACCAATTCAGCCGCTCGCGCAGCGTGACCACTTCGCCCACGATGACGAGGCTGGCGCCGTCGATGTCGCTGCGCGCGGCCACGAGTCCGGGCAGGGAGTGCAGGGTGCCCGTCACCACCTGCTGGGCAGGCGTGGTGCCGGCTTCCACCAGGGCCGCGGGCCAGCTTCCGGGCAGGCCGTGCGCCACCAGCTGCGCGCACAGCTCGGGCAGCGCGGTACGCCCCATGTAGATCACCACGGTCTGGCCGCTGCGCGCGAGGCTGTCCCAGTGCAGGTCAAGGTGACCATCCTTGCGCCGGTGGCCGGTGACGAAGATGCAGGACTGCGCGAAGTCGCGGTGCGTCAGCGGAATGCCGGCGTAGGCCGCGCAGCCGTTGGCGGCGGTGATGCCGGGGACCACCTGGAACGGCACGCCGGCGGCGGCGAGTTCCTCGATCTCCTCCCCGCCGCGGCCGAACACGAACGGGTCGCCACCCTTGAGCCGCAGCACGCGCTTGCCGGCCTGCGCCAGGCGCACCAGCTCGGCGTTGATGTCCTCCTGCGGCAGCGTGTGCTTGGCCCGGCGCTTGCCGACGTAGATGCGCTCGGCATCGCGCCGCACCAGCTCCAGAATGGCGGGTGAGATCAGCGCGTCGTACAGCACCAAGTCGCATTGCTGCATCAGGCGTAGGGCGCGGAAGGTGAGCAGGTCCGGATCGCCCGGCCCCGCGCCCACCAGGTACACCTCGCCGCGCGGCGCGTCTCCCGCCATCAGCGCGTGCAGGCTGGACTCGGCCATGGCGTCGTTGCCGGCCAGCAGCTGCTCCGGGCCCGGGCTGTCCAGAAAGCGTTCCCAGATCAGCCGGCGCGCGTCGAAAGGCAGCTGCTTGACGCGGGCGCGGTGGCGCTCCATGAAGTCGGCGATGCGGCCGTAGGCGGCGGGCAGCAGGCTTTCGATCTGCTCGCGCAGTCGCCGCGCGAGCACGGGCGCCGCACCGCCGGTGGAGATGGCAACGGTGATGGGCGCGCGGTCCACGATCGAGGGCGTGATGAAGCGGCTCGCCTCCAGGTCGTCGACCACGTTGCAGAACAGGCCGCGATCGTCCGCGGCGCGCGCCACTTCCCGGTTCAGCGCAGGGTCGTCGGTCGCGGCGATGACCAGACGGCAGCCCGCGAGCTGTGCGGGGCTGAACTCCGAAGACTCGTGGTCGATCCGGCCGTCGAGCCGCAGCGCCGCGAGTTCCTCGTTGAGTTCGCGCGCCACCACTTTCGGCCGCGCGCCCGACTTGAGTAGCAGGCGGATCTTGCGCGCCGCCACTTCCCCCCCGCCGACCACCAGCACGGGCAAGCCGGAGAGGTCGACGAACAGCGGAAAGTAGGGGGCGCGGGCCAAGGGTTTTACCCGGGCAGAAGGGCTCAGATGCCCAGGTTGAGCCCCGGCGGCAGCGCCATGCCACCGGTCACCGAGGCCATGCGGTCCTTGGTGGCGGCCTCCAGCTTCTGCGCGGCGTCGTTGATGGCGGCGGCCACGAGGTCTTCGAGGAATTCCTTGTCCTCGCCCAGGGCGGCGGGGTTGATCTCTACCTTGCGCGCCTGGTGCCGCCCGTCCAGCGTGATCCTGACCATGCCGGCGCCGGATTCGCCGGTGATTTCCATGCGCGCGATCTCCTCCTGTGCGCGCTTGAGGTTCTCCTGCACCTTCTGCGCCTGCTGCATGATCTGTCCGAGTGCGCCTTTCATCTTGATTTTCCTTCGCTGGGTTGTATGGAACCGGGCCGCACGCTGGCGCCGAACTGTTCTCTGAAACCGCGCACCACCGGGTCTTCGTGGATTGCGGCCTCGGCCTTGCGCTGGCGCTCCCGCGCCCGCAGCTGGTCGGCCTGGGCCGGGGTCTGCGCTTCGTCCGCCGTCGACTGCGCCAGTTCGATCACCAGTCGCAGCGGCCGGCCAGCCTGGCGGACCAGGGCCTGTTCGATGGCCGCGCGCCGCGACTCGTGCATCAGGAATCCGGCGGTGGCGGCCAGGCTGAGCTGCACGCGGTCGTCCACCTGCTCCACCCAGGCGCATTGCCGCGCCAGCTGGCGCGCGGCGCCATCCAGGCCCAGCGTGTCGATGCGCTCGGACCAGGGCAGGGCGGTGGGGTCTAGCGCTGCTTCCACTGGGGTTACCCGTTCCGGTGCCGGGCGTGCGGCCCGCGTCGGCGCACCTGAAGGCGCGGGTGCGGCCGAAGCCGGAACCGCGGGCGCCGGCCGGGCAGAGGTGGCGTCGTCCGGTCGGAAGGCGAGCATGCGCAGCAGGCACATCTCGAAGCCGCTGCGCGGATCCGGCGTCCAGGGCAGGTCGCGCCTGCCGCTCACCGCGATCTGGTACCAGAGCTGCACGTCTTCGGCGGCCAACTGCGGGACCAGCGCGAGCAGTTCGGCATCGTCGTCCTCGGACTGCGCGGCGGGCAGCACCTGCAGCACGGCGATGCGCTGGAGGTAGCCGGCAAGATCGTTGAGCAGGGCCGAATAATCCGGCGCGCGCGCGTCCACCTGGCGCACGCCGTCGAGCAAGGCGGCGCCGTCGCCGGCGCCCAGCGCCGCGATCAGCGCGTACAGCACCTGCCGGCCGGAAGTGCCGAGCATGTCCTCGATGGGGCCGCGCTCCAGCTTCGCGCCGCCAGAAAAAGCGATGGCCTGGTCGAGCAGCGACAGGCCGTCGCGCATGGAGCCGTCCGCGGCGCGTGCGAGCTCGGCGACGGCACCGGGTTCGAACGCCAGGCCTTCCTGCTCCAGCACCCGGGCCAGCTGGTCGCGGATTACGGCGATTGACAGGCGCTTGAGGTTGAACTGGAGGCAGCGGCTGAGCACGGTGATCGGCAGCTTCTGCGGATCGGTGGTGGCCAGGATGAACTTGACGTGCGGCGGCGGCTCTTCCAGCGTCTTGAGCAGCGCGTTGAACGCGCTCTTGGACAGCATGTGCACTTCGTCGATCAGGTACACCTTGTAGCGTCCGCGCGCGGGGGCGTACTGGCTGTTGTCGATCAGCTCGCGCACGTTCTCCACGCCGGTGTTGCTGGCCGCGTCGATCTCCAGCAGGTCGACGAAGCGCCCGGAGTCCACCTCCCGGCAGGCGCTGCAGGCACCGCAAGGGCTGGCGGACACGCCGGTCTCGCAATTCAGGCCCTTGGCGACGATGCGCGCCAGCGTGGTCTTGCCCACGCCGCGCGTGCCGGTGAGCAGGATGGCCGGGTGCAGCCGGTCGCCGTCCAGCGCGTGCGTCAGGGCCTTGACCACGTGGCCCTGGCCCATCACGTCGGCAAAGACGCGCGGACGCCACTTGCGCGCGAGCGCGAGGTAGCTCACGGCAGCTGGGAGAAGGTCATGGACATGCCGGAATTGTCGCCGACCGCGTTGCGCGCGACCAAGCGGCTCAGTGGAGCGGCGCGCGGAAACCGATCTCGCGGCGGGAATTGGGCTTGACCGCAATTTCCTGCCGCAGCATGCGCGCCAGCTCCGCCGCATCGTCTTCCACGCCCATCAGCCGCGCGCGGTTGCGCACCACCGCAAAGTCCCCGGGCGTGAGCATGTCGAGCGTGCGCACCTCGGCCGGCGGATCGATGCCGAAGTAATGGCGGAAGGCCGTGTCGCGCTGCTCCGGCTTGAGAAAATCGAAGCGCACCTTGAACGAGAAGCGGCGCAGCGCGGCCTCGTCCAGGTGGCTCATCAGGTTGGTGATGCAGGCGAACGGGTATTCGTGGCTTTCCATCCAGGTCAGCATTTCGTTGACCTGGCTGATCTCCCAGCCCTGGTGGGCGTGCCGGCGGTCGCCGAGCAGGGAGTCGGCCTCGTCGAACACCAGGAAGGCGCCGGATTCGCGCGCTTCCGCGAACGCGGCCGCGATGTTGCGCTCGTTCTCGCCCACCCACTTCGACAGCAGGTCAGAGGCGCGCTTCTGGATGATCTCCACGTTGAGCTCGCGCGCCAGCCAGCGCACGTATGCCGACTTGCCGGTGCCCGGCGGACCGTACAGGCACATGGAGAACGCGCGCGTCTTCAGGCCCAGCAGGCGGTCACGCAGGCGGCTGAGGTCGAGATCGGCGTTGATCAGTGTCGGCTCGAAGCTCACGCCGTGCGTTGGGCGCGGCGGCGGCTCGGTGCCGCGCATGACCTTGGCGATGGAATGCACCGCGCGGCGAATGTCCTGGAAGCCGCCGCTGGTCAGCCGCGCCGAGCGCACCGCGCCGGCCGCCACCGCGGGCGGGGCATCGAAATCCTCGGCCAGGCGGCGGATTTCCTCGGCCGGAACCTGCACCTGCTCGCGCGCCAGCAGGCGCTGCCAGACGCGCTCGCGCACGCGCGCGGGCGGCACTTTCATCTCGATGGCGTAGGTCATGCGGCGCAGCACCGAGGGGCCGAGCGCGGACGGATCGTTCACCGTCCACAGCGTCGGCACGCGCGTTTCCTCGAACAGGCGGTGCATGAACACGCGCGATCCGTAACCGCCCCAGCCGCCGGGCGTGGGCTCGAACAAGTTGTCGCTCTCGCCGCGCAGGAGGTCTTCGGCCTCGTCGAACAGCAGCAGCGCGTCGGACTGGTTCTCCAGCAGTTTCTGCGAGAGCCGGAACGAGGCGATGCGCTGGTCGCGCGAAGGCTCGTGCCCGCGTTCGTCGGACTGGCCCACGCTGTAGAGCTTGAGCCCGAGCTTGGACGACAGGGTCTTGCAGAACTCCGTCTTGCCCGTGCCGGGCGGGCCGTACAGCAAAATATGGATGCCCTTGGCCTGCTCGCTGGCGGCGTTGCCCAGCAGGCTGGAGGCAAGGTCACGGTCCTCGTGTAGGTGCTCGTAGTCCTCCCACTCCAGGCTGTGCGTGAGCGGCTCGCCGACGAGGGCGGCGCGAACGTCTTCCACCGGCTGCGCCTGCGATTGCAGGAAGCTGGTGAGCGAGGCCAGCGGCTGGCAGTCGGAGCGGTAATCGGTGGTGAACAGGCCGCTGGCGATCAGGCGCCCGCGCGGCGACAGCGCTTCCACCACTTCGGTGCGGGTGAGGCCGAGCATGGCGGCCAGCAGGGTGACCACGCCGCTGTCGCCGATGCGCAGTTCGTCCAGCGCCAGGGTTTCGAACAGGTCCTCGGCCTGCGGCACCACCTTTTCGCGCACCAGCGTGCTCATGACCACGGCTTCGGCGGGGCTGAGCTGGAGCAGCCTGGCGACCGCGCGCAGGTTGAGTTCCAGCGTGCTCGGCTCGGCCGCTTCGAGCGCGCGGTAACGGTCGGTCAGCAGCGTGTTCCAGGCCTCGGCGTCGAGCTTGCGGGAGTCGTCGCCCAGGTCCAGTTCGAGGTGTTCGGCCTCCTCGTCCAGAAAGCGCGCGAGTCCTTCCTGCGCCCAGCGGTGACGCTCCAGGCGACCGCCGAGGTTGATGATCCAGCCCAGCACCACCCGCTGCTCGAAGAGTTCCATCATGGGCAAGGCTTCAGAGATCCATCTCGCAAGAGGGCTGTGGCCCTAGAGTGGGGCCTGCGCGCCCCGCATCCAAGCCGGCGATACCGGGAATGTCATCAAAGGCACGCCAATCAGCGGCTTGGCTGGGACTTGCCGCACCGGGCAAAAGCCGGGCCGCGGGGTCAATGATCGCACCGGGGTGCGAGAAACACAGGGATGTTGCCAAGCTAACTCTTTGATTGATCGAAAAGGCCCGCACCAGCTTGCTCCGGCACCCGGCGCGACCGCTGCCGTTGCTCCCTTCCGGGCCTGGCGGGGTTCACGGTTTACCGTCGCGGAGGGCCGGTGCGGGCCAGACCCCATTATCGCCGATTTGGGTGCATGGCAACGGATTTCCGTTGCGCGCGCACCGAGATGCTTCGGGTGAGGGCGAGGTTAGACGTCGCCTGACTTCGATGCGCGCAGATTGATCTGCTCGTCCAGGGTCAACGCGACCTTGTTTCTCAGGTATGCCGGGACCAGGGCCTCGGCGGAGCCGGCGGAGCCCGCCTGAAAATCCGGGAGCGCAAGCTTGAGTGCTGCCGCAGCGCGAGGCAATGCTGCTGCATCCACCGTCGATATGCCGCCCTTGACGCCCCTCCTGAGCGGGGACTCGTACGGTCCCCAGCCGGACCCGACCGCTCGCCAGGGCCCCGGATCGTCGATATGAAAATGCTCGGCCGAGATGACCTCGGGCGCCTTGATGGGGCGCGCCAAGCCATCGGAGGTCCTGGAAAACGCGCCGACGTAGACCTCGTTCATGCGCGCGTCGATCGCTGCCAGGACCTGCGAAGCGCCGTCATCCAGAGCAACCTGCGCCAGCATGGAAAGAGACATCACACCGACAACCGGGCGATCCAGGGCGAGGGCCATTCCCTTGACGAATCCAACGCCAATCCGCACACCGGCAAAACTTCCCGGCCCGACGCCGCAGACAAACCCGTCGAGCTGCGAGAATGCGATTCCAGCCTCGGCCATCAGGCCATGGACCATCGGGAGCATGCGCTGGGTATGGGTGCGACCCGCAAGCTCGAAGCGCTGGATCATCGCGCCGTCCTGCCACAGGGCAACCGAGCAGGCCTCCGTCGCGGTATCCAGCGCAAGTATCCGCATGGCCGGGGGACAGGGGTGCCGTGGTTAGCCCTTCCCGCTCATGCCCATGATGTTGTAGCCGGCGTCGACGTAGAGGATCTCACCGGTGATGCCGGATGCGAGATCAGAGCACAGGAACGCGGCTGCGTTGCCCACCTCTTCGACACTGACGTTCTTCTTCAGCGGCGAGGCATCGGCCGCCTTCGACAGCATGTCGCGAAATCCGCTGATTCCGGCCGCCGCAAGGGTCTTGATCGGGCCCGCGGAAATGCCGTTGACGCGAATGCCCAGCTCGCCGACATCCGCCGCCATGAAGCGCACATTGGCTTCCAGGCTGGCCTTGGCCGGGCCCATCACGTTGTACATCGGCACGGCGCGAACCGCTCCCAGGTAGGTCATGGTGAGCATGCTCGCCTTGCGCCCTGCCATCAGCGGACGCGCGGCCTTGCCCAGGGCGGCGAACGAGTAGCTGCTGATGTCGTGCGCGATGCGCGAACCTTCGCGGGTCAGCGCATCCAGATACTTGCCGGCAAGCTGCTCGCGCGGTGCAAAGCCGATCGAGTGGACGAGCACGTCCAGCCCGCCCCACTGGCGTTGCAGTTCGGCAAAAACTTCTTCGATCTGCGCGTCTTCGGACACGTCGAGCGGCAGCACGATGCTGGAGCCGCACTCGGCGGCGAAGTCTGCCACCCGCGGCTTCAGGCGCTCGCCCTGATAGGTGAATGCCAGCTCGGCGCCTTCGCGCTTGAACGCCTCGGCGATCCCCGTGGCGATGGAACGGTCGCTCGCCACGCCGGTGATCAGCGCTTTTTTGCCGGCCATGAAACCCATGCGTTTTTACCTTGGATTGGCTTGAAGGGGCGCTAGTTTCCGCCCTGGGCCGCGTGGGAACAAGCGCTGATTTTCCAAGGGCCGACTACCTGCCCGCGAGCCCGTTGCGGCGCCAACGCGATCAGGCTACGTGGGCAGGAAGACGATCGGGTAGTTGGGATAGGTGTATTCCGGAACGTTCTTCGCGCCGAAATTCAGCAGCATGACGCGCTGGATCACCTTGCGTTCCAGATCGGGATCGCCGAGTTCGCTCGATACCAGGGTGCAGGCCGTCACCGAGCCGTTGGGCGCGATGGTCAGCTTCACCACCACCTTCCCACGCAGGTCGGGGTTGTCGCGCAGAGCCCGGTTGAACATGGAGTAAAACGAGGCCTTGTTGCGGTCGAAAACCAGCTGGATTTCTTCCAGGGTGCGGCCGGCGAGGCGCGATTTTCCATCCTGTCCCGGCTTGCTGGCATCCGGACCAATGCCTTTCGGAGCCTGGACCACGGTGGTTCGTCGCTGGCCGAGACCTGCGCCACTTTGCGAGCGTGACGCGGGTGCGGCGCTCGTTCCAATCCCGCCGCTGCCGCTGGCGGCCGAAGCCGCAACGGATGCAGCTCCTCCGCTACCGCCGGAACCGGAGCGGGCCGCGACCACTTCGTCGCTCAATGGCCTTGCGGAGTCCAGACCGGACAGGGTGTTGTCGCGCAGGTCCGCGAGCTGGTCTGCCAGGGCATTGATGCCGCTCTGCTTGGCGACTTCACGTGCCGCCTGCTCCCGCTGATCCTGGGTAGGCTCCGGTGGTTTGACCACGGCCTCGGTCTTGGGCGCGGGCTTCTCCTTTTCCGGTTTCTTCTCCGGCTTGGGAGGTTCCGGTTCCGGCTTCTTTTCTTCCTCAGCCGGTTTGGGCTCCTCGACCTGCTCGGCCACTTCCGCATCCGGCAGGATATTGACGTAGGTGGTATCGACGGTCTTTCCGCCGCCCTCTTCAACGCCGACCAGATCTAGAAAAGGGATCACCACCGCGAGGATCAGAAACAGCAGGCCGAGCGTAAGGAGCGTCCGGCGAAACCGGCGATCCGACTCCTCGTTGAAATCCCAGCCTTCCGCAGAAAGCACGAAGATGCTCATTGCGCACCCCATGCCGACGCTACGCTCGACGCTGCAGTGATCGGACGCATGTACTCAGGAGGACATGAAATCACTGGGATTCCCCCTTCTTTTCCACAACCGCGAGGGAGATGCGCGCGAAGCGGGCATCACTGCACGTGGCCATGACCTTTCTCAAGACATTAAACGGAATCGACTTGTCCGCCATGATGTTGACGTCGCCGCGCGTGAGCTGACCTGGCGTGCCGCCATCCACCTGCATCAAGGTCTTTTCGTCCAGCTCGTACTTGAGCTGGGGCAACACGCGAGCGTCCGCCGCCTGGACGCTGGCCGTGCTCATGACCTTCCGGTTGTCGACGATGATGTCTTCGGTGGTCACCAGGATCAGCACGGTTTGCTGCGGCTGGTCGTTGGCAATGGACTCCGGAAGCTTGAGCGCCTTCGGGCTGGGCAGTATTTCAACCACCAGCGCATTGACCAGGAGGTAGAAGACGAGGATTGCGAAGATGTCGATGAGAGACACGACATTCAGTTCGCCCTCGCGGGCTTCGCGGCGGAGTTCGCGGATGATCTTGCGGGAACGACGGGCGCCGGTGTTCATGGGGCAGGGGCTCCGCTCTCGTCCAGCTTGCGTACTTCGCCGACCGAAATCTGCGGGAACAGTTCGCGCGGCATGCCGCTGGCGCGGGCCTCCGCGGGAGACAGACGGATCACGTCCATGATCTTGACCATGTCGTCGTACACCACGTCGGGCTCCATCATCAGCGTGATGTTCTGGTCGGCGGGGGACGAACGCTTGACCTCGACCAGCAGGTCCGACAGGGCGGCCAGGTTGTAGCCAGCGGGAGTGTTGGCGATATTGCGGATGGCGCCCCGGCTGTCGGATACCTGGATCACGCCCTTGCGCACGGTGGCAGTCAACTGGAGTTCGACCTTGTCCGGGTCTGCCGTCCTGTCCGGCGACGGCAGATTGAGATTGATCACGTTCAGGCGCGTGGCGGCGAGCGAGGAGCTCACCAGCAGAAAGAAAACCAGCACGGCGAACACGTCGATCATCGACACAATGTTGAGTCGCACGGTGCGAGCGCCGAACTTGTGCTGGCGCTCCATGCGACGGACGCGACGCGTCATCTTCATGGCAAGAGACCGGTCAGAAACCTGGGGTCGATCAGGACGAGCGCAGGCGGCCGCAGACAACGCTCACGAACCGGGCGCACACGCCTTCCAGTCCGTCGACCAGCGCCGTGGTGCGGCTCTGCAGGTAGGCATGCAGGATCAGCGTCGGGATCGCCACCATCAGGCCGAAGGCGGTGCAGTTCATGGCCTCGGAAATGCCGGCCGAGAGCAGGTCGGCTTTTTCCGACGGGTCGGCGCTGCCCAGCGCGGAGAATGCGCCGATCAGGCCGATGACGGTTCCGAGCAGCCCCATGAGGACCGACAGGTTGGAAAAGGTGGCGAGGTAATGGGTGCGCTTCTCGATGGCGGGGAGCACTTCCATGAGGCCTTCTTCGGTCGCGATCTCCACTTCGCTGCGCTTGTTCTCGTAACGCGATTGGGCGATGCCGTTGGCCAGAATGCGGCCGATTGCGGTCTCCGAATCCTGCACCTTGCGCTCGGCCAGTTCGAGATCGCCCCGCTGGAGGATCGGCTGCACTTCCTCCCAAAGCCGGCGATTCTCTCGTTCCGTCCGGAACAGGAAGATCAGCCGCTCGATGGTGATGGCCAGTGCGAGCACCAGCACCACGGCAATCGGATACATGAACACCCCGCCGAGCTGAAAGAAGCGGACGATGGTGGAAATGAAGTCCATGGTGTTCCTCGGTTGAAGATCAGAAAGTTGAAAAACGAGCGACGAGGCTCAGGGGGAAGGCGAAGCGGGTGCCGCGGCAGGTGCTGGCTGCTTGGCCTGCGCGGCTTCGGTCAGCGCATCGTAGTACTCGACCTGACGGGTAAATACGGTTCGATCGACAGGCGACATATCCACCTGGAGCAAGCGGGCAGGGCGGTCGATGTCCTGCTCGGCGTAAGCATTGCGCCAGGGCGTGATGTACAGGCCGATCGGGGATTCGCGTTCGCCGACGATGGTGGTTCCGGAATCATCACCCGCATCCGCCGGCAAGGCGGCAGGCTCCTGTGCGGTTGGTGAAACCACGGAGGGTCTTGCGGTCTGCGCGCTGGCGGGGGGCACCTGAATCGCCAGCAGCATGCAGCACAAAAACAGCGGGCGACGCAATGGGCGACGGATCATCTGGGTTTTTTCTCCGATGCCGCCGGTTCAGGTGTTGCGGTTGGAGCCACCTCGGCTTTGGGCAGGCGCGATTCGATCTCCGCGATCCAGGGAAGCACGCGCAGATCCTTTCCACCACTGAGACGCATGTACTCGCGGTAATGCGGGAGCGCATCGGCTGGACGCTTCATGTGTTCGTCCAGCAGCAAGCCGATGTTCAGCTGGGCCGCGGCGTAGTCCGGACGGATCGTCAACGCCTTCTCGTAGGATTGGAGCGCGCGTTCGAACTGGCCGGTTTCACGATAGAGAATGCCCAGCCAGTTGAATGCGGGCGCATTCTGTCCATTCGCGACGGTGGCTTTGGAAAATGCGGCGATTGCGGCATCGTTGCGGCTGGACTTGGCAAACAGAATGCCGAGGTTGGTTTGCGGCCCCGAGACTTCGGGGAAGTCCTTCACTAGCGCACTGAACGCAGCCTCCGCTTCTTTGCCCTGCTTCCTGCGCATCAACTCCAGTGCTTCTGCAAAGCGCGCTTTGGGATCGCTCTTTTCTGCCGCGGGCGCAGGCGCAGGAGCAGCCTCCTGCGCGGGCTCCGGCTGCGTGGGCGTCGGGGCCGGCGGACGCTCCAGGATCGGCTTTCTGGTGGAACAGCCCGAGAGCAGGCCAATCGCCACGGCGGCCAGCAGGCACAGGTGCAGCAGCCGGGAGCGGGCGTTACTGCAGGGCTTCATAAATATCCTCGCTCTGCTCACGCTTGCTGTACTTTCCGGGCGCAAGCTTCACCAGGCTGGCGGCGCTCTGCTTGATCCAGGAATCGTATCGACCCTGCTGGATGCGCAGGAGGTTGGATTCATGCGCCTTGATCGCTTTTTCCTCGAACGGAAATGCCTGCTCTTCCAGCAACAATTCGTACTGCTCCAGCTCAAGCTCCTTCAGCTTGGGAGGACGCTGGGATTCCATCAACGATTTGCCGAAGTCCTGATAGAGCGTGGCGACCTCGAAGGTGGCTGCGGTGGTGGTTTCCGCGAAACCGAAGCTCGCCGCCTGGTTCAGCGCCGTGATCGCGGCTTCCATCGCGGCTTTCTTGCTGCCCAGGGTCTTGTCGAGCGGCAGTGTCAGGCGGATGAGCTTGGCTTCGCTCGCGCTCATGCGTCCGAGTTCCAGGATCGAGGTCGCCGCGAGGGTGCGGGTGGCATCGCTGCGCTCGGCACCCGCGAACTGGTCGGCCTTCACGATTTCCTTGAGCCAGTAGACATGGGCAGCCGTATCTCCCTTGGCCTTGGACATCTCCACGAGTCGCGAGCGGGCTTCCATGGAACGATCGAGAGGCCGCGGAAACGCGGTGACATAGGCGTTGAAGGTGCGAGTGGCTTCTGCGGAGAGCTTCGCCGAATCAAACAGCTTGGCCGCCTGCCAGCTGGCGTCACGACGGACGGTCTCGGACTCTCCGGCACGACTGGCGATCCTTTCATACACCGCGGCGGCCTGGGCGGGCTTGGCGTCGGACTCGTAGGAAAGTGCCAGCTTCTTGTCGACGTCCGCCTGCAATGCATGCGAAGGAAAACGCACCCGGAACGATTCGAGAACCTGCGTGGCCGCAGCCCAATCCTTGAGTTCGATCAGGCTCGATGCGGCGTCGTAATCGGCGTTGGCACGAATCTTTGAATCCGGCGTGACCCGCCCGACGCGGAGGAAATCGTCAACCGCCTTGCGCAGGTCCTTGTCGGAACGGGCCGCCTCGCCCTGCTTGTAGATGCTGGCGGCCAATTGTTCCGCAACCTTGGTCCGTTCCGGAGCCTGGGCTGGCGTGAGGCTCAATTCCTCGGCGTAGGCTTTTTCCGAGGCGGGATAGTTCTTGAGCGAGAATTGCGAGTCGCCCGTGATGCTCCAGGCGTTGCGACGCAGGTCGTTCGGAGCATTCTGGTCCGCAGCGAGCAGCCGCGACGATACTGAAATCGCCTCGTCCAGCGATTTGATTTCAAAAAGATCCTGCGAAACCTGGGTCAAGACAAGCAAGCGCGATGAATGCTTGGGAAACGTGTCCGCAAGCTTGATGCCCGAGTCAATGGCCAGGCGCAATGCCGCGGGGCGGTCCGTACCCGGTACTTCCTGCGCATTCTTCTCGTAGGCCTGGAACGCGGCCAAGGCGGCTTCGCCCGTCTTGGCGTGCGGCGCGTACTTGTAGGCCGTCTCGGTGTATTCCTTGGCCGCATCGAGTGTCCTGCCGCCGTCCAGTAGTGCATCGCCAAGCAGGAAGTGTATTTCGGCGACCTTCGGGTCTTTCGGATAGGCCTCTACGATGCGCCGGTACCACTTGGCAGCCACCAGAAACTGGGCTCGCCGCGCGGTCTTGTCCTGCTGGGCCTGTGCATGGTTGTACTTGGCGAGGTCTTCAAGATGACCCCGCAGCGCGACCAGGATCTCGTCGCTGGGCTCATCGCTGCCCCAGTAGGGCGAGGCCGGGTCGTAGGTGACGGCGTACCGCTCTTTCTCTCGGATGACGAGATCGCCGAAGCCGCCCGCGCTGTAGGCGTCGATGACCCGCGCCTGGAACAGGGGCGCCAGATCATTGGAGCCGTAGCGCTGCGTGAACGCGGCAAAGGCCTGCGCAGCGTCGGTGTAGCGCTGCTTTTCGAGCAGTGTCGAGCCGAGTGCGTTGTAGATCAGCGGGAAAAAACGCGGGTCCCCAGTCTTTGCGAACGTCTCGTTCACTGCAACGCCGCCGCCGAGGGCGGCAAACGAGAGCGACACCACCCGGATCGAATCGCGCACCAGATCGGTTTTCCCGCGCGCCACACCGGCAATTGCATCGTTGACTTCGAGCGGGGTGGGCTCCGGCAATTCCCGTTCGAGGATGTCGAAGAAGGTGGCGATTGCCGCATCGAATTTTGACTGACGGTACTGCGCCCAGCCTTTCATGTACTGCGCAGGTTCGAAGAACGGCGTTCGATCGCCCATCTCCATCACCACCGCATACTCGGCTTCCGCTTCCGGGTAGCGATCGAGCCGGTAAAGCAAGTCGGCGCGCCGGAAATGGCCGTCACCCGCCAGCGCGGATGCGGGGTATTCGCGGGTCAGACGCTCCAGGGTTGCAATGGCGCCTGGCGTATCGCCGCTGTTCTGCTGGGCGCGCGACAACTGGTAGAGCACCCGATCGTTCTTGGGATCCTGCGGACGCTCCTTGAGCAACTGCTGGTACTGCTTGATCGACAGCGAGAGCTTGGCGGCGCTCTCTGGCGTCCCGCCTTCCAGATCGTCCACCTGCACCTGAAGATCTGCCATCCGGCGACGGGTCTCGGCCTTGGTTTCCTCGTCGGGCGCCAGGGACAGCAGCTTGCGGTAGTTTTCCAGCGCCTTGTCCGGGCTCGGCGCAATCGGATCCGACTTGGTGATGGGAACCCGCGTGCTCTCGCCGGCTCCTTTCTTGTTCATGAGTTCCCGGATCGACGGCGCCGGCTTGCTGCCTTCGTCGGAGCCGCCAAAGCTGGCGCAGCCCGCCAGATAGGCAGCGAGGCACGACGCACTGAACGTGCGGACCAGCTTGGATCGCGACGCCATCACTTGATTTCGTACTCCCCTTCGACGGGCCCGAGTGGCTGCTTCCTGCTACGACGGGTCGGGGATGCCGGAGCGGGCTGCGTCATCTGCTCGGTGAGGGGTTTGCTCTTGTCGATTTCGACCTCGCCGCGCTCGAGCTTGGGCTCGCGGACCTCCGATCCGTCCCGGCGGACTTCGAATTCGTCCTGGTCCTGTTCCGGGATGGCGCCGTCGTAGATCCGTGCCAGCGCAAAGCGTGCTTCGACCAGGTATTTCTCGATCTGCTTCTTCTGGGCGCGAAGCTCCTCGAGGGCGATGCTGCGCAGGCGGATCGCGTTGTCCCTGGCGGCGGCGTCGAGCAGCGGACGCAATGCCTCCAGCCGCTGCTGCAGGCTGCCGATGCTGTCAAAAGGTCCGACAAACTTCTCCGGCAATTCGCTGAGCTTGAGGGGCAAACCGTTCAGCAGCGGGAAGTTCGGCCGGTTCGTTCCAAAGTCCGGGGCCGCGAGCGTGGCGGCCTCTCTCAGCGGCAATGAAACGTTCTCGTCCGTCTCGATCCGGTTGAGCTTTGCCTGAGCGAACAGCACGGCAGGTTCGATGGTGTTGTCCCTGAGCGCGTTGGCTCGCGCTGCGTTCAGGGCGGGAACACGTTCTTTCCATTGTTCCAGACCACGGGCCATGGCGCGCAGGTCGCGGTAGTTCTTGAGCGTTTCGCTGTACGGGTGATCGGCGATGACCGTCTGCAGGTAATAGGTCTCCGGCGCGTCGGGGAGGTCGCGCAGTTCCCACATCCAGCCGCCCTCGGCTTCGGGGTCGGCGTTCGCCAGCGTCTCCACCATGCGACCACCCTTGATCGAGGCAATGGCATCGGCAGATCGCTTGCGCGCTGCGTCCAGGCGTGCAACGGCCTGCTCGTAGTACTGCAGGGCTTCTGCGTGTGCGCCGAGCTGATCCAGGGCAAATGGAATGGCAAGCCATGCCTCGTGCACGGCCGGATCCTGGGGATCGCGGTCAATCAGTTCGGACCAGATGGCGATGGCACGACGCAGCGCTTCATCCTCGTTCTTGGTGCCCTTGGTCCTCCGGAAACTGCGGATGCCGGCCCGCTCGTACGGGTCGTCGAGATATCCGTGGCGGAGCAGGACGCCCAGCGCCGAGATTCCGGAAAACGGATCGTTTACGCCCGTTGGCGATCCCTGCGCGTTGATTTCGGACCGAAGCTGGCGATTGCCTTCGGGGGCAATCTGGGCCCACCCCATTCCCAGCAACGCCCGGTTGGCGTACGGCCCCGTGGTTCGGACGCGTGAAAGAACCGGCTGCGCGGAGCCGCCCAGCTGGTTCTGCAGGAAGTGCCAGCCCAGGGTGACGTTGGCCTTGTCCCGCAGGGCGCGAATGGGTTCGCTTTCACCCTGCTGCCGGCCCACCCGGTCCAGGGCCGTGCGACCAGGGCCCACTTGTCCATCGTTGATCAGGGCGACGCCGAGGTTGAAGCGCAGGTAGGCCGTGTCGTCGTCAGCCCCCGTGATGTCCTCCAGAACCGCAACGGCCTCGTTGTAACGGCCCTGCGCCATCAGCACGCGGGAGTAAACGTCCTTCCACCGGTAATCGAGTTCTCGCGGAAGCTTTTCGCGCGCACGCAGCAGGCTGGCGCGTGCCTCATCGACGTATCCACGCTGGTACTCGAACTCGGCCATGCGCAAGCGCGCCTTGCCGGCTTCGAGCGGGTCGGCGACCGAGGCCGCGACCGTGCGGTAGATGGATTCTGCGCGGTCACGCATTCCGAACGACAGGTAGAACTCGGCGAGCGCCGCCCAGTAGTCGGCGCCCGCTTCGAACTGGTCTCCGGAAATGCGCTGCAGCTCCAGCAATTCCGAGACCGCGGAGAGATACCGCTGATCCGAGCCAAGAAACCGCGATGCGCGGATGTGGGGATCGTCTTCGGACCCCGGGAGGTACGATTCCGACGAACTCGTGGCTGGGTACAGGTAGATGGCGGCCATGAAGGCCACCACGCTCGCCCGGATGTGAGGCTTCATTCTGCCGCCACCTTCCAATCCCGCAGCTTCATTCCCAGTGGATTGCCACGTGAACCGCGCTGGATCTGGAGTTCGATTTCCGCCGGCTCCACGCTTTTCTCGATGGTTCCATCGAAGCTGCCCGAAACGGGGCCTTCATCCTCGTCTGCATCGGCATAACGGCCCACGAAGTCGGCGTGCACGCGATGCGAACCTCGATCCACGTTGAGCTGTACCAGGCGTTGCAGGGCGCGCTTTTCGAGCAGCGCATGCGCATCGATCTCGCTGTATCGGTAGGTCACCGGGCTGTTGTCGTCGACGGTGATGGTGATCTCCTGCATCAGCAGGTCGGGGATCGCATTGCTCACGTAGACCGTCATGCGCTTCTGCGGCGGAAAGAGCATCGCGTTCTGCGCTGCCTGGGCGTCCCGGCTGAAATTGACCATCTCGTCCTTGAGGGCCTGCACGGTCTGGTCAAGGGCAATGGCATTGTCGTCGGGTGATGCAGGATCGGCTGCATGAGCGGCTCCTGCGAACACCAGCAGCGCGCTGATACAGGTCGCCTTGAAGGCCGCGTGACCGCCGGATAAAAGCATCAGGAGTGAGAGTAAGCCTTGAAGGGGCGCGAGTTTAGCAAATGAATTCCGCCGCAGATGACGGGTGAAGCGGGTCCGGAAGTTCGGCGGGCATCTTCCGACAGCCGGTGCCGGCGGCGGTTCCAAGCCCTGGCTCGACCAAGCTCAACTCACATCGAATCAGGGAGCTGGCGCGGGACGGAATGTGTCTTTCCAGGCGCGCAGCACCGCAAACACCTGGGCCTGGTCCTCCAGCTTCTGTCCCGAATGGCGCTCGGCTGCCACGCGTACCTCTGGCTCTCGAACCCGAAGAAAGGGATTGATCCGGAGTTCCAGGCCGATCGTCGACGGCACCGACGGAAGCCCAGCGGCCCGCAGGTCCTGCACGTTCAGAAGGTGCTCGCGTACCGCGCTGTTCTCCGGCTCCACCGCCTGGGCAAAACGCAGGTTGGAACCGGTGTACTCGTGGGCACAACAGACCTGCGTGTCCGCCGGCAAGGCGGCGAGGCGACCGAGGGAATGGTGCATCTGCGTCGGCGTGCCTTCGAACAGGCGACCGCATCCCGCTGAAAAAAGGGTGTCGCCACAAAGCAGGATTGGCGGGGATGTGCCGATCGCCGCTGAAAAGTACGCGATGTGGCCAAGGGTATGCCCGGGAACTTCCATCACCTCGAACGTCCGCCCCAGCACCTCGACCGTACCGCCGTCCTTGAGCTGGACAGACAGCAGGCCGATCGTGCCGGCTTCCCGTTCGGGTCCATAGACCGGGACCTCTCGCCTCGCCAGCAAGGAGGCCAGTCCGCCGACGTGATCGGGATGATGGTGGGTGACAAGGATGGCCGAAAGCCTCAATCCCCGCGCCGTCAGCTGCGCTTCGACCGGCCCTGCATCTCCCGGGTCGACGACCACGGCCTCGCCATCCCTGACCAGCAGCCATAGGTAGTTGTCGGAAAACGCAGGAATGGCTACCAGTTCCATGGGCGACATTTTCTCGCGGTTCGTTCCCGGGCCGCCTGCATCGAGTTGGGCAGGAGTTGCGCAGGATGCTAAACGATCGGACCCGAATCCGGGCCGATCGTTGCAGTATCGCGCGCCATCGACGAGGCCGCCTTCGATATCGGTTCCATCGACGTCGCCCCGGGTGTGGCGATGACGATGCCACCGCCCGCAGGGACAGTCCTGCTCCGGCTTGACTCGACCTTGAAAGCAGGACGGGACGCCGAAGCGTCCCGTCTCGCGACTTCCCTTGTGTCCCGTCAGTTCACTTCATGCCCTTGGCGTCTTCCTTGAGGCCGGCGGCACGGTCGGTCTTCTCCCAGGTGAAACCGGTGAACGCGTGCAGCTTGCCGGTTTCCGCGCAGGTGTACTTGATGGTTTCCGGCTTGCGGCCGAAGTGGCCGTAGGCCGCCGTGGGGCGGTAGATGGGGTGCAGCAGGTCGAGCATCTCGATGATGCCGTAGGGGCGCAGGTCGAAATGCTGTCGCACCAGCTTTTCCAGGCTCTCCGGGCTGAGCTTGCCGGTGCCGAAGGTCTCGATGGTGATGGACGTGGGTTCGGCCACGCCGATGGCGTAGCTCACCTGAACTTCCACCTTGTCCGCCAGGCCCGCGGCGACCAGGTTCTTGGCCACGTAACGGGCGGCGTAGGCCGCGCTGCGGTCGACCTTGGACGGGTCCTTGCCCGAGAACGCGCCGCCGCCATGGCGCGCGTAGCCGCCGTAGGTGTCGACGATGATCTTGCGACCGGTCAGGCCGGCGTCGCCCATGGGTCCGCCCACCACGAAACGGCCGGTCGGGTTGATGTGGTACTTGGTGCCCTTGTGCAGCAGCTTGGCCGGCAGCACGGGGATGATGATCTGCTCGCGCACCGCTTCCACGAGGTCCTTCTGCTTGATGTCCGGCGCGTGCTGCGTGGACAGCACCACGGCGTCGATGGCCACCGGCTTGCCGCCCTCGTAGCGCAGCGTGACCTGCGACTTGGCGTCCGGACGCAGCCACTTGAGGTCGCCGTTCTTGCGCTGCTGGGCCTGGCGCTCGACCAGGCGGTGCGCGTACTGGATGGGCGCGGGCATGAGTTCCGGCGTTTCACGCGTGGCGAAGCCGAACATCAGGCCCTGGTCACCGGCGCCCATCTTCTTCTTGTCCTTCTTGTCGACGCCACGGTTGATGTCCATGGACTGCTTGCCCAGGCCGTTGAGCACCGCGCAGGTTTCGGCATCGAAGCCGATGTCCGAACTGGTGTAGCCGATGTCGGCGATCACCTTGCGGATGATGGCCTCGGAATCGATGTGCACGCCCTTGGGCACCTTGATCTCGCCCGCCACCATCGCGATGCCGGTCTTGGTCAGCGACTCGCAGGCCACGCGGCCATCCGGTGCCTGGGCCAGGTAGGCGTCGAGAATGGCGTCGGAAATCTGGTCGCACATCTTGTCGGGATGGCCTTCGGAAACGGATTCGGACGTGAACAGGTATGCGGACATCGACACTCCCGGGGCAGGGTTCGGAGGGGGAATTCGGGTGGACAATCCGTTTATACGGATAGGCAGATATTGTACCGGAGGGCGCACCGGGCGCCACTCCCGTCCGTCCGCTGTCACCAGACTGTAGCGGGTCGCGCGGACGCCGCGCGGCACAGGCGGGACGCGCGGTCTGGCAGACTCGGGAATTGACCTTGCGCCTGACTCGCCATGTCCGCCGAACCCGCTGCCGTTCCCCTGGTCTGGATGCTGATTGCGCCCGTCGTCGGCCTGCTGGCGGGGTTCGCGCTGATGCTGAGCGGCGCCCGCGCCCGCCGTGCGGAGGCGGCGCTGGAGCAGGCGCGACGCGACCAGCAGGCCGCGGCTGATCGTGCGATCCGGGCCGAAGCGCAAGGCGAATCGCACCGCGCCCAGGTGGCGGAACTACGCGAGGCCCTGCGCCGCAGCGACGAGCGCGCCGATCTCCACCAGCGCGAGCAAGCCGAGCGCTACGACGCCCAGCAGCAGCAGCTGGCCGCAGTGCAGGCCGACCGCCGCGCCCTGCGCACGCAGCTCGACGCCGAGCGCGAGCAGTCGCACGAAAAGCTGAGCCTGCTGATCGAGGCGCGCGAGCAGCTCTCGCACCAGTTCAAGGCGCTGGCCAGCGAGATCCTGGACGAGAAGAGCCGCAAGTTCACCGAGCAGAACCAGCTCAACCTGGGCCAGCTGCTGAACCCGCTGCAGGAGCGGCTCAAGGCCTTCCAGACCAAGGTGGAGGAGGTCTACGTCAACGAGAGCAAGGACCGCAGCGCCCTGGTCGAGCAGGTCAAGAACCTCACCCAGCTCAACAACGCGCTCAGCCAGGACACGCAGAACCTCACCCAGGCGCTCAAGGGCGACCGCAAGGCGCAGGGCAACTGGGGCGAAATCATCCTGGACGACGTGCTGGAAAAGGCCGGCCTGATGCGGGGCCAGCACTACGTGAAGCAGGGCGGCGTCAGCAACGCGGAAGGGCAGAGCACATCCATCCCGGACGTGGTCATCCGCCTGCCGGGCGAGCGCTTCCTGGTGGTGGACTCTAAGCTCACGCTGCCGGATTACCGCGCCTTTGCCGCCGCCGACGAGGAAGGCGAGCGCAGCGCGGCGCTCAGGCGCCATCTCGCCGCCATCCGCGCGCACATCAAGGGCCTGTCCGAGAAGAAATATCAGACGCTGTACGACCTCAAGTCGCTGGATTTCGTGGTGATGTTCGTGCCGCTGGAACCCGCGTTCACCATGGCCGTGACGCATGACAGCGAGCTGTTCCAGCACGCCTGGGAAAAGAACGTGCTGCTGGTCAGCCCCAGCACGCTGCTGTTCGTGGTGCGCACCGTGGCCAACCTGTGGCGCCAGGAAGACCTGAGCCGCAACGCCAAGGACATCTCCGCTCAGGGCGCCAAGCTCTACGAGAAGCTGGTGGGTTTCGTGGCCGACCTGGACGACGTGGGCAAGCGCATCCAGCAGGCAAACGAGAGCTTCGGCGAAGCCCGCCGCAAGCTGCGCGACGGCAACGGCAACCTGATCGGGCAGGCGGAAAAGCTGCGCAAGCTCGGCATCAAGCCAAGCAAGGCGCTGCCGTCGAGCTGGGTGGAATCAGCGGCCGACGGCGCGCTGGACCTCGCGCCGCCGGAGGGCGAAACCCCGTCTCAGCCGAAGTGACAGACGTAGTGCACCGGCTCCAGTGCCTCGATTTCGAACGACGACTTCTCCGGCACCTTGAACGACTGGCCACCGGCGTAATCGGTTGCCGCTGACTGCCCGGCAAGCTTCACCTTGCAGCGCCCTTCGATCAGTTCCATCACCTCCGGCGCCTCGGTGGAGAACACCAGCTTGGAGGGCAGGATCACGCCCACGCTCTTGCGCGTGCCGTCGGCCAGCAGCACCGTGTGGCTGATGCACTTGCCGTCGAAGTAGACGTTGGCCTTCTTGAGGACGGAAACCTGATCGAACTGGGACATGGCAAAAGGAAGAGGTCGGATCGCGGCGGCGCCGCGAAGAGACCGCGATAATTGGCGCCGCGCCAAACCTTCGTCAAGAATGAGCCCGATCCCGTCCGCCCCCTGCCCGCAATGCCGCCAGCCCGCATCGCTGGACCCCGGCAACCGCTTCCGCCCGTTCTGCAGCGAACGCTGCAAGCTGCTGGACCTGGGCGAATGGTTCGCCGGCCGCTTCTCGATCCCGGTATCGGAGGCGGACGCCGAACCCGGCGAAGGCAAGGCGACTCAGGACCCCGACCGGCTCCAGTAGGCGGAAATGCCAGCCACGCCCTGCGCGTGGTGTGCGAACGCGGTAGCGCGGTCGGTCGGGCCGAGGCCGCCGATCGCATACACCGGCAGGTTGGCGGCACCGGCCAGCGCCGCAAAGCGTGGCCAGCCCAGCGGCGCGGCGCCGGGGTGCGAGCCCGTGGCCGCCACATGGCCGAGCACCGCGGCGTCAAATTCAAGGCTACGTGCGCGGGCCAGCGATTCCACGTCGTGACACGAGGCGATGCGCAGGAGCGGCTTCGCCAGCTCGATCTCGTCCGCCGTCGCGTGCAGGAGCGTGTGCTGCGACGCGTGCCAGCCGTCGGCGCCCAGGTCGCGGGCCATCTTGGCGTCGCGATCCAGCACGATCCGCAGCCCATGCGGGGGCGCTTGCGCCACCAGGCGTCGCGCAAGCTGCTCGTATGACGGCCGCGGGCGTGCAGGCAGGCGCAGCCGCAGCAGGGCGCCGCGGGGCAGGCGGGCGAGCCCTTCGAAAATCAATTCCTCGTCGGCTTCAGGCGGCGTGAACACGTAGTCCACCGGCAGGCGCAGGGCGCGCAGGATGGGCTGCACCGTCGGCAGCAGGTCGAGCGCGATGGCGCCGTCCGGCGCATGCCACTGGAAACGCTGACGCTCGCGACCTTGCACCTCGCCGGTCCAGCCCGTGACCAGCCAGGTGTCGAGCGTCACGATGCGGTCGGAATATGCATGGGTGAAGCGGATCAGCGGACGCGCCGCCGTGGGCGCGATGCCCAGCTCCTCGCCCAACTCGCGCGCCAGCGCGGCGTGCGCGGATTCGCCGGGCTCGATCTTGCCGCCGGGGAATTCCCACTTTCCCGCGGCGATCTTGCCCGCTGGCCGCTGCGTGATCAGCACCCGCCCGGCGGGGTCCTGCAGCACGCCGCAGGCGACCGCGATGTGCGGCAGGCTCAGGTGCGGTACTCCGCGTTGATCTTCACGTAGTCGTAGCTGAAGTCGCAGGTCCAGACGCGGGCGCTCGCCGAGCCGCGGCCCAGGCCGATGCGGATGCTGAACTCGTCTTGCGCGACCACCGCAGCCCCCCGTTCCTCGCGGTATTCCGGGTGCGGCTGCCCGCCTTCGATGAGTGGCACCGCGTCCAGCGCGATGCTCACCGAGCGCTGGTCCAGGCCCGGCACACCGGCCTTGCCGATGGCCATGGCGATGCGGCCCCAGTTGGCGTCGGACGCGAACATGGCGGTCTTCACCAGCGGCGAATGGGCCACCGAATACGCCACCTGGCGGGCCTCGGCCTCGCTGCCCGCGCCGCCGACTTCGATGGTGATGAACTTGGTGGCGCCCTCGCCATCGCGCACCACCGCCTGCGCAAGCTCGGTGCACACGGCGGTGATGGCGTCGAGCACGCGCGCGTAATCGGCGTGCTGCGGCGTGATCTCGTCGCCGCCCACCTTGCCGGTCGCCACCAGCACGCAGGAGTCGTTGGTGGACGTGTCGCCGTCCACCGTCACGCAGTTGAACGACTGGTTGGCCGCCGCGCGCAGCGCCTGGTCGGTGGCCGCCGGCGACAACCGCGCGTCGGTGGCGATGAAGGCCAGCATGGTGGCCATGTCTGGGCAGATCATGCCCACGCCCTTGGCGATGCCGGTGACGGTGACATCGCCCTGTGCCGTGGCCACGCGGCGCGTGGCGCCCTTTGGCACGGTGTCGGTGGTCATGATGGCGCGCATCGCCTCCAGCCAGCCGCTGGCGCTCGCCGCGCCCAGCGCCACGGGCACCGCCGCCGTCATGCGATCCACCGGCAGGCGCTGGCCGATCACGCCGGTGGAAAAAGGCAGCACCGCGTCCGGCGCGCAGCCGAGTTCGCGCGCCAGCGCCGCGGTGGTCGCCCGTGCATCCTCGATCCCGCCCCGGCCGGTCGCCGCGTTGGCGTTGCCGGCGTTGACCAGCAAGGCGCGGATCGGATGGCCGGCGGCCAGCCGCTCGCGGCAGAGCTCGACCGGCGCCGCACAGAAGGCGTTGCGGGTGAAGACCCCGGCCACCGTCGCGCCGGGATCAAGCGCGATCACGAGCAGGTCCTTGCGGCCCGGCTTCTTGATGGCGGCCTCGGCCACGCCCAGGCGCACGCCCGCCACGGGATGCAGGAGTTCGGGAACGGAAAGATTGACGGCCATCGAGCCACTCGGCGCTTCGGGGCGCGCGAGTTTATCGCGTCCGCAGGAAGCGCCAGTCGATGTCGGACGGGGCCGTGCCAGGACAGCAGCACCGGTTCGGGTACACGGAATGCAGAGATGTAGTCTCTACAATCTGCCCCCGCCACCCCTTCTGCCCGTCTGCATCGTGCAAAACATCCTGAGCGTTCGCAATCTCACCAAGACGTACGACAGCGGGGTTTCCGCGCTCAAGACCATCGACCTGGACATCCGCCGCGGCGAGATCTTTGCGCTGCTGGGACCCAACGGGGCGGGCAAGACCACGCTGATCGGCATCATCTGCGGGCTGGTGCGCGCCAGTTCCGGGACCGTGGTGGCGGACGGTTTCGACATCGTCACCGGCTACCGCGGGGCGCGCTCGCGCATTGGCCTGGTGCCGCAGGAACTGACCACCGACACGCACGAAACCGTGTGGGCGGCGGTGAGCTTCAGCCGCGGCCTGTTCGGCAAGCCGGCCAACCCGGCGCTTATCGAAAAGGTGCTGCGCGACCTGACGCTGTGGGACAAGAAGGACGCGCAGATCATGACGCTCTCCGGCGGCATGAAGCGGCGCGTGATGATCGCTAAGGCGCTGTCGCACGAGCCCACCATCCTGTTCCTGGACGAACCCACCGCCGGCGTGGACGTGGAACTGCGGCGCGATCTCTGGCAGATGGTGCGCCGCCTGCGCGCGAGCGGCGTGACCATCATCCTGACCACGCACTACATCGAGGAGGCCGAGGAGATGGCCGACCGCATCGGCGTGATCCACCGCGGCGAGCTGATCCTGGTGGAGGAAAAATCGGTGCTGATGCAGCGGCTTGGCAAGAAGCAGCTGAGCCTGCAATTGAAAGCGCCGCTGGAGGCCATTCCCGAGGCTTTCGCCGGGCAGTCGCTGGCGCTGGCGGACAATGGCAACCAGCTGGTCTACACCTTCGACGCCCAGAGCGAGGAGACCGGCATCGCCGCCCTGCTGAAACGGCTGGGCGAGCACGGCATCGATTTTCGCGAACTGCAATCCAGCCAGAGTTCGCTGGAAGAAATCTTCGTCAGCCTGGTGAGCGAGCGATCATGAACCACTACGCCGTCCGCGCCATCTACCACTTTGAACTGGCGCGCACCTTCCGCACGCTGATCCAGAGCATCGCCTCGCCGGTGCTGTCCACCTCGCTCTACTTCGTGGTGTTCGGCGCGGCCATCGGCTCGCGCCTGGGCCACATCGACGGCGTGAGCTACGGCGCCTTCATCATCCCCGGCCTGATCATGCTCACTCTGCTCAACGAGAGCATCGCCAACGCCTCGTTCGGCATCTATTTTCCCAAGTGGTCGGGCACGATCTACGAGGTGCTGTCGGCGCCGGTGTCGAGCCTGGAGATCGTGATGGGCTACGTGGGCGCGGCGGCCACCAAGTCGATCATCATCGGCCTGCTGATGCTGGCCACCGCGCGCGCGTTTGTGGACTACGACGTGGCGCACCCGCTGTGGATGGCGTTCTTCCTGGTGCTGACCTCGCTCACCTTCAGCCTGTTCGGCTTCATCATCGGCATCTGGGCCAACGGCTGGGAGAAGCTCCAGGTGATCCCGCTGATGATCGTGACGCCGCTGAGCTTCCTGGGCGGCAGTTTTTACTCCATCAGCATGCTGCCGCCCATCTGGCAGAAGATCACCCTGTTCAACCCGGTCGTGTACCTCATCAGCGGCTTCCGCTGGAGCTTCTACGGCGTGGCGGACGTGGATGTGCGCATCTGCATCGCGGCCATCACCGGCTTCCTGGCCGTGTGCCTGGGCGCCGTGTGGTGGATCTTCCGCACCGGCTACCGGCTGAAGAACTGAACGGGAATCTCGTTGGCGCCGCGTTTCAGCGAAGCACCTGGAATCCCGTGTTTGGAGGCGATTCCTCCGCCTCCAGCCACTGGACGCCCGAGACCCGTGCGGCGACAGGGCCTCGGTCAAGCCACTGGCGAAAAGCGGCGAGCGCGATGGGATCGTCCACACCGGAGACGACGCCCTCCACCGCGCCGTCGTCACGGTTGCGTACCCAGCCGTGCAGGCGAAGTCGATCGGCCTGCGCGCTTGCTGCCTGCCTGAACCCCACGCCCTGGACCCGGCCGGTCACGACGAAGCGATATGATGGAGGCTTCATCTGTGTTCTTCGTGTTCGCCCGGCGGATACGATCCATCCCACATGAGCATTCTCGACCGACTGCGCACCCGTCTCGACACCCTGGCCCTGTCCGCCCTTCCGGGCCTGCCGGGGGGCGATGACCGCCTCTCCTTCAGTGCCGAGATCCCGGCCGGGGTGTTCGGGTCCATCCTGAAGCTGGACGTGACGATGGAAAGCGAGGCCCACGGCGACGGTGACAAGCTGCGCATCCGCGCCCACATGCAGACCAATTTCGCGTCCGTGCTGCGGCCGATGCTGGCCGCTCCACCGCCCCTGCGCAAGGCCTTGCGGGAGCGCGGCGGCTCGTCGAACGCGCTGGCGCCGGCGGCCGCGTTCATCGGGCACGTGGCCGGGCGCGGCGTGCGCCGGGCCTTTGCCAACTCCGTGGTCCAGCGGCTGACCGAGCCGCTGATGAAGCGCGACATCAACAGCTGGATCGAGATCAGCGCGTCCACCGCCTCGCTGGATCGCGGCGCGCACGACCTGATTCCGAGCAGCGACAAGCTCGAGGCCATGGGCATCCGCCCGGCGCGGCACGACGGGCCGCACGTTGAGAGCTGGTCGGGCGTCACGCCGCACGGCACGGCCCAGGTCTCCACCCTGCAGCTCGACAAGAAGAGCCTGCCCAAGCGCTTCCGCAAGAAGCTGGGCGACAAGCCCTTCAACCTCGCGGCCATGATCGTGAGCACCGTCGAGCAGAAATAGCGCGCGGCGCGGGCGGTTCAGATGTTGGCGTGGCGCAGCAGCACGTCGGCGTGGCAGGGCTTGTCGAGGTCGCACCAGCAGGCTGATGAGCCAGGATGCGGATGTGGGCGTGAAGTGCATGTGGATGCGGGGATGCCTGGACCGCCACTTCTGGATCGCAGGACGCTTGTGCGTGGTGGAGCTGTCGGCGATCTGGTGCAGGCTCTTTTCGCTGGGCGTTTCACGCTCGATCTGGCGCAAGAACTTCAGCCACTCGACGTGCGTGTGTCGCTTTTGGCACTGGCCGATGATGGATCCGTCCAGAACGTTGAGGGCGGCGAACAAGGGGGTTGGTGCCGTTGGGCTTGTAGTCATGCGTCATGGTCTGCGCACGTCCCTTCTTGATCGGCAAGCCAGGCTGCGTGCGGTCCAGGGCCTGGATCTGGCTATTCTCGTCGCAGCACAGCACCAGGGCGTGCGCCGGCGGCAACATGTAGAGACCGACGATGTCCTCCAGTTACTTGACGAAATGCGGATCCCGCGACACCTTGAAGCCGCGCACGACGTGCGGCTTGAGTCCGTTGGCGCGCCAATGGCGCGAAATCGTGGAGGCGTGAACCTGAAGACGACGGGCCATGGTGCGCGTGCTCCAGTGTGTGGCCGCTTCAGGCGTCGTCTCCTTCGTCAAATCCACCAAATTGGCGACGTCGATCTTCTTGGGCGGGGCACCGCGCGGAAGGTCGCGCTCGATCCCGGGCAAGCGCTTCTCGATGAAGCGCTCGCGCCAGCGCGCGACCTGGATCCGTCCAACGCCGACTTCCCGCGCGATCTCCTGGTTCTGCATGCCCTGCGCCGCCAACAGAACGATCCGAGCGCGCTGCGCGATACGCACGCTGCTCAGCTTGGAGCACGCCAGCTCCGAGAGCTGCTCGCGTTCCACGTCGCTCAGTTCCAACTTCGGAGCCACTCGCACCGGCAATCTCCAAGGCCCACCGTAACAGCCCACTGGAGATCACATCGCGATATACGTACACCCAAGAACGCGAAACGATACTTGCTGCAGACCAGTCGACGCCGGGGCCCTTGGGGAGTTATCGAGCGGAGACTTCTAGAGCTCCACGGCGCGCTGGTAGATCACGTCGAAGGCGAACTTCTTCGGCTGCGCCTTGGCATCGGCGTAATCGGCCATGCGCGCCAGCCGTGCCGGCACCTTCATCAGGCGCTCCTGCGAATGCTGGGCGTGGGGCGACAGGCCGGTGAGCGCGCCGATCTCCCAGTACTCCAGCAGTTCTTCGACGATGCTCTGGTAGTGCCGCGTGTTGAAAACGCCGGCGCGGCTGAGTACGTCGCTCATCTCCTGGAAGCCGGGAATGTTGTGCCCCGGCATGGCGAAGCCCAGCGTGACCTTGAGAAGCGAATCCAGCGCCCGCTCGGTGTCCGCGCGCAGGATTTCGCCGAACACCGCGCGGTAGAACTGGTAGTGGCGCGATTCGTCGCCGGCCACATGCGCCAGCACGCGCTGAAGCGCGGGTTCGATGCCGGCCGCCATGCGCCCGGTGTTGGCGTGCGAGATCTGCGTGGCCTTTTCCTGGAGCGAGGTGTAGGCCAGCAGGCGGTACGGGTCCTGCTGCCATTCGGGCTCGAAGCCGGCCTCGATATACTTGTACTGCATGACCTCGACCGCGCGCATGTCGAAGATGCGGGCGTCGCGGACGTAATCGCGGATGGCGCAGCCGTGGCGGTCTTCCTCGGCGGTCCAGAGGTGGTTCCAGTCGCTCCAGGCAGACTCGGGGCCGAAGTACACGGCGATCAGGCGGTGAAAGTGCGGCAGGCCCTCTTCGGTCAGCAGGTTCAGCGCCAGGGCAATGCGCACCACGTCCGGCAGGCCGCGTGCGGCGGCGCGCATGGCCTCCACCTCGGATTCGCGCGCGGCCGGGGTTTCGGCGTCGGCCGGCATGAGGTCGTTGGGAAACCACAGCTTGCGCCTGGCGATGTGGGCTTCCATCTCCCGGCGCACGGCCGACTCCAATCCATTGAGAATCTGGACCTGATCCGGGGTGCCGAGACGGGCTGGATGCAGTGCGGGTCGGGACATACTCAGGTGTGGAAAGGGGCCGTGATCGCCGTTGTAATGTAATGCTAATTTGCCCGGCGTGCGCCAACGATCGGGGGCGCGCCAGCCATTGCGGTGAACATAGTTTAACCGCAGCTTCGCAGAAGCGAGAGTAGCTCCTGCCGAGTGCGCGGATCTTCGCGAAACCGGCCCAGCATCATGGAGGTGATCATCGAGGAATTCTGCTTCTCGACGCCGCGCATCATCGAGCACAGGTGTTTCGCCTCGATGACAACCGCAACGCCGTGCGCCTCCGTCACCTGCTGGATGGATTCGCCGATCTGCTGGGTGAGGTTTTCCTGGATCTGCAGGCGCCGCGCGAACATGTCGACGATGCGCGGAATCTTGGACAGGCCCAGCACCTTGCCCGCCGGCAGGTAGGCCACGTGGCACTTGCCGATGAAGGGCAGCAGGTGGTGTTCGCACAGCGAGTACATCTCGATGTCGCGCACGATCACCATCTCGTCGTTGGACGAGCTGAACACGGCGCCGTTGACGATCTCGGCCAGGTCCTGCTCGTAGCCCTGCGTCAGGAACTCCATGGCCCTGGCCGCGCGGTGCGGCGTCTTGAGCAGCCCTTCCCGGTCGGGGTTTTCCCCCAGGGCCTCGATGATGGCCCGGTAATGTTCTTCCACGATAATGGTCTTCTGATGGGTCGAACGATGTGGAATTGTGGCATGTAGACCGATCACAAGTCCGCCACGGCCCTTCCCCGCCAACCGCTCGCCGGCATGTCCAACTCCGTCACGCCCGCCATCCGCTCCGTCCCGGTGGACCTGATCCGCCCGGGCAGCACGCAGGCGCGGCGCCGCTTCGACCCCGCGGCGCTGGCGGAACTGGCGCGCTCCATCGGCGAATCCGGCGTGATCCAGCCCATCGTGCTGCGCACCCGCGTCTGGGGTTACGAGCTGCTGGCGGGCGAACGCCGCTGGCGCGCCGCGCAACTGGCCGGGCTGCATGACATCGCCGCCATCGTGCGCGACGACCTGGGCGACGACGAGGCCTTCATCCTCGGGCTGATCGAAAACCTCCAGCGCGAATCGCTCTCGCCCATCGAAACCGCCGCGGGGCTCAAGCGCCTGGGCGAGACCTGCCTGCTGACGCACGACCAGATCGGCGAACGCATCGGCAAGTCGCGCGAGTACGTGTCCAACTACCTGCGCCTGCTCAACCTGGAGGACCCGGTGGCGGCGCTGGTCGACGCCGGCCACATCCTGCTGGGCCACGCCAAGGTGCTCGCCGGCCTGGCGCGCGCCGAGCAGCTGCGCTTTGCCGACGAGGTGGTGCGCCACAAGCTCACCGTGCGCCAGCTGGAGCGCAGGCTCGCGCAGCACCGCAATCCCCGCCCGGTGTTCAGCGCGGGCAAGCCGGGCGACTGGGAGCGCCTGGAGCGGGAGCTGTCCGACCTGCTCGGCTGCCCCGTCGCCATCAGCCTGGAAAAGGCCGGGCGCGGCGAGCTGCGCGTGGGTTTCCACTCCCTGGACGAGCTGGACGGGGTGCTCGCACGCCTCGGCTATAGCCCCGAATGCTGAACTCCCCGGTACAGCCATTGAACATAGTTATCGACAGTCCGGCTGGATAAGCTTGTGCATAAGCCGTTGAGCAGCAGCGTGCATGCCTGATGCGGACACGCTTTGCAGCTATGTGACGATTTTTTTGCCTCTCCGCGCCCGACCGCCTGCCGACCATGCCCGCCATCCCCCCGACGCAAACCCTCCCCTGGGACCAGCGCCAGCGCTTCCGCTTCCTGGAGGCGCACACCATCTGGCGCGGCAGCGTGCGCGTCGGCGACCTCCGCGACAGCTTCGACATCTCCACCGGCAAGGCCGAAAAGGACTTCGCCGCCTACCAGCGCCTGGCGCCGGGAAACCTGCGGCGCGATCCCCAGACCGGCGAGTTCTGGCCCACCGATGCCTTCGCACCGCAGTTCCTGCGCGGCACCGCCGAGGAATACCTGCAGCTGCTGCGCAACCACGCGCAGGGCATCGACCTTCCGGTGGCCATGGCCGCATCCGCCAACGTGCCCATGGAGACGCTCGAAGCCCCCACGCGCGAGTTCGACGTGCGCGTGCTGGCGCGCCTCAACGCCGCCATCCGCGAACGTCGCTGGCTCGCCATCGATTACCAGTCCATGTCCCACCCGGAACCGCGGCGGCTGGAGATTGCGCCGCACGTGCTGGCCTTCGCCCAGCGCTGGCACGCGCGCGCGTGGTCGAGCACGCACCAGGCTTACCGCGACTTCCTGCTCTCGCGCATTTGCGGCCTGCCCGAGCTGCTCGGCCCCTGCGATCGCAACGCCGAGCTGGACTGGGAATGGCGCGACCAGGTGGTGGTGCGCATTGCCCCGCACCCCGAGCTGAGCCCGGCCCAGAAGAAGGTGGTGGAACAGGATTACGGGATGCTGCACGGCATGCGCGAACAGCGCACGCGCATCGCGCTGCTGCCCTACCTGCTGCGCATGCTGGGCGTGGGCCGCAACGATCGCGCGCGACCGGCTTTCGAGCAGCAGATCGTGCTGCTCAACGCATCCGACCTGGAGACCTTCAACCGGCTCGCGTGACCCGTGCAGCGCGCGCAGCGCATCCATCGAGCGCCGGACAAGCGGGTGGCACAGGCCATGCGTCGACGCTTAAAGTGCAGCCCCGGCGATCACAAGAATAGATGAGCACATCGCGACAACTGGATCTCCTGTTCGACGCCTACCGCGTCGACGAACGCATCAGCCAGCGCGCCCGCTGCATTCGCATCGAAGTGCGCTCGCCGTCGGAAGTGCGGCTCACCATTCCCGGTTCCGTGCAGCGCAGCGAGGGCCGCGCCTTCCTGCGCAGCCGCGAGTCCTGGATCCGCGAAAAGATTGCCGAGCTCAAGCTGCGTCTCGCCGAGCAGCCGGAGCACCTGCATTCGGAACTCAAGTGGGATGGCAGCGACCTGCTGCCGCTGCGCGGCGTCAACCTGCCGCTGCGACTGGTGGCAGCCAGGGTGCGCACGCCGGCCGTTCGACTGGGTGAAGCGGCCATCGAACTGTTCGTCCCGCCCATCTGGCTCGCGCAGCCGGCGCGCCTCGCCAAGCTGCTGCGCGACGCGCTCAAAAAGGCGGCGCTCGAAGACGCGCAGCGCCTGCTGAACGAGGAAGCCTCCCGCCTCGGCGTGGCGTTCTCAGGCCCGCGCATCGCCGACCAGAAGACGCTCTGGGGGAGCTGCACGGCGCGTGGCCTGATCAGCCTTTCGTGGCGGCTGGTGATGGCGCCGCCGGCAGTGTTCCGCTACGTGGCGGTCCACGAGCTCTGCCATGTGCGCCACCACGACCACGGCGACCGGTTCTGGAAACTCGTGGCGCGCCAGATGCCGGGCTTCGAAGCGCATCGCCGCTGGCTGCGCGAAAGCGGGCCCAGCCTGCACGGCTGGCTTAATCCCTAGGCCGCGTTAACAATCACCTGAGCCTGCATCTGCAGGTGATCATGGCGGCAAAGTGTGCAGCGAGCTTTTCGTATCGCTCCGTGACGCGGCGGAACTGCTTGAGCAGATTGCCGTGGCGTTCGATCGGATTGCGAGCCTTGTAGCGATGGCGATCATAGGTTCGCAAATTCTTGCGGTTGGATCGCGGTGGAATGATGGCTTCGGCCTCCAGCGATTGAATTCGTTTGACCCCGGGCGTTCGGTCGAAAAGGGTCAGGGCCTGCGTGATACCTGCTTGCTTCGAGCCGGTGAGCGTGAAGGCGATGGGGTTGCCCAAGGCGTCGACGAGGCCGTGGATTTAGGTTCCAAAGCGGCCCCGAGAACGACCCAGAGTCTGCGCGCCGTGTTTTTTTGGGCGCCTGCGGCGAACAGTCGCTCCCAGACACCGGCTCTGGTCCAGCGGGAACCGCGCGTGAACGTTATGTGTCAGTTGCCCAGTTAAGGGGGCAGATCACACCAGGGACCGTCGACGCTTCCAATCCACCGAACCGCCTCCAAAAACAGCCGTTTGTCCTTGGCATGGGCACCCCGATCCCGCGCCTTGCCTGGGAGCAAATCCTTGATACGATCCCACTGCCTGTTTCGAATGATTCAACGGTTCATGACTCCAACTCCATCAATGAGCTGGAAAAATAGCCTGATGTCAATTGTTGAGACCGCCTAGGACATTGCCGCAAGGCTTCGGAATGGAGCGCGGGCCCCAGGCGGACCGCGACGATGCGAGACGGTTCCGCGAATCGCCCTGTCGCCGAGTTCCCGCATGCGTGCGCGGCGCTCAGCGGCATCCTTGTAGCCAAGCTCGCGGCACGCGGCGTGAAAGGCACCCCAGTCGCGGCCGACGTCCTCGAACAGCGCGGCGAACGCCGGCACCGCTTCGTCGTACAGGCCGAAGGGCAGGAGGCTGGCGTTGTTGAGCTCGCGCGCAAACCAGTTGTCGTAGCCGCGGTCGCCGTGCCACTGCGTGTTGCGCATCGCTTCGTAGTCGGACTTGAGGCGGGCGAACTCGGCGCGCTTGGCCTCGCGCATGGCCTCGTGCGACAGCGGCGAAGCGTAGAGCGCGGACAGGCGGTCGCGCGCGGCTAAAACCAGCTGCGTGAACTGGTGCTCCCGCTCGCGCTCCACGCGGGACTGTTCCTCGTCCAGCGGGCCGGTGTGGAAATACTCGCGCAGTCCCTGCAGCTCGACGAAGCGCGCCATGGATTCGTTGAACTGGGTGTCGTCGCGGATGTACAGCTGCTGGTGCGTGAGCTCGTGGAACACGGTACCGACCAGCACCGCGTCGCTCCAGCGCAGCATGGTGCTCAGCACCGGGTCATCGAACCAGCCGAGCGTGGAGTAGGCCGCGACACCGCCCACGTCCACGTCGAAGCCCTTGGCTCGCAGCTCGTCCGCCTGGGCCTGGGCGTGCTCGCGCGTGTAGTGGCCGCGGTAGGCCAGGCAGCCGGTGATGGGGAAGCACGATTCCACCGGCTTGAGGGAGAACTCCGGCGTGGCCAGCACGTTCCACACGGCGTAGGGGCGGCCCAGGTCGGCGTACAGCGTGTAGCTGGCGTTGTCCGGCAGGCGCAGCACGCTCGCGGCGAAATGGCGCGCGTCCAGCACCAGCGCGAGCCGGCGGCGCAGTTCAGGGTCGCGCGCCGGGTCGCCGATGATCCGGGCGATGGGTTCGCGCCGCGACAGGAGATCGATCTGCCCGTGCGCCAGGTGCGCGTAATAGCCCAGCTGCGCGCAGCCGCCGACCAGCGCGGCCGAGAGGACACAGGCGACGCGCAGCCAGCGGTGAACGCTCGATGTTTTCGGGACGGATCGGTGCACGCTTCAAGGACAAATGGGCCTGCACAATCTTCGCAGACCACCGCCGGCATCGCGGAACAGGCGGCGGGCTACCATGATCGAGTGCCCGAAGACATGCCAGAGATCCCGCTCAAGCTCGACCGGCTCGTCGCCGAAATCCGCGCCTGCACCGTGTGCAGCCGCGAACTTCCGCTGGGGCCGCGGCCGGTGGTGCGGCTGGGTGAAGCCGCGCAGCTGCTGGTGATCGGGCAGGCGCCCGGCACCCGCGTGCATGCCACTGGCATCCCCTGGAACGACGCCAGCGGCGAGCGCCTGCGGCAGTGGCTGGAGCTGGACCAGGAGGCGTTCTACGACACGGCGCGCATCGCCATCATGCCCATGGGGTTCTGCTATCCCGGCCGCGGCAGGGGCGGCGACCTGCCGCCGCGGCCGGAATGCGCGGGGCTCTGGCACGACCGTATCCGCGCAGCTCTGCCGCAGGTCCGCCTGACGTTGCTCATCGGCCGCTACGCGCAGGCGCACTACCTGGGCGTTCGCAGGCAGACGCTGGAGCACACCGTCCGCAATTTCCACCAGCATCTCGCGCGCGGCTACTTTCCGCTGCCGCATCCCAGCCCGCGCAACACGCTGTGGCTCAAGCGCCGGCCGTGGTTTGAAGCCGAGGTGCTGCCCGTCCTTCGAGCGCAACTGCGAGGGTTGTTGGCGCCATGAGGGGCCATGACGCGCCGTATCGGGCGACGACGCGCCGGCAGCGATGGTGCATCGCCTCACCCGCCGCACCGCAGGCTGATGTTTCCCCAGCCTTGACCGCTTTCGCGCCAGCTTGCAGGCTCGCGGCATGAGCCCTCCTGCCATCGCCGTCTGTGAGCATTGCGATGCAGTGCACCGCCGGGTTCCCCTGGATGCCCGATGCACCGCGCACTGCCTGCGCTGCGGCAGCGTGCTCTACCGCGCCAGGGGCGTGCGCCTGGACGGATGGCTGGCGTTGAGCCTGACCGCGGTCATCGTGTATGCGATTGCCAACCTCAATCCCATCGTGGCGCTGCAATTGGGTGGCGAGCGCACGCAGGCCACCTTGTTCGACGCCCTGATCGTGAGCTGGAACGCCGGCGTCGCGCCGGTTGCGCTGCTTGCGGCGATATGCGCGCTGGTGGCACCGCTGCTGAGAATCGGGCTGGAGGTGTACGTGTTGATGTTCCTCCATGCCGGCATGCGGCCCCCCGGCCTGGAGCCCGCAATGCATGCCATGCGACTGCTTCAGCCATGGAGCATGATCGAAGTATTCATGCTCGGAATCGTGGTGGCCGTGGTCAAGGCGAGCGCCGACATGACGGTCATCCCCGGCGCCGGGCTGGCAGGATTTGCCGCGCTCACCGTGCTCGCTCCCCTGACGGGGACTTTCGATACCGACGCGCTGTGGGACCGCGCCGAGAAGCTCCGCTCGTGACCACTGCGGGCCACCCATCCACCGCCCGCGAACTGGGCGTGATCCAGTGCCATGCCTGCGGCCTGCTGTGCCGGCTGGCGCCGGAAGGAACGGAAGTTGAATGCCCGCGCTGTGGCTGGGACCTGCATCCGCGCAAGCCGGCCAGCCTGGCCCGCACCTGGGCGCTGCTGATTGCCGCCACGCTGGTCTACATCCCGGCCAATCTCCTGCCGATCATGCGGACCAAGACCCTCTTCAAGGACCGTTACGACACCATCGTGAGCGGCGTCGTCACGCTGTGGAAAGCCGGATCGTGGGACCTGGCGACCATCGTGTTCGTCGCCAGCGTGGTGGTGCCGCTGGCCAAGATCGCCATCCTCGCGGTGCTGTTGCTGAGCGTGCAGAAAGGCTGGCTGAGCGGCCGCCGCCGCCGCACCCACCTGTACCGGATGGTGGAATGGGTGGGTCAATGGTCGATGCTCGATATCTTCGTGGTGGTTCTGCTGGTGGCGCTGGTGCAGTTCTCCACGTTCGCCCAGGTTCAGCCGGGGCCGGGTGCCATCGCCTTCGGCGCGGTGGTGGTGCTGACCATGCTCGCCGCGCAAAGCTTTGATCCGCGCCTGATCTGGGACGCGGCAGAAGGATCCAAGGACGATGACTGATTCGCTGGACGCAAGACTGCCGGACCCCGTTTTGCGGAGGCGCCGCCGCATCAGCCCGGCGCTGATCTGGCTGGTGCCGATCCTGGCGGCGGTGGCAGGGGTGGTGCTGATTGTCCGCGCGTACCTGGCAGCGGGTCCGTCGATCGTGATCCGTTTCGATACCGCCGAAGGCCTGCAGGCCGGTGCGACCAAGGTGCTGTACAAGAACGTGGTCATCGGCGAGGTCAGCGCCATCGATCTGACCAAGGACCGTTCCGGCGTGCGCGCGCACGTCGACCTCAATCGCGAGGTGGAAGACGTGGCGGTGGAAGATTCCCAGTTCTGGGTGGTGCGGGCGCGCGCCGATCTGGGCGGAATCTCGGGCATCAAGACACTGGTGACCGGTACCTACATCGGCGTCAACGTGGGCAAGTCCGACACGGTCTCGCGCAGCTTCGTAGGGCTGGAGAAACCCCCCGCCGTCACCAACGACCAGAAGGGCCGGCAGTTTGTGCTGATCAGCGATGACCTGGGTTCGATCAGCAACGGGTCGCCCATCTATTTCCGCCGCTTTCCGGTCGGACGGATCGTGGGTTTCGAGCTGTTCGAGGGCGGCAGGAGCGTGAAGCTCAGCGCCTTCGTCGATGCGCCCTACGATTCACTCGTGACCGACGACGCCCGGTTCTGGAACGCCAGCGGAGTCGATCTTTCACTCGACGCCAGCGGCCTCAAGGTGGACACGCAGTCGCTGGTCACCATGCTCGCGGGCGGCGTCTCGTTCTTTCCGCAATCGGGCAAGGTGGATGGCCTTGCGGCGCAGGCGGGAGCCGAGTTCACCCTGTATCCGAGCCGCGCCGCCGCCATGACCCCGCGCGATGCATCGGCACTGCCGGTGCGCATGCGTTTCTTCGAATCCACGCGGGGACTGCATGCGGGTGCCGAGGTCGATTTCCGGGGCGTGGGGCTGGGCCGCATCACCGGGGTCGAGCTGAGCTTTGACGGGCAGCGCAAGCGCTTCGTGGCGGATGTTTCTGCTGACCTTTATCCAGGTCGCCTCGGACGCGCCTATGAAGAGTTCGCCAGGGAAGACCATGCCCAGGACGCAACCGCAGAGGCCCTGTTCACCCGCCTGATCAAGCGCGGGCTGAGCGCGCAGCTGCGGTCCGGAAACCTCATCACGGGGCAGATCTACGTGGCCCTGGACTTTGCCGCGGCGGGCAAGTTGTCGAAGGTCGATTCCAGCGCGCGGCCATTGCAGATTCCAACCCAACCGGCGAGTCTCGACCAGATCCAGTCACGCATCACGGACATCATCACCAAGGTCGACCGCATTCCGTTCGAAGATATCGGCGTGCGCTTGCGGGACGCACTGGGCTCGGCGGATTCCCTGCTTCGCCAGATGGACAAGGACCTTGCGCCCGCAGCCACCGCGACCCTGCGCAACGCGCAGGCCACGCTGGATTCCGCGAACAGGAGCCTGGCCGCACCCGGCGCGCCCCTGCAGCAGGACATGCATCGCACCCTGGAAGAAGTGGACCGCGCCGCGCGTTCGCTGCGCGACCTGTCGGACTACCTGCAGCGCCACCCGGAGTCGCTGATCCGTGGACGCCGCGAGGACAAGGAGACGTCGACCGATGATTGATCCGATCCGGCGTTCGGGCACATTTTTCCGCCTCGCCCTGCTGGCCTTTGTGCTGTGCGGCTGTGCTTCCGCGCCGCCCCTGCGCTTTCATACGCTGCTGGGGCCGGTTGTTGAAACCCAGAGCGCAAGCCCCGCGAGCTATGCCATCGCCGTGGATGTCGTCAGCGTTCCGCGCCAGGTCGATGTGCCGCAACTGGTGGTGCGCACTGAGGGTGCGCATTTGAAACTGGTGGAGGATCAACGCTGGGCTGCACCGCTGGCCGAGGAGATTCGCAGTGCCATCTCGGGAGACCTGCAGGCAGACCTAGGCGTGGCGGACGTCAGCAGGGTATCGGCGCTGCTGGAAACCCGGGTCCTTCGCGCGGTTGTCGACGTGCAGCGCTTCGAGTACGCACAGGGCGGACCGGTCTGGGTCTCAGCCGCCTGGAGCGTGCGGGACGTGGCGACGACGACCGTGCTCGCCAGCTGCACGACCCAGGCACGGGAACCGGTGGGGGACGGCTATGCCGGGCTGGTCGAGGCTTATCGGCGGGCGCTTTCCGCGATCGCCAGGCAGATCGGATCGGGGATTCGACAGGCGGGGCAGGGCTATGCCTGCGGGAAGTAGCCGCGGCAATCGCGACGTCACTTCAGCAGCATCTTGATCTGTTCCGAATCTTCCTTGACCTGCTCGACCCTCACCGCCACGTAGTCGCGGCCGGGGGCCAGCCAGAACCGCGTCGATTTCTTCTTGTCGTCCACGCGCTCGACCCTGACGCAGGCGAATTTTCCGGCGGGGGCGTCGATGGTTTCGTTGCCCGTGATGCGGAAGCGGTAGGTTTTCACCCGGTCTTCGTCGAGCTTGGTGACCACTTTCTCTTCGCTGCCCACCTTGCCGCCCTGGTCGATCACCCAGCGCTGCACCTCGATCTGCATGGCGAGCCGGTCGATCATTCCACTTTCGAGCGGACGCAGTTCGCCGATGCTGGAGCGGACCACGCCGTCGCGCCAGTTGAAGGTGAGGCTGAAATTGTCCTTGGGCTTGTCCGAGCGCTTGAACTCGAAGTATTGCGAGTGCAACGCCCCGTCGACGATGCAGAAATCGGAGCGTTCGCTAAGTTCGCCGATGAACAGCTTGGCAAGTCCGGAGGGCCGCGCGTCGTACTCGTAGCGCCAGCAGCCGGGATCGCCGAAGGGGGCCAGCCGAAATCGTGCTTCGCCGAGTGTGAGCGGTCCGCGCGACAGGGCATAGGTCGCTTCGCTCGGAATCAGCTCGGCCGCCGGGGCTGCACCGCCCGCGCAGAGCCAGGCCAGGACGACGGTGGCAACCCGGAGGTTCATCGGAAACAGTCCTCGATATCGTGCAGTTGAAGCGGGGCTTGCAGGGCATGGCCACGCCAGGTGGCCTGACCATCGCGAAGCACAAGCTCGCCGCCTGCCAGCCAGGCCGCAACCTGCGGGTAGATCCGGACCTCGACGATGTTCATGACCCGCTCGGACAGTGACTGCGGCGTATCCTGCGGTTCCACCCTGACACGGCCCTGAATGATGACGGGGCCCCCGTCCAGATCCTCGGTGACGAAATGCACGGACGCCCCGTGCTCGGCGTCTCCCGCCTCGATGGCACGTTGATGCGTGCGCAGGCCCGGATGGCGGGGCAGGAGGGAGGGATGCACGTTGAGCAGCTGCCCCTCGTAACGGCGGACAAAATCGGCGGTGAGCACGCGCATGAAGCCGGCCAGGAAAACGACATCAGGCGCCCACTCGTCCAGGGCAGTGGCCAGCGCGTTCTCGAACGCGCCGCGATCTGCAAAATCAAGATGAGAAATGGTCCGGTGTGGGATGCCCGCCGCCTCGGCGCGCTCCAGGGCGCGGACGCCCGGGCGGTTGCTCACGACGCCGACAATACGGCCGGGGATTCTTGCATCGGCGCAGGCGTCGATCAGCGCCTGCAGGTTCCGTCCTTCACCCGATACCAGGACGGCGAAGCGCATCCCGACCTCCGCTCCGTGACGATCAGGCAAAACGCACGTCTTGCCGGCCGGGAACGACCTCGCCCAGCACCCAGGGCTTGAGGCGCGCCTTGCGCAGCGCCGCCATCGCCTCGTCCACCTGCTTGCGCGCGATCACCAGCGCGAACCCGACGCCGCAGTTGAACACGCGCCACATCTCCTCGTTCTCGACCGAACCCTCGGTCTGGAGCCAGTCGAAGATTGCGGGACGCTGCCAGCTCTGGGTGTCCACCACCGCCGCCGTGCCCTTGGGGAAGCAGCGCGTGAGGTTGCCGCTGACGCCGCCGCCGGTGATGTGCGCCATGCCCTTGATCGCGATCCTGGAGTCCAGCAGCTTGAGGATCGGCTTGACGTAGATCTGCGTGGGCGCCATCAGCACATCGCCCAGGGTGCGGTTCTCGAAGGGCTGGTCCAGCGTGTGGCCGCCGACCGCCAGGATCTTGCGCACCAGCGAATAGCCGTTGGAATGCGGGCCGGTTGACGGCAGCGCCACGATGACATCACCCACCGCGATGCGCGAACCATCGATGATCTTGGAATGTTCCACCACCGCCACGCAGAAGCCGGCGATGTCGAAATCCTCGGCGTTGTAGAGGCCGGGCATTTCCGCGGTCTCGCCGCCCACCAGCGCGCAGCCCGCCTGCTTGCAGCCCTTGGCGATACCGCTGATGACCAGTGCCGCCGTGGTCGGTTCGAGCTTGCCGGTGGCGAAATAGTCCAGGAAGAACAGCGGCTCCGCGCCCGACACCAGCACGTCGTTCACGCACATGGCCACCAGGTCGATGCCCAGCCCTTCCACCTGCCCCGATTCGATACCCAGCTTGAGCTTGGTGCCCACGCCATCGGTGCCGCTGACCAGCACCGGCTTCTTGTACTTCTTGGGCAGGCCCACCAGGGCACCGAACCCGCCGACGCCCGCCAGCACTTCCGGCCGATGCGTGGAGCGCACGATCTTCTTGATGTTCTTGACCAACGCATCGCCCGCCTCGATATCCACTCCGGCATCACGGTAGGACAGCGGCTTGGAAGGACTCATCGGAAGTGGGCGTGGTGGTGTGCGGATTTCGTTCATTTTACAGCCGCCGCGGCACCCACGGTGTGACAGGCGTGGCGCAACGGAGCGTTTGCGCCGATCAGACGACGGATGGAGCGTCTGTTTCGGCACGTCCTTCGCTATGGACGACTCCGTCTGGGCGGAACCACCTTCCTTATTTCTTGCCTGATTAGCAACGATCCTCAGCCAATCTGAGTACGGGTGCGGGATATGCTCGGGTAGTGGCGGAGGCTTGGATCAGGCGCTGGAGGATTTTTGCCAAGTCGTATCGCCGATTGAATCGATACTGCAC
>JBQTJW010000031.1:0-42110 GCA_052386745.1 Panacagrimonas sp. | reverse complement strand
CGCCGGCCGAAGCCGAAGCGAACTACCATCAGCAGCACAAACAGCAACAGCAGGTGCAGCAAAACGGTCAGGCCATCCCGGCCTGACTCAAACCAAACAGCCTCCACGATTCCCGGGGCGATTCATTATGAAGAATGGTTCGGGTGGAACCAGCATGTGGTGCCCCAGTTGCAAGGCGGTCAGACCATGTGCTGCGATACCCGGCGCACAAGTTACCGACGATACAGATGATTACATGCAACGCTTCAACCATGAATCTCATCAAGATATAAATTGGTTTCAACGGGGTAGAAAATGCCTCGGGTGCCAGCACAGGTTTCTTACCGGGGAAATAGATCTTCGGTACCTATGGGAGCTTGTCAAACTGCGCGATTCTTTATCAGACATTAAAGTTAGCGCCGAAACGTACGTGCAGGATTCCCGAAAGGTCGGGGCATCGCTGAAAAAGCTAACTCAATCGTTGAAAGTACTAAAGGCACTAAGAATGTATAACGAGGAAATTTAAGAAGTCTGATATACGACCTGGGAACGATTCAGTGCAACAGCCTTCATCGACAACGACGCTGACCCCCCGATCGTTATGTCAGATTATCGGCATAAGATAGAATTGGGCGGTGACAATGTGCGAAAAACTCATAAACGACAAATATTCGTCTATTCGAAAGCCTTTTGAAGATTCGATCAATATCGCAATAAAAAAGCAAGAAGAATTTTGGGAAAACTCGTTTGAGTATCGCGTTTTAATTTGCATCAAAAATCGCCCTCAAATACCAGATGGCGTAGCATTGTTTGGAATACTTGGGTTGTTGTTTTTGATGCAAAGTAAAAACAGCTCGGATCAAAGTATTTTTTGCATAGCGCTAATTAGTTCTGTGGCATATTTACTTTCACCTTCAATCTCTCGCAGATTGATGGCTCCGGCCCGAAGGAACGTGTTATCCCGCAACCAGCTCAAATTAAAGCCGTTTCTTTCGGACTTAGAAAAGGCAAGGGCAATTCTTGCCGCTCTCGAAATTAAGCAACGAGCTGAGCTGCGATCCGAATACGACTACTATCCTGGATATCCACCCGACTGGGCGGAGCGACGCGCCGAAGTATTGAGACGCGACGATCACAAGTGTACAAAATGCGGATACCCAAACGGCTTTTCAAGGAGAGTTCGGGAACTGCATGTCCATCACCAGACGGCGCTGTCTGCCGGCGGCACCAATCACATTAGCAATCTTCTAACTCTGTGCCACGTATGTCACCGGCGGGTTGACCATAAGCATCGAGGAGTGAAAAGAATGCACCCCCGTGCGCGGAGATGATATCCAAGCTAACCATGCGCCAACTTGCCCGGCAATGGTAGAGGAGGCACAAGGTCATCTGCGACGGAAAATCAATTCACGCCGCCCCGATCCTCCGGCAGGCCGCGAACTGCTCGGGCGCGACCCATTCCAGTGGTGGCACGGCGAGCTGGCAGGCCGGTTCCATGATGGGGCAGCGCGGGGCGAAGGCGCAGCCGGGCGGCAGGTGCAGCAGGTTGGGCGGCTGGCCCGGCAGGGCCAGGAGCCGCTCGGCCACCGGGGTGTCCAGGCGCGGACGCGCCCCGAGCAGGGCCCTGGTGTAGGGGTGCGCCGGGGCGCCCAGCAGCTGGGCGGTGGGGCCGGATTCCACCACGCGGCCGGCATACATCACCAGGGTGTCCTCGCAGACTTCGGCGACCACGCCCAGGTCGTGGGTGATGAGGATCAGGGCCACGCCGAAGTCGCGGCGCAGCTCGTCGAACAGCCGGAGAATCTGCGCCTGCACGGTCACGTCCAGCGCCGTGGTGGGTTCGTCGGCCAGCAGCAGCGCCGGCCGGCAGGCCAGGGCCATGGCGATCATCACCCGCTGGCGCTGGCCGCCGGACAGCTCGTGCGGGTAGTGGCGCAGGCGCTGCGGCGCGTCGGCAATCTGCACCGCGGCCATCAGGCGCAGGCTCTCGGCCCGGGCGCGGTCGCGCGACAGGCCGCGATGCCGTTGCAGCACCTCGCCGATCTGCGTCTCCACCCGCAGGTAGGGGTTGAGGCTGGTCATGGGGTCCTGGAACACCATGGCGATGCGGTTGCCGCGGATGCGCGACCAGCGCCTGCGCGAGGCGCCGCACAGCTCCTGGCCTTCGAACTCGATGGAGCCGGACACCTTGGCGTTGCGCGCCAGCAGTCCGAGCAGGGCCATGGCGGTCTGCGACTTGCCCGCCCCCGACTCGCCGACGATGCCCAGCGTGCGGCCGGACTGCACGGAAAAGCTCACGCCGTTGACCGCGGTCAGCTCGCCGTCGTGCGTGGCAAAGCGCACGCCCAGGTCGCGCACGGCCAGCAGCGGCCGGCCGCTGGGGTCAGCGATCCTTGGGGTCGAGCGCATCGCGCAGTCCGTCGCCGATGAAGTTGAAGCAGAACAGCGTCAGCGCCAGGAACCCGGCGGGAAAGGCCAGCGCCCAGGGCGCCGCTTCCATGTCGCGCGCGCCCTCGTTCACCAGCGCGCCCCAGCTCGTGGCCGGCTCCTGCACGCCCAGGCCCAGGAAGCTCAGGAACGACTCCACCAGGATCACCTGCGGAATGGTCAGGGTGACGTACACCGCGACCACGCCCAGCAGGTTGGGCACGATGTGGCGGCGGATGATGACGCCGGTTCGCACGCCCGAGGCACGCGCGGCGGTGACGAATTCGCGCTGGCGCAGGGCCAGGGTCTGGCCGCGGACGATGCGCGCCATGTCCAGCCAGTTGATGGCGCCAATGGCCACGAAGATCAGCACCAGGTGCCGCCCGAACAGCACCATCAGCAGGATCACCAGGAACATGAACGGCAGGGCGTAGAGAATGTCCACCGCGCGCATCATCACCGCGTCCACGCGCCCGCCCAGGAAGCCCGCCACCGCGCCGTAGCTCACGCCGATGAGCAGCGACACCAGCGTGGCGACGATGCCCACCATCAGCGAGATGCGCCCGCCCACCAGGGTGCGCACGAACAGGTCGCGCCCCAGCTGATCGGTGCCGAACAGGTGCAGGCCCTCGGTCTGCGGCGGCGCGCGCCAGTGGCCGTCGAAATCGATGTAGTCGTAGGCCCAGGGGCTGAACAGCGGCCCGGCCAGGATGACGGCGACCAAGAGCCCCAGCACCACCAGCGAGGCCATGGCCGCGCGGTTGGACAGCAGGCGGCGGCGCGCGTCGGCCCACAGGCTGCGCCCGGCAGGCGCCGATGCCACCGCGTCCGCCACCGCCTGCACGCCGTTCACGTGGGGCGCACGCGCGGGTCGAGGACGCCGTACAGCAGGTCCACGAAGAAATTGAACAGGATGATGAGCGTGCCGTAGAACACCACCACGCCCATCACCAGCGTGTAGTCGCGGTTGAGCGCGGCCTGCACAAAGTACCGGCCAATCCCGGGAATGCCGAAGATCTGCTCGATCACCACCGACCCGGTGATCACGCCCGCCGCGGCCGGCCCCAGGTACGACAGCACCGGCATCAGCGCCGGGCGCAGGGCGTGGCGCATGATCACGGCCCAGCCGCTCAGACCCTTGGCGCGTGCGGTGCGGATGTAGTTGGAATGCAGCACCTCCACCATCGACCCGCGCATGAGCCGCGAGATGATGGCGATCTGCGGCAGCGCCAGCGCCGTGACCGGCATCACCAGGTTGCGGTACTCCCCCGCCTGCCAGCCGCCCGCGGGCAGCCAGCCCAGGGTCACGGCAAACACCAGGATCAACAGCGGCGCGATGACGAACACCGGGACGGACATCCCCGTCATGGCCACGCCCATCACCAGGTGATCGCTCAGCCGGTTGTGGCGCAGCGCGGCGATGATGCCCGCGCCGCAGCCCACCACCAGCGCCAGCGCCATCGCCCCCAGGCCGATGCTCAGCGAGGCCGGCAGCCCCTGCCCGATCAACTCGTTCACGCTGAAGTCGCTGTACTGGAACGAGGGCCCCAGGTCGCCGCGCAGCACGCCGCCGAGATAGCGCGTGAACTGCTGCCACAGCGGCTCGTCCAGGTGATAGGCCTGTTCCAGCTTGGCCTGCACCTCGGGCGGCAGCACGCGCTCGGTATCGAACGGCCCGCCCGGTGCCGCGCGCATCATGAAGAATGCCAGCACCAGCAGCAGCAGCAGGGTGGGGATGGCGCCGAGGAACCGGAGCAGGACGAAGCGCAGCATAGCGAGGGGCCGGGATCTCAGCGCGAGCGGAGGGTTGTGGAGGCCGTCACTTGGGCAGGAACACGCTCAGGTTCTGCTCGCCACCCTTCTGCATGGCCCGCACGTACGCCGGCCGCTGCTGCATGCGCCGGAGGTAGGCCGCGAGCCGCGGCTTTTTCTGCACGTGGCCGCGCTCGGCGGACAGTTCCAGCACCCAGGTCATGTGGATGTCCGCCGCCGTGAATCCGCTCCTGATGAACGTGTCCTGGCCGGCGAGGGCGTTGTCCATGAAGGTGTGGCTGTGCTCGATCTCGGCCAGGTAGAACCCGCGCAGGGCATCGCCGGCCTGGCTGCCGGTCATGCCGTCGAGCAGGTCGAACAGCACCGGCCCCATGGCCGAACCCTCGGCGTAATGCAGCCAGAACAGGTAGTCGGCGTATTCGGCCGAGGATTCAGGAACTGAAAGCTTTCCACCCGCAAGCCGGCGCGTCACGTAGTCGATGATGGCGCCGCTCTCGGCCAGCACGGTGCCATCCACCTCCACCGTGGGCCCCTTGCCAAGCGGGTGAACCTTGAACAGCGACTCCGGCGCGCGCTGCGTCTGCGGGTTGCGCCAGTGCTTTACCAGCTCGTGTTCGAGCCCGAGTTCTTCCAGCAGCCACAGGATGCGCTGCGAGCGCGAGTTGTTGAGATGGTGGACCTTCAGCATGGAACGCTCCTCGTTGATTTTCGACCGTGGCCCTTCAGACCAGGCCCTTGTCCTGCAATTCGTCCTTCAGGTACGCGTAGTAGATCGGTGCCGCGATCAGGCCGGCAAGGCCGAAACAGGCTTCCATCAGCGTCATGGCCACCAGCATTTCCCAGGCCTTGGCGTGGATGCGCGCGCCGATGATGCGGGCGTTGAGAAAGTATTCGAGCTTGTGCACCACCACCAGGAAGGTCAGCGAGCCGATGGCAACAAACAGCGAATTGCTCAGGCTCACCACCACGATCACCGAGTTGGAGATGAGGTTGCCGAGCACCGGCACCAGGCCGCAAACGAACGTGACCGCGATCAGCGTCTTGGTCAGCGGCAGGTTCACGCCCATGAGCGGCAGGGCCACCGCCAGGTACAGGCCGGTCAACGTGGCATTCACGGCGGCGATGGACACCTGCGCGAACACCACGCGGCGAAAGGACTGGCTGAACCGGTCAGTCCGGTCGATCAGCGCGGCTGCCAGCGGCCTGCGCCCGACCACGGTCATGGCCTCACTCAGCGCCAGCAGCACGCCGATCACCATGCCGATGAGGATGTGCGCCAACGCCCGGGCAAAGTCCTTTCCCACGCCCTGCAGGTCGGAAGAGTGCATGCGCAGCCAGTTGGTCAGCCAGGCGCGCAGTTCTTCAGCCGATTCGGGAATGTAATCGTGCAGCCAGAGGGGCAGGCGGTTGCGTGACTGGTCGATGATCTCGGCGAGCTTCTGCAGCAGTGTCGAGAGGTTGCCCGCGTCGCTGCGGAAGTACGTGATGGCGCCGAGGATCAACAGGGACAGGCTCGTCACCACGACGCCCGAGATTACTGCCACCACGATGATCCGCGCCCAGTCGTTGCTGATCTCGGCCCGCGTCACCAGCGGCGAGAGCAGGCGCACCAGCTCGAACACCAGCAGGCCCGCCAGGAGCGCAGGCAAAAGGTGCCGGTTCAGCACCAGGAACAGGCCCGCCGCGATCAGCGTCCAGGCGATCAGGTCCAAGCGCGAAATCGTTGACGGGAGGGTGTACTTGGGCGTCATGGGTCCAAGAGCATACCCAGATTGAGTGCTTGATCGGCAATGGCTTTCCCGGTTCGGGCAAGGGTCTGCCCACGGGCGCCGCCGGTCGGAGCGGATTGGCAGGGCGAGCCCGCGCGTGCATCATCCCGCGTTCCAATCGCCCCTCCAATCCGGCGCCGGCTGTTGCAGGACGTGCCGAACCCTGCGAAACGGCTGACCCCCTGGGCGCGGTGAAAGGGACACCACCAACTCCAACAGGCAGGATCACACTGACCGATGCAGGGCGTTGAAGGATTCGGGTTGATCGTTCTGGCATGCCTGTCAACGGCATCGCTCACTGGCCTCACGGTGTGGGCCTGCCGCCGCTGGAACCTGTCTGCGGAACGCGCGCACGGCCCCCAGAAGATGCACCGGCACTGGGCGCCGCGCCTGGGTGGCGTGCCCATCTTCGTGACGATGGCGGCGCTCATCCCGCTGCTGGATGCCGGGCCGGAACGGCAGATGGCGTTCCTGCTGATGGCCTGCTCGCTGCCGGCATTCCTGTCCGGGCTCTTTGATGACCTGTGGGACAGCGTGCATCCCCGCGCCAGACTGTTCGCAACCTTCTTCTCGGCCTGGCTCGCCTGGTTCCTCCTGGACGGGCGCCTGACCCAGGTCGATGTGCCCGGCATCGACTGGCTGCTGTCCAACGTCTCGCTTGTGGCCTTCCTCTTCACCGCGTTTGCGGTCGGCGGGGTGGCGCATTCCATCAACATCATCGACGGCTTCAATGGCCTGTCCTCGTTCTACTGCGTCATCTGCTTCGTGGCGTTCTACATCGTCGCCACCGTCTTGGGCGATCAGCTGGTGCAGACCCTGTCCCTGATGTTCTGCGGCACATTGCTCGGCTTCCTGGCCTGGAATTTTCCGTTCGGGAAAGTGTTCCTGGGCGACGCTGGCGCGTACTTCCTGGGCTTTTCCCTGGGCGAGCTCTCGGTGCTGCTGGTGGCGCGCAACCCGGAAGTGTCGCCGTGGTTCTGCTTCCTGCTCATGGCCTACCCGATCTGGGACACGCTGTTCTCCTCCTATCGCCGGGAGATCAAGCGCCGCGTGTCCTGGAGCGCAGCCGATGCGCTGCACCTGCATCACCTGATCTACCGCCGGCTGGTGCGGCCCCATGGGCGCGAGGGCCTGCGCGTCCTTCCCAATTCCATGACCTCGGTCTACATCTGGGTCCTGGGCGTGCTGTGCGCCGTCCCCGCGCTGCTGTTCTGGGACTCCACGCCCATCCTGATCGGGTTCACGTTGTTGTTCGGGCTGACCTACGGGCTGCTTTACCACCGCCTGGTCCGGTTTCGCCGCCCGCGCATCCTGCTGCTGCCGCGCCGAAGGATGAGCCGCGCCACCGTCACGGTACCGATCCCCACCTCGCCCATGACCGGCGAGTGACCGGCACCGCCCGGCTGCGATAATTGCAGCCTATGGCAAAGATCCTCATCACCGGCGCCGCCGGCTTCATCGGTTTTCACCTCGGTCAGCGGCTGCTGGAAGCGGGACGGGAAGTTGTCGGACTCGACAACCTCAACGATTACTATGATCCGGTCCTCAAGCAGGCGCGGCTGGCCCTGCTCCGGAAGCATCCGACCTTCCAGTTCGCGCAGCTTGATCTTGCCAATCGCGAGGGCATGGAGCACCTGTTTGCGCGGGAGCGGTTCGAGCGGGTCGTGCACCTGGGCGCGCAGGCCGGAGTCCGGTATTCGCTGGCCAATCCGCTGGCCTATGTCCACAGCAATCTGCTCGGATTTGCCCACGTGCTGGAGGGCTGCCGGAACCATAGGATCGGGCATCTGCTGTACGCCTCGTCGTCATCCGTCTACGGCGCCAACGAGCGGCTCCCCTGGTCGGTGGCCGACAACGTGGACCACCCGATCTCCCTGTACGCAGCCACCAAGAAATCCAACGAGCTGATGGCGCATTCCTACGCCCATCTCTACGGCCTTCCGTGCACCGGGCTGCGGTTCTTCACCGTCTACGGACCCTGGGGCCGGCCCGACATGGCGTACTACAAGTTTGCGCAGGCCATGCTGGCGGGCAAGCCGATCGACGTCTACAACCACGGCAACATGGAGCGTGATTTCACCTATATCGATGACGTGGTGGATGCCCTGGTGCGCCTGCTGGACCAGCCCGCGCGTCCGGACCCTAGCTGGAGCGGCCTGAATCCGAGCGCCGAGTCCAGCCGCGCGCCGTACCGGATCTACAACATCGGCCATCACAGCCCGGTCAGGCTGCTGGACTTCATCGGCAGCCTGGAGCGCCTGCTGGGCGTCACCGCCGTCAGGAACCTGCTGCCGATGCAGCCGGGCGACGTGCCAGCCACCTTTGCCGACGTTCAGGCGCTGCAACGCGACGCCGGCTTCTCGCCCGCCACGCCGCTGGAAGTGGGCCTGGAGCGCTTCGTGGGCTGGTTCCGGAGCTACCACGCGGCTTGAGAGGGACAGGTTCCCGCCTCATCAAGTGCCGACATTCCGCAGCGCTCCGGCACCCTGCAATCAGGGCATAAATTAGTACTTTGAAATTCTTTTACTGAATTTCAATCCACCCCCATCATGCCGCCCACTTCTTTCGGGGCCATGGGGATCACTGATGCGTTGCGACGAGTACTTCGTGTGTTCTGGCTTGCCGCTTCGCGGCGGAACGCCCGATCCAGGGGCCCGGCAAGGGACACCTGCAGAAGTGCGCCCCGGCGGCAGCGGCCCGTGAGCGCGGCAATCGCACGCCGTCGGCCCCCGCGAGGGCGAGTCGGCGCGGTGGATGAATCGCCAGCCGCGCCGGCTCGCTTCCCGCGCGCAACCTGAAGCACCATACCCCTACCCGTACCACAGAAATTTCCCTTCAAGATCATGTTCAAGAAACTGCTCATCGCGGCCGCGCTATCCACATCCGTGCACGCCGTCCACGCGGCGAACGTCGAATTGCTGAACGCCAGCTACGACCCCACGCGCGAGCTGTACAAGGACGTCAACGCCGCGTTCGCCGAGCAGTGGAAGGCTAAGACCGGCGACACCGTGGTCATCAAGCAGTCGCACGGCGGCTCGGGCAAGCAGGCCCGCGCGGTCATCGACGGCCTCCCCGCCGACGTGGTGACCCTGGCACTGGCCAGCGACATCGACGCCATCGTCAAGAACGGCAAGCTCATCCCGGCGGACTGGTCCAAGCGCCTGGCCCACAACAGCGCGCCTTACACGTCCACCATCGTGCTGCTGGTGCGCAAGGGCAATCCCAAGGGCATCAAGGATTGGGGCGACCTGGTCAAGCCCGGCATCTCGGTGGTCACGCCCAACCCCAAGACCTCGGGCGGCGCGCGCTGGAACTACCTCGCGGCCTACGCCTGGGCGCTGAAGACCTACAACAACGACGACGCCAAGGCGCGCGACTACCTGGCGAGGCTGTTCAAGAACGTGCCGGTGCTGGACTCGGGCGCGCGCGGCGCCACCACCACCTTCGTGCAGCGCGAGATCGGCGACGTGCTGCTGGCCTGGGAGAACGAGGCGTTCCTGTCCATCCAGGAGTTCGGCGCCGACAAGTTCGAGATCGTGGTGCCGTCGCTGTCGATCCTGGCCGAGCCGCCGGTTTCGGTCGTGGACAAGGTGGTGGACAAGCGCGGCACCCGCAAGGTGGCCGAGGCCTACCTGGACTTCCTCTACACCAAGGAAGGACAGGAACTGGCCGGGAAAAACCACTACCGCCCCACCGACCCGGAGGTGGCTGCCAAGTACGCGTCCAAGTTCCCCAAGCTCGAACTCGTGACCATCGACAAGTTCGGCGGCTGGTCCAAGGCGCAGCCGGAGCACTTCGGCGACGGCGGTAGCTTCGACCAGATCTACGGCATCAAGTAATCCCGCGAATCGCGGCGGTTTCGGGAATCACCTGGGAGCGAGGTGAAGGCCCTTCACCTCACTCAACAGGAGTCCAGCATGTCCATCGCAGCCGTCAACACCCGCAACCAGTTCGCTGGCAAGGTCATCAACATCAGCATCGGGCAGATCGTGTCCGAGGTGGAGATCGAGACCGTGGGCGGCGTGATCAGCGCTATCGTCACCACCAGCTCCATCAACAACCTCCAGCTGAAGGTGGGCGACCCGGCGCTGGCGCTGTTCAAGGCCACCGAGGTCATGGTCGCCAAGCTCGCGGCCTGATCTTCCGGCCATACGGAAACCGACCGCGATGTGCCTGATCATCCACAAGCCGCCCGGCGTGCGCATTCCGCGCGAACTTCTGACGGCCGCCGTGCGCCTCAACGGCGACGGCTGGGGGCTGATGGGCCATGATCTGGCCGGCCGGCGGCTGCTGGAACGTCACGCGGTGATCCACCTCGACGAACTGCTGCGGGCCGAGGAAGAGTTCGCCCACGCCGAGTACGCCCTGCACCTGCGCCGCCGCACGCGCGGCCGGGTGGACCTGGACAACACCCACCCCTTCGAGATCGACGAGGGGGTGTACCTGATGCACAACGGCACCCTGAACGTGGAGGGCGGCGCTAGCGGCGAGTCGGACACGCGCAGCTTTGCGCTCAACATCCTGCGTCCGCTGGCCCGGCGCTACGCCGGCCTGATGGTGGACCGGGAATTCCTGCGCCTGCTCGAAGTGGGGCTGAGCCCGCACAACAAGATCGTGCTGTACGATTTTCCGCGTCGCCGCTTCGATGTGCTCAACCGTCACACCGGCGCCGAGTTCGAAGGCCTGTGGCTGTCCAGCATCAAGTGGATCGACGCCGCCGTGCTGCCGCTGTCGCAGCGCGGCGCGGCACAGCAGCGCACCTACTCTGCCAGCGAGGTTCGATTCCTGTGAAAGCCACCGGCACCTCCCTTCCCATCGCGCTCGCCATGCTGCTGGTCGGGCTCGCGCTGTTGCTGCTGGTGCCGGTTCAGGCGCAGGCGGCGGAAAAACTGCTCAACGTCAGCTACGACGTGTCGCGCGGCGTCTACAAGGACCTGAACCCCGCGTTCATCGCCTACTGGAAGCAGAAGACCGGCGAGACGCTGACCATCGACCAGTCGCACGGCGGCTCCAGCAAGCAGGCGCGCGCGGTCATCGACGGCCTGGAAGCGGACGTGGTGACCATGAACAACCCGCTGGACATCGACGCCATCGCCGAGCGCGGCAAGTCGCTGCCGCGCAACTGGCAGACGCTGCTGCCGCAGCAGGCCAGCCCCTCGTGGTCCACCATCCTGTTCGTGGTGCGCAAGGGCAACCCGCGGCAGATCCGCGACTGGGACGACCTGGTGAAGCCCGGCGTGGCGGTGGTCCTGCCCAATCCGAAGACGTCCGGCAACGGGCGCTACAGCTACCTGGCGGCCTGGGAATTCGCGCGGCGCAAGGCCGGTGGCAAGGACGACGCGGCGCAGGACTTCGTCCGCCGCCTCCTGGGCAACGTGCCGATCCTCGACACCGGCGGCCGCGGCGCCAGCACCACCTTTGCCGAGCGCGGCATCGGCGACGTGCTGCTGACCTTCGAAAACGAGGTGGCGCTGATCCGCGCTGAGCTGGGCGACGCCTTCGAGGTGGTCGTTCCCTCGCTGGCCATCCGCGCCGACAACCCGGTGGCCGTGGTGCAGAAGTTCGCCGACAAGCATGGCAACGCCGAGCGCGTCCGCGCGTACCTTCAGTTCCACTTCTCGCCGGAGGCGCAGGCCCTCTTCGCGCGCAACGACATCCGCCCGTCCGACCCGGCGGTGCTGGCGCAGAACGCGGCGCGCTTCCCGGCCCTGCACGTGTTCACGGTGGACGAGGCTTTCGGCAGCTGGGCCAAGGCGCAGGCCGCGCACTTTGCGGACGGCGGCAGCTTCGACCGGCTCTACGCGCGCTGAGCGTCCGACGCGGCTCCATTCCCCCATCACGATCACCTGCACCGGAGAGCGTCATGTCGTTCAAGGCCATCAATGCCCGCAACCAGTTCCGCGGCACCATCGTGCGCATCAATGATGGCCCGGTGGTGTCCGAGGTGGAGATCGAGACCGGCGCCGGCATCGTCGCCGCCGTGGTCACCAGCAGTTCCCTGCGCAACATGAACCTGCGCGTGGGCCAGGACGCGGTGGCCGTGTTCAAGGCCACCGAGGTGATGATTGCAACGCCCGAGGGACGCGTGCCCTGAACACCCCGATCCATTGTTCCCACCCATGACGATGGCGCCCGTGTGGGACGTCGCCGTGATCGGCGGCGGCTATGCCGGCGCGGTCGCGGCGCTGGAGACGCTGCGCCTGTCGCGCCGGCCGCTGCGCCTGTGCATCCTCGAACCGCGGCCGCTGCTGGCCCGCGGCGTGGCCTATTCCACCGAGGCCAGCGAGCACCGCCTGAACACGCGCGCCAAGCGCATGTCCCTGGTGGCCGGCGACGACGACCACTTCACCCGCTGGGCGCGCCAGCACGCACAGGACCTGGGCTGGCCTGACCCGGTGGACGAGGACAGCTTCGTGCCCCGCGCCTGGTTCGGCGCCTACGTGGCCGACCAGCTCGCCTTCGAGGTCAGGCGCACCGGCTCGCTGCTGGAGCACCGGCGCGAAGTGGCGCTGGACCTCACCACCGACCTCGTCGGCTGGGCCGTTCACCTGGCCGGGTCGGATTCGCTGGTGGCACGCCACGTGGTGCTGGCCATCGGCAACCTGCCGCGGCGCGAGGCCGCCCTGCCCGGCCTCAATTCCGCCGACGCGCGCGTGCTGCATGCCTGGGACGTGGCCCGTTCCGCCGCCGCGCCACAGGCCGCCGTGCTGGTCATCGGCACCGGGCTGACCATGGTGGACGCGGTGCTGTCGCTGCGCGAGCGCGGGCACCTGGGCGTAATCCACGCCGTCTCGCGCCACGGCGGCCTGCCTTTGGCGCACTCCGACCACCACGGACGCGCGCAGCCGCTGCTGTCGCGCAGCCTGCGCGTGGCCATGCGCGAGCTGCGGCTGGGCTGCGAGCTGGACAAGCGCAGCGGCCGGCCCTGGCAGTGGCGCATCGACGCCAACCGTCACCACGCGCAGGCGCTGTGGATCGGGCTTTCGTCCGCCGAGAAGCGCCGCTTCCTGCGCCACGCCCGCAGCTTCTGGGACGTGCACCGCCATCGCATTTCCGAAACCATCCGCGCCCAGCTCGACGCCGAGCTTCAAAGCGGCACGCTGCGCGTGCACCGTGGGCGCGTCGGCATCATCGAGCCATCGAGCAACGAACTGCGCGTGATCCTGAGCCACCGCCACGATCGCCAGACCGAGCTGCGCGTGGGCCTGCTGCTCAACTCGCTGGGCTTCGAGCTGGACTACCGCCGCGCCGACGCGCCGCTGGTGCAGGGCCTGCTGCGTTCGGGCGTGGTGCGGCCCGGCGAGCTGGGCATGGGGCTGGATACCGACGCCTTCGGCCGCCTGCGCGGCACCGATGGCCGCGCCTGGCCCAACCTGTATACGCTCGGCACCGCCCGCATCGGCCAGCTCTGGGAAACCACGGCGGCGCACGAGATTCGCCAGCAGGCGGCCGAACTGGCCGGCGCGCTGGTGCGTGGCCTGCTCAGCTGAACCCAAACACCGCCCACTCCGCGCTCGACCCATGACTGCACTCACCCTGCCCGCTGCCCGCGCCAGCGTCCCGCGCCGCGTCATTCCCGGCTTCGGGCTGACCATGGGCGTCACGCTGGTGTACTTGGGCCTGATCGTGCTGATCCCGCTGGCCGGCGTGTTCTTCAAGGCCTCGGGCCTGGGCTGGGACGGCTTCTGGCACGTCATCAGCTCGCGGCGCGTGCTCAACGCGCTGCGCCTGTCGTTCGGCGCGGCGTTCTTCGCGGCCCTGTTCAACACCGTGTTCGGCCTGCTGGTGGCCTGGGTGTTCGTGCGCTATCCATTCCCCGGCAAGCGCGTGCTGGATGCGGCCATCGACCTGCCCTTTGCCCTGCCCACGGCGGTTGCGGGCATCGCCCTGACCGCGCTTTACGCGGACAAGGGCTGGATCGGCCAGTTCCTGGCGCCGCTGGGCATCAAGGTGGCCTTCACCCCGCTTGGCGTGGTGGTGGCGCTGATGTTCATCGGCCTGCCGTTCGTGGTGCGCACGGTGCAGCCGGTGCTGGAGGAGGCCGAGAAGGAACTGGAAGAGGCCGCCGCCGTGCTCGGCGCCACGCGCCTGCAGACGATCGTGCGGGTGATCCTGCCCACCATCCTGCCCTCGCTCATGACCGGCTTTGCCCTGGCGCTGGCGCGCGGCGTGGGCGAGTACGGATCGGTGATCTTCATCGCCGGCAACCTGCCCATGGTGTCGGAGATCGCGCCGCTGCTCATCATCATCAAGCTGGAGGAATTCGACTACCCGGGCGCCACCGCGGTGGCGGCGGCGATGCTGGTGATCTCCTTCGGCCTGCTGCTGGTGATCAACCTTCTCCAGGGCTGGGCGCGGCGCAAGTAGCCGCCACGTTCCACCCCACAGGACCACGCGAATGACCCAAGCGCCCACCGCCACGCTCAAGGATCCGCCCAAGCTGCCGTTCGAGCCGCTGATCCAGCGCAACGCCACCATCACCGAGACGCCCTGGGTGCGCCGGCTGCTCATCGCCGTTGCCCTGACCTTCCTGGCCGGGTTCCTGCTGCTGCCGCTGGTCGCGGTGTTCGTGGAGGCGCTGCGCAACGGCCTGGGCACCTACGTGGACGCGGTGAAGGACCCGGACGCGCTGTCGGCCATCGCCCTCACGCTCACGGTCTCGGCCATCGCCGTGCCGCTCAACGTGGTGTTCGGAGTGTGCGCGGCCTGGGCGGTGACCAAGCACCAGTTCCGCGCCCGGCAGTTCCTGATCACGCTGATCGACCTGCCGTTCTCGGTCTCGCCGGTCGTGTCGGGCCTGATCTACGTGCTGATCTTCGGCGCTCAGGGCTGGGCCGGCGAGTGGATGAGCGAGCACGAGTTCAAGGTGATCTTCGCCATGCCCGGCATCGTGCTGGCCACCATCTTCGTGACCTTCCCCTTCGTGGCGCGCGAGCTGATCCCGTTGATGCAGGAGCAGGGCACGGACGACGAGCAGGCCGCGCTGTCGCTGGGCGCCACCGGCTGGCAGACCTTCTGGCGCGTGACCCTGCCCAACATCAAGTGGGGCCTGCTGTACGGCGTGCTGCTGTGCAACGCGCGGGCGATGGGCGAGTTCGGCGCGGTGAGCGTCGTGTCGGGCCACATCCGCGGCCTCACCAACACCATGCCGCTGCTCGTGGAGATTCTCTACAACGAATACAACTTCGCCGCGGCGTTCGCGGTGGCCTCGCTGCTGGCCGTGCTGGCGCTGCTCACGCTGGTGCTCAAGAGCACGCTCGAATGGCGCCACGGCGCCGAGCTGGCCGCCGTGCGCAAGCACTGAAATCCCTTTCCGCAACCGTTTGCCGTCCCCGCGCCCATGCACATCCAGATCCGCGACATCCACAAGCGCTTCGGCACCTTCACGGCGCTGGGCGGGGTTGACCTGGATATCGAGTCCGGCGAGCTGATCGCCCTGCTGGGGCCTTCCGGCTCGGGCAAGACCACGCTGCTGCGCACCATCGCCGGGCTGGAATTCGCCGACTCGGGGCGCATCCTGTTCGGCGGCGAAGACACCGCGCCGCTGCCGGTGCGCGAGCGCCGCGTGGGCTTCGTGTTCCAGCACTACGCGCTGTTCAAGCACATGACGGTGTTCGACAACGTGGCCTTCGGCCTGCAAATCCGCAGCCGCAGGACGCGCCCCGACCCGGCGGACATCAGGAAGCGCGTGCTGGAGCTGATCGACCTGGTGCAGCTGTCCGGGCTGGACAAGCGCTACCCCAGCCAGCTCTCGGGCGGGCAGAAGCAGCGGGTGGCGCTGGCGCGTGCGCTGGCCATCGACCCGCGCGTGCTGCTGCTGGACGAACCGTTCGGCGCGCTGGACGCCAAGGTGCGCAAGGACCTGCGTCGCTGGCTGCGCGCACTGCACGACAAGACCGGCTACACCACCATCTTCGTCACCCACGACCAGGAGGAGGCGCTGGAACTGGCCGACCGGGTGGTGGTGATGAACAAGGGCCGCATCGAGCAGATCGGCAGCACCGACGAGGTGTACGAGCATCCCGCCACGCCCTTCGTGTTCGACTTCCTGGGCGGCGTCAACGTGCTGCCCGGCGTGGCGCATGGCCGGCAGATCGAGGTGGAGGGAGTGGACGTCCCGCTGGTCACCGAGACCATCCTCCCGTCCGGCGACGTGGACGTGTACGTGCGCCCGGGCGATCTGCGCGTGGGCGACCCGGCCAAGCCCGGCTTCGATGCCACCATCGTCTCGGTGCAGCGCACCGGCCCGATCGTGCGCTGGGAGGTGCGCGCCAGGCACACCGACCAGCTGCTGGAAGTGGAAATTCCCCACCTGCACCACGACGTGAAGATCCACGCGCCCGGCCACGACGTGCGCCTGCGCCTCAACCAGTACAGCGTGTTCCCGCGCCAGGCGCCGGCCGCGGGCAAGGGCACGATTCCCGACACCAAGCTGATCGGCCGCGAACGCGAGCGCGGGCGCCTGGGCTAGGGTGCGGCCCCTGTAGCAGGCGCAACCGGTTTTTTGGCATCTCGCGTGAACGCACTCGGACGCGGTTGGCACGCCACCACCCGGCCCGCGTTCGCGGCACCTGAATGCGGGCAACGGTTCCGCTATCGTTGCCCGGCCCGTTTTCGACCTCCGGCCTGTTCCGGGGGCTAGCAGTCCCACCCCAGACGAAGGTCATCCCATGTCCGAAACCGAGTGGAAGTTCGACACCCTGGCCGTGCACGCCGGCTACCAGCCCGATCCCACCACGCGCGCCGTGGCCGTGCCCATCTACCAGACCGTGGCCTTTGCATTCGACGACACCCAGCACGGGGCCGACCTGTTCGACCTGAAGGTCACCGGCAACATCTACTCGCGGATCATGAATCCGACCAACGATGTGCTGGAGAAGCGCCTGGCCGCGCTCGAAGGCGGCATCGCGTCGCTGGCCCTGGCGTCCGGGCAGGCCGCCGTGACCTATGCCATCCAGACCATTGCGGCGGCGGGCGACAACATCGTGTCCTCCAGCACGCTGTATGGCGGCACCTACAACCTGTTCGCCCACACGCTGCCACAGTTCGGCATCGAGACGCGCTTTGCCGACCCGCGCATGCCGGACAGCTTCGCTCCGCTGATCGACGCGCGCACCAAGGCGGTGTTCGTGGAGAGCATCGGCAACCCGCTGGGCAACATCACCGACATCGCCGCCCTGGCGAAAACCGCCCACGCCGCCGGCGTGCCGCTGATCGTGGACAACACCGTGGCCACGCCCTACCTGCTGCGGCCGATCGAGCACGGCGCCGACATCGTGGTGCACTCGCTCACCAAGTACCTGGGCGGACACGGCACCACCCTGGGCGGGGCCATCGTGGACTCCGGCAAGTTCCCCTGGGCCGAGCACAAGCAGCGCTTCACCAAGCTCAACGAACCCGACGTGAGCTACCACGGCGTGGTCTACACCGAGGCCTTGGGGCCCGCCGCCTACATCGGCCGGGCGCGCGTGGTGCCGCTGCGCAACACCGGCGCGGCGCTGTCACCGTTCAACGCCTTCCAGATCCTGCAGGGCATCGAAACCCTGTCGCTGCGCATGGACCGCATCATCGACAACACCCTGCGCATCGCCCGCCACCTGCAACAGCACGCCAAGGTGGCCTGGGTGAGTTACGCCGGGCTGGAAAACCACCCCGACCACGCGCTGGCGCGGCGCTACCTGGGCGGACGATCGTCCGGCCTGCTCACCTTCGGGCTCCAGGGTGGGCGCGAAGCCGGCGCGCGATTCCAGGACGCGCTCAAGCTGTTCACGCGGCTGGTCAACATCGGCGACGCCAAGTCCCTGGCCACGCACCCCGCCTCCACCACCCACCGCCAGCTCGCCCCCGCAGAACTGGTGAAGGCTGGCGTCACGGAAGACATGGTGCGGCTCTCGATTGGCATCGAGCACATCGACGACCTGATCGCGGACCTGGACCAGGCGATTGCGAGGGCGTGACGACAGGTTTCAAGTGACCTTGAGCACGATCAAGCCTCGAACCGGCCCAGGAGAGGAACCTGATCTGGCGGTAGACCCGGCCTCGGAAATAGACGAGGCCGGCACGCCCGGCCGGATCGCTCCCGACCGGAAGCGCAGGCCGAAGGCCGGCGCCGCCAGCCCTCAGCCTGCCGATCAGTTCCGCCCGCGCCGCGCCGTCAGCCGCCGCAGCGCGGCGATGAGGGCATCCACCTCCGCCTCGGTGTTGTAGAAGGCAATCGACGGCCGCACGGTGGATTCCACGCCGAAACGGCGCAGGATGGGCTGGGCGCAGTGGTGGCCGGCGCGCACGGCAATGCCGTCCTGGTTCAGGGCCTTGCCGACTTCCTCGGTCTTGTAGCCTTCGAGCACGAAGGACATGACGCTGGTCTTGTCGCGCGCCGTGCCGATCAGCCGCAGGCCGGGGATGGTGCGCAGCAGCCCGGTACCGTACTCCAGCAGTTCGTGCTCGTAGCGGGCGATGTTTTCCAGGCCCAGGCGTTCGACGTAATCCAGCGCCGCGCCCAGCCCGACGGCATCGGCGATATTGCCGGTGCCGGCCTCGAAGCGCGCCGGCGGACCGTGGTACACGGTCTTGTCGAAGGTCACGTCCTCGATCATGTTGCCGCCGCCCTGGTAGGGCGGCATGTCCCGCAGCACCGAGCGCTTGCCGTACACCACGCCGATGCCGGTGGGCCCGAAGATCTTGTGGCCCGAGAACACGTAGAAGTCGGCGTCCAGCGCCTGCACGTTCACGCGCAGGTGCGACACGGCCTGCGCGCCGTCGATCAGCACCTTGGCGCCGGCGCGGTGGCCCATGTCGACGATGTCCTTCACCGGCACCACGGTGCCCAGCGCGTTGGAAACCTGGGTGACGGCCACGATCTTGGTGCGATCGCTCAGCAGCTTCTGGTATTCGTCCAGCCGCACCTGGCCGGAGTCGTCCACCGGGATGATGCGCAGCCTGGCGCCCTTCTCGGCCGCGAGCATCTGCCAGGGCACGATGTTGGCGTGGTGCTCCAGGTGCGAGAGCACGATCTCGTCGCCCGCGTGGATGTTCTGCTTGCCCCAGGCGAACGCCACCAGGTTGATGGCCTCGGTGGTCCCGCGCACGAAGATGATTTCCTCGGCCGAACTGGCGCCGAGGAACTTGGCCACCTTGTTGCGCGCGGACTCGTAGGCATCGGTGGCACGCGCCGCCAGCTCGTGGGCGGCGCGGTGGATGTTGGAATTCTCGTGCGCGTAGAAATGCGCCAGGCGGTCGATGACCGACTGCGGCTTCTGCGTGGTGGCGGCGTTGTCGAACCAGATCAGCGGCCGGCCTTTCACCCGCTCCTTGAGGATGGGAAAGTCGCGCCGCACCGCCTGCACGTCGAACGCGCCACGGCCGGCGGGAACCTTCGGAATGACTTCCGCGCGCGGCGCCGGGTCGGCGGCCGGGGCAGCGCCGGGTCGCGGCTCCACGAAATAGAACGAGGGCGTTGCCGACGGGGCTGCCGGGGCCGACGCATCGCTGCCCGCAGCGCCTCCAGCCGGCTTCAGTGACTCGCGCGGCGGCACCGCTTCCGGCGCACCGAACGATGCCGGCGGGACGATCCCGTGCTCCGGTCCGTTCTTGGCCGCGGCGGGATAGCCGCTCGATTCGCCCACGAAGTAGTAGGGCGTGGACGGCAGGGGTGCGTTCGGCGGCACCGGTGCGCCGACCACGGTGGGCGCGCCCGGAAGCGGCGGCGGGGCAAAGCCCGAGCGGACTTCCGGCACCACGGTGTCCCGCGACCTGTCGCGCGAGGCATCAGGCGATGCGCCGCGCGCGGCGGGCGCACTGGGATTCTCGTTCAGAAAGTAGAACGGGCTCGCGGGCGCCAGCGATGTCGGCGCCGCAACCGGCGCGGCGCCGGGGATGGCGCCGTCGGTCGCGTTGGGGGCCGACCCCACTGGCGGAACGGTCGCGGCAAACCCTTCCGGCGGCGATCCCACCGGCCCGGCGCTGCGGCCGAGCACGGGTGACACGGTGGACGACAGCGCCGCCTGATCCGGCGTCTGCGCCGAGGTCGGCAGCACCCGTGGCGTGATCAGCGAGCTGGGCGCCAGGTGCCCCGCCACCGCCGACTGTGACACGGGGAACGGCGGCGTGTACGGCAGCGCCGTGGGCTGCGGATAGAAGTTGGCGCTCGCCGCGGACGGCACGCTTGGCGCCGGCGGCGTGCCGGGAACCACCGGCCGCGTGGGCGCGCCGGGCAATGCGGACACGCCCGGCCCGGTTCCCGGCAGCGCCTGGAACAGCTGGTTGGCGAGCAATGTCAGCGAGGCCAGGTCCGGCAGTGCGCCGGGGCTCATCGCGGGCGCCGGCTCACTTGTAGGTGTCGGGATAGTCATGGAACTTGTTCACTTCCACGTCTTCCAGAACCGCCAGCGCATCGTCCGTGTGCACGGCCAGCGAGCAGTACAGCGTGATGAGGTAGGAGGCGATGGCGTGATCGTCGATGCCCATCAGGCGCACCGACAGGCCCGGGCTCTGCTCGCCCGGCAGGCCGGGCTGGAACAGTCCCACCACGCCCTGGCGCTTGTCGCCCACGCGCAAAAGCAGGATCTTGGACTTGCCGTCGATCACCGGCACCTTGTCGCTGGGAATCAGCGGCAGGCCGCGCCAGGTGATGAACTGCGCCCCGAACAGGCTCACGGTGGGCGGCGGCACGCCGCGGCGCGTGCATTCGCGGCCGAACGCGGCGATAGCCAGCGGATGCGTGAGGAAGAACGCGGGCTCCTTCCAGACCTTGGTCAGCAGCTCGTCGAGGTCGTCCGGCGTGGGGGCGCCGGTGAGCGGGAACACGCGCTGGCTCTCGGCCACGTTGGCCAAAAGGCCGTAGTCCGGGTTGTTGATGAGCTCGCTTTCCTGGCGCTCCTTGATGGTCTCGATGATGAGACGGAGCTGCTCCTTGATCTGGTCGTGCGGGCTGGAATACAGGTCCGACACGCGCGTATGCACGTTGAGCTTGGTCGCCACCTGGCGCAGCCAGTACTCGCGCGGCGCCTCCTCGTACTGCACGAAGGAATTGGGCAGCTGGCCGGAATCCGTGACCTGGCAGGCCGTGCGGATGTCGGACGGATTGGCCACCTTGTTGACCCGGTACACGCCCGCCTCCACCGGCAGCCATTGCAGCAGGTGCACCAGCCAGCGCGGCGTGATGATGGGCAGCTGCGCAACGGTCTTGGTGGTATTGGCAAGTTGATGCGCCGCCTTGTCGGTCAGGGTGGGCAGCGCCGCCGGAGGGGGAATGGGTTCGGCCATGGGCAATCTCTTCAGAAGAAAGTGGACTATCGATAGATTCGCCGGGCATGACGGAGCCCGCTACAGGCTATCGCCATCAATCTGCCGGCAGTGTCAGGTGCTCGGTGGCTCAGGTGCTCTCGCAGCGGCCGAGCAGGGACGACAGGCTCTGGCACAGCGCGGTGGCGAGCTTGCCCACCGTGACCAGCGACGGCGCGACCTCGCCGCGTTCGATCTCGCCGAGATAGCTGCGATTGAGGTTGGCAAGTTCCGCCAGGTGTTCCTGCGACCAGCCGCGGCTCGCCCGCGCCTCGCGCACCGCGCGGCCGAAGCGCTGCTCGAGCTCCTTCATGGCGCGGCGGCCTCGGCCGGGGCGCCGATGGCGTGGTCCAGCCGGCCCTGCGTCACCTGGCTGCCCGGCGGCACGCTGCGCGTGAGCCACACATTGCCGCCGATGCTGGAGCCGCGGCCGATCGTGATGCGCCCCAGGATGGTGGCGCCGGCGTAGATCACCACCCCGTCTTCCAGGATGGGATGGCGCGGCTTGCCCTTCTGCAGAGCGCCGTCGGACTCGGTCTCGAAGCGCTTGGCGCCCAGGGTCACGGCCTGGTAGGTGCGCACGTGCTCGCCGATCTGCGCCGTCTCGCCGATCACCACGCCGGTACCGTGGTCGATGAAGAAGTGCGCGCCGATGCGGGCGCCGGGATGGATGTCGATACCCGTTTCAGAGTGCGCCAGCTCCGCAACGATGCGCGCCACCAGCGGCGCGCCCAGCCGGTGCAGCTGGTGCGCGATGCGGTGATGGATCAGCGCCAGCACGCCGGGATAGCACAGCAGGACCTCGTCCACGCCCTGGGCCGCGGGATCGCCGCGGTAGGCCGCTTCCACGTCGGTATCGAGCAGGCTGCGCAGGCGTGGCAGTTCCGCCGAAAAGCGCGTCACGATGCCGGCCGCGCGCGCGGCGTACCGGCCGGGCGGCACCGGTACGTCGTTGCTGCGCAGCTTCCACGACAGCTCCAGCTGGATCTGCTGGAAGAGCAGGTTCAGCGCCGAATCCAGCGCGTGGCCGACGTAGAAGTCCTCGCCGTCGCGCTTCAGGTCGGGCGGCCCCAGGCGCAGCGGGAACAGCGCGCCGCGCAGGTCCACCATGATGTCGCGCACCACGTCGCGCGACGGAAACTCGTGCGTTGCCAGGTCACGCTTGCGCACGCGGCTGTCGCGCCAGCGCTCGCGGGCCTCGCGCAGGCCGGCGACGATGGCCGGCAGGTTCCAGTGCTGAGGTTCTTCCCCTTGAGCCCCTTGAGCCCCTTGAACCTCGACCATGTCCGGTTCGCCGTTCAGTCCTGGGTCCATGGCAGGCCGTGGAAGCGCCAGCCGTCGCTGTGCCCGCGCTGCTGGCGCGCGTCGAGTTCGCCTTCGAAACCTTCGAGAACGTTGTAGACCTGGGTGAAGCCGGCCTTGGTCGCCGCTTCCGCCGCCAGGATCGAGCGCTTGCCACTGCGGCATAGCAGCAGCAGGGGTTCGTGCTTGCCGACCTTGCCTTCCAGCTCGCGGGCGAAGCGCGGGTTGCGGACCAGCGCCGTGCCGCTGGCCCAGGGCACGTGCACCGCGCCGGGGACTTCGCCCACGAAGCGCCGCTCTTCTGCGCTACGCACGTCCACCAGGGTGGCGGCGCCGGACTGCACCAGCTGCCAGGCGTCGATCGGTGCCACGCCGCCGCTGTAGCCCAGGCCCTTGCGTGCCGACTCGGCCTTGATGACGGTAAGGAGCGAGGACACCTCACCATCCCGCGTGGCCAGCTGTTCGGGCACTTCGTCCATCACGGAATAGTCGGGAACAGCATTGCTGGCGTAAGTCATCAGGCCCTCTCCGGGTTTGATTTGGCATGGCGTCCCGCTGCCAGGGGTGCAGCAGGTCCCGCAGCACGGCGGCGGCGGTCCATGCAGCGAATGTAGAAGCCGCACCCCGGCTTTCAAACGAATCTGATGTGCTTAACAAAGGCCGCGATCGAATAACTTCCCCGCCAAGCCCTGCAAACCTTGTGCAATGCCGGCTGCCGGCGATCGCCATCATCCGGGTATATCGCCAAGCCAAATCGTTCCAAGGATTCGGCACCCAGACACTTACGATAGGCGCCCCCTCGTCGGAAACCCCGCGCCCAACCGTGCACCTTTTCATTGCCTGCCACCGGCCGAAGCGCGACGTCGAAAGGAAGCGCTCCGTCCTGGGATGGCGAAACCGCCCGATTGCAGGCTGCGCGGCGGGCGGTCCTACAGGCGTCTGCATCGGCCAACGGTGATGTTCGAACGCGTGGTGAGCGGCAGCCTGGGCCATCGGCGCCTGGTGCTGCTGTCAGGGCTGGTGCTCGTGCTGCTCGGCGCGTTGCAGGCCTGGACACTGCCGGTGGACGTGTTGCCCGAGCTGAGCCGACCGACGGTCAGCGTTCACGTGGAATCGCCCAAGCTGTCGGCCAGCGATGCCGATACCCAGGTGGCATGGCCCCTCTCCGCCGCGCTGGCGGGACTGCCGTACCTGGTTCGCTTGCGTGCCAGTTCCATCGCCGGGCTGAGCACCCTGCAGGCCGAGTTCGAATGGGGGACCGACCCGTACCGCAACCGGCAACTCGTCAACGAGCGGATCGATGTCGTGCGCTCGCAGTTGCCGCGCGGCGCCGAGCCGCGGCTCGCCCCGCCCACGTCGCTGATGGGCGAAATCATGCTCGTGGCCCTGCGCGGAACGGGGAACGACCCGGGCCTGCGCAAGCTGCGCAGTCTGGCTGACTGGACCTTGCGACCGGCGTTGCTGGGCGTTCCGGGCGTGTCGCAGGTGACGGTGATCGGCGGCGAGGTTGCCCAATGGGAGGTGCAGCCCGACCCGGCTCGCCTGAAATTTTTCGGCGTCACGCTGCAATCGCTCGCCGACACGCTGCGCGGCTACGGCGAAACCCGGGGTGGCGGCATCCTGTCGGCGGAAGGGCGCGAACATGGCCTGCGCGGCGCGTCCGGACCTTTCTCGCCGGAAGCCCTGGGCAACGTGGCGATCGATCACCGCGCCGCCGGGCCGGTATGGCTGCACCAGGTTGCAACCGTGGCCGAAGGCGCCCGCGTTCGCCGTGGATCGGCCGGCACCAATGCGTCGCCCGCGGTGATCCTGGCCGTGCAGAAACAGCCGGGCGCCGACACCCGGGCGGTGACCGGCGAAGTGGAGGCGCGGCTGGCACAGCTCGACGGTCAGCTCCCCGCGCAGACATTGCGCACGACGGTTTTCCGGCAGGCTGATTTCATCAATATCTCGATTGGCCACGTGCGCGATGCCTTCGCCCACGGCGTGCTGATCGTGGCGATCGTGCTGGCGCTGTTCCTGAGCGGCGGGCGCACCACGGTCATTTCATTGGTCGCCATTCCGCTGTCCGTGGCCGGGGCCATGCTGGGCATGGGCCTGCTGGGCCTGACCGTGAACACGCTGACGCTCGGGGGGTTGGCGATTGCCGTCGGCGAACTGGTCGACGATTCGGTGGTGGGCGTGGAAAACGTGGTGCGCCGCCTGCGCCAATTCGGACAGCTCACCACCAGGACCGTGATCGACGCCACCATGGAGGTCCGTGCCGGCATTCTCCAGGCGAGCCTGGTCATCGTGGCCGGGTTCCTGCCGCTGCTCGGCCTGGGCGGCGTCGAAGGTCGCTTGTTCGGCTCGCTGGCCACGGCTTACATCGCGGCCATCCTGTCCAGCCTGCTGGTCGCCATCACCGTCACGCCGGTGCTGTGCTGGCTCGGCTTCGGCGGTACCGCCCTGGCGGTCCCGCAGGAACGGCGCTGGCTCACCGCGCTCAAGTCGGTGTACGCCCGTGCGCTCACAAGAAGCCTGGCGCACGGCAAGTGGCTGCTGGCCGCGTCGCTCGCGGTACTGGTCGTGGCGGGCGCCATCCTGTTCAAGCTGCCGCGCAGCTTCCTGCCGCTGCTGAACGAAAGCACGCTGACCGTGACCCTGGTGCTGAAACCGGGGCTGGCCCTGGAAGAATCGGAACGCGTCGGGCGCGCCGCGGAGCAGCTGATCCTGGGCCTGCCGGAAGTGCTGTCGGTGGGGCGGCGCACCGGGCGCGCGGAACTCGACGAGCACGCCGAAGGGGTGCATTACTCGGAGCTCGATCTCCAGTTGCGCCATTCACATCGCCCGCGGATCGAGCTGCTGGCCGATCTCCGCCGGCGCCTGGAGGTACTGCCCGGAACGATCAGCATCGGGCAACCCATCTCGCATCGCATCGACCATCTGCTGGCGGGCGCCCGCGCGCCGCTGGCCATCCGCATCTACGGGCAGCACCCCCGCGACATCGATTCCGTGGCGACCCGGGTGCGGGCGCTCCTGGCCGCGGACCCCCGTCTGAGGGAGGGCCGGACCGACGAGGAAGCACAGGTGCGGGAGGCGCGCGTCGAAGTGGATGCGGCCAGGGCCGCGCTCTACGGGCTGTCGCCGCCCCGCGTGCTGGAGGCGGTGGGGCGCCTCGTTCCCGGCGAAGTCCTCTCCACCCTGATCGAGCCGCAGCGACGGGTTGACCTGGTCCTGCGCCTGCCCGCGGAACTGCGCTCGGTGTCGAGGCTGGATCAACTCCCGCTCGATTCGCCCCTGGGGCCGGTCCCCCTTGGCTGGGTGGCGACGATCGTGAACGAGCCCGTCAGCGCAAGCGTGGTGCGCGAGGGTGGGCGTCGCCGCGTGCTCATCTCCGTGTCTCCAGCGGGATCGCAAGTTGAACCCGCCGTGCAGGACCTGCGCAAGGCGATTGCAGGACTCGCCCTGCCGGAAGCGTGCGAAATCGAGATCCAGGGCCGGCAGGTCACGGCCGGCGACTCCGCCGCGCGCCTGCTCACGCTCGGGCTGGTGTCGCTGCTCGCCATCGCGGCCCTGCTCCTGTTGCAGTTCCGGGACGTCGCGGCCGTCGCGATCGTCATGCTGAGCATCCCCTTCGCCTGGGCCGGCGGGGCCCTTGCCCTGGGCCTGACGGGAACCGAGCTGTCCGTGGCCAGCGTGGTGGGCTTCGTGACCGTGGCGGGTATCGCCGCCAGAAACAGCATTCTCAAGCTTGGACGCTATATGGATACAGCATCTCGGGAATCGGCCACAAACAGCACGGATTTCGTGGTCCAGAGAACGCTGGACCGCCTCACTCCCGTGCTGATGACCACGGCGGCGGCGGCTGCGTCGCTGGTCCCGTTCCTTTCCGGGAGCGACCAGCCCGGCCTGGAAGTGCTGCATCCCGTGGCGTTGGTGGTGCTTGGCGGGATGGTGGCGTCGGTGGTGCAGGACAGCTTCCTCACGCCAGCGCTGTTTGTCATGTGGCGTGCCCGGCATCGCCCTCTTTCAGACTGAATCAATCTATCCCTATAACTTCGACGCGCTCATCGACCTCAATGCGTGGGCTTTTTGCCTTATGTCGAATGCATCATCCACAAATTGCCAAATGTTCTACTTTCCTCCGCACCATCCTGCACGTCCTGCTCGGTAGAGTACCCCGGGGGGCATCACCACTGACGCCCCGGGGTGCCGGGGACACCCGCATAGGGATCACGCCCGGCACTCATCTTTTCATTCGGTGAAATACCGAACCATCAGGAGATTTGCATGGGTATTTCGAGGGGGCATCGAGGCAGTGCGAGAGCCAGGGCCACGATGGCTGGCATGGCCATCGCGCTCGCCGCAGCGGCGGGATCGGCGCAGGCCGGCCTGGTCAACAACCTGGTGACGGGACTGCTGGGGGGCGGGAAAAAACCGACGGCCACGGAAACAACCACCGCTGCCGCGGTCGGCGCACCGGCAGCCATCAACAAGAACACCGGCGAGCCCATTCCCAATGGATCGGTGCTGCTGGTCTGGTCAGGGGACGGGTGCGCGCTGCCGACCTGCAACGCGGCCACCGCGCAGGATTTTCTCGCCGTGCTGGACGTGGAACCAAACTCCACGACCTTCGGCAACGTGATCTGGACGGCCGAGCTGCCGCGCGTGCTGGTCTCCAACATCCTGCCCAACCTGGCGGGCGCGCGGTCCGACATCCACAACGACCCGCACCACATGCTGAGCTACACGTCCTACATCTCGGGCGGCGGTGACGGCCTGGAGGCCAGGCGCAAGTACACGCTTGCCGGCGGCGTCATCAGCAAGAACGTGTTCCGCTTCGACATCACCAGCGTGCGCGACATCGGCACGGCCACCATCGCGGTATGCGGTACCCAGCCACGTCGATCGTCGCTGACCGACGACTTCATCGTCATGCCGGCGCCGGGCGACAACCACAAGATCCTGTTCACCTACATGGGCAACTACGTGTACGGCCCACAGGGCACGGTGACGGAGATCGACCCCGGCCGCAACGCGCCGACACTCGCCGGCATCTGCACGGCCGCGGTTCCGGCCGTGGTTCCGCTGCTGCAGACGGTGACGCAGCTGGGCTGCATCGGCGGCACCGCACCCGATGACAACAAGCTGCTCGGTCACAACGGCATCACCGAGTATCCCGGCTGCGTCAATGCCGACCAGCCTCGCAACCCGACGCAGTACACGAGCTCGCCGGACACGCGTAAGCAGCGCCAGCGCAACCAGGGGGTATTTTTCCTGGGCAACAAGGACGCGGGCATCGAATCGCAGCCGCACGGCATGGGCCTGACGTATGACGGCAAGTACCTGGCCACGTCCGACTACGCCGTGCCTGCGAGCATTGGCCTGGCCGCGATCAACGGCGCGCTGGGCGCCTTCTGCGGAAACCTGGGCGGCAGCGGCAAGCCGGGCCTGTCGAACACCCCGCTGGGACTGTGCGGCTCCAGCTTCGGGGCCTCGGTTCGCGTGTGGGAAACCAGCTACACGTACACCAAGGGCAAGACCAGGGATTCGCTCAAGCCGGCCAACGTCTACAAGAGCAACAAGTATCTGCGCTCGGTGAGCGCGGTGCCGGATGGTCCGCGCCGCGAAGTGGTCCTGTTCCACGAGGAGAACGAGGGCCTGATGGCGTTTGGCCTGCCGCACCAGTCGCACCACTGCGTCGGCCAGAAGGGCTGGGTGAACGAGGTGGCAGGCTCGGTGGACCCGTCGTTCGACCTGGCGGTGTCCCCGGCCGGTGTCACTGCCAACAATGCCTCGGCGATCAGCGCCACCGATTGCGCCGAGGGCGACCCCGGCTACGTGCCGCACGACGGGGCCTTCACGGCCGCCATGTGCGGTGGCGTGCTGTTCTACAGCCCGGACATCACCATCCGCGGCGACGAGCGCAACGCCTACGGCGGCCTGGGCCCGTACTGGCGCGCGGTGTATGACGTGGGTCCGTGCACGGGCGTCTCGTACTTCACCATCAGCGACGACGACCGCTTCCTGATCCAGCCGATCTCGGGTATCGAGAGCCCCAAGTCCATCGATCCTGCCGGTTCCGGCTTCGATCGCGACTATCCGCGCGAGCACAGCCGCCGGCTGCTCACCGTGGACATCCGTCCGCTGCTGGCCAAGGGCAAGGCCAACACCGAGTCCAGCCGCCTGGAGTGCGACTACCCGGCCGCCAATGCTTCCCGCGAGGCCAATACCTCGCTGGGACTGTCGGCCACGCGCGCCGACCTCTCGGGTGGGGTGACGGGTGATTTCAACGTGCTCCGCCACAACAACGAGGCGGACGATTGCCCGCGCATCCGCGGCGCCATTGGGCAGTTCGAAACCGGGCCGCACGGCGCGGGCCTGCCCACCACGGCGTCGAACAACACCTCGCAGCCGGGAACCGGTTATGTGCGGCTGGCGTCGATCGTGCCCGAACTGCTGAAGCTCAACCTGGGCGGCATCGTGCTGGGACCGGAGAAGACCGGTGGCGAGCCTTCCGGCCTCAGCAGTGGCCCGGGGAGCGGCAATCTCAACTCGCTGCAGAACCTGTACACGCACGGCGGTCCGCACTTCACGCTGTACGACCGCGTGGGCTACCAGAAGTCACCCGACGGCACCGGCGGCTACCTCGATCTGAGCCCCTCGGTACTCGGCACGCCGCGCGACACGGTGGTGGGTGGCGAGCCGGCGTCCGGTACGGGCCGCTTCACGTTCATCCAGTACTTTGTCGAACTGAGCCACATCGGTGGCGCCGGGACCGGCTCCGACGGCGACCGCACCGTCTGCCTCGGCAAGTTCGACAAGGCCACCGGCGCCACCGTGCTCGACACCAGCTTCACGGACGAGTTGCTCGGTACGCCCTGCGTGGATTTCGACAGCGCCGCCCGTGACAGCTGGAACTGGCCCGGTGCACGCGGCAGCAAGGGCGGCGCCAAGCCGCATGCCGCTGCGTTCGAGCGCGACGGCGCGGCCCTGTTCGGACCGGGCTACTACCCCAAGATGCCGCTCAACCCCGACGGCGCCCGCTGAGGAACGGGCATTCGGTTCCGGCGCGCTCGCAGGAGCGTGCCGGAACCACCGGATTCAGGAGCATGACGCGGGGGACGGGGGTTTGTCCGGCATCGGGCAAACCTCTTTGGCTTTCGCAGGATCAACCGCCCCGGCACCGGCCGGGGCACCACATTTCAGGAGAAGCACGATGTCCAGATTCACCCCCGTTCTGATCGCCCTGCTGGGCGTGGCGACGAGCCCGGTGTTCGCGCAGGCGGACCAGTCCCAGCCGGCGAATTCGGGCCTGGGTGTCGACGTGATCGTCAACGGCCAGCCCATCAGCCGCAACCACGTGGAACTCATGATTGGCAGCATCAACCCCGATCCCAGTGCACGCGGCACCCACACGGAGGACGCCCGCGCCGCGGCGCGCCAGGAGCTGGTGACGCAGGAGCTGCTGGCACAGGAGGCGCGGCGGTTGGGGCTGGACCGCAAGCCTCTGGTCGCCGACCAGCTCAGTTTCCAGTCCCGCGCGGTGCTCTCGCGGGCGCTGCTGCAGGACCATTTCGAGAAAAACCCGGTCACCACGGCCAGCCTGAAGACGGCATACGAGTGGAACCGGGCCAACGGCAAGATCGTGGAATACAAGATCCGCCAGATCCTGGTGAACACGCCGGAACTGGCGGAGCCTGCCCTGGCCAAGCTCGCCAAGGGCGAGGACTTTGCCAGCGTGGCCAAGGTGCACACCCTGGACCCGGGCGGCCAGAACAACGGGGGCGATCTGGGTTGGTTCCGTCCCGACATCTTCGTGGACCACCACTTCGGCGACGCCCTGGCCGGGATCAGGAAGGGCCAGTATTCCAGGCAGCCCATCCGCACGCGTTTTGGCTGGCACATCATCCTGGTCGAGGACGGGCCCCGCCCCGTGGCCGACGTGGAGAGCTTCGACGAACTCGAAGACGAGGCCAGGGAAGCCATCCGCCAGCGCACCGTGCAGATCCGCATTGAGCAGCTCGGCGCCACGCTCGCGTCCAAGGCCATGCTGACGGGGCCCGGCGCAACGGGCGTCGCCAAGGCAAGCCGGTGAGGTTGACGACGATGATCCACTCCAATCGCACCACAGTTCCCGCCCGCGTTTCCGGCGCAAGGTGGACGCCGCCGCGCCGCTCGAGCGGGTCAGCGCGTATCGAGGCGCTGGGCCTGGGCGTGGCGATGATCCTGCTCGCCGGGTGCGCCAGCCAGCCCACCCCCCCGGTGCCGGCTGCGCAGCCGCCCGCGGCCGGCGTCGCGTCCCCCGCCGATGGCATCGGTCCCAGGGAGCGCATCGCCTTTTTCGTCCACGACGCGCGCACCGGAAAGTGCGATTCGCTCGCCGCGTCGCTGGACGCAGGCGTACCGGTGGACAGCGTGGATGCCGTCGACCAGACCGCGCTGATCGCCGCGGCAAGCAAGAATCACATCGAGTGCGCGCGCATCCTGCTCGACCGCGGCGCCGACCCCAACCGCGCTGATCCGGCCGGCTGGACGCCGGTGATCCACGCCACCTACTTCGGCGCAAGTCCCGAGTTCATCGAGCTGCTCGCCGCGCGGGGTGCCAACGTCAATGCGCAGAACACCCGCGGCGTCACGGCCCTGTACCTGGCCGCCGCTGGCGGTCACGAAGCCTCCGTCGCCCAGTTGCTGGCGCTGGGTGCCGATCCCAACCTCGCGACGCACACCGGGACCACGCCGGCCAAAGTCGCGCAGATCAAGGGCCTGTCCCGCATCGCCGACGTGCTGAACGCCGTGTCGCGTCGCCTGCTGGCGGAGCAGACGGCCACCCCATGAGCGCCGCGGCACCGATCCCGGGTGGTGCCGATCGGACGACGCGACCGTTCCGGCCAGCGTCGCGGCGGCGGTTGACCGCACTCAAGGCCGCAGCCCTTGCCCTGCTCGCGTGGGCGCAGCTCGGGCGGCTTCAGGCCGCACCCGCCGCTGACGCGCGGCCTGAGGCGCCCGTGCGCGAGACGGTCCTGGGCCGGGTGATCGCCGATCCCCGCTGGGCCCGCCAGGTGGCGAGCCACCAGGCGGGTTGGCTAGAACCGCCGCCGGGCGGCTTTCCTGTCGCGGGATCGAGCGTTCGCGCCGGCCAGGTCCTGGGATACCTGCGTCCTGGCATGACCCGCCTGGAACGAAGCGACCTGGAAGCGGAACTTGCCACGGCCCAGCGCGACGTCGCCCTGGGCGCCCTGCAGGTGAAGCGGTTCAATGCCAACGAGGCAGACCAGTTCGACGGCCAACTGCCCCTGCCGTCAATCCAGATCCTGGGGGACTACCGCAGTGCGCAGGAGCGTGAAGCGCAGTACCGGAAGGGGCTGAAGGGGCAGCTCGCGCTGACCGCGCCCGCCGATGCCTGGGTCGTCGACAGCACGGCGGGCGCCGGCCGTTCCATAGAGGCGGGCGAGGCCCTGTTCGAACTGGCTCCCGCGAATCGCCTGGTGATCGAAGGCCTGGCCGCCCGCCCCGCGCGCGAGGCGCTTGACCAGTTCCGTGCCGACGGCATGACCTGGCAGCCCGCGCAGCTCATCGCCGAGGGTTTCGACCCGGCCCTGCGCTCGTACCGCCAGCTCTACTCGGTCAGCGCTGGTGCGCGGCTCGTCCCCGGCCAGCCGGTGAGCCTGTCACGGTCGCAGCGCCCGTGAAGGTCGGCGCCGGCTGGGGCGTGTTGCTGCTACTAATGGCCGCCTCGTCCACGCGCGCCCACGAGGCGGACTGGCCGCACGCCGAACCTGCCGCGGCAGCGGTGTCCACCCGGCCGCGGCTCTCGGCCGGGGGGCAACTTACCGTCCCCGAAGCGGTCCAGCGCCTTCTTGGCATCCGCACGGCGCCCGTGGAGGCCGCGACCGCCGATACCGTGGAGCTCACCGGCGAGGTGCTGGCGCATCCGGACTCCGCGGGCGTGATCCGGGCGCCGCTGGCCGGACGCATCGAGCCAGCGGCCGGTGGCCAGCCCTGGCCGCTGCCGGGACAGCGCGTGCATGCCGGCCAGACACTGGCGATCCTGGTTCCCCAGATCAGCGAGCCGGAGCAGGCCAGGCGGCGGGCGGCGCTGGCGCTGATCGATCAACGGCTCAACGTGGCGCGCATCAACGCCGGGCGCATGCGCACGCAGGCCGAGGCCATGGATGGCGTTGCCGAGGGCAATATCTACCTGGAACAGGCGGAGGCCGAGCTGGCAACGCAGCAGCGCCTGCGCGCCTTGGCCGTGGAGAGCCTGGAAGCCCGTATCCCGCTGCGCGCGGCGGTGTCCGGTCCCGTGCTCGTGGTGCCGGTCCAGCCCGGCGCGGTGGTTGGCGCCGGCAGGCCGGTGTTCGAGATCGCGGATAGGTCCCGGGCCCGGATTGCGGTCCCTGTATTCGACGGCACGCTGGCGCGGCGCATTCGATCCGCCACCTTGAACGGCCACGACGGCAAGCCGCTGCCACTGGCACTGCGGGGCCAGGACCGTGCGCAGGGGTCGCCGGGCTGGCGCCTGTTGCTCGACACCATGCCGAACCTGGCGGCGGAACTGATGCCGGGCGAGTTGCTGCCGGTTTCCATCCAGGTTTCTGCGGTCCCGGTGCCGGCCTGTACCGCCCCGCATCGCAGGGAATGGGTCCGGACGGGCCGGGACCGGTTCGAACCACGCTCACCGCCGGGCTGCGGTAATCCTCCGCAGCCCGGCGAACAGATGGTGGTGGAGGGCGCCGCCCTGCTGGACGAGTACCTCTGAAGGCCGTTCGCGTCGGCAGCGCCCTGGCTTCGAACGCCCGATCGGCTAGATGCCGCCCCGCTGCATGATCGCTTCAAACTCCGGCGCCGGCACGGCCGGGCAGTACAGGAAGCCCTGCTGGATGTCACAGCCCAGCGTCGAGAGCAGCTGTGCCTGCTGCACGGTTTCCACGCCCTCCGCGACGACGTGGAGATCGAGCGCGTTGGCCATTGCGACCATGGCGCGGACGATGGCCTCGGACCGCTCTCCGTCCTCGAGGCCGCGCACGAACGACTGGTCGATCTTGATCGTGTCCAGGGGAAGCTGGCGCAGGTAGGCCAGGGACGAATAACCCGTTCCGAAGTCGTCGAGCGCGATGGTCACGCCCATGGCCCGTATCGCCCGCAGCCATTCATTGGCCGACGAAAAATCGGTGATGAGCGCGCTTTCGGTGATCTCGATCTCGAGATGCTCCGGCCGCGCGCGGGTTGTCGTGAGCAGGTCCCGCAGGTACGCCACGGCGGTCTGGTGCGGGAACTTGAGCGCCGAGAGGTTCACCGCGATGCGAAAGGGCGGGTATCGATCCTGCCACTCGGCAATCTGGCTGCAGGCCTGCCGCAGCACGTAGTCGTCCAGCGCCGACATGAGGCCGCTGGCCTGGGCAATGGGCACGAATTCCCCGGGGCCCACGTAATTCCCGTTCCGCAGCGGCCAGCGGATGAGGGTTTCGCCGCCCACCAGCCGGCCGGTGGAGGCCTCGATCTTGGGCTGGTAATGGGGAACCAGGCGGTCGTTTTCGATGGCACGGCGCAGCCGCAGTTCCATCGACACGGCCCAGGCCAGGTCGGGATTGATCGCGCGGCGATCCGCCTGGGGTGCAAGCTGGGGCAGCAGGAAATTGGCGTCGAAGCGCTTGAGTAGGTCCACGCCGCGCGGGCCATCGTCCGGGTAGATGGCAAACGCACCGCGCACCTGCAAGGGCCGGCTCTTGCCCTCGATGAGCAGGTCACTGCACAGCGCCATTTCCACCCTTTTCATGGCGGCAGTGGCACGTAGCACCATGTTGCTGGCGTCTTCCCCGAGTTGCGGCGCCAGGATGGCGGCGAAGACGTGGTCGGAGATTCGCGCCACCACGTCCAGCGGGCGCAGCACGTGGCGCACGCGCTTGGCCGCCGCGGCGAGCAGGCGATCAAAATGCTCGGCGTCCATCGAGGACTTGATGGCGAGGTAATGCTCGATCCCGACGGCAATGATGGCCAGCGGCGCATGATCGCGCTCCACCCTGCGGCGGACCCGCTCCAGCACTTCGAGCAGATGGCGACGGTTGGGCAGGCCGGTGACCAGGTCGTAGCCGGTCAGCAGGTTGGCCCGCGCCATGATCTGGTCACGTTCCGACAACTCATTGCGCAGGGCCTCGACCTGCGCCCGGAGATCATCGATCACGGTGGGGATGCTGGCTGGCGAAGGGTTGTGCGACATGCGGCTCCAAGCCGGGCGGTTCCCCGCGAACCGCCGCTCGGTTCCATTGTGCGCGCCAAGGGCGATGCGCCGTCAACTGCGTTCTGTCGCCCCCGGGTTCGCCCCAAGGGCGGCAAAATCATCGCGCTTTCAATCGGTAGCGGAGTGGCGTGGAGCCGGTGCCGTGGCCGGTCCCGGCCGGATGCGAGGCTCAGGCCTCGGGTTTCATCTGTGGAAACAGAAGTACGTCACGAATGCTCGGGGAGTCGGTGAGGAACATCACCAGGCGATCGATGCCGATGCCTACGCCCGCGGTCGGCGGCAGGCCGTATTCCAGGGCGCGGATGTAGTCGGCGTCGAAGCCCATGGCCTCGTCGTCGCCGGAGTCCTTGGCCGCCACTTGCGCCCTGAAGCGGCTGGCCTGGTCTTCCGGATCGTTCAGCTCGGAGAAGCCGTTGGCCACTTCGCGGCCGCCCACGAAGAATTCGAACCGGTCCGTCACCTCGGGGTTGGCGTCGCTGCGCCGCGCCAGCGGGGAGACTTCGGTGGGGTACTCGGTGATGAAGGTCGGGTCCAGGAGCCTGCCTTCCACGGTCTTCTCGAAGATCTCGGTGAGCAGCTTGCCGGGTCCGTAGGCGGGCTTGACGTCGCCCCCCACGCGCCTGGCAAAGGCGGCGAGGTAGTCGCGGTCGGCAGCGCGGGCGACGTCGAAGTCGGCGTTGAAGCGCTGCACCGACTCCAGCATGGACCAGCGCGTGAAGGGCCGCTCCAGGTCGTATTCGCGCTCCTGGTAGGTGAGCATGCCGCCGCCGTTGACGGCCAGCGCCGCGTCGCGGATCAGGGTCTCCACCAGGTTCATGGCGTCGCGATAGTCGGCGTAGGCCTGGTAGAACTCCAGCATGGTGAACTCGGGGTTGTGGCGCGTGCTGAGCCCCTCGTTGCGGAAGTTGCGGTTGATCTCGTACACGCGCTCGAAGCCGCCCACCACCAGGCGCTTGAGGTACAGCTCCGGCGCAATGCGCAGGTAAAGGTCGCGATCCAGCGCGTTGTGGTGCGTGATGAAGGGCCGCGCCGTGGCACCACCCGGAATGGCCTGGAGCATGGGCGTTTCCACTTCCACGAAGCCCAGGGCATCGAGAAACTGGCGGATGAAGGCCACGGTGCGCCCGCGTTTCTCGAACACGCGCTTGACCTCGGGATTCACGATCAGGTCGACATAGCGCTGGCGGTAGCGGATTTCGGTGTCGGTGAGGCCGGCCCACTTCTCCGGCAGCGGCCGCAGCGACTTGACCAGCAGCACCAGCCGCTCCGCCCACAGCGACAGCTCGCCGGTCTTGGTCTTGAACACGCGGCCTTCCACGCCGAACAGGTCGCCCACGTCCGCCGTCTTGAAGGTCTCGTACTGCGCCTCGCCGAGCGTATCGAGCTTGATGAACACCTGGATGCGGCCGGACGAATCCTGCAACTGGCCGAAACTGGCCTTGCCCATGATGCGCTTGGCCATGAGCCGGCCCGCCAGCCGGAAACGCGTCGTGAGCGCCTCCAGCGCCGCGGGTTCGAGCGCGGCGTAGCTGCCGTGCAGGTGCTCGGCCAGGGTGTCGCGGCGGAAGTCGTTGGGAAAGGCCTGCCCTTGCGACCGCAGCCGGTCGAGCTTTTCGCGCCGGGTGGCGATGACGTGGTTCTCGTCCTGCGGCTTGGATTCTTCGGTCATGGTGTCTGCTGGCGTCGGGCGTCGGTCGGGCGCCCGGTTTGGCGCGCGGCGGCGCCGTTACAGGCCCTGCTTGAGGCTGGCTTCGATGAAAGGGTCGAGGTGCCCGTCGAGCACCTTCTGCGTGTCGGCAATTTCCACCCCAGTGCGCAGGTCCTTGATGCGCGACTGGTCGAGCACGTAGGAGCGGATCTGGCTGCCCCACTCGATGTCGGCCTTGGAGTCCTCGATCTTCTGCTTCTCGGAATTGCGCTTCTGCATTTCCAGGTCGTAGAGCTTGGACTTGAGCATCTTCATCGCGTGGTCGCGGTTGGCGTGCTGGCTGCGCTGGGTCTGGCAGGCCACCACGATGCCGCTGGGCACATGCTTGATGCGGATGGCGGACTCGGTCTTGTTGACGTGCTGGCCGCCGGCGCCGCTGGAGCGGAAGGTGTCCACTTCCAGGTCGGCCGGGTTGATCTCGATGTCGAAGTCGTCGTCCACCTCGGGCGCCACGAACACGCCCGCGAACGAAGTGTGCCGCCGGTTGCCGGAGTCGAACGGCGACTTGCGCACCAGCCGGTGCACGCCGGTTTCGGAGCGCAGCCAGCCGTAGGCGTAGTCGCCCTGGATGAACAGGGTGGCGGACTTGATGCCGGCCACTTCGCCGTCGGAGCGCTCCATCAGCTCCACCTTGAAGCCCTTGCCCTCGGCCCAGCGCGAGTACATGCGCAGCAGCATGGAGGCCCAGTCCTGGCCCTCGGTGCCGCCGGCGCCGGACTGGATGTCGAGATAGGCGTTGTGGGCGTCCATCTCGCCGCTGAACATGCGCTTGAACTCCATGTCCGCCGCGATGGCGCCCAGGGCTTCCACGTCGCGGCTGATCTCGGCGAGGGTCTTGGCATCGCCCTCGGACTCGGCCATTTCCAGCAGTTCCGCGGCGTCGTTGAGGCCGGCGCTGACCTTGTCCAGGGTGTGCACCACGTCCTCCAGCCGCGCGCGTTCGCGGCCGAGGTTCTGGGCGTGCTCGGGCTTGTTCCAGACTTCGCTGCGTTCCAGCTCCGCGCTGACTTCGATCAGGCGGTCACGCTTGGTTCCGTAGTCAAAGATAGCCCCGGAGCGCGTCGAAACGCGCTCGCAGGGCTGTAATCTCGCTTCCGATCTGATTCGGTTCCATGGCTCGCACCATAAAAAGGGCGCGAAGTATAGGAGTTCGCAAAAAAATCTGGGAAGCGGCACGAGTGGCAAACCGCGGGCACAGCCCAGCGTCTCAGGTTGCGTGGACTCAGGCGGCGATGCGGGGCGGCGACGGTGCGGCGATGCTTTCACCGCTGCCAAACTCGGTCCTTCCATGACTTGGCAGCGCCACGCGCGGAATGGCCGGCTGATCTGCCCCAGGTTCACGGACCGCCTGCCGCGCTCGCCGCACCCAGGCGGCGATGACACTCAGGATTACCACGAACATCATGGGCTCCCACTCGAACCGGATCCGGTTGTTCTCAGAGAATTCGAGAAAATTGCTGACCACTGTGTGTCCTGCAATCAGCGTCAGAACGACCCACAACGCCAGAGGGTTCCACCCCGCTGTCAGCGTTTTCCCACGACCCAGCAAGAGCGCACACCAGCCCGCAAGCCCTCCTATTGAGAAGACGATGACGGTAAGTCCGGAGTCGTAAGGGACTCTTGCCTGGAATCCCTCATAAGCGGGATAAGCCAAACCAGACGAAAGCAAGATAAGGCGGTCGTACCACAGTGCGTACGTCTCAATCGGCGCCCGCGCGAACGCCACATGCGAGTACTCCTCGGCTGGAAGTGTCATCAGGATGTAGGCCTTGGTGACCGTCCACGCGTAGTCCAATGGGCTGCATTTGACGGCCCCGATGAACGCCATCTTGTATCGGTTGGAGAGTTGGATGTACGCCCAGTGGTTATGGTTGTTGTAGGGCTCGTAGCCCTCCCTGCCTGCCTTGTAATGGCTGGACAGGACAGGATGGTCATACGGAGACTGGATATCCATTGGGGGAATCGCCAGCAAGTAATCATTGACTGGCAGGAACGGCAGCTGCAGAGCAACCGAATCGCCTGTTGCTTCGGCAGCACACCGTCTCGCGGATTCGGGCATTGGCAGTATCGTGCGGTACGCGTTCATGCCCATCCAACTGCTGGAGCCGAAATAATCGAACAAAATCTTGTTCTTGACGTTAAGCCCTACAACAAGCATCACCGGCACGAAACCCAGCAGCAAGCCTTTTCGCCATCCCGCTCGATAGCCAACAAATCCAACGATGCCCAGAAGAAAAATCAGGTGATAGCTGCTGCGTGTAAGGCACAGCAGAGTGGCTGCTATGCAGACAACTGCGGCTCCTGGACCAGAAGGGTCTCGCGCAATTCTTACAATTCCCCAGCAAAGTGCCGTGAATAACGCAGTACACGGCAGGGTCGTGAATAGGTAGTTCTCATAGGCAATCAACGCCGGGCTGATCGAAAAAATCATGGCGGCTGGAAGCGCTACAGTTCTAGGCACGCCTACTTCGCCCAATAGTGCCAGTATAAAGGCACATGTGAGGAAAGAAAATATGGAGAACAGTACGCCACCAAACATTTCCAGATAGTTTGGTGGGACCCACTTGAGCATGGCCCCAAGTGCAAGGTTGAGGAGAGGCGGCTGTGAATGGGTATACCAGACCGTGGCCAACAGATCGGTTCGCAGGAGCTCCGGATCGGCCAATTGCCAACGGCGGGTCAACGCATCCAGGTCGAACTCAAAATCCACTCCCAGCCAGCGCAACCCGGCTCGGGTCAGCAAAAAAAACAAGCCTAACAACACCAAATCAATGATATTTCCGGAATTTCTCGTCCCACCCCGGGCAAGTAAACTACTTTCAGACCGTAGTCCGACTGATCTGCCTTTCATCCAAATCCTCACATCCCCACGCTGGCAATTTTAGTTATTATTATTATCATTCAACTGTTACTAAAATTTTCTTTTCGACGCTAATATCTGTCTACTATTGGATCGGTTTGATGTTACGCGACACATCGGAGACCATGGACGACACGGAAAGCACTATGCAGCATTTTCAACATTATATTCCTTGATCGTCCAGACAACATTTAATCAGCTATTCCCATTATTTTTATTAACGCAACCGCATCTATGGAACGTGGACGACGTTTCAATTGATGAAACGAGCTTGATTTTCCGAGTCGGTCTATAAACTCCATGTTTCGATCCATCATCTCCTTGTACGGATTGAGGCCATCGAAATGTTTGTCCATGTAGCGGTACGCCGAACAAAAATAGCCTTCGAGGCGGTCTCGCAGCATACCCCGATTGAACTCTGGCGTGTTGTCGAGCAAGGTCTCCACGGTCGGGTACGGCTTCCCGAGACCGGCTCCCGCCAAGCCGGCAATCTCGAACTCGCGAAACAGGAAAGACCTGCATTTTTCGAGATAACAGCGGTCAGCGGCCTGGGCCAGCAGGTCCGCGGACCCGAGCAGGAAGCCGAGCATCCGGTCCAACGGTGCGCTGATGTTGATGTCGTCCAGATCCTTTTCCCACCCGGTGAAGTGGACGATTTCACCGCCTAGCTTCGCGTCGTCGCCAAAGCCGAATTCAGGCAGGAACATGCGCAGCATCTCGCTGCTGCGCTGGACATGAGTGAGCGTGTATTCCGCGCCGTTGCGAGCGGAATCGCCGGCACCGCGAAGATAGCCTGCGTCATGAAACAGGGCGACAATGACCCCCAAAGTCGCCCGGCGCGGTCCTAGACGGCATTCCGACTGCACGGTGCGCTCATACCCGTCAATCAGGCGCGCCATTGCCAGCGACGTGTCCAGACTGTGCTGCGCATCGTGGTACCACGTATCGCAGCCTAAATACCCGGGCAGGGTGCCGGCATAGAGGTTGGAGAAAGTGCGGTACGCGGTGCGCAGACCGGTCAGATCATGGTCGGGGTATACCCCGGATAACAGTGCACAGACCGCTACCAGCACATCTTCGGGGTGAGAAACCCGAACGCGGTTTGTTACGTCGTAGTGATTTCGTCGTCGCTGTAGCATTGCCGCCAGGGATGTCAACGTAGTTGCGGACCGCGCTGACGGCACTATAGGTGGCAGCAAAGTGCATGAGTACGTTCCGTCTGGTCCCATCCCTTGCATCTGTGACCCGAGTCACAGATGCACATCTGTCAGCCGCTGCAGAAGTGAGCAACGAGCGGGGCATGATCCGAAGGACGCTCCAGACGCCGAGGTTCAAGATGAATCCGGCACTCGCGGAGGTCACGAATCAACGGCGCGGACGCCAACACATGGTCGATGCGCAGGCCCATGTCACGGCGAAACGCCGCCTGGCGATAGTCCCACCAGGTAAAACGAGTGCCGGAGGGAGGGCAAACGGCGAGGCAATCGCTCAGTCCTAATGTCAGCAGCGAGCGGAAATGTGCTCGCTCCGGCTCGCTGCAGAGAATATTGCCTTCCCAGATTGCGGGATCATGCGTGTCTTCAGGTCCCGGGGCGATGTTGTAGTCGCCCACCACGGCCAATTTGGGGTATTGCCTGGCCAATTCGCCCACGTATTGATTCAGGTGTTCCAACCAGCGCAACTTGTATGCGTATTTCTCGGACCCAACCGACTGCCCGTTGACCACGTACACGCACACCACCCTGACCCCGTTCACCGTCGCCGCGATCACGCGCTTCTGGTCGTCCTCGAATCCAGGGATGTCCGAAATCAACTCCGCAATGGGATAGCGAGAAAGAATGGCCACACCGTTATAGCTCTTTTGCCCGTTGAACACGGCATGCCATCCAGCCGCGGCAAGGTCTGATAGCGGGAACTGTTCATTCGGCAGCTTGAGTTCCTGCAGTCCCAGGACGTCTACCGAGTCATCCCCAAGCCACTGCAGCAAGTGTGGCAGCCGAACGCGGAGCGAATTGACATTCCAGGTACCGATTCTCATGGCTAACGAATTTCATGGCTGATTATGGGGATCATTGCGGCCTCAGTCGTATCCAGTTTAAAGGTAAGCGGTAACCGTCAGGCCATGGCCTCTTGACGCAGTCAGGCCTAGAGACGCGCGAGACGTTTGTTGACGTCGTCGAGGCTGAAAGCATGAGGATCGAAGTCCGCGCCGAGCCAATCGAGGAATCTGGCACGCTCCTCGCTCGATGGATCCGCAAGCGTGGCGGTCATGTCGTTGTAGGCCCAGGGGCCGCCGCAGTCTTCAGGCGGACAAGCGAATTCACCAGCAAGGCAGACTGGCGTCTTGAGTCCGGAGCCGGGCTTGATGAGCTTATCGATCTTGATCTCGTGCTCCCAGCCATCGCCGAAGTCGTGGTGTGGAGTTGGAGTTGACCCGTATTCACGGACGGATTGGGATTTGATTCTCAAGCGGTGGCGGTGTGGTGGGAAGGGGCGTGGAGGGGTTTCTCCGTTCGTAGTTGATGGGTGATTGATGGCCCAGGGCCGAATGGCGTCGGTGAAGACGGCGAGTCGGGCTTCGGCTTTGCTCTTGAAGCTGCGGCGGTCGATCAGTTCGCATTCCAGACTGGCGAAGAAGCTCTCCGCCATGGCGTTGTCGTAGGCATCGCCCACGGTGCCCATCGACGGGCGCACGCCCAGCTTCCGGCAGCGTTCGCCGAAGGCGATGCTGGTGTACTGGCTGCCTTGGTCACTGTGATGGATGACGTCATCGGGCTTGCGCTGCTC
>JBQTJW010000030.1:0-15247 GCA_052386745.1 Panacagrimonas sp. | reverse complement strand
GGTCACCGACTGCCGCTGAACCCGCCCCCGGCTGCCGGCATTTGGAGGAAACCCGCTTATTCCCACCCTGTATGGTCTGATCGGCGCCGGGTGGGGTTGGGGGTGGGGGCGCCGGAGGTGGCGGAGGCGGCGGAGGCGGCGGAACTGATCCGCCAGCGAACGACCAGCTCAAATCCTGGAGGTACGCTTTGTATGGGGCGCCATAAATTGACGCTGTTACTGGCGCAGCACCGTAGCTCTCTTGTCCGTAGCTGTCGAAAAGGGCGTAGTCGCGACATACATTGGGTGAGTTGAGGATGGTGCCGCCGCGCCAATCGGTCAATGCGAAGGCCGAATGCTCCATGATCCCTTGCTGACGCGAGCGGGCGTATTGCCAGACGAAAGGATTGAAGAACGTTTCGGAGCATTGCCCTCCGGCGTTTGAGGATGAAGATCCGAATTCTGTCCAGATGATCGGTATTACTGTCCCCAGCTGGACGCCGTTGGGCTGTGTGTGCTGGCGATCGACACATCGCGTCAAACTGGCAATGGTGTACACGCCGTTGTCCTTGCACGCCGGGTAGTTAAAGTTTCCGGCATAGGAATGCATGCTTGTGCCGACATTATTGAGGGGATCGAACGGCCGGAACTCGATCCAGCGCTCGTGTTGACCTGTGAAATTGGTGCCTGGGCTCAAGACGACGTTGGTCGAGCCAGTGCTGCGGACGGTGTTCAGCAACTCCTGCATCCCCACTGCCTTTGAGCCCATGACCGGAGTCGGCGCTCCCTTGCTGCTTGGTACGGTGCAAGCACTCCGGCCGTCGCGCAGGCATGTCCACGCCCGAAGTTCGTCATAGGTGAAGTCACCGTCGGCGCGCAGGTACGGTGTCGGCTCGTTGTACAGGTCGAAGATCACGCGATTGTTGGACTTCCACAGATTTGCCATTTCTCGCCAGACCGGTATCGAATAATCGACGTTCGGCATCGCGTTGCGTGGGTTCTGATACAGAATTGAGGGAAGGCTGCCGTCGTGCGACACAATGGCCAAGGTGACTATCGCGACCATGTTGCTGTCCGTGATGCTTTGTACCAGCTGCTTCATGGCATCCACGTAGCGGACGCCACCAATGACGCCGGGCGAAACGCCTTCGTTGGACTTGCGCCAGCAGTACTCGTTGATCATCACCCGCACACCGTTGATGTTCCAGTCGTCGCGCAGCTTTTCCTGGTACATCTTCGTACGGGTGTAATCGGTGTTGATGGGCGACGTGTGCCCGTAGCCCTGCTGACACAGCGTCGTGTCGAATCGGTTCGCGCCGTGGATGAACACGGGCTGCCCGGACCCGTTGACAATCAAGTTCCCCGACACGCGGAGGCCCGAGGTGTCGATGACGTCGGCCGCGAAGGAACACAGGGGAAGGCTAAGGAGTAGCAGCGCTAGAAGGCGTTTCATCGAACAGATCCCGGTCAATGGCTGAAGTGGCCCCCAGCGTTGGGTGCCCCAGAACGGGTTGGCTCATCCTCGCCACCATCGCGAAAGGCATGCTTCTGGGGGAATGCCGGAATCGGCACAGGCCGAACTGCCGGACAACACAGCAAGCTGTTTTCGTGATGCTTGAGTTGGGTTCGACGAACTTCTCCCGCGTAAAAAACCGGGAGATTAAATGGCGGGGCCGCGCAGGCCCCGCCACGACAGCAAATGCTGTCAGCACAAACTCAATCGATCACCGAGCACAATGGTGTCAACGTCCTACGCGCTCAGCCCCCCGGCTGAACCTCGGCAGTTGCGGAATTGATCGACCCCGGCTTCCCGAGATTTCTTAATTCCACTTCTACCGAAGCGCGATTTGAGATTATCCCGACAAGAAAGCAATCGCAAGTGAAATTTTTATAGTTTTTCTATATGGAGACGCACCACACCGTGCGAGCGGTAAGGTGGAGGGTACAGACGGTGGTTGATGTTGTTTCGGTCGCAGACCGAAGGCGCTCCGCGTCAGCGCGAACGGTCAAGCCATCAACCGGCTCGCTTTGCCTAATGCGGCAGCAAGCTGATCGACATCATCCGGACCGTTGTAAACCGCCAAAGACGCCCGCGCGGTGGCGGAAATGCCGAAGCGCGCCATCAGTGGCATGGTGCAGTGGTGGCCGGTGCGGACCGCGACGCCTTCCTGGTCCAGGATGCTGCCCAAGTCGTGGGCATGGGCGTTGTCCATGACGAAGGACAGCACGCAGGCCTTGCTGGCGGCGGTGCCGACGAGGCGCAGGCCGGGCACTTCCGCCAGTCGCGCCGTGCCGTACGCGAGCAGCTGCTGTTCGTGGGCGTGGATGTGCTCCAGGCCCACGGAATCGATCCAGTCGAGCGCGGCGGCAAAGCCGATGGCGCCGGCCATGTCCGGCGTGCCGGCCTCGAACTTGTACGGGACCTCGTTCCAGGTGCTGCCCTCGAACGCGACGGTGCGGATCATGTCGCCGCCGCCGTGCCAAGGCGGCATGGCTTTCAGGTGCTCGCGCTTCGCGTAGAGCACGCCGAAACCGGTGGGCCCGTAGGCCTTGTGCGCGGAGCAGGCGAAGAAATCGGCGTCCAGCGCGTGCAGGTCCAGCGCCTGGTGCGCGATGGCCTGCGCGCCGTCGACCAGCACCGGGATGCCGCGCGCGTGCGCCTCGCGGATCATCTCGCCGACCGGGTTGATGGTGCCGAGTGAATTCGACACCTGCACCACGGCCACCAGCCGGGTGCGCGCGCTCAGCTTGCGGCGCCAGTCGTCCAGGTCCAGCGAGCCGTCGTCGTGGACGCGCGCAGCGACGGTCTTCGCCCCGGCCAGCTGCCAGGGCACGATGTTGGAGTGGTGCTCCATGCCGGTCACCAGTACCTCGTCGCCGGGCGCGAGGCGCGGCGCCAGGAAGCTGCGCGCGACGAGGTTGATGGCCTCGGTGGTGCCGCGGGTGAACACGATTTCCTCGCGCGCCACCTTGAAGAAGGCGGCGATGCGGTCGCGCGCGGCCTCGTACTGGGTGGTGGCGCGCGCCGCCAGCTCGTGCACGGCGCGGTGCACGTTGCTGTTGGCGTGGCGGTAATAGCGGTCGAGCGCCTGCAGGACGGCCTCGGGCTTCTGCGTCGTCGCGGCGTTGTCCAGGTACGCCAGCCGCTTGCCGTGGATCTTCTCGGCCAGGATCGGGAACTGGGCGCGGACGGCTTCAAGGTCGAAGGGCGCGCGGCTCATTCGATCACCGTGTCGTCGGCTTCGGCGCCCAGGTGCGCCGTCACCAGGCGGATCGCCTCGGCGCGGAAGCCCGCGTGCGGAATCTGGCGCAGCGGTTCCATCGCGAAGGCCAGCGTCAGCAGGGCGCGGGCCTCGGCCTCGGGCACGCCGCGCGAGCGCAGGTAGAACAGCGCCTTGAGATCGAGCTGGCCAAAGGTGGCGCCGTGCGCGCACTTGACGTCGTCGGCGTAGATCTCCAGCTCGGGCTTGGCGTTGATCTCGGCCTTGGGCGAGAGCAAAAGATTGGCCACGCGCTGCTCGGAGTCAGTCTTCTGCGCGCCCGGACGCACCACGATCTTGCCGTTGAACACGCCGCGGCCCGCGTCGCCCGCCAGCCCGCGGACGAGCATGCGGCTGGTGCCGTGTGGCGCCTGGTGATCGATGCGGATGTGGTTGTCCACCAGGCCCGTACCGCCGGCGATGAACAGGCTGCGCAACGCCACTTCCGCGCCGGGTTCGGCCAAGGCGATGTCCAGGTCGTGCCGCGACAGCTGCCCGCCGAGATCGAGCGTCGAGACGTCCAGCCGCGCGTTGCGGCCCAGGCGCGCCCGGGTGCGGGTGACGTGGTGCGCGCCCGCGGCGGCGTTCTGCACGCGCAGCAGTTGCAGGCTAGCGCCTTCGGCAAGCTCCACGTCGAGGAAGATCGACTGGAAGCGGGCGTCCGCGTCCGCGTCCAGGCGCAGCAGCACCTGCGCGTTGCGGCCGAGACGCAGGCGATGGCGCCGGTGCCCCTTGCCCGCGGCAACCAGGGGTTCCGCATGCGCGGTGTCGGAGGGGATGTCGCGATCGATGCCGCCGGTGGCGAAGGCGGCGTTGAGCGCGTCGAGGCCATCCGCGCCTTCCGGCAGCGCCGCGAGGGGTTGACTGCCGATGGCCGTGGTCTCGGGTGCGAGCGCGCGCAGCGCCGACAGGTCGGTGTACTTCCAGTCTTCCTGGTCGGTGGTCGGCAGGCCCAGCGCGAGCAGGCGCTGGAAGGCGGCCACGCGCGCCGGCGTGCGGGCGGTTTCCGGCAGGCCGGCGAAGGCCTGCGTGTAAGCATCCAGGCTCTGCATCTCAGGCCGCCTGCAGCCAGCCGTAGCCTTTTTCTTCCAGCTCGCGCGCGAGTTCCGGCCCGCCGGACTTCACGATGCGGCCGCCTGCGAGCACGTGCACCACATCCGGCTGCACGTAGTCGAGCAGGCGCTGGTAGTGGGTGATGAGCAGCGTGGCGCGCTCGGGCGAGCGTAGGGCGTTGATGCCGTCAGAAACGATCTTGAGCGCGTCGATGTCCAGGCCGGAATCGGTCTCGTCCAAAATCATCAGCCGCGGTTCCAGCACGAGCATCTGCAGGATCTCGTTGCGCTTTTTCTCGCCGCCGGAAAAGCCTTCGTTGACGCCGCGATGCAGCATCTTCACGTCCATCTTCATCTGCGCCACGCGCTGCTTGACGTAGGCCAGGAACGCCGCGGCATCCAGTTCCTGTTCGCCGCGCGTCTTGCGCTGCGCGTTGAGCGCGGCCTTGAGGAAGTACAGGTTGGACACCCCGGGAATCTCGACCGGGTACTGGAAGCCCAGGAACACGCCGTGGGCCGCGCGCGCCTCGGGGACCATGTCCAGCAGGTCCTCGCCGAGCAGCTGCACGCTGCCCTGGGTTACCTCGTAGCCCTCGCGGCCGGCGAGCACGTGCGCCAGCGTGGACTTGCCCGAGCCATTGGGGCCCATGATGGCGTGCACCTGCCCCGGCTTCACCGACAGGGTGATGCCCTTGAGGATGTCCTTGGATTCGGCGCGGGCGTGCAGGTTCTGAATTTCAAGCATTACGGCTTCTCGGGGAATTTGTCGGAGCACAGCTGGCCGCCTGCGCCCCAGTTTTCTTTTTTCACGTCGTCGATGACGACATAGACGCTGCCGGCGTTGCCGCCGCAGATGCGGACCATCTCGCGCGTGAACACGTCCACCAGCTCACGCTTCTGTTCGAGCGTGCGGCCCTCCCACATCTCGACGCGGATGATCGGCATGGATCAGCCCACCGCGCCTTCCAGCGACACGGCGAGCAGTTTCTGGGCTTCCACCGCGAACTCCATCGGCAGTTCCTTGAACACCTGCTTGCAGAAGCCGTTGACGATCATCGACACCGCATCCTCGGCCGGGATGCCGCGCGAGCGGCAGTAGAACAGCTGGTCCTCGCCGATCTTGGAGGTGGTGGCCTCGTGTTCGAGGATGGCGCTGGGGTTGCGGATCTCGGTGTAGGGGAAGGTGTGGGCGCCGCACTGGTCGCCGATCAGCAGCGAGTCGCACTGCGTGTGGTTGCGCGCGCCGGTGGCCGAGGGCAGCACGCGAACCAGGCCGCGGTAGCTCTGCTGGCCGTGGCCGGCCGCGATGCCCTTGCTGACGATGGTGGAGCGCGTGTTCCTGCCGACGTGAATCATCTTGGTGCCGGTGTCGGCCTGCTGGCGGTGATGCGTGAGCGCCACGCTGTAGAACTCGCCCACGGAGTCGTCGCCGCGCAGGATGCAGCTCGGGTACTTCCAGGTGATGGCCGAGCCGGTCTCGACTTGCGTCCACGAAATCTTGGAGCGCGGACCGCGGCAGTCGCCGCGCTTGGTGACGAAGTTGTAGATGCCGCCCTTGCCGTTCTCGTCGCCGGGATACCAGTTCTGCACGGTGGAATACTTGATCTGCGCATCGTCCAGCGCCACCAGTTCCACCACCGCGGCGTGCAGCTGGTTTTCGTCGCGCTGCGGGGCGGTGCAGCCTTCCAGGTAGCTCACGTGCGAGCCTTCCTCGGCAATGATGAGGGTGCGTTCGAACTGGCCCGTGTTGCGTTCGTTGATGCGAAAGTAGGTGGAGAGCTCCATGGGGCAGCGCACGCCCTTGGGAATGAATACGAACGAGCCGTCGGTGAACACCGCGGTGTTGAGCGCGGCGTAGAAGTTGTCGCCGAACGGCACCACGGAGCCCAGGTATTTCTTCACCAGCTCCGGGTGATCGTGCACCGCTTCGGAGATGGAGCAGAAGATCACGCCCGCTTCCGCCAGCTTCTTGCGGAAGGTGGTGCCCACGGAGACGGAGTCGAACACCACGTCCACCGCCACCTGCTGCGACACCACGCCGGCCAGCATCTCCTGCTCGCGCAACGGAATGCCGAGCTTGGCGTAGGTCTCCAGCAGCTTGGGGTCCACCTCGTCCAGCGACTTGGGGCGGTCCTTCATCGACTTGGGCGCAGACCAGTAGCTGATGCTCTGGAAATCCACCGGCGGGTAATGCACGTGCGCCCACTTGGGCTCGGTCATCTTGAGCCAGCGGCGGTAGGCCTTGAGCCGGAAATCCAGCAGCCAGGACGGTTCGTTCTTGCGCGCCGAGATCAGGCGGATGGTGTCTTCCGACAGGCCCGGCGTACTGGTCTCGGACTCCACGTCCGTGATGAATCCGGCCGAGTACGCCTGCGCGGTGCGGCGGGTGACGAGGTCCTGGACCGATTCGACGCTGGCTGGGGAATTGGCTGCCATGAGGGTGGCCGGTACGGGTCTATCCGCGCGGTGGCGGAGACGAGAAACGGATGGGGATGTCGTGGCTGGCACGATCACCCCGCGGGGCCGCGCTGCGCTGCAGCGGCAAGGTCATCTGCGCCAGGGTCACGGCTTCCAGCGCGCTGCGGATGGCGTCGTTGATCACGCGCCAGTTGGACCGCACGCCGCAGTGCGACTCGATGCCGCAGCCGGCGTGGACCGCGCACTCGGTCAGCGCGATCGGCCCTTGCAGGGCGGACACGATGTCCGCCACCGAGATGCTGTCCGGCGAACGTGCCAGCCGGTAGCCGCCGTGCGCGCCGCGCAGCGATTCCACCAGTCCGGCCTTGCCGAGCAGCTTGAGCAGCTTGGCCACGGTGGGCGCCGCCAGGTGCGTGCGCGTGGCCAGCTCCTGCGCCGTGCGCTGGCGGGCAGGGTCCACCGCCAGCGCCGTCATCAGGACGGTGCCGTAGTCGGTGAGCTTGCCGAGCTTGAACATGCGGGGTCGCAGGAAGGAAGTTAAATAAGACTGAAGTGGTACGGTTTGAAGTTTAGCGCGCCGCGCACGAGCCCGGCAACGCCTTATTCCGCGATGGACGAATGTAAGACCCATCGAATCCTTCCGTGGCGGGAGCATTTCGGTTCGAATGGGTTTCGACATCAGCCCCGATCACCTCCATGTCCGCGCCCGCATCGCCCGCGCATTTCCGCCGCCGCGTTCTGCACCGCCTCCTCTACCGGCTGGGGCAGGGCGTGCTGGTGTACTGGACCCTGCTGGCGATGCTCGCGCCTGCGTCCAGCCTGCCGTCCCGCTGGGAGATCCTGGTGTCCGGGCTGGGCGTGCTAGCGATGCTCATCCTGCCGCGACCCGGCGCGCCGCCGGAGCAGCGCGGCGTGAAGGCACGGCGCGCGCAGCAGCGGCTCGCATACCCGCTGGTGTTTTTGGTGTAAGTCACACTATGGCGGCCATCACGAGCCGCCATGAACGCTACGAATCTCGCCTGGGACGTCCCCGCACCCTTCATCCAGACCGTCAGCGTCGGGCCCGAGCACCTGGACGAATTCGGCCACACCAACAACATCGTGTACCTGACGTGGCTGCAGGACGTGGCCTGGGCGCACTCGGTCTGCCTCGGCTTCGGCATTGCGGACTACCGCCGGCTGGGGACGGGCTGCGTGGCGCGCAGGCACGAGCTGGACTACCTCGCCGCCAGCTTCCCCGGCGACCGGCTGCACGTTGCCACCTGGATCGCCGAGAACACCGGCAAGCTCGACATGTGGCGCGCCTACCAGATCATCCGCGAGCAGGACGGCAGGACCGTCATGCGCGGGCGCACCCAGTGGATCTGCGTCGACATGAAGACCGGCCGCCCGCGGCGCCAGCCGCCGGAGTTCATCGCGGCGTACCGGGTCACGAGTACAGCAATGATTTGATGATCCGGCAGGCTGGCGATCGGCATCTTGCCAGCCGGGTGGTTCTTCCTGTCACATGGACCCGGAATCTGTAGAGGAAGCATTTCGACCGCGGCTTTCGGTTCCCGGAAAATGAAGATGGCAGCGACTCAGTGCCAGAGTTGGGAGTTGCCGGAGTCGCCTGTCTTGTGGGCTACCGTGGTCAAGGTTCCGGGTCGAAGAGGAGATCGAGTTGAGCAGCGTTGTTGAGGCAGGTGTCCGCAGCGTGTCGTTGAGCCTGATCGTGGCGATGGATCGGCGCAGCCTGATCGGGCGCGGCGGTGGCCTGCCGTGGCGGTTGCCCAATGATCTTGCTCACTTCAAGCGGCTCACTTGGGGGAAAACCATCCTGATGGGGCGGCGCACCTGGGACTCACTGGGCCGTCCGTTGCCCGGTCGGACCAACTGGATACTGAGCCGCGACCCCGGCTTCGTGCCCGTTGGCGCAACGGCGTTCTCGTCCCTCCAGTCGGCCTTGGCATCGCACGGTGATGGCGAACTGATGGTGATCGGCGGGGCGGAGCTTTATCGTCAGACGCTCGGCATCTGCCAGCGGGTCTACCTCACCCGTGTCCTGGTTGGACTGCCGGCGCAGCTGGACGATGTGCTTTTTCCCGAGTTGGACGAAGCTGCCTTTCGTGTCACGTCGGCAGCCGACCACGATGCGGACGACCGCCACGCGTACCCCTACCGTTTCCAGACGCTGGAGCGCCCGTCGTCGATCCCTTTAGCCTCGGCGGCCGACCCAGTCGCGGGCAAACTGGCGTGCGACCCGTCCTGAGCGGGACGCGCGGCTCAATGCCCAGCGCAGGGCCAGCGTTTCTATTTCCGCATCCCAGTCCGGGCAGCCCAGCGTTTCAAGGTGCAGGCGGACCGCCATCAGGTATTGATCCTGCGTGAACGGCGGGAAGCTCAGCCACAGCCCGAAACGTTCCGAAAGCGAGATCTTTTCTTCGGTGGTCTCGCCGGGGTGCAGTTCCTCGCCATCCCAGCGGTACTCCTCGTTCTCCCGAGCCATTTCCGGTATGAGGTGTCGGCGGTTCGACGTGGCGTAGATCAGCACGTTGTCCGGGGGTTCCTCGATACCGCCATCCAGCGCCGTCTTTAGTGCGGTCAAGCGCGCATCGCTGGCGGCCACGCTGAAGTCGTCCACGAACAGGATGAACCACTCCGCGCGACTGCGCAGCGGCGCCACCACCTCCGGCAGATCGGTCAGATCATGCGGATGCAACTCCACCAGGCGCAGACCCCGGGGCGCGAATTCATGCAGCATCGCTTTGACCAGACTCGACTTGCCGGTGCCGCGTGCACCAGTCAACAGCGCATGGTTGGCCGGGCGCCCGCTTACGAACTGCAAGGTGTTTTGCATCAGTGCCGCCTTCTGGCGGTCGATGCCGAGCAGGCGTGCGGGCGGCACCTGATGGGGGAACAAGGCGGGTTGCAGGCTTTGATCGCGCCAGCGGTAGGCAATTTCCGGCATCGCTTTGGGGGTCCGTTCACAGATAGTTTGAGTGTAGATTTTCAATTTACTGAATATATTGAAATTATTCCGAACTATAATCTTTCGGGTGCCCGGTGCCGGAGGGTGAAGCCATGCGCTAGCGCAAGGCTGGCGAAGCGGGCGTAACCGCCTTGGACAACCAGTTGTTCGTGGGAGCGGTTCTACAGGCTGCGCGTACCCGGTTGGAACGGGTGCAACACCTTATCTAACGTTAGCGCGGAGTGATCACTTATATGGCAAGGGGAGCTTGCAGCTCGCGGATTGACGTCAGGCACGGTTCCCGCCTGATCTCCAAGTACTGACGATCGGTCGGCCACGCGATGGTGAAACTTGCGGCTAACCGTTTCGCTGCGTTAAATGCAGGGCTTGATGTAGACAGCATTGTTCCGGAGTGGTGATGAAGTTTCTACGGGTGGCACGCGGCGCTATGTTCACCGCTTTCTGTCTGGGGCTTTCGGTTGCGGAAGCCCAGGACGTTCAGGTGCCACTGCTTGGTTCGGGAGCCGGATCGGAGTTGCCGACACCAGGTCCGGCCAGTGTGGAACCGGACCCCCTCCCTGCGGTAATCACTGGGTCCGGCGACACAACGACGGGCGATGATGGCCGGCTTTTTCCGCGATACCCCGTCCTCAAGCCGAACGTTGCGTTCTGGACCCGGATTTTCTCCCAATACTCGGAGAACCAGAGCCTGATTCATTCGGCCGAATATCCCTGGCTGGTGTTCGAGACCCTGGATTTTCGAGGAGATGCAGCACAGTTCAGTCCCGATGAACTGCGCAAGCTGCGCAGCGTGGAGGAGTCCCGCGCGCGGGCGCGCTACCAGGTGTTGCTGGCGCAGGTGCATGCGGCTCGCCATGTGCCCGAGTCGCTCACCGAAGAGCAGCGCAGAATCTTTCAGCTGTTTTCCCGCATCGAGGACGACGGGCGGTTCCTCAAGGCAGCCGAGGGGGTCCGCGCCCAGCGTGGCCTGAGGGAACGAACGCAGTTGGCCCTGGAAACCTCGGGCCAGTACCTGCCTGCCATGGAGCGCGTATTCAAATCCTACGATCTGCCGGTGCGGCTGACGCGCCTGCCGCTGGTGGAGTCGAGCTTCAACGTGGACGCCTATTCCAAGGTCGGGGCCGCGGGACTGTGGCAGTTCATTCCGACTTCGGCCCGCATCTACATGCGGCTCAACGATGTGGTGGACGACCGGCGCGACCCCTGGACCAGTACGGACGCCGCCGCCCGGCACCTGCGCGACGACTACGCCGCCCTGGGCAGCTGGCCGCTGGCCCTCACGGCGTACAACCATGGGCGGGGCGGGGTTGCGCGCGGCCTGGCGCTCACCGGGGGCACCGATCTTCCTGACCTCATTCGCAACTATCGCGCGAAGTCGTTCGGGTTCGCGTCGCGAAATTTCTACGCGGAGTTTCTGGCGGCCTCGGATGTGGAGCGCAACTGGCGTGAGCACTTTGGCGACATCGCCCGCGACACCCCGATGGAATTTGATGTCGTGGAAACGCGGCACTACGTGACTTATGAAACCCTGCGCCGGATGTGCAATGCGGACGACGCCCTGTTCCGGAAGCTGAACCCCGCGTACCGCCCGGACGTGATCGAAGGAAAGTTATACGTACCCCCCGGACACCTCATCCGCGTTCCGGCGGGTGCGGCCAAGAAATTCGCGGTTGCCTACGCCTCGCTGGGCGAACACGAGCGGTTCAGCAGCCAGCGCGTGTTCTACCTGCTGTACAAGGTGCGCCGCGGAGACACCGTATCGCGCATCGCGAAGAAATATGGCGTTGACCAGAAATCCATCCGCGCCGCCAGTGGTCTGGGCTCCCAATCAAAGCTGAGGACTGGGCAAATCCTGAAGATCCCGCCGCGGACCGAGCGCCGCCCAGGTCCCGTGAACGTGGCGGTTGGAGAGTCGAAACCGGGCCTGACCCGCGCCGAGCAGGCGGCAGCGGACGCGGCGGCGGCGAAGCCCGCATCCAAAAAATCGAAGAAGGCATTCCGGACGCACAAGGTGAAGGCTGGGCAGACTCTTTCCTCCATCGCCCAGCAATACAAGGTATCGATTGCCGACCTGCGCCGGGCCAACGGCATGGGCAAATCCAGCCAGCTCCGCGCGGGGCAGAGGATCAAGGTTCCGTCTGGAAGCTGATGCCGCGCCGGCTTGCGGCGACTTCAAACGAAGTAGTCGAACGCGAAGATCGCCACCATCATGACGCTGATCCCCAGCTTGTACAGGATCCCCACCAGCAAGCCGGCCCAGGCGCCAACCCCAGACGCTGCGGCCTGTCCCACTCCGCGCCGGGATCGGATTTCTCCCAGCACCGCGCCGACGAACGGGCCGAGTATCAGCCCGGGAAGTCCGAAGAAAATGCCGACGAAGGCACCCAGGGTCGCGCCCGCCACGGCCTTTGGGCTTGCCCCGAACTTGCGCGCGCCGAGACTTCCGGCCGTGAAATCCAGGATCACGCCCGCGGCCAGCAGAACGCCGAGTATGGTGAGCGTGAAGGGGCCCACGAGTTCGTAATGCCCTATCCAGGCCAGTGCCCACAGGCCACCGAACACCAGGGGCACGCCCGGCAGCGCCGGCAATACTGCGCCGGCCAGGCCAATTACGATTGCGATGAGCGCGAGCGCTCCGATCAGCAGTTCGAGGTTATCCATCTGCGGATTGTCCGGCAGACCAGAACCGTGCGTCGTTCATCCTTCGTGCCGGTGGGCCGTGCGGCCATTGATATCGACGCCCAGCCATCGAATAGACTCAGGCTATGACCGTCCGTCGCCTTTTCCACAACCCGATCACTGCGCGGCAGCGCGAGCTCGAACATGCCGAGACGTACCCGGAATGGGCCGAGGCCGCCCGCGATCTCGACCGCCTGGAGGGCCTGGAAGGATGGAAGCAGGACGAGGCGAGTGACGATTACGACCACCTGCTGATTCGGGAGCGCCTCAATGAAATGAGGCAGTTGCGAACATCTGGAGATGTGAGGCACCTCGTCCACGCGCTTCACGAAGGTCTGCACGGCAACCTTGGCAACATCACGAGCCCGAACCTGTACCGCTTCGTGCGCGTCGGGACCAAGCGCTTGATCGAGGAGTTCATCGGAGAGGTGGTGCGCTGCCTGGACTACATCTGCGCCGGCGATTTCCCCGGGTTTTCGGAGGACGACAAGATCGTTTTCTTCAAGCGTACCGGCACCAGCTTCGGTCGCAGTGCCCTGCTGCTGTCCGGCGGCGCCACGCTCGGGATGTTTCACCTGGGAGTCATCAAGGCCTTGTTCGATCAGGACGTGCTTCCGCGCGTGATCAGCGGGTCCAGCGCGGGTTCGATCATCGGCGGCATGGTTGCCTCGCGTACTGACGATCAGCTGCCGCAGATGTTCAATCCCGAGTCATTGAGCGTTTCGGCGTTTCAGCGTGTCAGCCTGCGCAATGTGCTGCGGGGCGAGGGCCTGATGGACCCCGGACAGCTTGAACGATGCCTTGCGCTGAACGTGGGCGAAGAGACCTTCACCGAGGCGTTCGAGCGCACCCGGCGCATCTTTGGCGTCACCGTGTCGGCGGCTGAAGTGCATCAGCAGGGGCGCCTGCTCAACTATCTCACCGCACCCCATGTCGTCATGGCCCGCTCGATTCTGGCCTCCTGCGCTGTGCCCGGCGTGTTTCCCCCTGTGCAGCTCGTTGCGCGCGATTTCGAGGGCCGGATCGTGCCCTACCTCCCATCCAAACGCTGGATCGATGGCACGGTCTACAGCGACCTGCCCATGCTGCGGCTGTCGCGTTTGCACAACGTGAACCATTACATCGTCAGCCAGACCAATCCCCACGTCGTTCCTTTTATGGTGGACGACCGCCAGTCGCGCCGTGGCCTGCTCCCGCTGGCGAGGCAGGTCGTGCTGGATGCGAGCCGCGGAACGGTCAGGCTGGCCCGCTCGCATCTACGCGACTCCCCGGTCCGCCGTGTTGCTGACCAGCTCAACGCAGTGATTGCGCAGCGCTACTCGGGCGACATCAACATCATCCCGCGCCACACGCCCCGCCAGTTGATGAAGCTGTTCAGCAACCTCGATACCCGCGAACTGGCGCGGTTCATCCGGGATGGCGAGCGGGCCACCTGGCCCAAGATTGAACGCATCCGGAACCAGACGGCAATTTCGCGGGCTTTCGAAAACTGCTTGTACATCCTCAAGCAGAAGCACCTGGATCGCGCCTCGCCAGCGCGCAGCAAACGCACGTCGCACTTGCGCTGACCGGCCTTCTTCTCAGAGGGCCCGCTTGTCCCATTCGCAGCGCGGGCCTCGATGATGGCTGAGACATTAGCGCCCGTGAGTAGCGGATCTTTCCCTTTTGAGGCAAGACCGACCCCTTTTGCGATCCCGCCCGTGCCGCGCACCCGAAAAGCCATGATCCTCGATACCCATCACCCCCTGCATGACGCGACGCGGGCCAGCTCCGCGGGCCCATTGGTTCCGGTGACGCCGCGGGGTGAGGCCACGCGGCGCAAATTGATGTCGGCTGCAGAAGATGAATTCGGCTCCAAGGGCTTCCACCTTGCGTCTGTGAGTTCAATCACGGGGCGCGCGGGCGTCGGCCAGGGCACGTTCTACCTGTACTTTCACACCAAGGAAGAGATTTTCGTCACCCTGGTTCGAGAGATTGGCCGTGACCTGCGCCGCGCGCTGCGGGGTGCCGCTGCGGAAGCTGGCGATCAGATTGAAGCCGAGCGACGCACGCTGGAGGCCGTAGTCGCCTTCGCCCGCGACCGTCCCGGCTCCTACCGCATCGTCCAGGAATCACAGTTCGTGGACGAAGCGGCGTTTCGCGAATACTACGAGCACATTGCCAAGAATCACGCAGCCGATCTGGACGCCGCGTCCCAACGCGGAGAGCTGCAGCCCGGCAACGCCGAGGCCCGGGCGTGGGCGCTGATGGGACTTGCGCACTTCATGGCCCTGCGTCACGGATTCTGGAACCGGCAGGCGGTTCCAGCGGATTGGGCGGTTGCCACGATGGATCTCATCACCAACGGCATTGCATCGCGATCGTAGCCGGATACTCCCGGTACGCCGGCGACTGATCGCGATGGCTTGGTCGCTCCTCCCACACCAATATTTCCGTGGCGAAGGGCCCGCGCCACTCAGTTAGATTTGGATAAGGCGCCCGAAGTCCTGGACATTGGGCGCTCGGAAGCATTTGATGGGAAGGATTTAATCTGAAAGGACTTCCCGTGCGTTCGTTCGCCACGGCCTTGGCCTGCGACGGCGTCACCGGAGAACATACGCCACGGCGCGGGGTGGCATGACCACCTGATAAACACGGTACACAGGCCGGTAGTGCTGATGGAACACGCCAAGCATGGCCTCCTTGCATCCATGAATTTCTCCGCTGCCCGCCGCGTGACGCGGTCCAACACCAATCCCCTCGAGCAGCTGAACGGCGAGATTATTGAGCCTTCCATAACACATGACGTTACCAGAGCGAAGCTTGCATCCAGCATGCGGCGATGATCGACTCGCGTTTCTGGGCGCTCTTGAGTTTGTTGCGGGCGGTGGTGTGCAGTTCGGCGAGGG
>JBQTJW010000029.1:0-52698 GCA_052386745.1 Panacagrimonas sp. | reverse complement strand
CGAATCCGAAGCGGACGAGGACGAAGACGAGGACGACAGCGGCGACGACACCGAGGAAGCCGCGCCCACCGGTCCCGATCCGGAGGAAGTGGCCCGGCGCATGCAGGCGCTGGCCGACGCCCACGCCAAGTTCAAGCGCTCGTATGCCAAGAACGGCGCCGGGCACAAGGCCGTGGCCAAGCTGCGCGGCGAGATGGCCGACATCTTCGTCACCCTCAAGCTGCCGCTGCCGCTGACCGACGTGCTGGTGCGCAACATGCGCGACACCGTGGCCGAGCTCAAGCGCCACGAGCGCCGGATTCTCGAGCTGGCCACCCGCGTCGCCAAGATGCCGCGCAAGGATTTCATCCGCGCCTGGGAAGGCAACCAGACCAACCTGGGCTGGGTCGATGAAGTGCTCAAGCGCAAGCAGAAGTGGTCGTCGGCGCTGCGCGACGTGCGCGAGCAGATCATCGCCGAGCAGGAAGCCACCATCGCCATCGAACACGCGATGCACCTGAGCCTGGCCGACATCAAGGAAATCAGCCGGGCGATGGCCTATGGCGAAGCCAAGGCGCGCAAGGCCAAGAAGGAAATGGTCGAGGCCAACCTGCGCCTGGTCATCTCCATCGCCAAGAAGTACACCAACCGCGGCCTGCAGTTCCTCGACCTGATCCAGGAAGGCAACATCGGCCTGATGAAGGCCGTGGACAAGTTCGAATACCGCCGCGGCTACAAGTTCTCCACGTACGCCACCTGGTGGATCCGCCAGGCCATCACGCGATCGATCGCCGATCAGGCGCGCACCATCCGCATTCCGGTGCACATGATCGAGACGATCAACAAGCTCAACCGCATCTCGCGCCAGATGCTGCAGGAAATGGGCCGCGAGCCCACGCCCGAAGAGCTGGCGAAGAAGATGGAGATGCCCGAGGACAAGATCCGCAAGGTGCTCAAGATCGCCAAGGAACCGATCTCGATGGAGACGCCGATCGGCGACGACGAGGATTCGCACCTGGGCGATTTCATCGAGGACGTCAGCGCGGTGTCGCCGCTGGATTCGGCCACCACCTCGTCGCTGTCCGAGGCCACCCAGCAGATCCTGGCCTCGCTGACGCCGCGCGAGGCCAAGGTGCTGCGCATGCGCTTCGGCATCGACATGAACACCGACCACACGCTGGAAGAGGTCGGCAAGCAGTTCGACGTCACCCGCGAGCGCATCCGCCAGATCGAGGCCAAGGCGCTGCGCAAGCTGCGCCACCCCAGCCGCGCCAACTACCTGCGCAGCTTCCTCGACGAGTAAGGCCGGGTCGCGAGAGCCTCGCCGGCATGAAGGAGAAGGCCCCGGATTCCGGGGCCTTCTTCGTTGGGGCTCAGCGCGACGCGGCCTGTTCGACGGTGGTCAGCCGCGCAATCTGCCGGGCGTAGTCGGCGGGCTCGTAGCTCGGGCGCGAGCAGCGTCCTGCGGTGCAGACGTAGGCGGCGGGCTTGGCGAATTCCGGGTAGCTCACGTCGCTGTTCGCCAGCGGCCCTTCGGCGCGGTCCAGCCATTCGATGCGCCGGTAGCTGCCGGAGACTTTCAGCGCGGTTTCGAACAGCTGGCGGGCGGTGGCATCCGCTTTTGCGCCCACTACGGTGAGGTGCACCGGATCGCGCACCAGCTCGTCATCGGCCAGCAGGATGCCGGCTTCCTCGATGTCCTCCTGCCGCGCGGCGTGGCCGGCCAGGTACTTCATGCCGTGCAGGGCAGCATCGCGAAACGCCTTGTTGCCGCTGTAATGCGCCAGCCGGTTGAAGAAGCGCGTGGCCGAAATGTTCTCGGCCAGGTCGGGTAGTGGAATAGGCAGGCCGGGCGTGGCGGACTCGGTGAGGAAACCGGCGCGCGTCGCCCGCAGCTGCGCGTCGATGGCCTTTCCCAGGCGCTCGGCCACCGCCAGCCAGCGCCGCTCGCCGGTGACTTCGTGGAGCATCAGCGCGGCGCGACCCACGGCCAGCGAATCGCTCAGGTGCGAGGTGCTTTCCGGCGCCTCGCCGTGGCGCAGCGCGCCGCGCCTGCCGGCCCGGTTCGCCAGCACCCAGTCGATGGCGCGGACGGCCGCGTCCAGCGCGCCGCGGTCAGCGCTGACGCCGTAAAGCGTCGCCAGCGCTTCGGCCGCGAGGCCGTTGGCGTCGGCATAGAGATGCCGGTCGACTCTCGGGACGCCGAGTTTGCGGCGTCCCGCGTCGTCCAGGTCGTAGTACGCCCGGGAGTATTGGCCGGGGACCACGTCGGCGTCCTGGCTGACGTAGAACGCGCCCTCGGGCGAGCGCAGGAACGCGAACAGGTATCTCTGGATGTCCTGCGCCGCACCGAGGTCGGCCGGGCGGCCCAGGCGCGCCCAGGCGAGCGCGTAGATCCGCAGGTAGGCGGCCTGCGTGCGCATGATTTTCTCGAAGTGCGCGTGGTGCCAGTCGCCGCCGGTCGAGTACTGCGAGGCGCCGCCCCAGACCGGGTCCAGCAGCGCCAGCGCGGCCGTCAGGGTCAGCTCCGCCTTGTGGCGCTCGGCGGGCGAGTCCGCGTGGGCGAGGGCGTATTCCACGCTGTCGCGGTCGATGAATTTCTGCGCGGTGAGCAGGCCGCCGAGCTTGCGATCGAAACTGTCGTCATGCGCGCGCAGCAGGAAGGCGCGGTCGGCCGGCGCCAGCTGCGACGGCCCCGCCGGCGGCGGCGTGGCCACGGCCGCGCGCTCGGGCGTGGGATCCGCCACGATGGCATCGAGCAGCCTGGCAAAGCTGTCCGGCTCGATGTAGCCGGCGCGCTTGACCATGTCGGTCCCGTCGGCGGAAAGAAAGATCAGCGCCGGCCAGCCATAGTCGCGGTAGCGGTTGGCCAGGCCCGGGTTGGCGTCGTGGTCCACGCGCACCGCCACGTAATCCTTCGCCAGCCGCGCCTGCACCTCCGGGCGCGAGAGCGTCTCCTGCTGCATCACGTGGCACCAGTGGCACCACACCGCCTCCAGGTACAGGAACACCGGCTTGTGCGCGGCCCTGGCCTGCGCAAAGGTTTCAGCGGACCAGTTCTTCCAGGCAATGCCCGCCTCCGGCGCGGCGGCCCGCACGCCAGTGCTCGCGAAAAGTCCCAGCAGAAAAAGGCAGGTGATGAGTCGGTTCATGGGCCTTCCGAAGTGTGCCACGCAGGTACGCGCGGGACGGGCAGAAGGATTCGCCAGCCCCCCGCCGCCGTGCTAAACCTCGGCTTTGCACGGGCGCGGAAGCGACGAGGGGCACACCATGAGGACGCTGGCGATCTTCAACGTGAAGGGCGGTGTCGGGAAGACGGCCTGCGCCGTAAATCTTGCCTATTTCGCCGCCTCCAGCGGGCTGCCGACCCTGCTGTGGGATCTGGACGCGCAGGGCGCGTCGAGCTGGTACCTGCGGGGCCAGCCGGCAGAGGAGAAGACGCGGAAGGTGCTTTCCGGCGAGACGCCGGTCGGTCGGCTCGTCAGGACCACGCCTTACCGCAATCTGGGAATGATTCCGGCCGATCGTTCTTACCGCTACCTCGACGTCATGCTCAAGAAGGTGGAGCCCCCGCGCGAGGCCCTGCGGCGCCTGCTCAAGCCCTTCTCCGAGACCTACTCGCTCGCGGTGCTGGACTGCCCGCCGAGCCTCTCGCACCTGGCCGACAACGTGTTCACCGCGGCCGACCTGGTGCTCGTGCCAGTGATCCCCACCTGGCTGTCGCTGCGCGCCTTCGAGCAGCTGCGCGACCACTTCAAGTCTGAAGGCTTCCCGGTGAAGAAGCTGCGGCCGTTCTACTCGATGGCCGACCGCCGCCGCGGCCTGCACCGCGAGCTGCTGGAGACGCCGCCGGAGATCATGGACAACCGGATGCAGGCCGTGGTGCCGTACGCCTCCAGCGTAGAGCGCATGGGCGAGTGGCGCGCGCCCGTGGCGGCGTTTGCAGCGTCCGACGACGCGGCCTTGCTGGCCTACGCGGAGCTGTGGCTGGAGACATCCAGGAGCCTTGGATTCGGCACCTGAAGCTGGCGATCGGTGCGCGCGTGCTGATGCGGGCCGGGACGGCGAACCGCGGGTGCAGGACGAGGCGCCACCCGAGTCCCTAAACTTGGTGCGATGACTCTGCCCCGACCCCGGCGCCGTGCCGCTGGAGCCGCCCTGGTGTTCGCCCTGCTTGTCGCCAACGCGCAGGCCAAGGTGCGCGTGGAAGTCGAGGGCCTGGAGGACGCCGAACGCGCCAACGTCGAGTCGCGCCTGAGCATCCTCACCCAGGCCGACGAAGCCAGTAAGGCGGCGGACAAGGCCGAAAAGAACGACAAGAACGAAAAGAACGACAAGTCCGGCGAGAAGACCAGGGAGGACGAGGCGCGCATCCAGCGCCTGCACCGCCAGGCCGAGGCCGACATCCGCGAGGCCCTGCAACCGTTCGGCTACTACAGCCCCAGGATCATCTCGAAACTGACCCAGGACGGCCCAGACTGGACCGCCCGCTACACCGTGAATGCCGGTCCGCCCACGCTGCTGGGCGAGATCACGGTGAAGTTCGAAGGGGAGGGCGCCAGCTTCGAACCGCTGACGGACCGCCTGCGGCACGTCCCGCTCAAGACCGGCGAACGGCTGATGCACGCCGAGTACGAGAGCGTGAAGAAGCGCATGTCCGACGCCGCGCTGGCCAACGGCTTCCTGGACGCGAAATGGGCCGCCTCCGAGCTGCGCGTCAACCCGCAGACGCGCCTGGCCGACGTGAACCTGCGTCTCGAGACCGGGCCGCGATTCTATTTCGGCGAAGTGACCGTGCAGCAGGAAGGGCTGGACGCCGACGTGATCCAGCGCTACGTGCACATCCAGCCGGGCGAACCCTTCGATCCGCAGGCCCTGCTCGCGCTCCAGTTCCGGCTGTCGGACCTGGGCTATTTCCAGTCTGTGCAGATCGACCCGCAGCGCGCGCAGGCGGACGCGACGCGGCGCGTTCCCATCCTCGTCACCACCACGCCGCGGGCGCGCAGCAAGTACGACTTCGGCATGGGCTACGGCACCGACACCGGCGCGCGCCTGTCGGTGGGTTCGGACTGGCGGCGGCTCAATCACCGGGGTCACACGCTCACGGCGGACTTCCGCCTGTCGGAGATCAAGAACACCGTCGGCACCACCTACCTGGTCCCGCTGGGAGAGGAGCCGGGGGAGAATCTCGGGCTCTACACCAGCGCGGAAAGCCAGAAGCTGGACGCCGGCGACACCCTCAAGTACCTCATCGGCAGCGCGCTCAACCGCTCGCCGGGAAACCTCCAGCAGCGCTACTACCTGGAGTACCTGCACGAAGAGTCGAACTTTGGCGACGCCTTCACCACGGCCGACCTGCTCACGCCAGGCCTCTCGCTCAGCCATTCCATCTCGGACGACCCCATCTACACCCGCCGCGGCCTGTATCTGTTCGGCGACGTGCACGGCGCGGCCAAGAACGTGCTGTCCAACGCCACCTTCGCGCAGACGCGGCTGATCGCCCGCGCGCACTACCCACTCACCCACCGCATCCGCCTGATCGGCCGCGCCGAGCTGGGCTACAGCCTGGTGGACCAGTTCGACGAACTGCCCGCCTCGCAGCGCTTCTTCGCCGGCGGCGACCAGAGCGTGCGCGGCTACAGCTACCAGTCCATCGGGCCCAAGGACAAGGACGGCAACGTCGTCGGCGGGCGCTACCTCTCGGTGTTCAGCATCGAGAGCGAATGCCGCGTGTGGAACAACTGGGGCGCGGCCGTGTTCATGGACGCCGGAGGCGCCGACGACAACCCCGGCCCGCGCCTGTTCAAGGGCGTGGGCGTGGGCCTGCGCTACCGGGCGCCCATCGGCAGCCTGCAACTGGACCTGGCCCATCCCATGGACGGCGACGAGTCCGGCATCCGCCTGCACTTCGGCGTGCGGGTGGGCGTGTGAGGCGCCTGCGGCACGCATCGCGGCTGCTGCTGCGGGTGCTGGGCGTGGTGCTGTCCGGCACCCTGCTGGGCCTGCTGGTGTTCACCGGCTGGCTGCTCGCCACCACGGCCGGCGCGCGCCTGCTGCTGGACTGGGTGCCGCGCGCCGGGCTCGCCAACCTGCACGTGGACCAGGTGGAGGGCCGCCTGCTCGGGCCGCTGGGCCTGCGCGGCCTGCACTACCGAGGCGACGGCGTGGACGTGCGCCTGGACCGCGCCACCCTGGTGTGGACGCCGGCCGCGCTGCTGTCGCGCACCGTGCGCGTGGCCGCGCTCGACCTGGGCAGCCTGAGCGTCACGCTCACCCCGGCCACCCACCCGTCCGAGCCCACGCCGGCGCGCATTCCGCAGCTGCCGATGTCCATCGACCTGGCACGGCTGCGGCTGGCGCAGCTCCAGCTGAAGCTGGAGGGCCAGGACGCACCGCTGCTGATCGAGGCCGTGGCTGGCGACGGGCTGCACTGGTCGCCCGACCGTTTCAAGGCCACGCGCGTGGCGCTGCACCAGGCCGGCTACGGCAGCTTCGAAGCCACGCTCGACGCCGGGCTGGCGCCGACCCGCGCCGACGTGTACGGCCTGCTGCTGCGCGAGCTGCCGGCGAAGCCGCCGGGAAAGGTGCCGTCCAAGGTGCCGTCCGCGGCCGCCACCGTCGCCGCCAGCGGCGTGGTCCGGCTCGACCCCAGCCAGCCGTCGACACTCGCGCTGCACTGGAAGGACCTGCGCTGGCCGCTGGTGGGCGAGCCGCAGGCGACCAGCGCCGAGGGCGAATTCGCGGTGGAGGGGACCGTTGCCGAGTTCACCGCGCGCGGCCACCTGGCGCTGGGCGACACCGCCCAAATCCTGGCCGACGTGCGCTACTCGCCCAGGGAGCTGGCGGCCCGGCTCGCCTGGACCGGGCTGCAATGGCCGCTGACCGGCGCCGCGCGCATCGCCAGCCGCAAGGGCCAGCTCGAAGCCAGCGGCCGGCCGGACGATTTCCGCTACGCGCTGGATGCCGACCTCGCCGCCGAGGGCCAGAACGGCGTGGCCAGCGCGGCCGGCAGCGGCAGCCGCGCGCAACTGGTGCTGGACCGGCTGCGCGTGGCCGTCGCCAAATCGGCCATCGAGGGCCAGGCCAGGCTGCGCTGGCCCACGCCGCAGGCGCCCGGGCTCGCTGCGGACGCCGACCTGCGCATCCGCAACCTCGACCCCGGGCTGGTCGCGCCGGACTGGCCGGGCCGCATCAACGGCACGCTCAAGGCCCAGACCACGCTGGACCCGCAGGCCCCGCGCACCAGTTTCGTGCTGGCGCTGCACGACTCCGCGATGCGCCATTACCCGCTGACGCTGGACGCCCGCGGCAGCAGCGCCGGCGCCGTGGTGACGCTGGACAGCCTGCAACTGCGCTCCGCCGACACCGTGCTCAAGGCGCAGGGCCAGGTCACGCCGCCGTTCCGGCTCACGGCGCAGCTGGACAGCCCCGACCTCGCGGTGCTGGCGCCGTCGCTGGGCGGGCGCGCCCAGGCGACGCTTGCTCTGAACGGGCCGCTGGATGCCCCGCACGTGGTGGCCGAGGTGTCTGGCAAAACGCTGAAGTTCGGCCCCTGGTCGCTGGCGCGCTTGCAGGCCAAGGGCGATGTCGACTGGGTCGGGGCCTGGACCTTGAACGTGCAGGCCGAGCGCCTCGGCGGCCCGGTGGTGGCCGACCACGCGCAGTTCGACATCACCGGCCGCGACACCGATCACGACCTGCGCCTCGCGCTGCGCACGCCCCAGGCGGAGGCCGCGCTGGGCGCGCATGGCGCCTTCGACCACGCCGGCCGGCAATGGAGGGGCGAGGTGCAGAGCGGGCGGCTGGCGCCGTCCGACCTGGCCGCGTGGACGCTGGAGTCGCCCGCCGCCTTGCAGGTGGCCGCGGCCCGCACGCTGCTGGAGCCGCTGTGCTGGCGCACCGCCGGCTCTCGCGCCTGCGCCAGCGTGGACCACGAGGGCACGCGCACGCGCGGCAGCTTCCGGCTGGAACAGCTCGATTTCGCCTACTTCGCGCTGTTCCTGCCGCCGGGCTGGGAGTTGCGCGGCAGCGTGGACGGCACCGCCACGGCCGAGGTGCGCGACGGCCAGCTCACCGATCTGCGCGCCGACCTCGCCACCGCGCCGTCCGAGGTCCTGCGCGACGGCGAAACCCTGCTGAAAGCCGAGCGCGGCACGCTGCTGGTGGAGGAAACCGCGGGCCGCGCCACCGCCCGGCTGGACCTGCCGCTGCAGGGCGGCTCGGTTGCGTTCAACGCCGAGTTGAACGGCGGCGGCGCCATCACCGCGCTGAGCGAGCGCCCGCTGGCCGCGCACCTCGACGTGCGCCTGGACGATCTGGGCTTCCTGCGCCTGGCGACCGAGGAAATCACCGAGGTGGCGGGCCTGGTGCAGGGACGCATGAACTTCAGCGGCACCCTGGGCCAGCCGGTGGCGGCGGGCGAGATCGCGCTCAGCGGCGCGCACCTGCGTCTGGCGACGCCGGACATCGACATCACCGACATCGGCCTGCGCCTGCAGGGCAGCGCGGACGGCGCGCTGGCCATTTCCGGCGCGGCCACGTCCGACAAGGGCACGCTGCTTCTCGATGGCAGCGCGCAGCTGGCGGGCAGCGAGCGCAGCGCCAGGCTCAGCCTGCACGGCGACAACTTCCGCGCGGCCGACACCACCGAGGCGCGGGTGTGGATCAGCCCGCGCATGGAGCTGAGCCTGCAAGGGGAGCGCATCGACATCCGCGGCGAGATCGACGTGCCGCGCGCCGACATCACGCCGGTGAGCTTCGAGGGCGGCGTGGCGCCCAGCGCGGACCAGGTGATCGTGGCCAGCGCGGAAGACACCGTGGCGCGCAACCCGCTGCAGCTCACCGCGGACGTGAAGCTGAACCTGGGCGAGCGCGTGAACTTCAAGGGTTTCGGGCTCACCACGCAGCTCACCGGCAGCGTGCGCGCCATCGAGGAGCCGGGGCGCCCGGGCAGCGGCCGCGGCGAGGTGCGGCTGGTGGACGGCAGCTACAAGGCCTACGGCCAGGAACTCCAGATTGAGACCGGGCGGCTGCTGTTCAACGGCGGGCCGCTGACCGAGCCGGCGGTGGAGATGCGCGCCCTGCGCAAGCCGCGCGAGGACATCGAGGTCGGCGTTCTGGTGCGCGGCACCCTGGACAAGCCGCAGTTCGAGCTGTTCTCCACCCCGGCCATGCCGCGCGAGCGCCAGCTGTCGTGGCTGGTGCTGGGGCGCTCGCTGGACGAGGGCAACGCCGGCGCCGACGACCGTTCCATGATGGCGAGCGCGGCGCTGTCGCTCGGACTCAGCGGTACCGACTACATCGCGCAGAACCTGCGCGACAAGGTGGGCGTGGACGAGATCAGCATCGGCGCGCAGCCGGGCGACGACGCGCAGCAGGCCCGCTTCACCGTGGGCAAGTACCTGTCGCCCAAGCTGTACGTGTCGTACGGCATCGGCATTTTCCAGCCGGGGCAGTTCTTTCGCCTGCTGTACGAGCTGGGGCGCGGTTTCAAGGTGTCCACCGAGTCCGGCGTGCACACCGGCGGCGACCTGCTGTACAGCGTGGAGCGCCCGTGAAAACGCGCCGGCCAGGTGCCGCCGCTAAACTTGCCGCCTACACAGACACGGTGAGGAGTGGTTGGTCTTGAGACGCAAGCGTCGCCTGCGGATGCTGTTGTGGTGGAGCCTGGGCCTGTTCGTGCTGGTGGTGCTGCTGTGCAACCGCTGGGTGATCAACAGCACCGACGCCTACCTGTACACCAGCGCCGCGCTGCTGCCGGAGAACGACATTGGCATCGTGCTGGGCACCAGTTCGTACACGCGCGACGGCGATTCCAACCCGCAGTTCTTCGCGCGCGTGGATTCGGCGGTGCAGCTGTACCGGCAGGGCAAGGTCAAGCACCTGATCGTCAGCGGCGCCAACCCCGACAACACCTACAACGAGCCGCGGCGCATGTGGCAGGAGCTGACCAAGGCCGGCATCCCGGCCAAGGACATCACCATGGATTTTGCCGGCTTTCGCACCTTCGACTCGCTGGCGCGGGCCAAGGAGGTGTTCAACCTGGACCGCTGCACGCTCATCACCCAGCGCTACCACGCCTACCGCGCCGTGTTCCTGGGCAAGAAGATGGGCATGCGCGTGGTGGCCTTCGTCGCGCCCGCCAGCCCCAAGGGCGACTACGGCAGCCGCAACCCGGTGCGCGAGATCTTTGCCCGCGTGAAGGCCGTCCTCGACCTGTTCGTGCTCAGCACCACGCCGCGCTTCCTGGGCCAGGCCCAGCCCATCGAGGTGCCGCCCGCGGGCGACACCTACACGCCACCGTCGAGGGAATCCTGAATGAGCGACCACCGACACTACTCGCCGGCCGACCGCCTGCTGATCGGGCTCGGCCAGGGCCTGGCCGGGCTGGCGCAGCGTGGCCGGCCTGAAGCGCGGCTGCCCGCGCACGCGGACCGCTCCGGCCTGCCGGACGCGCAGAAGCGCGAGGCCGCCAATCTCATGCGCGTCAACCACGCCGGCGAGGTGGCGGCGCAGGGGCTCTACCACGGGCAGGCGCTGACCGCCCGCGGCGAGGACACACGCCGTCACCTCCTGGCCGCCGCGGCCGAGGAACAGCAGCACCTGGACTGGTGCGAGCAGCGCCTGCAGGAGCTGGACGATCACCCCAGCCGCCTGCGCCCGCTGTGGTACGGCGCGTCCTACGCCATGGGCGCGGTGGCCGGCCTGTTCGGCGATCGCTGGAGCCTGGGCTTCGTCGCCGAAACCGAGCGCCAGGTGGCCGAGCACCTGGACGAGCACATCCAGCGCCTGCCGGCCGAGGACACGAAGTCGCGCGAAGTCCTGCACGCCATGCAGGCAGACGAGCAGCGCCACGGCCGCGAGGCCGAAGACCGCGGCGGCAACCCGCTGCCGGCGCCGGTGCGCGAACTCATGCGCCGCGTGGCGAAGGTGATGAAGGAAGGCGCGTACCGGTTCTGAGCGGTACCGACTGCTTGGGAAGCTCCGGCGGGCCGAACGGGAACGGGTCGAACGGCCGAGCCACGCGGGTGAACCCACCCCCTTGACTGCTGCACCACATCAGCGCAAGTCAAGTGTTCTCGATTGGTGCGCACAGCACCACAATGGTGCGGAGCTCTGGTAAGGTCGGAGCCTCGGGGAACCCGTCACAACCTGCCTCCCTTACCGACCCATGAGAACAAAACGATTTGAGACCAAAGCCCTACGATCCTCCCTGGCTGCCTGGATGCTGGCCGTGCCCAGCCTCGGCCTGGCCAGCACCATGCACCAGGCGCCGTTCGAGCCGGTGCGGACCTACGACATCTCCGGCCACAAACTGAGCGCGGTCGACGCGGGTCGCGCACTGAAATGGAGCGCACTGGCATCCGACTGGCAATTGGCCGACGAGACGGCCAGCGCTTTCAGCGCGAGCACGTCCAGCGAAAGGGGCCAGTGGGTGAAGGTGACGTTCCAGCATTCGGCGTCGGAAATCCGGGCCGAATACGTCGATAGCCGGGACCTGAGCTTCGGCCATTGCATCCTGCCGCCGCCCTGGCCCAAAGTCATCGCCCGGCACGTCGATCGCAGCAAGCAGTGCATCCACCGGGACTACTACACCCTGGTCGATCAGGTGATTGATCGCATCGGCGTTTCGGCCCAGCAGCTGCGGATGCTCGACTGAAGGTGCCTCCGGGAGCCTCCGCCGAGCCCCGGTCTGCAAGGGCCCGGGTTCGCAAGCGGAGCGCTCCATGAAATTTCTCGTCACCGGCGGCAGCGGCTTCATCGGGCAGGCGCTGTGCCCGTCGCTCCTGGCATCCGGCCATGCCGTGACCGTGCTCACGCGCGCGCCAGACCGGGCCCGCGCCATCCTGCCGCCGGCGGTGGAATGCATCTGCGCGCTGGACCAGGCGCAGGGCATCGGCAGCGTCATCAACCTGCAGGGCGAGGCGCTGGCGTCCGGGCGCTGGAACGCGCGGCTGAAAGCGGCGTTCGTGCGCAGCCGCGTGGATTTCACCCGCGAACTGGTGGACTGGATGCGCCGCCAGCCGCAGCCGCCGGAGAGCCTGGTCAACGGCTCGGCGATCGGCTGGTACGGCGATCGCGGCGACGAGGCGCTCACCGAAAGCTCCGCGCCAGGCACGGACTTCGCCGCCCGGCTGTGCCGCGACTGGGAGGCGCAGGCCCAGGCGGCAGAGGCCCTGGGCGTGCGCGTGTGCCGCATCCGCACCGGCATCGTGCTGGACCGCGACGGCGGCGCGCTGGCCCGCATGCTGCCCGCGTTTCGGCTCGGCGCCGGCGGGCGCCTGGGCTCGGGCCGGCAGTGGATGAGCTGGATCACGCGCGCGGACCTGGTTCGCCTGATCCGCTGGCTAACCGAATCACCCGAACTTTCCGGCGCTTTCAACGCCACCAGCCCCGAACCGCTGCGTAACGAGGACTTCACCCGCCTGCTGGCGCAGGCGCTGCACCGTCCGGCCCTGCTGCCGATGCCGGCGTTCGTGCTGCGCGGCCTGTTCGGCGAGATGTCCGGCCTGCTGCTGGGCAGCCAGAAGGTGCTGCCGGACGCGGCCCGTGGCGCCGGCTTCGAGTTCCAGGCGCCGGGGCTGGACGCGGCGCTGCGGCAGATCCTGCGCGCCGGATGACGGCGGCAGCCCGTCCGGAGCCACGCGGCCCGCGCGATAAACTGGGCGGATGCCCTCGCCTCCCCCGCCCGAACCGGACCTGATCCGCTTGCGCCAGCGGCTGGACCTGCCCGCGCTGCTGTGGCCGGCGCCGGTCACGATCGGCCCGCGCGAGCGCCTGCGCGTGGTCGCCGGCGCGGCGCTCGGCCTGGTGCTGGCGGCGCTGCTCAGCCACTGGCTGGCGGGTGCCTGGGCGATGGCCGGCGCCTGGCTGGTGGCGCCGCTGGGCGCGACCACCGTGCTGGTGTTCGCCGCGCCGGCCGGACCCATGGCCCAGCCCTGGGCCGCAGTCGGCGGCAACGCGGTGTCGGCGCTGGTCGGCATAGCCTGCGTGCTCGGAATCGGCGGGCCTCTGCCGGTGGTGGCCGCCGCGGCGGTGAGCCTGGCCATCGGCGCCATGCTGGCGCTGCGCTGCCTGCATCCGCCCGGGGGCGCGGTGGCGCTGACCACGGTGCTGCTGGGCATTCACGACTTCGTGTTCGCGCTGTTCCCGGTGGCCATCAACACCCTGCTGCTGGTGCTCGCCGGCATCGCCTGGCACCACGCCACCGGGCGGCGCTACCCGCATGCCCAGGTTTCCGCGGCCAGGCTGCCGGCGGCGGGCGAAGTGCCTTCGCGCTTCAGCTCGGCGGACTTCGACAAGGCGCTGGCCCGCTACAACGAGGTGCTGGACGTGAGCCGCGACGACCTGGAAAACCTGCTGCGCCAGACCGAGCTCAACGCCTACCACCGCCTGTTCGGGGGGCTGCGCTGCGCGGACATCATGTCGCGCAACCCGGTCACCGTGCAGTTTGGCGACCGGCTGGAAGCCACCTGGGCGCTCATGCGGCGCCACCGCGTGAAGGCACTGCCGGTGACCGACCGCACCGGCCGCGTCGTCGGCATTGTCACGCGGGCCGACTTCCTGCGGCAGGCCAATCTCGACGCGCCGGACGGGCTGGGCGGGCGGGTGAAGGAACTGGTGCGCGCCAGCGGCACGCTCTCGTCCACCAAGCCCGAGGTGGTCGGCCAGATCATGACCCGGCGCGTGCGCGTGGCGCGCGAGGACCGGCTGATTGTGGACCTGCTGTCGTCGTTCTCGGAAGACGACCACCACCATCTGCCGGTGGTGGATGGCGACGGCAAGCTCGTGGGCATTCTCACCCAGTCCGATTTCGTGCGCGCCCTGGCGCGGGTGGTGGAGCCGGAAGCGCGCGAGGAGCCTGGGCGGTAGAACCGCGCGCGGCTGCGTGCAGCGCCCGTGCCATCGCCGCGTCAGCCAGTTCAAACCCGTGCGGGATCAGGAGAATTCACGGCATCGACGCAAACAGGTTCCGATGCCAGCGGTTTCCCGGGCCGGAGCGGAGGCTCGGCGCGCCTCCGCGGCAACGTCCACCCTCCCTGCCTGAGAAGCACGTCACAAAGTGTCCGCCGAAACGGGCGGCCGCCACTTTTGCTCGGCCCTGCTGCGGAACATGATCGCGTGGCCCTGTCAAGCGGTTCCGGGAGCGCAGCCCCGCTGGAATCCGACGACAGGTCGCCAACGCGGTGACGCCAAAAAAAGGACCGCTGCTTCGCGGCTGTCGTGTCCCATCGCAACAACCAGGAGGACGCAGACCATGTTCCACGCCGTCAAACCCCTGCATCACCACACCTGCAAGCAGGCCTTCTGCCCGGTGCCCTTGTCGCCCGACGCCATGGCGCAGCTGTACGCGCGCTTCCTGGAATTGAAGGAAGCGCGCCGCCTGCCCAAGAGCATGACGTTCGCGCAGTACTACGCCGTGTGGAGATCCAGCCGGCGCGGCGAGAACTTCGTGGGCCTGGACGACGGTGCGCTCGCGCACGCGCCCAGCCACAGCGCACAACTCATCTCCCGGCCGACCAAGAAGCTCAAGGGGGTCATCCAGACGCTGGTGCTGCTGGTGGATTTTGCCGACCGGCCGCGCAGCAGCAACCGGTCGCCGGCGTTTTTCGAGCAGATGCTGTTCAGCGAGAACGGGGTGTTTCCCACCGGGAGCATGCGCGACTACTACCGCGGGGTGAGCAACTGGGACGCCGGCACGGGTGCGGGGATCGACGTTCAGGGCAAGGTCTTCGGCTGGTTTCGCATGCCCCAGCCGCTGAGCTTCTACACCGACGCCAACTCCGGCCTGGGCGACTCGTTTCCCCGCAACGCTCCGGGGATGGTGCGGGACGCCGTGCTGGCGGCGAAGCAGGCCGGTGTGGACTTCACGCCTTACGACGTGCTCGGCGAACACCTGGTGACCGCCCTGTTCGTCATCCACGCCGGTGCGGGCGCCGAGCAGACCACGTCCCGGGACGATATCTGGAGCCACAAGTGGATTGTTCCGGGCGGGGTGCCGGTGGGCCCCAACCTGTCCGTGAGCACGTACCTCACCGTGCCCGAGGACTGCAACATGGGCGTCTGCGCCCACGAATGGGGGCACCTGGCAGCGCGCTGGGCCGACTACTACGACACCGGCCAGGTGGAGCAGATGCAGTCCAACGGCCTCGGCAACTACTGCCTCATGGCCGCCGGATCCTGGGGCAACAACGGCCTCACGCCGGTCCTGCCCAACGGCATGCTGCGCATGTTCCAGGGCTGGATCGTGCCGCAACTGGTCACCAAGACCACCCAGAACATCGTGCTCAAGCCGGCGGCGGAGGGCGGCAGCATTGTCTACATCCACAACCCTGCGACGATGGCCGAGACGCAGTACATCGTCGTCGAATACCGGCGCAGGCGTGGGCAGGACGCGTTCTCCCCGGACGAGGGCATCGCGGTCTACGTCGTCGACGAACGCATCGACAATGTGAACGACGAAAACCGTCTTGCCATCGAACTGGTGCAGGCCGACGGTCGGCGCGATCTCGCCAAGATTTTCGGCCAGGGCAACCGCGGCGACACTGGGGATCTCTACCCCTTCGGCAGCAAGCGGAAAATCGGCCGGACCACCAAGCCGCCGCTCAATTTGCCCGATGGGAAATGGACCGGCGTGTCCCTCAGCGTCAGCGGAACGCCCGGTGCGGACACGATGAAGATCAGCGTGACCGTGTTGTGAGGTCGTCGCGAGCACGCGCCTGATCAATCGGTTGGGGGTTGCGTGAAACCTTGTCGCTTCAGAGCGAGCGTTCGCGCTGCTTCCAGGATGCGATGACGCGCCTGCCACGAGGACGCATGAGGTAGGCGGCGAGACGGTGTCTCGCCGCTGCCTCCCGCGGTTCATGAACGCCGCGGGTTCCGGCAGTAGTAGGCTAGGCCTTTCCCGTCGAGCATTCGAAGCGTGAAGAAGAAACTCAAGCCTGGCCCGGCGACGGCGCTGCTGGACGCGCACGTCGCGTTCGTCATCGAGCAGCTCGGTGGCAAGAAGCTGCGGCCCTTCGTGGAGGAACTGGTGGATGCCGCGCTCGACGAGGCTGGCGCCCTGCCGCTGGAGGCGCTGGTGAGCCGCGAGACGGTGAAGGCGGCGCTGCGGCATTACCTGGTGGAGTTCGACCTGGGCGAGCGCCTGCCGGAGGTGATCCGCGACCTTGCCCGCGCGCTGCATGACAACCCGGCGCACGACCGCACGCGGCTCGGCGACCTGCTGTCGCAGGCACGCTTCGAGGAACTGCTGGACCACTGCCTGGCGCTGCGCGCGGTGCGCCGCCAGGTGGTGGAGGCGGTGATCGGCAGCCCGTTCTACGAACGCATGGCCTCCGACCTGCTCTACAACGGCATCCGCGATTACCTGGTGCGCGGGGCGGCGGTCTCCTCGTTCATTCCCGGCGCGCGCTCGGCCATGAAGCTGAGCCGCGCGGTGATCGGCCGCGCCACCTCGGGCATCGAGGCCTCGCTGGAGGAAGGCATCAAGAAATACCTGGGCAGCAGCGTGGGCCGGGTCTCGCTGAAGACCGCCGAACCCATGCTCGACGGCACCCACGACCCCGTGCTGCGCGAGGCGGCGGTGGAATCGTGGCGGCACTTCGGCAAGACCCGGCTGGGCGAGTTGCGCGCCAGCCTGTCGTCCGGCGACATGGAGGGCATCTACCTCACGCTGCTGGCCTGCTGGAAGGACCTGCGCACCACGCCCTTCGTGCGCACGGCCATCGACGACGGCGTGGAGCGCTACTTTGCGAAATACGGCACGCAGACGGTGAACAGCCTGCTGGACGACTGCGGCATCGCCCGTTCGCGCATCGCCGACGAGGCGCAGCGCTTCGCCCCGCAGCTGGTGCAGGCGCTGCACAAGGCCGGGCGGCTGGAAGCCCAGGTACGCGGCGTGCTGGAACCCTTCTACCGGTCGGGCCGGGTTGAGGCCGCGCTGAACGACCTCTGACCCTCCACGCACCCCGCCAGCCTGCGCGCCGCGCGTTGTTTTCGGCGCCACGTCCGGGGCCGCTCAAACAGGAGTTCGCGAAGATGAAGATTGCCGTCACCGGCGCCGCCGGTTTTCTGGGCAGTGCCACTGTGCTGTCCGCACTGGGCGCCGGCGCCGAGGTGCTGGCGCTGGTGCGCCCCGCGCGGGCCAACCAGCCGTTTGTGTGGTCCAAGCATCCCAAGGCCACCACCGTGGCCGTGGATCTGGGGCCGTCGCCGGAGCTGGTCGCCGCCCTGCGCGGCGTGGACGTGCTGGTGCACGCGGCCGCGGCCAAGTCCGGCCACTACGAGCAGCAGTACCAGGACACCGTGCTCACCACCACCCACCTGCTGGCCGCCATGCGTAGCGCGGGGGTGCGCCGCCTGGTGGGGATCAGCTCGTTTTCGGTCTACGATTACGAGCGCCCTGCCGCCGGCTCGCTGCTTGACGAAAATTCACCCGTATTTTCAGACCCTGACAAACAAGGTCCGTATGCGCGCGCGAAGCTGCTGCAGGAAAACCAGTTCCGCGACTTCGGCAAGGACGGCAGCGAGGTCTGCATCCTGCGTCCGGGCATCATTTTCGGGGCCGACAACCTCGCCAACTCCGCGTTCGGCCGCTGGCTCGGTTCTGGCATTTTCCTGCGCATGGGCCCCCCTGATGCCGTGCTGCCGCTGACCTACATCGACAACTGCGCCGACGCCGTGGTGGCCGCGGCGCTCGCACCGGCCGCACGCGAAACGCTGCTCAACATCGTGGACGACGGGTTGCCCGCGCGGTCCCGCTTCGTGTCCGCGCTCACCGGCCTGTCCGGCCACCCGGTGCGGTCGGTGGCGGTGCCGATGTGGGTGCTGGGCCTGGCGGCCTGCGCGCTGGCCGTCGCCCGCAGCCTGGCCTCGCTGCTGGGCAAGACGCTGCGTGGACCGGTGCTGCTGACGCCGGAAGGCCAGAACGTGTACTTCAAGCCGCTGCGCTACAGCAACGCGCGGGCGAAGGCGGCGCTGGGCTGGACGCCGCGCGTGAGCATCGACGAGGCCCTGGCCCGCCTGCAGAAATGAATCCGCGACCACCGCGCATCTCCACCCCGCATGATGGGCCCGCATGACTGATCCCGATTCCCCGAAGACCAGCGTCCTTATCTGCACCTACAAGCGCCAGATGCAGATTGGCGAGCTGCTGCACGACCTGGCGCTGCAGACGCGCCTGCCCGACGAAGTGGTGGTGGTGGACAACGACCCCACCGGCAGCGCGCGCCACGTGGTGAAAGTCTTTGCGGCCGGCGCGCCGTTCCCGGTGCACTACGACATCCAGCCCAGGCAGAGCATTTCGCTGACGCGCAACCGCACGGTGGAACTGGCCCGCGGCGAGTGGCTGGGGTTTCTGGACGACGACGAGCGCGTGGTGCCGGACTGGCTGCGCCTGATGATGGACTGTGCCCAGCGCTTCGAGGCCGATGCCGTGATGGGCCCGCTCATCCGCGAGCTGCCGGACCACGTGGAAGGCTGGATCCGCCAGGGCGGCTTCTACGCCCTGCCGCGTTACGCCACCGGCACGCCGATTCCGCGGCAGAACCTGTGGTTTGGCAACGCGCTGCTGCGCGGCAGCTACGTGCGCGCCGAATCCATCGCCTTCAAGGAAGAACTCGGCCTGATCGGCGGCGAAGACGGCGACCTGCTGATGCGCATGCACACCCGGGGCGCGCGCATCGTGTGGTGCGACGAGGCCATCGCCACCGAGCCGGTGCCGCCCGCACGGCTCAGCGGCCGCTACATCCTGCTGCGCGCCTACAACGGCGGACAGGTGCACACCACGCACTGGCGCAACGGCCATCACGGCCCGCACCACTGGCATTCCGCGGCAGCGTTCGCGCTGCGCGCCGCGGCGGCCTGCGCGCTCACCGGTGTGCTCGGCGCGGCCAGTTACCCGCTCAACCGCGTGGCGTCCATGCGCTGGCTGCGCACCGCCTACGCCAACGCCGGAAAGCTCAGCGCGCTGTGGGGCAGCAAGTACGAGTTCTACGCCTCCGCGCCCGCGGCGCCGGCGGGGCAGAAGTAGGCGGATCGAACCGCCAATTTTCCGCTTGCCCCTGGCGTGGCCTAGATTCGCGTCAGCAGATCGTCCGGCAGGTGGGTGCCGACGTTGAACGAGCGCAGCGCGGCAGCGCGCCCGGGCGAGAACACGAATTCCGTGAGCGAGCCGTTGTGGATTTCCCGCATGAGCGTGGCGAGCTTCGGGTTGGGCAGGTCCAGGACGATGGCCACGACCGCCGACACCACGCCCGCGGAGGTCACCGCCAGCACGGACTGGCCGCGCGCGGAGTCGGCGGTGGCGCGCGCCAGCCATTCCGCGACGGTGGCGCGAAACACCTCGACCGGCGGCGCGCCGATGATGGGTTCGCGCCCCTCGGCCCAGGCGTCGATGCGCGCCACGTAGCGACGCATGGCATCGCGATGGCTTTCGGATTGCGATGCGGTCGCTTGCGGGCCGGTGGACGCCAGCACCTGCTGACCTTCGGCGAACTCGTCCAGCGCCGGCTCGTGCGGCACCTGCCAGTCCAGACCCAGCGGTTCGAGCGCGTAGCGCGCGGTCAGGCGGTGGCGGTCGCGCGGGCCGATCCACACGCGGTCGAAGTGCCGGCCCTGCGCCAAAAAATGCCGGCCCACCGCCTGCGCCTGGGCACAGCCGAGCTCGGACAGCCGGTCGTAGCGCTCGGCGCCAAACGAGGCCTGCGCATGGCGCACCAGCACCAGGCGGCTCATGGCTGTGCGCGCCGCGCGGGCGGGGTGCCGGCGCGCGCCAGTGCCCGGCAAGCTCGTGTCATCGACAAGGGCATGGTGTGCTTTCCGTCCGGCCTTGAACCGCGCTAGGGTGATCGCGGAATTCTCCCCCGCCTGATGCTACTGATGCGAACGCCGTCCCTGCTGCGCCTGTTCCTTGCCGCCATGCTGGCGGCCGCGTCCTGCACGTTGCACGCCGAGGAGGCCGCGCCCGCCAAGCCGCCCGAGCTGCTGAAGTTCGGCGCCGAGGCCCCGGAGATTGCCGGCCTGGTGCTGAACGGCGCCCCGGGCACCAAGCTGTCGGACTTCCGCGGCCGCGTGGTGGTGGTGGATTTCTGGGCGTCGTGGTGCGGCCCCTGCCTGCTGGCCATGCCGGAGCTGAACAAGGTGCGCAGCGAGATCGGCGCCCTGGGCTGGGCCGACCAGTTCGAGGTGGTGGGCGTGAACGTGGACGACGACATCCCCAAGGCGCGCCGCTTCCTGGACGCCACCAAGGTGGACTACCCGGTGATCGGCGACCCCATCGGCATCATCATGAAGCTGTACGGGCCGTGGAAACTGCCGGCCACCTTCCTGCTGGACGCGGACGGCAAGGTCAGCATGATCTGGCTCGGATATGCGGACTACTTCGCCGGCGACATCAAGCAGAAGGCGCTGGACGTGCTGCAACGCAAGGGCCGGCCCAAGACTGCCGCGGCACCGGGCTGACCCGCACCTGGCGCGCCACCCGTTCTACGGGCGCCGCCCCTGCGCTACGGTTGGGCCGGTCGCCTGGATCCGGTCCGGGCACGTTCACCATCCCGACGGAGTCGCGCATGTCCCCCATTTCAACGGTTCGTGATTTCTTCCAGGCCTGGGACCAGAAGCAGGGTTTCGAAATCGGCGTACGCCGGCATTTCGCACCCGATTGCGCCTACGAGAACGTGAGTCTCTCCAAAACCACCGGCCCGGACGAGGCCATCGGCTTCATCCACGCCTTCCAGCAGCAGATGCCGTTCGAGCGCATCACCATCGACGACCTGCTCATCGTCGCCGACGGCGACACGGTGATGACCGAGCGCATCGACCATTTCTGGAGCGCCGACGGAAAGCGGATGGCCTCCATCCGCCTCATGGGCGTGTTCATCGTGCGCAACGGCAAGATCACCGCGTGGCGCGACTACTTCGATCCGACACCGCTGAAGGGGTAGACTCGCAAGTCCTGATTCGGTGATCGGAGTCCAAAGGAGAGCTGTGAATGTTCTGGGAGTCCGTAGGAAATGGGCTGGGCGTCCTCACCTACTGGGAGACTTACGTCGTTGGTCTGGAGTATCTCGTTATCTTCCTCGTGCCAACGTTCTTTTTTGGCATGGCAACGCAGACGGGCGGCGGTTCAATGGGATGTCTCGGTATGCTACTGCTACCTGTTCTTCAGGTCGCGGCAATCGCAGTTTTTGTCCTGACCCTCGCCCCAATACTTTTCGGCATTGGCGACGACGCCACGTGGAGCTTGCCTTGGCGCGTAATTGATACCGCGCCAGGCCTTTTCTTCAAGCTCGTCGGTGTGCTTTTCGTTGCGGCGCTCTTGCTCGCTTTCATACCTTTCTTTGGTCAAGTCCAGTCATTGCAAACGCTGGTTCTTGGCGGCATTGCACTGGTGTTCACTCTCCAAATTGTCAAGGCGGCCATTCCTGAGCTAGCCAACGTCAAGGTGGATCTCATTCCGGAGTTCTGGTTCACAGTGGGTCTCCTCACCATTGGCGCCGCAATCTCATGGGTCGGCATCATGGTTGCCGTTTCTGTGGCCACGGCAATCGGCTCTAGAGCGGAGGGTGTTAGTCAGTTGCTCGTATTTCCCATTGCTGCCGTCTTCGGGTTTATCCCAGTTTTCATCTATGGGGCTTGGCTTGGTGCACAACTCAAGGAGGGGTACTAATACTTCAAACGGTCGACTGAGATTGGGCGTAAGACCTTACAAGTAGAACTGCACAACCCAATCGACACTCGAACTTTTATTAAAGCGCAAGGCCGGACGATTCGGACGTCCAGCGCAAGACCTCACCTGCCATCCCCCCTCTCAAACGCAATCAAATGCTCCACGTCCAGCCGGATGCCGATGCGGCTGCCGATGGCGTGGTCGTGGTGGCTCGGCACCAGGGACAGCACCTCGCTGCCGGACGGCAGGCGCAGGGTGTAGAGGAATTCGGCGCCGCGGAACGCCCGGGCGATGACCTGCGCGGTGATGGCGCTGGCTTCGTCGTGGATCACGTCGTCCGGGCGCAGCAGCACGTCCACGGGGCCCGCGGGCAGCGGGCCGTTGCGCGGCGGCAGCACGCCGAGTTCGATCTGCATCGCGCCGTCGGCCCGACGTTGGCCGGGCAGCAGGCGGCCCTCGCCCACGAAGTCGGCCACGAAGCGGTTGGCGGGGCGGTGATAGAGGTTGTAGGCGCTGTCCCATTGCAGCAGCCGCCCGTCGCGCATCACGCCGATGACGTCTGCCATGGCAAAGGCTTCGTGCTGCGAGTGCGTGACCAGCAGCGCGGTCATGCCCTCGTGCTGGAGAATCTTGCGCACGTCCTGCGACAGCCGCTCGCGCAGTTCCACGTCCAGTGCGGAGAAGGGTTCGTCCAGCAGGATCAGGCGCGGCCGCGGCGCCAGCGCGCGGGCCAGTGCCACGCGCTGCTGCTGGCCTCCGGAAAGCTGGTGCGGAAAGGCGCGCGCGGAGCTTCGCATGCCGATCAAGTCCAGCAGTTCCTCGACGCGGGCGGCGCGTTCGGCCCGCGGCTGCCGGTGCAGGCCGAAGGCGATGTTGGCGCCCACGTCCAGGTGCGGCATCAGCGCCAGGTCCTGGAACACCATGCCGATGTTGCGCCGCTCCGGCGGCATGTGGCGCCCGGCCTCGCTCAGCACGCCGGCTTGGCCGAGGATGCGGCCGGCGCTGATCGGCTCGAACCCGGCGATCGCCCGCAGCGCCGTGGTCTTGCCGCAGCCGGACGGTCCCAGCAGGCAGCCGATGGTGCCCTGCGCCAGCCGCAGGCTCAGTTCGTGGAGCACCACCGCGCCGTGATACCCGGCGCGCACGGATTCAAGTTGCAGGTCCATCGCCTGCGGCCGGAATGGCGGTGGAGTGCTGCTGGTGGTCCATCTGCCGCGTCAGCCAGGCCACGGGGATCAGCCCGGCCACGACGATGAACAGCGACGGCAATGCCGCCCGCTGCCATTGGCCCTCGCTGGTGAGTTCGAACACGCGTACCGCCAGCGTGTCCCAGCCGAACGGGCGGGTCATGAGGGTGATGGGCATTTCCTTCATCACATCCACCAGCACCAGCGCGCAGGCAGCGGCAAGGCCGGGGCGCAGCAGCGGCAGGTGCACGCGCTGCAACTGGCGCAGGCCGGTGACGCCGGCCAGTTGCGCGGCCTCGTCCAGGCTGGGGCGGATGCGCGCCAGCCCCGCCATCACCGGCGCGTGCGCCACGGCCATGAAGCGCACGGCGTAGGCCATCAGCATCAGCGCCAGCCCACCTTGGAGCACCAGGTGCAGGTCGAACTGCTGGTTGAAGCGCTGCGTGAGCGCCGCCAGCGGCACGTACAGACCCACGGCCAGCAGCGCGCCGGGCAGCGCGTAGCCGAGCGTGGCGACGCGGGTGGCCGCACGCACCACGCGCCCAGGCGCGCGCCGCGCCGCGTAGCCGAGCAGGCTGGCGCCGCTCACCAGCAGCAGCGCGGCGAACACGCCCAGCCGCAGGGAGTTGAACGCCGACGCGGCCATGCGCGCGTCGAAGTCATGTCGATGCCGCAGCGCCCACACCAGCAGCTGCATCGCCGGCGCCACGAAGGCAAGCACCAGGACCAGCAGGCAGATGGCGCTCGCCGCCAGGCCCCTGGCGCCGGGGAGCGGAATGCTGGCGGCGTGCGGCCCGGCAACGGCCACGCGTCGCGCCGCCTGCACGCGGCCCTGCAAAACCAGGAGCAGCACGACCAGCGCGAGCAGCACGCCCGCCAGCTGCAAGGCCGCGTCGACCGAAAACAGCGCGAACCATGCCTTGTAGATGGCACTGGTGAAGGTGTCGTAGTTGAACGCCGCCACGGTGCCGAAATCGGCCAGCGTTTCCATGGACGCCAGCAGCGTGCCGCCGGCAATGGCCGGGGCCGCCAGCGGCAGCACCACGCGCACGATCGACTGCACCGGCGACAGGCCCATCGACTGCGCCGCCTCCAGCACGCGCGCGCCCTGCGCCACCAGGCTGCTGCGCACCACCAGGTACACGTAGGGGTACAGGGCCGCAATCAGCACCAGGCCCGCACCCAGGCCGTTGCGTAGTTCCGGAAGGCTCACGCCCTTGTCGCGCAGCCAGCTCGCCACCGTGCCGGCGTAGTCCAGGTTGCCCACGAACACCGTGCCCAGCACGTAGGCCGGCATGGCCATGGGCAGCAGCAGCGCCCAGGCGAAGAAGCGTCGGCCGGGGAAGCTGAACATGCTCACCAGCACCGCCAGCCCGGCGCCGGTCACGCTCACGCCCAGGCTCACGCCGGCGAGAAGGATCAGCGTGTCCGGCAGCACCTGCGGCAGCACGTAGGTGGACAGGTGCGACCACAGCTCCGCATCGACGCGCGTGAACGAGGTGAGCGCCGCGGCAAGCGGCAGGAGCGTCGGCAGGGCGATGAGGACGGCGAGCAGCGGCCAGCCTCTCACCGATATCCCACCCGATCCATCAGCCGCACCGCCGCCGTCTGGCGCCTGCCCGCTTCGCCGAGGCTGGCCGGGTCCTGCCTGAAAGCGCCCCAGTTGGCCGTGATCGCATCCGGCTGCACCGCGGGGTTCACCGGGAATTCCAGGTTGAGCCCGGCAAACAGCGCCTGCGCCTCGCGCGAACTCAGCCATTCCAGGAACTTCACCGCCTCGTCGCGGTGCGGGCTGTGCGCCGTGATGCCGGCGCCGGACACGTTCACGTGCACGCCGCCCAGCTGGCCCTTCTGGCCCGACTGGTTAGGCCAGAACAGCTTGAGCGGCAGCTCCGGCTTGTCGCGCACCATGCGGCCGTAATAGTAGGTGTTGACCAGCGCCACATCGCAGCGCCCGGCGACAATGGCGTCCATCGCCTCGGTGTCGGACGCAAACGGCGCCGCGCCCAGGTTCGCCACCCAGCCGCGCACCACCTCCTCGGTGCGCTTGTCGCCCAGCTCGGCCAGCATCATCGCCACCAGAGACTGGTTGTAGACCTTCTTGGATGTGCGCAGGCACAGCCGGTTCTTCCACGCCGGGCCGGCCAGGGCCTCGTAGGTGGACAGCTGCGACGGCTTCACGCGACCGGTGTGGTAGACGATGGTGCGCGCGCGGATGGACGTGCCAAACCAGAAATTGTCCGGGTCGCGCAGGTGCGCCGGCACGTTGGCCTGGAGCGTCCTGGAGTCCACCGCCTGCAGGATCTTGAGCTGCGTGGCCTGCCAGAGATTGCCGGCGTCCACCGTGAGCAGGATGTCGGCCGGAGAGCTGGCGCCCTCGGCCTGGATGCGCTGCATCAGCGGGCCTTCCTTGTCGGTGAGGAAGCGGATGGTGGTGCCGGTCTCCGCCGTGTAGCGGTCGAACATCGGCTTGATCAGCTCCTCGATGCGCGCCGTGTACACGGTCAGTTCAACGGCCTGCGCCCCGAAAGAGACCAGCAGCATCAACAGGAAACTCGCGATCACCGCACGCATGGCATTCAAGAAAATGAGAACGTTTCGCAAGTATAGCCGGGGGACGGGGGCGAATTCCGGCCGCTGCCCCGCTGCTCGGAATAAGGTCTGTCGGCCCCATCTTCCTCGTATGAAGGTCTGCCGGACGGACCGGACACAATACTTCGGCATCCCGCGGGGTGCCTACGGATCATGAGTATCGGCGCGCGAGCGTCGTGGGCCGAGCCGACGAAGCCTTCCGATACGGCGAGGTCACCGTGCATCCGCTGGTCTTCCCTTCGGTGCTCGTCACCACGCCGGGAGCGACGGAGTACCAGGCTCTCCAGACGGATGATGGGATTGACGGGGCGTTGATCGCTCACTCGTCGGTGGATGTCGAGGGCGTACGAGAACGTCCGAGAACCGCACTTCGCCCGATCTCCCGGGTCGCCAAATTTGGCCACGCTGTGCAGCCGATCTGTTCCGGATCAGAAATTCCGGACTGCGCGGGCTTGCGGCTGCCACCATCTCCTTCTACTTGTCGTACCCTTCCGCCACGAACGTGCTCACGGTCCGGTTCGATGACGTTGCGGGTTCCCAGCGGCGACAAGCAAACAGGGAGGCGGGATGAACAGGAAGGCAAGCGAAAAATCCATCGTCAAGGTGGCTTTGACGTCTCTGGCGGCGACCAGCATCGAGTGGTACGACTTCTTCATCTACGCCAGCGCCGCCGCGCTGGTATTCCCGGCGCTGTTCTTTCCGGCGGGGATGGACCCGGTCGTGGGCCTGATCGCCTCCTTCAGCACCTTTGCCGTGGGCTTCCTCGCCCGGCCGGTGGGCGGCATCGTCTTCGGTCATTTCGGCGACAAGCTCGGTCGCAAGAAGGCGCTGGTCGTCGCCCTCCTGATGATGGGAGTCTCGACCACCCTGATCGGCTGCCTGCCGACCTATTCCAGCATCGGCATCGCCGCGCCGGTGCTGCTCGTGGTCTTGCGCTTCGCGCAGGGGCTGGCCATCGGCGGGCAGTGGGCCGGGGCGGTCCTGCTGATCACCGAGAGCGCGCCACCCGAAAAGCGCGGCTTCTACGGCAGCTTCGCCCAGGTTGGTGCGCCCGTAGGCGTCATCCTCGCGAACCTGGCCTTCCTGGCGGTGACGAGCTTCGTCTCCCCGGATGCGTTCATGGAATGGGGCTGGCGCCTGCCGTTCCTTTTCAGCGCCGTGCTGATCGGTATCGCGACCTTCGTGCAGCTGAGAATCGAGGACACCGACGACTTCCGCGAGCTGCAGCAGAGCGGGTCCCAGAAGGGCACGGCAGCGTCGGCTGCCGCCTCGGGCTCGCCGGTGCTGGAAGCGCTGCGCCTGTATCCGGGGCGGATCGCGCTCGCCGCGGGCGCGTTCCTTTCGGTCCAGGTCGGGTTCTACATCCTCATCGCCTTCGTTATCGCCTACGGCACCAACGCCACCATCGGCCTCGGGCTGCCCAAGAGCACGATGCTGTTCGCCGTGATGATCGGTGCCTTGGCCATGGTGCCCTCCGTGCTGGTCTCGGCGGCAATCTCCGACCGCTACGGCCGGCGCGGCATCTTCATGCTGGGCGCGCTGCTGTTCGGCCTCTGGGCATTCGCCATGTTCCCGCTGATGTCCACGCGCTTGTTCGCCAACATCGCCATCGCAACCGCCGTCGGTGGGCTCTTCGTCGGGATGATGTATGGACCGCAGGCGGCGTTCTTCGCGGAGATGTTCGGCACCAAGGTGCGCTACTCGGGCGCATCCCTGGGCTACCAGCTGGGCGCAATCCTTGGCGGTGCATTGGCCCCGCTGATCGCAACCGCCCTGCTGGCAGGGCCGTATGGGGCCATGGGCGTGTCCTTCTACATGGCCGGCGCGTCGGCCGTCACCCTGCTGGCCACCTTCATGCTCAAGGAGACGAACGACAAGTCGATGGGGTCACGCGTCGTATCCGCCCCAGCCGATTAGAACGTGCGTAAGGGGCCGGGCTCGACTTTCCAAGGAGACACGGGCAGCGACGATCGTTACCCAGTCCGCCCGCCCCGCCCCGTGCTGGCCGATTTCAACCCGCTATCGCCGACCTATCTCGCCGGCCCGTTCGCCGTGCTGCGCTCGCTGCCGCATGAGACGGATGTGTTCCATGCACCGTAGATCGATTGCTGCGTCGTCACGCGCCACGCGTACATCGAGGCCGCGTTCCTGAATGCGGAGACGTATTCGGCTGTGCCCACGCAGCGTCCCCTCGTGCCGTTGCAGCCGGAGACGATGAAGTGCGGCGGCCACTCGGAGGGCGACACCGGCTGCAAAAAAGCTCTGCTCCTGGAGGTAGGGGCGGTCGGTCGTCGGCATGCCGTATCGTATCGACTCGAAACCGCCAGGCCCGTCATCGCAACTGCGCCGGGGCCTCCAGAACCAGGGCGTCGATCACGCTCGCGAATGGAATCAGCTTGAAATTCTGGTTTGCGTCGGGGTGCGTGTTATACCCGTCCTGCACGACCAGCAGGCCCCGCGAGTAGGGTGGGCCAAGGTCGGTCGCGGTCGCGTCCAGGCCGTCGGTTTCCTGGCTTCCGTCGATGCCGCTGGCCGGATCGTCCACCACGGTGAACTTGCCGCGAAAGCGGTTGGGCGGTGCGCGCTCGTACACGGCGTAGGCGTGCTCGCCCTGCACCGACACGACCAGGTAACCGCTGCCGTCTCTGCCGCGCCACAGCGACAGTCCTTCGACGTCGGCGACAAGGTGACCGCCGTCGCCCGTGTGGTCGACCAACACCGGGGCAACGGTCGAATCGGCCTCCGCGGGATAGCGCCACACGCCGCGACGCTCCTCGCCCAGATAGAGCAGCCCGGCATCGTCGTCGGCAACGCATCCTTCGGGTTGGGATGAAAGGCGGAACTCGCGCAGCTTCTCGATACCCACTTTGCCGCCCGCATGTTCCTGCAGCCGCCACTGCTGCACGCGGCCGTCCTTGTCGTTGACGATGACCTGCACGCTTCCATCGCGCGGGCTGCGGTAGAGGCACAGGCCGTAGGGGTCCGAGAGGCCGAGCGGAAGTACGCCGTCGGCCACGTCGCGCAGCCGGCGCGTGGCCGGGTCCAGCGCCCACAGGTCCAGTGACCGGTCGCTGCGGTTGCTGCCGGCCACGATGGCAACGCGCTGCCCGGCCAGCTGAAACAGGTCGCGCAGATCGATGTTGTTGATCCGCCCCGCGGGCACGGACTGCAGCAGCTTGCCGCCGAGATCGTAGAGGAGGACGCCGAACTTCTTCTGCGACCCGATGACGAGCGAGGCAGACGGGGTGGTGGTGTCAACCCAGATTGCCGGGTCGTCCGCGGCGTCGCCGGCAGTATCGACCGGCTCGGTTTCCGCGGTCGCGACCACCGTGGGCAGCCCGGCGGGCGGCTCCGGGACGGTGGTCTGCGCGGTGCAGCCGCAAAGGCACAGCAGGGCCGCCCGGAAAACCGCCGTCCGCCCCATCAGAACTGTCCGCGCAGCGTGAGGAGCGTGATGCGTCCCACCCGCTCGGTCTCGTTCTCGATTCCCTCGACGGCGCCGCCGGGCCGCGTCCCGTCGAAGGTGCGGAAGAACTCGTCCTTGCTCGCATCCAGCAGGTTGTTGCCGTTGAGCTTCACGCTGAAGGTCTGGTTGATCCGGTATTCGATGAACGCTTCGAGATTGCCATCGTATTCCACCGTGACGATCTCGTCGGCCTGGTATTCGAGCGCCTTGCCCTGCTGCTGGAAGCTGGCACCCCAGGTCACGTTCCAGGGCTGGATCTTGTGGGTGAAGCCGAGGTTGTAGACGTAGATCGGCTGACGGTTGAAGCGACGCGCCTCGCCGGTGAAAGGGTCATCGACGCGCGACTTCAGGTAGGAGTAGTTGGCGTAGATGTTCACCCCGGGCATGCCCGCGAACGCCAGCGGCAGGCTCGCGTCCAGCTCAACGCCCCAGACCGTGCCATCCCCGACATTGTCCGGCGACGTGGTGTCCTGCACCCGCACGTCCTGGATGAGATCCCCGATGTCGCGAAAGAACAGGTTCACCCCGACCAGCCCCTGCTGCCGGGCGAAGCGGTGTTCGTAACCCAGGTCGTAGCCGATCGCGGCCTCCGGTTCGAGGTCCGGATTGCCCACGAAGAACTCGCCGTCGTCCTCGATCAAAAAGGGCACGAGGCTGTTGAAGTTGGGGCGCCTGAGGGTCCTGGCCACGCTCGCACGGAGCTGGTCCTGGCGGGACAGCGAGTAGCGCGCATGGGCGTTCGGATTGAACGCATGCTGCGTTTCGTCGGCAGGCCGCGCATTGCCGTCGGAGTCGATGCCATCCTGCTGCATCACGCTGTTTTCCAGGCGCGCCCCGAAGTCCAGCGTCAGCCGGTTGCTGACGGTCCAGAGGTTCTGCGCGTAGACGTCGTAACGCTCTTCTTCGATCCGGTAGATGCCGTTGGCGGCGCTGTCCTCCTCGAACGCCAGGTCGGTGTCGCCCACCAGGCCCTCGGCCTCGAACACGCGCTGCGAGGAATCGCGATCCTTGGTGCCGAGCTGGAGGCCGACCTTCAGCCGATGCGCCGTGGACAGTGGAAAAAGCAGGTGACCCGACAGGCGGATCTCGTCATCGTCGGTGCGGATCGTTTCGCGGCCCAGGGTCAGTTCGGCATCCTCGATCGCGACTTCTTCCGTGCGGTTGTTGCGGTCCAGGTCCAGGCGCGCGTAGTCCAGGCCGACCACCGCCTCGCCGTCGCCGAAAGCCGGCGTGCGGAAATTCGCGCCGATTCCCAGCGTCTTTTCGCGGATGCGCTCGGCCTCGGTGGCCGTCTCCGACAGCGAGCCTTCACCGTCGAACACCCGCTCCAGCTGATCCTCGTCCCGGTCGGTATCCAGGTAAAAACCGCGCAGACCGAGCGATGCGCCGGACCCGAACGCGTAGTTCGTTCCTGCGTTCAGACCGATATCCAGCGTGTCGCGCACGTCGTCCTCGATCACGCGCTCGGACACCACGAATTCGCCCGTGTCCTCGTCCACTTCCTGCGTCTGCGATTTCTTGTCCTTGGGCACGTAGCGGCCCTGCACGTTGACGCCGCCCAGGAAACTCCAGGGGCCGGACTGGCCGGCATATCCCGCGTAGCCGATGCCGCGCGTGGTGCCGTCCCCGGCGTTGAATGCACCGGCGCGGAACTGTTCGCCGCTGAATTCGCCGATCGACTTCAGGACGATGTTGATGGTGCCGCCAACGCCCTGGGAATCCAGATCGGCCTGCGGGCTGCGGATGATCTCGATGCGTTCCACCATCTCGGCGGGAATGCGGTCGACGAAGATCCCCCGGTTGGCATCGTCGGCATCGCCGCCCGCGCCGGGCACGCGCTGGCCGTTGATCAGCACCTGCGTGTACTCGCTGCCGATCCCGCGAAGCTGCGGCGCGTCGTATTCCCCGATGTCACTCGTGAACGACACCCCCGGCACCTGCTTGAGCATGTCGCCGACCGACAGCGGCTCGAAACGCTCGAAGTATTCGTGGTCGTACTGCAGCCGGGGCGCGACCGTATCGCCGCGGAAGCGGTAACGGTCGGGGCTGTCGGCCGTGACCGTCACCGTCCCGAGTTTCGCCGCGCTGCCTGGCGAGGGTGCCCCCTGCTGCGCCGCTGCGCCCGCCGCAACGCACATCCCGGTCCCGAGGACCGCCATCCTGATGCCCCGCATGTAACGCCCCTGAAGTGTCGAGACTCCCCGATCGCTCAGGCTAGGCAGCCTGTGTGACCCCGTGGTGACGTCTGCGTTGCAGCGCATCGTGCCGCGATCGCCGACGCACGACGGGCGGTGCGCTTACGAGCAGGTGCGCTGTCCACTTCGTCCAAGCGCAGCCGCACCGTAGTGCGTCCGCGCCATCGAGCCGCGCCAGCCGCAATTGCCAGAGCGCCAGGATCGACGCGTTGACCGTCCTACTCGCCGTCGGCATCGCCACCGCCTCGACCAGGGCAGGAGCCCTTGCTGAAGCACAGGCTCGCCAGGCTCGGGTCGTGATCGCTGACCGCATCGCCGAACTCGGCGTTGACGTGGATCACGTCGAACCTGGCGCCTTCGATCAGCGCGGGGCTGACCAGCAGGTGATCGAGCTCCTGCGCGTTGCCTTCGAACACGTAGCTGTAGCGCTCGGTCTCGGGCAGCAGCGCATCGCCCAGGTCGGTCAGGATTTCCGGATCACCGCGCAGCGTCTCCAGAGGCGGCAGGAAGCTGAACTCGTTGAGATCGCCGAGCACCACGACGCGGGCCTTGGCGTCGGCCGCCAGCAGGTCGCGGACAAAGCCATGGACGACCGCCGCCTGCGAGTTGCGCTGGGCCTCGCCGCCGTTGAGCGGTGGCTGCGCAAAGCCGAACAGCGGATCGCTCCCGCCCTTGGACGAGAAGTGGTTGTTGACCACCACCACGCGCCTGCCGCGGAACTCGAACACGGCGGCGAGCGGCTTGCGGCTGTTGTCGAATGCAGGGTCCAGCGGCTGCACCCGGCCCGGACTCAGGGTCAGCGCGAGACGGCCTGCCAGCAGTGCCGGCGCTGTTGATGCCCCCGCGTCGCCAGCGCCGAGCGTGCCCGGCACCAGTGCGACGCGCGCCGGGTTGTAGAGGTAGGCCACGCGGATGTTGCCGCCGGGCTGCCCACCCTCCTGGCCGTCGAATGGCGCAATCTCGGCCGCCGTGTACGCCGGGCCCCCTGCGGCGACGATGGCCCTGGCGAGCGTCGCGAGCGTGGTGCCCGCCGTCACCGTCCCGTCGTTCGCGGAACCGCTGTCGTCCTGGATTTCCTGCAGGGCGAGGATGTCGGGCGCGCGCAGGTTGTCGACGACATGCGCCGCGATGCGATCGAAGCGGCCGCCGGCAACATCGGCGTCGCCGTCGGCATCGTTGGGATCGAGATTCTCGACGTTGTACGAGGCCAGCGTGAGGCGCTGCCCGGTGCCTGCAAACTCTGCACGTTCCGGCTGCAGGGTGCCGGCCTGAACCTGCGGCGTGGACAGCGGCAGCAGTTCGAAATTGCCGAAGGCATACGACAGCACGCCGGTGAGCGTACCCAGGCGATCACCCACGTTGACCGCGGGCATCGACACCCCGGGCAGGCCGTCGTCGATCTGGATGCGCTCCGGGTTGTAGTCGATGCCGTCCGGCGTCTGGCGCAGCGTCAGGCCGCCCCGCGCGTTGAGCCCGGTGGCGCGGCGACCCTCGTCGCCGACGACCCACGTCTCGCCAAAGCGGTTGGTCGGCGCAATCACCAGTGCATCGCGCACCTGCACGAGCATGCCTTCGAGCGATTCGTAGAAATCAATGCCGTCGTGCTCCGGATCGAACGTGGTCTGGCCGGCCACTTCCACCGAACCGAGCGTGTCGTCGTCGATCACCGCGGCCGGCGGCACGCGGCCGCCCTCGCCGATGATCGTCGCCGCGATGGCTGCGCTGGCGAAGCGGCCAGGGGCGGGCTGCACGCTCGGGTTGGTGAGTTCGGTGAGGGTGAGATTGCCGCTGGACAGCCCGCCGGGGCGGAACTCGGTGACGGTCCCCACGACCTCCACTTCCTGCCCGCGGCTGACCGTGGGCGCGGTGCCGGTGAACACGAACAGCGCATCCGAACTGCGCGCATCGCCGTCGCCCTCGGGGTCCTGCAGGTAGAAGCCGTTGGCGGCGATGGCGGTCACGACGCCCGGCACGGTGAACGTCTGCCCTTCAAACGGCGAGCGATGCGCCGTGCCCTGGATCTGGTGGATGCGCTTGCCCTGCGGGGGCGGCGGGGGCGGCGGCGGTGTGGCGCTGAGCGCGCCGAGCCCGTCGAAGCTGTCGTTCGCAAATCCATCCCATTCCAGCGCGGGATCGAAAGCGTCGGTGCCCACCGTGTCGCCCTGCTGGATCGCGGCCTTGCGGCGCAGCGTGTTGTCCGCGGTGCTGGCGAGATCGCTGCCCCACTGCGTGCCGGGGTCGTTGCCGATCTGCCCGATCACGTCGAGCAGCGTGCCGCCGGCGCCACCTTTGCGCAGCACCACCGCGTCGTCGCCGTTGAACCAGCCCGAGCCACTGGTCTGGTCGGCCTGCGCCAGGATCGTGGCATTGGCGCCGGCCTGCGCGAGCACGAACACGTCCCCGGGGCCAACGGTGCCCGTCAGCGGAATCGTGAGCCCGGCCGAGAGGCTGCCATTGAAATACATCTGCACCACGTACTGGCCGGCGGCGAGGTCCACGGGCGTAGCCGTGAGGTTGCCGATCTCCAGCGCCTTGTTGTTGCTGCTGCCCTCGACGTACTCCGAGAAGAACAGGTCGGCGGCTGCGGCCTGCGCCGAACCCTGTACCGAAAACGCGAGTGCGGCTGCGACCAAGGCCCGGACGCGGAAACCGACGGGGAGCGACATGGCGAATCTCCGGTAGCGAAGCCGCGGACGCTAGCCACCGAATGTGAAGCGCTTGCGTCCGCGATCTTTCCGGAACATGAATCCTCAGCGCCGCAGCGCGAGATCACATTCCTGTCACGGCGCTGCCATCGCACTCGCCTACGGTCCGGGTCCGTCACGTCCCGATCCAGGAGAACCCGCCCATGAATCGTTCACATCGGCTGCTGCGGCAGGTCTGCGCCGCCACCGGCATCCTGACGATCGCCAGCGCCAGCCTGCCGGCCAGCGCGGCAAAACCCGAGACGGTGAAAATCCAGGTCCTTGCGATCAACGATTTTCACGGCAACATCGCCGCGCCCGCGGGGTCTTCAGGACGCGTCGGCACGGTCGATGCCGGCGGCGCGGAGTTTCTGTCGACGCACATCGCCAGGCTGCGTGACGAGAATCCGGATCGCACTTTCGTGGTGTCTGCCGGCGACCTGATCGGCGCCAGCCCGCTGCTCTCGGGCCTGTTCCACGACGAGCCGACCATCGAGGCGATGAACCGCATCGGGCTGGACTTCAACGCCGTCGGCAACCACGAGTTCGACGAAGGCGTGGAAGAGCTGGTGCGCATGCAGGAAGGCGGCTGCCACCCGGTGGACGGCTGCCTCGATGGCGACGGTTTCGACGGCGCAAACTTCCGCTTCCTCTCTGCGAACGTCGAGCGCACGCGCGATGGCAAGTCGCTGTTTCCGCGCTACGCACTGGCCGCGCGCGGTGGCGCCAAGGTCGCCTTCATCGGCCTGACCCTGGAAGGCACGCCGACCATCGTGGCGGCCGCGGGCATCGAGGGCTGGTCCTTCCTCGACGAGGCCGACTCGGTGAACCGCCTCGTGCCACGACTCAAGGCCAGGGGCGTGGACGCCATCGTGGTGCTGATCCACGAGGGCGGCCTGCCGACCAGCCTGAACATCAACGGCTGCAACGGCGTGAGCGGGCCGATCGTGGACATTGTCGACCGTCTCGATCCGGCGGTGGACCTGGTGGTCTCCGGCCACACGCACCAGCCCTACGTGTGCAAGCTCGGCCGTCACCAGATCCCGACCACGAGCGCGTTCTCCTTCGGCCGCGTGGTGACGGACATCGACATGACCATCGACCGCAGGCGCGGCGAAGTCGTGGCGATGACCATCGACAACAAGATCGTGACGCGCGACGTGCCGAAGGACGCGGGCATCAGCGCGCTGATCGCCAGGTACGATGCCGCCGCGGCGCCGATTGCAAACCGGCCGGTCGGGCGCATCACCGCCGACTTCACCCGCGTGAACGACACCAGCCGCGAGCAGGCGATGGGCAACGCGATTGCCGATGCGCAACTCTTTGCCTCGCAGGCCGCCGGCGCGCAGATCAGCTTCATGAATCCGGGCGGCGTGCGCGCAGACCTGCTGTTTGCCGGATCGGCGGCGGGCGAGGGGGACGGCGTGGTGACCTACGGCGAGCTCTTCACCGTTCAGCCCTTCGGCAACGGGTTGCTGACAATGACGCTCACGGGCGCGCAGATCGACGCGGTGCTGGAGCAGCAGTTCTGCGGCACCAACGCGCCCGCCAACGGCGGCTTCTTCCGCGTGCTGCTGCCTTCACAGGGGCTGCGCTACCGCTACTCCGAGGCGGCGACCGGCGCCGCGAACTGCGCGACCGCCAACGCGGTGGACGCCTCCGGCATCCTGCTCAACGGCGTGCCGCTCGACCCCGCCGCCGCGTACCGCGTGACGGTGAACACCTTCCTCGCCGATGGCGGCGACGGCTTCAGCGTTCTGCGTGCGGGCACCGCGCGCGTCGGCGGCGCGGTGGACACCGATGCGTTCGAGACCTACCTGCGCGCGAACGAGTCCTCCGGCCTGTCCCCGCCGGCAACTGACCGCATCGAGCGCCTGCCGTAATCCAATTCACAGCGCCATCGCCTGGAGTCCGACCGTGATCCTCTTCCTGCCTCGTCCTTCCCGCTCGGTGCTTGCCGCCGTCGCTGGATTCTCCGCCATCGGCTGCGCCCACTCGGCCCAGCTCGCCGGCCGCGCCGTGCTGCCGGCACAGACCTTCGCGCCCGGCCCGACCTCGGGCCAGTACATCAGCGGCGCGGCGGGCGGCATCGTGCCGCCCTTCGTCGACCGGCAGCCGGTGCAGGGCTTTTCCGCCGTGGCCGACAACGGCGACGGCAGTTTCCTGGTGATGTCGGACAACGGCTTCGGCAGCATCCAGACTTCGGCCGACTACCACCTGCGCGTCTACCGAATCCGTCCGGACTTCGAGACCGCGAGCGGCGGCTCGGGGCAGATCGCGGTGGAGTCGTTCATCGAGCTGCGCGATCCGCGCCGCTTCGTCAGCTTCCCCATCGTCAACCACTTCAGCCAGGACCGCGTGCTGACCGGCGCGGATTTCGACATCGAATCCATGCAGCGTGCGCCCGACGGCACGCTGTGGTTTGGCGACGAGTTCGGGCCCTTCCTGATCCACACCGACGCCAGGGGCGTGCTGCTCGAAGCACCGATCGCGCTGCCGGACCTGGACGCGCCGGGCAAGACCGTGCGCGCGCCGCAGAACCCGGACAACGAGGAAACCGCCGGCCTGCGCATCATGAACGCGGTACGCGCCCACGCGCGGGCCAACGGCGCGACGTTCACGCCCGTGTTCTCGCCGTACTTCGTCGAGCTGAAATTTCCGGGCTCGGACCCGAACGCGCACTACGCGCGGGGCACGAATTCCCCGGCCGACCTCACACCCGCGAGCAGCAGCATCCACGACATCGCGCTGATCCGCGCGGCAGGCTTCCCGGTGGTGCCGTACACGGTCAATGACAAGGCGACCATGCTGCAACTCATGGCGCAGAAGGTGGACGGGCTGATCTCGGATCGTCCCGATGTTCTGCTCGAAGCGATCACCGAGTTCGATGCCGACGGCAATGGCGCACCCGGCGACTACCTCGGCGCGGACGGCCTGCCCGACGGTGGCAAGTTCGACGCCCAGGGCCACCGCGGCGCGCGCAACCTGCGGCCGGAGAACACGCTGCCCGCGTTTGAAGCCGCTCTCGATTACGCGATGACGACGCTGGAAACCGACGTCGTGCTGACCGCCGACCTGGTGCCGGTGCTCTCGCATGACCCCTACGTGCAGGCCGACAAGTGCCGGCGCACTGACGGCGCGGCCTACACGCCGGAGCGCGAGGTGCTGATCCGCAGGCTCACGCTGGCCAGGCTGCAATCCGCCTTCGTCTGCGACAAGCTGTTCCGCGGCCCGAGCCAGAGCAACGACCCGGCGCTGTCGCCGGTGGCAAGTGCGTTTGCGCGCCGCGCGCGCATCCGCCAGCTCTACGCAATGCCAACGGTGCAGCAGCTCTACGACTTCGTGGCGTTCTACGAGCGCTGGTACCGCAGCGGCCCTGGTCGCACCAGCGTGGATGCAAGCCGGCGCGCCAACGCCGCGGCCCGGGTGCGCTTCAACATCGAGACCAAGATCAATCCGCGCGTGGATCGCGACCGTCTGGGCAACGTGTATGCCCTGCGCACCCTGGGCCCCGTAGTGTTCGCCGAGAAACTCACGCGGGTGATCGTGCGCAACGGCATGCAGGCGCGCACGGACGTGCAGTCCTTCGACTTCCGCACGCTGCTGCGCGTGCAGGACACGCATCCGGAGATCCGCACGGTGTACCTGTTCGGGGACTTCCCGATCTACGACGGCCCGGACAGCGACGACGGCACCAACATGCAGCCGCAGCCCGGCCAGGCGAACACGCCGTGGATGGCCGGACTGCGCTGGCCCTATCGCGCCACGGTGACGACCCAGCCGTTCCGCGCCGCCACCAGCGGCGGCTTCGAGGGCATGGCGCTGAGCCAGGATGGGCGCACGCTGTACCCGTTGCTGGAACGCCCGCTCACGGGGGCCAGCCCGACGCGGCTCCAGATCTCGGAGTTCTCGCTGGCCACGCGCCGCTACACGGACCGCCGCTGGTTCTACCCGCTGGATGCGCGCGGCACGAACATCGGCGACTTCGTGCTGTTCAATGCGCAGAACCAGGGCCTGGTGATCGAGCGCGACGGCAGCCAGGGCAACGTGGCCGGGTACAAGACGATTCACCGGATCGGCCTGGGTGCGCCGGGGACCGATGTCTCGAAGAGCCTGCTGGTCGACCTGCAGAACCTCGCGGACCCGAACGGCCTCTCGCTGCCGGCGCTGCCGGGCGACGTGGGGCTTGGCAATCCGTTTTCCTTTCCGTTCACCACCATCGAGGACGTGGTGGTGCTGGGGCCGAACCGGATCGGTGTGCTCAACGACAACAACTTCCCGTTCAGCATCGGGCGTCATGTCGGCAGCGGCGCGCCGGACGACAACGAGTTCATCCTGATCGACCTGCCGCAACCGCTGTCGTCCGCCCCGTGACGTAGCCTTGCCCGGGGGAGGGGGCGGTTCACCGATCCTGCTCCAGCCGCGGGTACGAAGAAGGGCGCGCATCGAGGCGGTGCTGCGGCGCAAGAGCGCGGCCTTCGCGCCGGGCGGCCTGCGGCCGGTGCGCTTCGGACCTTTCCTGTTCGATCCGGCCGCCCGCTCGCTGAACCGCGACGGCACGCCGCTGGGCCTGACCAGCGCCGAGTTCGACCGGCTGGCGGTGCTGATCCGCCACGCCGGCCCGCCACCGGCGCCCGGCCTGCCGCGCCTGCTGCGGCGCTTCCACCGCGCGCTGGAGGAGAAGCTCGGCGAGCCGGTGGACCTGCGGCTGCAGACCACGCCCGGGCGTCGCCTGTGGGTGCGCCGCGCCGGGGCCTCCGGCTGGACCCTGCTGCCGACGGACGCCTTCGATCCGCGCTGGCCGTTGCCCGGCGCGCTTCTATGCCTCGCCGAACGACAGGGCGCCGGGCTCAGGCTGGAGGGGTCGGCTCTCGGGGGCCTGCGGGTGGTGCTGGAATTGCGGGCCGCTTGAGCCTGCTGCCCAGCGGTTTCGTGCTGGTTCACCCGAACCGCCTGTCGCGCCGGCCGCCCGCTTGATCGCCGGACCCGGTACCCGTGGCGGTCGTCAGCCGACCCTGTCTCACCGCCGCGACAATCGGGACGATACACTTCACCTCCGCGCGTTGCGAAGTCGCCCGCCGCCACCGCCATATTGCTTGAAAGGGCGCCACCCTCATGAAATCAATCCAGAAGATCCCGTGCTGGTGCGCGGCCTTGGTGATCGCGTCGGGCTGGGCGACTGGACTGGCCGCCGCCCAGCCTTCACCGCCGGCCACCCTGATCCAGGTGTATGCCGATGCCTTGACCCACAACCCGGCGTTCCGCTCGCGGCTCGCCAAAGTGCAGGCCAGCGGGTACCTGGAACGGCAGGCCGAGGGCCAGTTGTATCCCCAGCTGGGCGTCAGCGCGGGGTACGACTACATCGACGAAACCATCACCGGCGACTTCTACAATCTCGCCGACATCGACCGGTCCGACGGCTACGATCGCCAGCTCTACGGTGTAGGCCTCACGCAGGCGCTCTACCGCCCCGACCTGTGGATTGGCCGCAGCCAGGCCGAGCTCGGGCTGACCGTTGCCCGTTTCCAGCTCGACGCCGACGAGGACACGCTGCTGCTCGACGTGGCGGAAAGCTATTTCGGCGTGCTCTCGGCACAGGACCTGGAGGAACTGGCGGGCGCTGAACGCGAAGCCCTGCAGCGCCAGCTCGAACAGGCGCGCAGCCGCTACGACGCCGGCCTGCTGCTGGAGGCCGACCTCAGCGATGCCCAGGCGCAGCTATCGCTGTCGGAGGCGCGCGTGCTCCAGGCGCGCGCCGCGCGGCTGACGGCGCTGTCTGCCCTGGAACAGATTTCGGGCAAGCACTACGACGTGCTCAAGGTCCTGCCGGCGGGCATGGTTCTCACCCGGCCCACTCCGCCGGACATCGACGAATGGGTGGCGCGCGCACGCGAGCAGAACCTTGGCGTGCTGGGCGCGCAGATCGCCGCGCGGATTGCCGAGCTGGAAGTGGAGAAGTCGCGCAAGCTGCGCTGGCCCAAGGTGAATCTGGCGGGATCGGCCTACCGGCTGGATTCCGGTGGCGGCGCCACCGGCGAGCGCGACGAAACCGAAACGCGCATCGGCGTGAAGGTGGACATGCCGCTGTATTCGGGCGGATCGCTCAGCGCCAAGGTGGCCGAGTCGGAGGCCAAGTACCAGGCGGCGCTGGCCGATGCCGAAAGCGCCGTGGGCGTGGCCGTGCGGGACACCCAGGTGGCGTTCCTGGAAATCATGACCGGCGTCCGCGAGGTGCCCGCGCGGTACGACGCGCTGATTGCCGCGCGCCTGCTGGACACGGCCACCTCCAGCGCGTTCGAGGCCGGCACCAAGACCACCGCCGACGTGCTGCGCGCCATCCGCGCGCGCTACGAGGCGGAACGCGACTACTCGTCGGTACGCTACGAGTTCGTGCTCGACTCGCTGCGCCTCAAGCAGGCGGCGGGCAATCTGGCCAACGCCGACCTGAGCCAGTTCGACCGCCTGCTGCGCATGCCGCCGGAGCGCAAGCCTGCCCCGCAGGCCGGGCCGAAACCGTAGGAAGCGACGCTCCCGCATGTTCGTTTCGCCTTACCGCAAGTTCGAACCCGGCGAGATCATTGAACTGTCGCTGCGCCGCGGCGTGGACCTGTCCGGCGCACCCGGGGCCCGCGGCGCCCGGCTGAGCCGGGCCGATTTCGCCCTCGCGCAGCTCTTCGATGGACAGCGCGACGCCGGCGCCGTGGCAGACGCCGCGCGGGAGGCGTTCGGCGAGTCCGCCACGCCGCACGCGGTGGAACGGTTTGCGGCCGAACTCTCGCTCGTCGGCCTGCTGCGGGCCGGCAGCCGCGAGCCGCTGCCCGTTCCCGCGCACAGCGATGCGGAGGCCGACCTGCTGGGCCGCTCGGTCACCGACCCCACCCGGCCCACGCTCAGCGGCATGGCGACACCGCCGTCGATCCTGCCCGGGTCGCGCACCGGGCCGGGGCTGACCGGATCGCTCACCGGGCTGGTCACCGGCCGCCGTGGGCAGGCCAACCACATCAGCTGGCTGCTGCCGCCGCAGCTGCTGTCCGCGTTCGGGCACCTGCTGCTGTGGCCGCTGGCGCACCGCATCCTGCTGCTGCTGTTCCTGGCGCTGATGACGACGGCGCTGACCGTGGCCATCACCCACCGGCTCGAGTGGATGGCCCACCTTGCGCGTGCTTACGGCGGCGCGCGCCTTCTGTCCGGCGCGGTCCTGGGCGGTTACCTGCTCAATCTCTTTGCGACCGGCGCGCGGGTGGCGGCGATCGCGCGCTACACCGCGGAGCGCCCGCGCGTGGGCATCGTGTTCGGCTTCGGCCCGCTGCACATCCCGCGGCTGTTCGTTGATACCGCCGGTGCCTCGGAGCGTGCCAGCCGTGAAACGCGACTGCGCATCGTCGGCGCGGCCCTGGTCGGCATGGGCGCGCTGTTCGTCGCCGCCGTTTTGGTCTGGTTCCTGGTTGCGGAAACCCACCCGGTGGTGGCGCGTCATGCCGTGGTGGTGGCCCTGGTGGCCCTGGTGTTCGGCCTGTTCAGGCTGAATCCGCTGGCGCCGTACGACGGTTACTTCCTGCTGTGCAACGCCCTCGGGAAGATGGACCTTCGTACCGAGGCCATGGCGGTGCTCTTCGGCATGCGCCGGCCCTGGCAGGGCCAGGCGCGGGTGATCTCGCGGCGCGCGATGGTCTGGTACGCCGGCGCGGTCATCGTGTTCCTGATTGCGGTGCTGGTGTTCATTGCGATGTTTCCGCTCACGAGCCTCATCGAGAGGCTCAACGGCTTGGGTTTTCTCTTGGCGCTGGCGGTATTCGGAGTGTTTATGCAGAAGCAGTACGTTCGTTCCGTGGCAATGCGCAGCAGCATGGGCTGGCCCGCCAAGGGCTGGAAACGCTGGCTCCCGTCGCTGTACTGGACCATCGCCCTCGCGGTGTTCGCGGTGGTGTGCATGCTGCCGTACCCCTACGAGCCGAGCGGTGATTTCGAGGTGCTGCCGCGCAACCGGGCCGACGTGCGCGCGCTCACCGCCGGCGACGTGCTGGAGGTGCTGAAGCACGAGAACGACGTGGTGGAAAAGGACACCCCCATCGTCAAGCTCAACGACGCGGCGCAGGTGGCCAAGGTCGCCGCCGCGGAGGCCGAGCTGGCCCGCAACAAGGCAGAACTCGGCCTGGTCAGGCTGGGCGCCCGCAAGGAGGAAATCGAGGTGGCGCGGCAGACCGTGGCCACGGCGCGGACCGCCGCCAAGATCGCGGACGCCGAGGCCGCGCGCATCACCCAGGCGTACAAGGGCAAGTCGGTCACGCCGCAGGAATACGACCGGGCCAGGGGCGCGGCGGAGGTGGCGCGCCAGAAGCTCGCGGAGGCCGAAAGCGGCCTGTCGCTGGTCGGCAGCGCCGCCCGCAACGAGAGCATCGCGGCCCTGGAAGCGGAGATCCACAAGGTGGAGGTGCAGCTGGTCTACCTGCGCCAGGAACTCACCTACACCGTCATCAAGGCCCCGATCGCCGGGCGCATCGTGTCCTCGCGCCTCCAGTTCGCGCGAGGCAACTACCTGGAACGCGGCGAGCTGCTGGCCACCATCGAGGACACCGGCGAGCTGCTGGCCGAAATCAGGATGCCGGAATCGGTGATGGGCGGCATCGCCCTGAACGCGCAGGCCTCCGCCAAGCCCTGGGCCTATCCCGACGCCTCGTTCAAGGGCACGGTGAAGAGCATCGCCCCGGCCGCGGAGCGCGCGGAGTACGGCAAGATCGTGCGCGTGCAGATGGTGGTGGCCGACCCCGACAACAAGCTCAAGACCGGCATGACCGGCAGCGCCAAGGTGGAGGCAGGCACCACGCTGGTGATCGTGGCGTTCACCAAGGCGCTGGTGCGGTTCTTCCTGGTGGAAGTCTGGTCCTGGATTCCCTGATGCCGCAGCCCCTGCGGGAGGAGGATTTCCGGCTCACCTGCCTGTCCGGCTTCGGCGATGGCTGGAACCACTACGCCCACAGCATGGCCTGGTTCCGCGGAAAGATTTACGTGGGCACCTCGCGCGCGAGCATGGCGGCCATGCGCATGGCGGTGCCGCCGCCCAATCTCAAGCCCTGGCCCATCGACGCGCCGGACGATCTCTACGCCATCGACCGCCGCGCCGAGATCTGGGAATACACGCCGGAAACCGAAACCTGGCGGCTGGCCTACAAGTCGCCGGTGGTGAAGGGCAAGCTCATCGCCGAGGTGCCGAGCTACATCGGCCTGCGCGGCATGGCGGTGATCCGCTCGGCGGGCGATGCGGCGCCGTGCCTGTACGTGTCGTCGTGGTCGCCGCACACCGCGCACACGCCGGACATCATCCGCAGCGAAGACGGCCTGAACTTCGCCCCGGTGAAGCGTCCGCCCTGGGGGCCGGCGGTGCGCGCCTGCCGCACGCTACAGGCCTTCGACGGCCGCGTGCACACCTCGCCCACCGCCTCGGGCTCGGCCAAGGGCTACGAGCAGGACATCGGCTCCGAGGCGGTGATCTACGCCACCGACAACTTGAACGAGGGCCGCTGGCAGGCGACCAACGAGGTGGGCTTCGGCAACAAGGCCAACGTCACCGTGTTCGAGATGGAGACCTACGACGGCCACCTCTACGGCGGCACGGTCAACCCCTACACCGGCGGCGAGCTGTGGAAGACCCGGGGCGGCGCGCCGCCGTACCAGTGGACGCGCGTGCTGCACACCGGCGCGTACCGCGGCCTGCACAACGAGGTGGCAGGCTCGATGTGCGAGTTCAAGGGCGCGCTGTACGTGGGCTTCGGCATCCTCAACGGGGGCTATCACCGCGCGTTCAACATCGGGCCGTCGGCATCCGAGATCGTGCGCGTGTGGCCGGACGACAGCTGGGACCTGATCATGGGCGAGTCGCGCATGACGCCGGACGGGCTCAAGTACCCGCTCTCGGGCCTGGGCGCGGGCTTCGACTGCTTCTTCAACGGCTACGTCTGGCGCATGAGCGTGCACGATGGCTGGCTCTACGCCGGCACGCTGAACTGGGCCAACCTGCTGCCCTACCTGCCGGTCAACATCTGGCCGGAGGACGTGCTGTCGATGGTCCACCGCTGGGACGAGGAACGCATGGTGCGCCAGCTCGGTGGCAGCGAGCTGTGGCGCACCGACGACGGCGTGCACTGGGAACCGGTGACGCGCTCGGGCTTCGGCAACAAGTTCAACTGGGGAATCCGCAACCTGGTGTCCACGCCGCACGGCCTGTTCGTGGGCACGGCCAACCCCTTCGGCCCGCGCGTGGCGGTCAAGCGCGAGGGGCGCTGGCAGTACGTGCCGAACGCGCGCGGCGGCTGCGAGGTGTGGCTGGGCGACGCAGCGCGGCCGGAAGCCGTGACGTGAGCGCGCCGCCCGCGCCGGTGTTCCTGCTGGCAGCGCCGTTCTGCGGCGTGTCCAGCCTGGCCGGCCAGCTCGGCTGCCATCCGCAGCTGGTCGCGCTGCCGGAGCTGAACCTGTTCATGGCCGACCGCGTGATCGAGCTGCTGGAAATCGAGGAACTGGCCCAGGGCGCGCAGATGGACGGCCTGCTGCGCGCCATCGCCCAGATCGAGTTCGGCCGGCAGAACGACCGCACCATCACCGCCGCGCGGCACTGGCTGTACGAGCGGCGCGACCGGGCCACCGGCGACCTCATCCACCATTTCGCCGGGCGGGTGGCGCCGGAGCGCCTGGTGATTGCCGACACCGGCTCGGCCATGCGGCCCATGGACCTGCGCCGCCTGCACCGGCAGGTGCCGGACGCGCACGTGCTCCACGTGACCCGCCACCCCTGGACGCAGGGCTGCCTGCTGGCCGCCTGGGCGCGCGACCGCCTGTTCGTGCCGCCGGACTACAAGGACCATGGCTTCCAGCCGGCGATAACCGACCCGCAGATTCCCTGGCTGCGCGCCAACACCAACGTGGAGGCCCTGACACAGGCCCTGCCGCCCGGCCGCCGCTGGCGGGTGCAGCTTGAACAGATCGACAACGCCTTCGACGAACACATCGCCGCGCTCTGCAACTGGCTGGGGGTCGATGCCGGCGTCGCCGCGCTCAAGGCCATGCGCTCCCCCCGCCGCTGGGCGTTCTGGGGATTCGGCCCCGGCACCGCGCCCTATGGCCTGGAGCCCGAAGTGCTCGAAACCCTGCCCAGGGACGACGTCAGGGGTTCAGCACTGGCGAGCTTGAGCGAGCCCCTGCCCTGGAGGCCGGACGGCCTCGGCTTTGCCGACGCAACGATCACCCTGGCCCGTTCCTACGGCTACCCGTAGCCCGCGCCCGGCCCACGCCGCTTGGCGTTGCGGGCACATGACCGCGCTCCTGGCGGGCGGCATTGCCCGGTAATCCGCCGGGGAGTACAAGCTGCAACCGGATCGGCCCGGCCGGGCCAAGTCATGCCGCAGCGGAGATCTCTCATGTTCCGAATGGTCAGTCGTGCAATGCAATCCGGCGCGAGGCCGGCCGCGGGCCGCTTACCGCTGCTGATTCTGGTGATGGCCTTCATCGGTGGACCGGCCCGCGCGGAGACCGCGCCGCCGCCGTCACCTCCGCAGGCAGATGCCCAGGAGATCGTCACCATCCGTCCCGACCGGGCACAGGGATCGAAGCAGGGCATTCCCCTGTTCCAGGGTATTTCGGGCCAGAACGCAGGAGCGCGGGCGCTGTCGATGAACCGCGTCGTCATCCCGCCCGGCGGTGCCGCGCGTGCCCACGTGCACAAGGGGTACGAGTCCGCCATCTATCTCCTGCGCGGGCGGGTCAGGACGCTGTACGGCGAAGGTCTGAAGAAAAGCGTCGTCAACGAGGCCGGCGACTTCCTGTACATCCCGGCCGGCGTGCCGCACAAGCCCATCAACCTGTCGGCCACCGAGCCAGCCGAAGCCATCGTGGCGCGTACCGACCCCAATGAGCAGGAAAGCGTGGAGCACGTGATGGAACCCCACCACGATCCCGTACCCCTCGATTGACCGATGGGCGCGAGGCTCAACCCGCGTTCGTACCGCGACGCAGCTTGGCGATGAAGTCCACCATGAACGGCTTGGCCGCAAGGCTCGCGGGAATGGCGGCGAACAGGTCGCAGTGCAGGCCGCCGGCACCCAGCGGCTTGCCCACCACGTAGCCGCGCTCCCGGGAGAACTTGCCGCTCACCAAGCGGGCAGACGGGCATCGAGCGCCAGCATGCCCCACGCAACGGCGGCCCTTCGCCAAGACGCGGAAAGCCATGGACGAGCCGCCTGCGCGTTTCCGCTGGCCCCCCTCATCACCTCGTCGTTCGACACGCTCGCCCTCGCGCAGCGCGGCTCAATCCGGGCTGGATCGCGGCTTTAGCCTTTTATCGTTTTCGCGCGTCCTCAAAGATTCGCCTGGATCAATCCCCGAGTCCCCCGTTGGAGGGGCGGCGCTACAGTTCACGGGCACTTGTCCGCCACGTCCTCGGCTTGCGCCGCAACAGGGCGGATAGACCACTGTTCCCTGGGAGCACGATGAAAACCTGCTTCGCCGTACTTGCAACCGTGATGCTTCTGGCCGGCTGCCGCGCGTCAGGTCCGGCCTACAAGCCGGAGGCTGCTGCGGTATCTGTGGATAACGAAATCCTGGCCTGCATCTACAGACCAGACTCATACGTGGGACTGGGCAACTTCGATGTTCCATTTCTGTACCTCGATGGCCAGCGGCTGACCCGCATCCGGATTGGCGGCTATTTGACCATCCCCCTCCAGCCCGGCTTGCACACCGTCACGGTAACGGAGTCGTCGTTCCGCCGGGACACCGGCAAAGTCAGAGCGCATGCCACCTTCGACGTCAGTCAGGGCGAACCGGTTTACATCCGATACACCGAAAGGTTCGGGGTCCGTCCTCCTCTCAGTCTCAGCACCCTATTCTCCGGCCCCCCACCTCCAGTCTTCATTTTTTATCTTGTGAAAGAGGCGTTCGCGCAGAAAGAGCTCGCCGAGACCCGGCGGCTCGAGCTGGACGCCACCGGCGAGTAGAATTTGCGCGTCGTCTCATCGCTCCAGCAGCGACGGCGCCGGAGCGATGACCCCACTGGGCGCGCTGACACGCCAGCTGTACCAGCTGCACAAATCGGCCGGCCGCGGGGCGCTGGATTTTTCGAGCGTGGCGGCCATGCTTGCGGGAGTGAGCGACTGACGATCATCGCGAGCGATGGCGCTGGAACGGACGTGGACGTCGACGGCGTCAGTACGTCCGACTACCGGAACTCACGAGGTTGCGCGCGGCATCGTAGGTTGACCCGGCTGCGCTGATGTTGCCGACGGTGAACGTGCAGGTGCCGCGCTGGTAGGCCCAGGGCGAGCGCACCATCGCCACGCCGCTGGCGTTGGTGACCGCCGATGCCGTTCCCTTTGCCGTGCCGCTCCAGGTGCCACTTACGTTCGCGCCGCTGATGCTCACGTTGCTCGCGTTGCGCACGGCCACGGAGGCCGTGCACTGGTAGCCGAAAGCCAGGGCCGTTGCGCTGACGGTGATGGTGCGGACGTAGACCACCGGAAGCCCGGAGGTGACGGTGATGGTTTTCGTCTGCCGCGCGGTCTGGCCCTGGTTGTCGGTGACGGTGAGGGTGGCGGTATAGGTGCCCGCGCTGGCGTAGGTGCGGGACGCGGTGATGCCGGTGGCGCTGGTGCCGTCACCGAATGACCAGGCATGGCTCGCGATGTAGCCGTCCGCATCGCTGGACAGGCTTCCGTCGAAGCTCACCGGCAGCGGCGCCGTGCCGCTCGCCGGCGTGACGGTGAACGCGGCCACGGGGCCGGCGGCACCGGTATCCACAAAGCTGCCGGTGACGCGGTACTGGCCGATGCTGCCGTAGTCCGAGTATCCGCTGGCGGTATCGCCACGGCCCAAGCCATCGATGCGTAGGTAGTAACCCCCGCCGCTGACGGACACGTTCAGGCTTGCACCCAGCGAATCGGCCGGGTTGGAGACGGCCAGCGTGTTGCCGCCGCCGTCGAGCAACCGTGCCTCGATGTCCAGATTCGGGCCCAGCACCGCGGGTGCGACATCGATGCGTACCGTTCCGGCGCCGGCGACGAAGGAATAGACGTCCACATCCCCGCGCTGCCCGATCAATCCGGGGCGGTCGATGGTCACGCTACCGTTGCTGGCCGCGCCTCCCAGGCTGGTCGCGGCGGCGGTCGTGTTGCCCGCATCGTCCGCGCGCAGCTGCACGCCGTTCTGCTGGATGATGGAAAGGTCGTCCTCCAGGTTGTTTGCGCTCAGGTACTCGCCCTTGTTCCACTGCGTCAGGTTCCTGGTGTACCCGGCTCCCATGATCGGCGCCCAGGCGGTGTCGCCGCTGCCATGTCCGGCGTAGTAGCCCTCGGCCGGCGAGGTGCGCCCGTCGTGGCTCAGGCCCAGGTTGTGCCCGGCCTCGTGCGTCACGGCCTCGGCCACGGACTTCTCGTTGCCGTTGGACAGCGCGTTGAAGAACACCCAGGCGGGCTGGTAGTAGTCAGGGTTGCTGCCGGAATAATCGAAGGTGCCAACGTAGGCCACGCCGCCGCACGAGCAGTTGTAGAACGTGTTGCGCGTGATGACCACGCGCGAACCGTAGTTCGTGTCCGAGCTCGAACTGCGCCGGATGGCATCCGCGCCGGGATCGGCGGTGGTCACGTTCACGTCGAAGGGCGCGTAATCCTCGGCCACGCGCTGCCAGATCTTCTGGATGGCCTCGCGTTCCGCGTCGCTGAACGTGCCCGGTACGCCATCCGTATCGTAGGCTTGGGCCTGGATCGCCGCACCACCGTTCCACGACGTTCCGCTGACCGCGTGCCCGGTGAAATCCAGGTACAGCACGCGCGCCGAACCCGGCTTGCTGGCGAGCGTGAAGGTTTGGGACAGGTTGTAAGGCGCGGCTTCGGACACCGTGAACGCCGAGCTGGTGGCACCTTCGTCCGCTGCCGGCTCCACGTAGAACAGGCGCCCGCGTTCGTCGACGCGCGACGTGCGGTCGCGGCGGAGGATGCCCGCAAGGCGGTCCTGCGTCATCCGGTAATGCGCCGCCACCGCCGGCAAATTGGCACCTAGCCCCTGCACCGCCGCTTCACCCCGGAGTTCGCCGGCCAGCCTCAGCAATGGCAGCGGTGGCCGCTCGGCGGCGTGCGTGTTGGAGGCTAGAGCGATGCCGGATAGAACGAACAGCGCGGCGAGAGAATGGGTGATCGTCCGCATCTGGAAGGGATTCATCCGGGGCTCCTCGTGATCGTGGCGTCGTCCGAGAGAGCCGGAGGGGGTGCTCGGGCGGCTCGTCGATGGGAGGCAAGGATTTGCCCGTTCGCCTTCCGGCGCCGGCCCGGAGCGATGAGACGGTGTTCCCGACCGACGAGCGTGTGACGATGTGTGATGACTCACCAGCCATGCGCCTTAGCCTGGCTCGGCGACGCTTGGTTTCAGGCACCGCACTTGCAGAGGCGTTTAACGGAGTCCACCCGGCCAACCCCACCCTCACCCGAAATGCTTGCGCCCCTGCCCCATGCACGAGAGCCGGAACGTCTCACGGCGGTGCGTGCCTTGCGGCTGTATGGCGCGGAACCTCCGCAAGCGCTTGATCACCTGACGTTTGCGCTCTCGGCCTCGATGGAAGTGCCGATCGCGATGGTCACCGTGATCGAGGAGATCGACATCTGGTTCCTGTCCTGCGTCGGACTGCCCGCCAGGCAGGGGCCGCGCGAACTGTCAATTTGCGGGCACACCATTCTGCAATCGCGGGAACTCGTGGTGCCGGATACCCGACTCGACGGCCGCTTCTGTGACAATCCCTCGTTCGTCGGCAGCCCGCCGATCGTCGCCTACGCCGGCGCGGCCATCAGCAACGACGAGGGTCTGCCGATCGGCACCGTGTGCGTGGTCGACCATGTGCCCCGCAAGTTCACCGCCGCGCAGCTCGAAATCCTGCGGTGCTTTGCCGCGCTGGTTCAGCGCGAGATTTTCGCCCAGCGCTCCATCGAAAAGGCCAGGCAGGATCTCAACGACGAGCGGGCGGCGCTGCATCGCTCCGAGCTCCTGTTCACCACCATCTTTCAGACCTCGCCCGTCGGAAAGGCCATCGTGGCGCTCGACGGGCGCTGGATTCAGGTCAATCCGGCCCTCTGCGAGATCGTCGGCTACTCGCACGACGAGCTGATGCAGCGCTCGTTCCAGGACATCACCTACCCCGACGACCTCGATGCCGATCTAGAGATGGTGCGCCAGTGTATCGACGGCGAGATTGGCCGGTACCAGATAGAGAAACGGTACGTCCGCAAGGACGGCGGCACGGTGTGGGTCAACCTCACCGTTGCCATCAACCGCCCGGTGGATGCGCCGCCGTATTTCATCAGCGTGATCGAGGACATCACCACCCGCAAGGAGACCGAGAACTCGCTGCGCGCGCTCAGGCTCGGGCTGGAGCGCAAGGTCGCCGAACGGACGTCCGAACTCGAGCGCACCAACGAACGCCTGCTGGCCACGATGGCCGACGCGCTGCACGCGGGGCGGCAGGTCCGCGCCCGCGAGCACGAGCTGCGCATCATCATCGAACACGCGCCGGATGCTTACGTCAGCACCGACGAGGCGGGCGTGATCTCGGCCTGGAACGCCCAGGCCGAGAAGACGTTCGGCTGGTCCGCGGACGAGGCGATCGGCCGGCGCATCGAGGAAACCATCTTCCCCGCGCGGCTGCGCAACGGATTGCGCGGCGGCTTTCACCAGGCGCTCGTCAGCCCGCCCGGGCACCCGCTGCGGGAGCGCGCGGAAATATCCGCGGTGCATCGCGACGGGCACGCCATTCCGGTCGAGATCCGCCTGAAGCGAATCGAGATCGATGGTGCTCCGATGATCATCGCCTTCCTGCACGACATCTCCGAGCGAAAGGCCGCGGAGGCCGACCGCCTGAGTGCACAGCGCAGGCTCCAGCTCATTGCCGACAACGTTCCGGCGCTGGTGTCGTACTCCGATACCGACTTCCGCTACGTCTGGGCCAACCAGGCCTACCGCGAATACTTCGGCGTAGACCCGGCCGAGCTGATCGGCCGGGAAATGATGTCGTTCTTCGAGGATGGCCGCTCCGCGGAAATGCTGGACCTGATGCGGCGCGCGCTGGCCGGCGAATCCGTCACCGTCGAACTGGATCGGCCCTTTCGCGGCCGACCGTATTACTGGCTCGTGAAGTACGTGCCCGACATCGTGCGGGGCAATGTGGTTGGCATCCACGGCATGATCCTCGACATCACCGAGCGAAAGCTGCGGGAAGTCAGCCTCTCGCGCGACGCGAACATCGACCCGCTGACGGGCCTCATGAATCGACGCGGCCTGTTCAAGCTGCTGGGCGAACAGCTCGGTCACGCCAACGCACGCGGCGAATCGATGGGCGTGCTGTTGCTTGATCTGAACGGGTTCAAGGAGATCAACGACAGCCTCGGCCACCCCGCCGGCGATGCGGTGCTCGGAGAAGTCGGCAGGCGCCTGTCGGGGATCGAAGGCGCAACCGCGGCGCGCCTGGGCGGCGACGAGTTCGTGATGGTGATCCCCGGGCTTCGTGATGGCAGTCCGGGTCTGGATGCGCGGATCGCCGAGATCGGCCACGCGCTGGGTGTCCCGGTCGAATTCGACGGCCACCTGATTCCCGTCGCCGCCAGCATCGGGAGCTGCACCTCGCGCCCGAACGAAGCGATCGACGCGGAAGAACTGCTCTACCGAGCCGATGCTTCGATGTACCTCAAGAAGAAATCCTGTTCGCGCTTCCTGCGATCGAAGCAGCCGCCAGCACGGCGTTGAAGTCGCGAGGGTGAACCGGGACCATCGCCCGACCGCGTGATCGGTGCGCGGAACGCAAGGTGGGGTGCTTGCGGACGGTGTCCGAGTCACCCTCTCGACCGAACGATCTTTCGAAGGAGGCATTTCCCATGAGCATCGAGTTCAACCACACCATCGTCTGGTGCCGGGACAAGCAGGCGTCGTCGCGCTTCATCACCTGGTTGTTTGGCCTGCCGCAGGCCATTGCCCTGGGGCCCATGCTGGTGGTCAGGCTCGGCAATGGCGTGTCCATCGACTACTACGACCAGGACGGCGCCATCTCGTCCCAGCACTACGCGTTTCTCACCAGCGAGGCGGAGTTTGATGAAATCTTCGGCCGGATACGCGCGCATGGGCTCACCTACTGGGCCGCGCCCGGCAAGCAGCGCGAAGGCGAGATCTACCACCTGGACGGCGGCCGCGGCGTGTACTTCGAAGACCCGGACGGCCACCTGCTGGAACTCATGACCAGGCCGATCAGCCGGGGCGGATGAGTGGCGGCCGGGTTGCAACGGATTCGGTTGGAATTATTTACAAGCGGTTCACGGAGATATCATGAAGTCATATCTGGCCCTGCTCGCGGAGATTCTCCGGGACGGCAAGTGGCAGGAGAACCGCACCGGCATCCGCACGCGGGCCATCTCTGGCGCGAGCCTCAAGTTCGACCTGCAGGAAGGGTTCCCCGCTGTGACTGCCCGCAAGCTGCCCTTCAAGACCTTCATGGGCGAGATGGTCGGGTTCCTGCGCGCCTCGCGCAGCGCCGCCGACTTCCGCAGCCTCAACTGCAAGATCTGGGACCAGAACGCCAACGACAACGGCCAGTGGCGCGCAAACCCGCACCGGCGCGGGACGGACGACCTGGGGCGCATCTACGGCGTGCAATGGCGCAACTGGAAGGCCTACAAGCAGGCCAGCCCGGGGTCCGCCGAATTCCAGGCCGCCGTTGCGGCCGGCTATGCGCCCATCGCCACCGCCGAAGACGGTGGCAAGGTCCTGTACCGGGACATCGACCAGGTGCGCGAGTGCCTAGGGAAACCCTGCACAGGTTCAATTTGAGCGTGGCGGTGGCGATGCAGAGGCGCGGGGTGCCTGCATCGGTTGCCGACCGACTTGATTTCCGATGTTTCTGATGCGATCCGGA
>JBQTJW010000028.1:0-11466 GCA_052386745.1 Panacagrimonas sp. | reverse complement strand
GCGCGGCGTGGGCCAGCACTTCCAGCTGGGCGTCGTCCACGTCGGGAGCGATCTTCACCAGCATCGGCACGCGGCGGCCGTGCTTCTGCGCCAGGGCTTCGCGCACCGTGGCCAGTTCGGCCAGCAGTGAGCTTCCCTCTTTTCCCCGGACACATCCCCTGAATGTGATGACGTGTGGCGAGATGAATGATGAGAAGAGTACACAGCCCTGAATTCAAGCTTGAGGCGGTTCGGTAGGCGCGAAGCGGCGAGGTCACCCAGGCGCAGATGGGGCGAGACCTGGAGATTCAGCCCAGTCTGCTGCGGACCTGGCTGGAGAAGCACGACGAGGATTCCCGGCCGGGGCCTTCAGGTCGGGGAGCGATGAATCCGGTTGATGCCGAGAACGCCCGATTGCGGCGAGAACTCAAACGGGTGGACACGGCGGAGCGCCACACCATCAAAAAAGCGCTGGGCTACTTTGCCAAGGATGCATCGTGAAGTACGCCTTTATGGAAAAGCATCGAAGCGTCTGGCCGGTTCGGTGGAGTAGCGCCCTGGACGTATCGACCAGCGGATTATACGAGTGGGTGACGCGCCCCGAGAGCGGCCGGACGCAGGCCAACCGGTTCGCCCTGACCCGCATTCGAGAAAGCTTTGCCTACAGTGATCGCACCTACGGCAGGCCTTCCAGCGCCTGCTGGCTGACAACGGCATGCAGTGCAGCATGAGCCGCTCCGGCAACTGCTGGGAGAACGCCGCAATGGAGAGCTTCTTCTCCAGTCTGAAGACCGAGCGATTGACCCGAACGCACGACCGCACCCGAGACCAAGCCCGGGCCGACGCCTTCGATGACATCGAACGCTTCTACAATCCAAAACGGCGGCACTCGACCCTGGGCTTTCTCAGCCCGGCAACCTTCGAGAAACTCCAGGCCACCTGAAAAGACTTATCCCGCGTGTCCGGGAAAACGGGGGAAGCTCACAGCTCCGGGTAGACGCGGATCAGCCTCTCGGTCGCTCGCTCTTGATCGTCGGCGCTCTTGAGCGTCTTGGCTCTGAGGCGCTCCCGCATCGCCTGCGCCAGGGTCTTGGCCCTGGCCGCCAGCGCTTGCGCCAATCGGTTGGGGTGTCTGGACGCCTCACGCAGTGCGTTCAGCCAAGCTATCGCTGCGGCTTCCGAGTCGTGGGGGCTGGCGTCATTTTGCCCATCGATCAGGATGCGAGGTTCCCACTGGGCGGGCCCGCGACAACGAACCGAGCCGTTGCCATAACCCGGACTGCCCGATCGCCGCTTCATTCTTTGCCAATCCCGTCTCCGTCAGGGGTGACAGAACGGCGGTATCCCTGAATCTCGGGAACGCTCAGATATGCGCAAACATTTGGGCAAAAAAGAAGGCCAGATGACCTTCCAACTATCTAACATCTTGATTTTGCTGGTGCCGAGAAGAGGAATCGAACCTCCGACCTACTGATTACGAATCAGTCGCTCTACCGACTGAGCTATCCCGGCGCGGGCGCGCATTATAGGTAGGCGGGTTGTCCTGAACAATCCGAGTATCCGCACGGAAAATTTTTGCGTCCCGGGTCGTCGACCGTGTCGATTCGCGCATTTCCCGTTCGTCGAGGTCATGTAGGTGGCGCAAATCGGTGGTCAGAATCGCCATCTCGACAACCCACTCATAGGAGATACGACGATGCGATGCATGGTAATGGTGAAGGCAACGGCCGATTCGGAAGCGGGGACGATGCCCGACGAGAAACTGCTGACCGACATGGGCAAGTACAACGAGGAACTGGTGAAGGCCGGCGTGATGCTGGCGGGCGAGGGCCTGCATCCCAGTTCCCGCGGTGTACGCGTGCATTTTTCGGGGTCCAAGCGCACGGTCATCGACGGGCCGTTTGCCGAAACCAAGGAACTGGTCGCCGGCTTCTGGCTGTGGCAGGTTCGGTCGATGGACGAGGCCGTCGAATGGGTCAAGCGCTGCCCCAATCCCATGATCGGCGACTCGGATATCGAGATCCGCCCGGTGTTCGAGGCCGAGGATTTCGGCCCTGCGCTGACGCCGGAACTGCGCGAGCAGGAAGACCGCGTGCGCGCCCAGGCCGCCCGCAACCCGTCCTGATCCCGACCCAAATTATTCAACGAATTCAAGGAGCCATCATGCAAGTTCAAGCCTACCTGTTCTTCGACGGACGCTGCGAAGAAGCGCTCAACTATTACCGCACCGCGCTCGGCGCCGAGATCGGCATGCTGATGCGGTTCAAGGACAGCCCGGAGCCCTGCGAGTCGGGCATGCCGCCGGGCAACGAAAACAAGGTGATGCACGCCAGCTTCAAGCTCGGCGAGACCGAGATCATGGCCTCGGACGGCTGCTCCGATGGGGCGATCACCTTCCAGGGCTTCTCGCTCTCGCTCAACCTGAAGGACGAAGCGCAGGCGCAGAAATGCTTTGCCGCGCTGGCGGACGGAGGAGAGGTTCGCATGGCCCTGGGCAAGACGTTCTGGTCGCCCTGTTTCGGCATGCTGGCCGACCGCTTCGGGGTGGCGTGGATGGTCAACGTGGTGCCCTGAAACACGCCCAGGCCTGCCGCGCCGTACGAATGGCGCGGCAGGCGTCCCACTCGCAACCGGCAAACGCTCATGTTCAAGTACTTGATCCTGGTTCTCGCCATCGTCCTCGGCGGCGTGCTCGCCTACGCCGCCACGCGGCCGGATACCTTCACCGTGGAACGGCGCATCAGCATCCACGCGCCGCCGGATGAAATCTTTCCGCTCATCAATGACCTGCACCGCTTCGTGGAATGGTCGCCGTACGAGGAGAAGGACCCGTCCATGAACCGCAACCACAGCGGCGCGGCGGCGGGTGTTGGTGCCATCTACGCCTGGGACGGAGGCGGCGAGGTGGGACAGGGCAGCATGGAAATCGTCGGCGCGACCGAGCCTTCGCACGTGGCCATCCAGCTCGATTTCGTCCGCCCGTTCCAGGCCCGCAACCAGGTGGATTTCACCCTCGTCCCCCAGGGCGAAGCCACCGAGGTCACCTGGGCCATGCACGGCCCCAGTCCCTACGTGAGCAAGGTGATGGGCGTGTTCTTCAACATGGACCGGATGATCGGCCGCGACTTCGAAGCGGGCCTCGCCAGGCTCAAGGTCCGCGCCGAATCCTGAGCGCACCGCAGGTTCTGCTCGTGACGCAGGCCATCACCCATCGTGCGATCGAGGCGGTATGCCGCATCGAACTGCCCCGACTCATCGCCGGCCTCGCGCGCCTGGTGCGCGACGTGGGTCTGGCCGAAGAACTGGCGCAGGACGCCCTGCTGACCGCGCTGGAGCAATGGCCACAGAGCGGCGTGCCGGACAAGCCCGGCGCCTGGCTGATGACCGCGGCGCGCCATCGCGCGCTGGACGGCCTGCGCCGCAAGGCCCTGCACCGACGCAAGGAAGGCGACATCACGCGCGACATCGAAGAGCAGATGGCCGGTAACGCGCCGGACGTGGACGCCGAGATCGACGATCCCGTGGGCGACGACCTGCTGCGGCTGGTGTTCACCGCCTGCCACCCCGTGCTCTCGCCGGACGCACGCGTGGCCCTGACGCTGCGCCTGCTGGGGGGCCTGACCACGGACGAGATCGCGCGCGCGTTCCTGGTGGCGGAACCGACCATCGCCCAGCGCATCGTGCGCGCCAAGCGCAGCCTCACCGAGGCGCGCGTGCCGTTCGAAGTGCCGCGGCGCGAGGAACTGGCGCAGCGCCTGTCGTCCGTGCTCGAGGTGATCTACCTGATCTTCAATGAGGGATACGCCGCCACCGCCGGCGATCACTGGATGCGTCCCACCCTGTGCGAGGAGGCGCTGCGCCTGGGCCGCGTGCTGGCCGGGCTGCTGCCGCAGGAACCCGAGGTGCACGGCCTGGTGGCGCTCATGGAAATCCAGGCCTCCCGGGCGCCGGCGCGCGTGGCGGCTTCCGGCGCTCCCATCCTGCTGCTGGACCAGGACCGCTCGCGCTGGGATCGGCTCCTGATCCGGCGCGGGCTCGACGCGCTGGCCCGCGCCGAAACGCTGGATCGCGCGCTCGGTCCCTACGCCCTGCAGGCCGCCATTGCCGCCTGCCACGCGCGGGCGCGAGTGGCAGACGACACCGACTGGGCCCGCATCGCGGCGCTGTACGACGCCCTGGCCCAGCTCACGCCCTCACCGGTGGTGGAACTCAACCGCGCCGTGGCCCTGTCGATGGCCTTCGGCCCCGCGGCCGGCCTGGAGGTGGTGGACATGCTGGTGGCCGACGCCTCGCTGCAGAACTACCACCTGCTGCCCAGCGTGCGCGGCGACCTGCTGGCCAGGCTCGGCCGCCTCGACGAGGCGCACGCCGAATTCACCCGCGCCGCCGGGCTCGCCCGCAACACGCGCGAGCGGGACCTGCTCAGCGAACGCGCCGCGGCCTGCGCTGCCACCCGGCAGTAGGCGCCGGCTTTCTCCGCAGGGCGGAATGACCGACCATTCCGGAAACATCCGTGCGGAGTGACCATGTCCTACATGCTCCTGATCCTCGAAGATGGCGAACAGCGCCGGAACCGGCCGCCGGACGCCAGGCGCCTGGCCTACGACCGCATGATGCAGTTCCGCGACGACCTCAAGTCCCGCGGCATCTATCAGTCCAGCGACGCGCTGGCGCCCGACGGCGAGGGGGTTCGCATCCAGGTCCGCGCCGGCAAGCCGGTGCTGCGCGACGGCCCGTTCTCGGAGGCCAAGGAGATCGTCGGCGGGTATTTCGTGATCGCCTGCGAGACACAGGACGAGGCGGTGGCCATCGCCCGCCAATGCCCGGCGGCGGAATGGGCGACGGTGGAAGTGCGGCGCGTCGCCCCCTGCCACGACGGCGCTATCTGACCGCCGATTTCGCCGCGAGGTAGGGCACCGGGTTGATCGGTTGCCCGCGCTCGCGGATCTCGAAGTGCAGAATGGGCTTGTTCTCCGGCCCCAGGCCCAGCTCGGCGATGGGCTGCCCCCCGGCGACCATCTGCCCCTCGTTGACCAGCCGGGCGCGGTTGTAACCGTAGGCCGACAGCCGCAGATCGTCGTGCTTGATGATGATGAGTTCGCCGTATCCCTTGAGTGCCGAGCCGCTGTAGACCACTTTCCCCGGCGCCGCCGCCACCACCTGCTGGCCGACCTGTCCGGTGAAATCCAGGCCCTTCGACCCGGCGCCGGGGTTGTAGCCGCGCACCACGATGCCGTTGGTGGGCCAGTGCCAGCGGAATGCGTCCGGCGAATCGTCGCTGGCAGCCGTCGCCGGCCTGGCGGCAGGCGCAGACGTGCCCGGGCTGGCCGGGGCGGCACCCACCGCGGTCGGCGGGGTGGATGCAGACGGAGTTGCCGGCACCGGCTGGGGCGCCACTTTGGCAGCGGCCGGCGGAGTGATGCGCCGGTAGCTCTGCGGCGTGATTTCGCCGGGGATGACCGCGATATCCGGCTTCTGGATCGGCAGCGCCACCGGGCGCGCCGACTTCTCGGGCAGTTGCAGGTCGGGCGCGGCAATCGACTCGGAGTCGCCGAACTTTTCGGTGTAGGGCTTGGGCTCCTCCAGTTTCAGCACCTGGCCGGGGCGGATGAGGAAATCCGCGCCGACGCCGTTCCATTTCGCCAGGTCCCGGTAATCCATGCTGTTGCGGAACGCGATGGAGTACACCGTGTCGCCCGCCACCACCCGGTATTCACCCGGCCCGGTCGGCTCGGGAGGGGGCGGCGGGAGACTCGCCGGCTGATTGGACGCCTGCCGGGACGGCGGCGGAGACCAGGTGACGAGATTGGAGCAGCCGCTGAGGAGAACGACGCCCGCAAGGCAGAACCACCCTCCGGCCAGACGCTTCATGAGGAGGCTCCAGCCTGGGCACGGGGCCGGAAGAAGATGAACCACAGGACAAACACCAGCAGCGCCCCCAGGGCGAGCAGGCCGGCCTCGTGGCTGTATTCCGAAATGGCCGCCACCACGGGTTCTCCAAAGAAATAGCCCATCGCCACCAGCACGCTGCACCAGAGGCTCGCCCCGAGCATGGTCAGCAGCAGGAACGGCGCCAGTCGCATGCCGAACATGCCAGGCGGGATGGAAATCAGGTGGCGGATGCCGGGGATGAAGCGCCCCAGGAACGTCGCGAGCCGGGCGCTGCGCAGGAACAGGGCTTCCGCATCCAGGAACGTCTTCTGGTTGATCAGGAAATACTTGCCGTAGCGGAGCAGAAAGGCCCGGCCCACGTACCGGCCCAGGGCGTAGTTGATGCAGGCCCCCGCCACCGAACCACCCCCGCCGGACAGGGCCGCGAGCCAGGGGTTCAACTCGCCCTGCGCGGCGCGGAAGCCGGCAGGCACCATCACCAGCTCGGAGGGAATGGGCACCAGAGTCGATTCCAGCGCCATCAGGAAGGCAATCTCCGCATAGCCCAGGTGCGAAACCATCTGCTGCAGCCACGTGCCAAACGCTTCCATTTCATTCGTTCCAGTCAGCAAGCATCACGGCTGCGGTGCGTCGGCAGGTCGATGCGGGATCAGGCCTTGCCCTTCAGCAGCGGCACGAAACTCACGGCGCCCAGGTCGCGCTCCACCGTCCCGCCGGGCATGCGTTCCACCAGCCGCAGCGACTGCGCGCCCGGCGGCCCCACCGGGATCACCAGCCGCCCGCCCACGCGAAGCTGCTCGACCAGGGCAGTCGGAATGGCCGCGCCCGCGGCGGTGACGATGATGCCGTCGAACGGCGAGTGCGTGGCCCAGCCCAGGGTGCCGTCCACGTAGCCGAAATGCACGTTGTGCACGTTGAGCCGCTCCAGGCGCGCGCGCGCGGTCTCGGTCAGCGGACGGATGCGTTCGACGGTGAACACCTTGTCCACGAGGCCGGCGAGCACGGCGGTCTGGTAGCCGCTGCCGGTGCCCACTTCCAGCACGCGCGACGGCAGCCGGCCGCCGAGCAGTGCCTCGGTCATCAGCGCCACGGTGTAGGGCTGCGAGATGGTCTGCGCGTGCCCGATCGAAAGCGCGCGGTTCTTGTAGGCCTCGCCCTTGAGCGCTTCTTCCAGGAACTCGTGACGCGGCACGCGGCGCATGGCGGTGAGCACGCGCTCGTCGCGGATGCCCAGCGCCCGCAGTTCCTCGATCAGGGCGTCGTGCACCCGCTCGGACGTCATGCCCAGGCCGCGGCTGTGGTGGTGACGGATGAGCGCCATCTACAGCTTCCGCGCCCAGACCGACAGCCGCTCGATGGCCGCGTGCCGCGTGAGGTCGACCAGCAGCGGCGTGATGGACACGCGCTGGTTGCGGATGGCGAAGAAGTCGGTGCCGGGGCCGGAGTCGGCGTCGCTGCCGGCGGGGCCGATCCACCAGATGGGCCGGCCGCGCGGGTCCTTGGCGGGAATCACGTTCTCGGCCCGGTGGCGGTTGCCCAGGCGCGTCACCTCGAAGCCTTGCAGGTCTTCGTAGGGCACGTCCGGCACATTGACGTTGAGGATAGTGTTGTCCGCCAGCGGGTCGGAGCGCAGGCCGTCGATGATCCGCAGCGCCACGCGTGCCGCCGTGTCGTAATGCGCCGGATCGATGGCGCAGCAGGACACCGCCACGGCCGAATAGCCCAGGAAGCGCCCTTCCATCGCCGCCGCCACGGTGCCGGAGTAGAGCGTGTCGTCGCCCAGGTTGGCGCCGGAATTGATGCCGGACACCACCATGTCGAAGCTCTGCTCGATCATGCCGGTGAGCGCCAAGTGCACGCAGTCGGTGGGCGTGCCGTCCACGCACAGCGTTCCGTCGGCGTGCGCCTGCACCCGCACCGGGCTGGCCAGGGTCAGCGAGTTGCTGGCGCCGCTGCGATTGCGGTCCGGCGCCACCACGGTGACGTCGTGGTGCAGGCGCAGCTGATCGCGCAGGCAGACCAGGCCCGGCGCCATGCAGCCGTCGTCGTTGGAGAGAAGGATTCGCATGAATAGGGACGCGAGCAGGAATGCCTAGTTTATCTGCCACGCCCTATCATTTCGTGCGGCCGCCAATATTTTTGGCCGCCGCGGCGTCACCTGCCGATTTCACCTGCTCTCACGCCATGGCCAGCCACGCTCCAGACGACGATCCGACCGCGTTCCGGGACGCCATGCGCGGCGTGCGCAAGCAGCCGGCCAGCGAGCGGGTGCCGGTGCGGCCGCTGCCGCCCATCCCCGCGCCGCGTCACAGCCAGGCCGACGAGGCCGCCGTGCTCGCCGAGCTGCTCACCGGGCTGGACGAGGAGCATTTCGAGACCGGCGAGACCCTGTCCTACAAGGCCGAAGGCGTGCAGGACCGCGTGCTGCGCCAGCTGCGGCGCGGCGGTTTCCGGCTGGAGGCGGAACTGGATCTGCACGGCCTGAATCGCGACAAGGCCCGCGCCGAGGTCGCCACCTTCCTCGGCCAGTGCCGCGACCTCGACCGCCGCTGCGTGCGCATCATCCACGGCAAGGGCAACGGCTCGCCCAATACCGGCCCGGTGCTCAAGCGCCAGCTCGACGGCTGGCTGCGCAAGGTCCGCAGCGTGGTGGCCTTCTGCTCCGCGCGCCCCGAAGATGGCGGCAGCGGCGCCCTCTACGTGCTGCTGCGGCGCATGCCGTGAACCGTTTCACGTCTGACCCGGTGCGGCGCCTGAACGACAGTCCCCGGCCGCGCTGCCTGCCCACCCACCAACCCGCAGCCATCCGATGATCACCGGCGACATCAAGAACCAGATTGACCGCATCTGGGATGCCTTCTGGAGCGGCGGCATCAGCAACCCCCTGGAGGTCATCGAGCAGATGACCTACCTGCTGTTCATCAAGCGCCTCGACGAGCTGCACACCGTGCAGGAGAAAAAGGCCAGCCGCCTCAACCGCCCCATCGAGAAGCCCGTGTTCGGCCCCGGCCAGCGGACCCTGCGCTGGTCCGTTTTCCGCCAGCTGGGCGACGCCAGGGCCATGTACGACGTGGTCGCGGACCAGGTCTTCCCCTTCATCAAGACCCTGCACGAGGGCAGCACCTACTCGGCGCACATGCGCGACGCGCGCTTCACCATACCCACGCCCGCGCTGCTGGCCAAGGTGGTGGACATGCTCGACGCCATCCCCATGGACGACCGCGACACCAAGGGCGACCTCTACGAGTACATGCTGGGCAAGATCGCCAGCGCCGGCCAGAACGGCCAGTTCCGCACCCCGCGCCACATCATCAAGCTGATGGTGGAGATGATGGCACCGCGGCCCAGCGACACCATCTGCGACCCCGCCTGCGGCACCGCCGGTTTCCTGGTGGCCGCCAGCGAATACCTGCAGAAGCACCACCAGCAGCACCTCTACGCCAGCACCGAGTCCGCCCGCCGCTTCAACCACGACACCTTCCACGGCTTCGACTTCGACAACACCATGCTTCGCGTCGGCAGCATGAACATGCTGCTGCACGGCGTGGAAAACCCGGCCATCGAAAACCGCGACTCCCTCAGCCAGGGCCATGCCGGCGTGGAAGGCCAGTTCAGCCTCATCCTTGCCAACCCGCCCTTTGCCGGCAGCCTGGACTACGAGAGCACCGCCAAGGACCTGCTGGCGATGGTCAAGACCAAGAAGACCGAGCTGCTGTTCCTGGCCCTGTTCCTGCGCCTGCTCAGGCCCGGCGGCCGCGCCGCCGTGATCGTGCCCGACGGCGTGCTGTTCGGCTCCAGCAACGCCCACAAGGCCCTGCGCCGCGCCCTCGTGGAGGACCACAAGCTCGACGGCATCGTCTCCATGCCCTCCGGCGTGTTCAGGCCCTACGCCGGCGTCTCCACCGCCATCCTGTTCTTCACCCGCACCGACTCCGGCGGCACCGACCACGTCTGGTTTTACGACATGCAGGCCGACGGCTACTCGCTGGACGACAAGCGCACGCCGCTGGATGCCGGCAAGCACGAGACCAACAACCTGCCGGACATCCTGCACCGCTGGCAGACCCTGCATCGCGCCCCTCTCCCGCCAGCGGGCGACGGGCCGGGGGACAGGGCCTCCCCAGCCGCGGCAAGGCCCGGCGTGAGCGAGCGCAGCGCCGCCTACACGGTTCACTCTAGCCCCGAAGCCACCCGCACCCGCACCGAGCAGAGCTTCCTCGTGCCCAAGGCCGAGATCGCCGGCAACGACTATGACCTGTCCATCAACCGCTACAAACAGATCGTCTACGCCGAAGTCCAGCACGAATCACCAAAGAAAATCCTGGCCGAGCTGAAGGCGCTGGAGGCGGAAATCCTGAAGGGGATGGAGGAGTTGGAGGGGATGTTGAGTGCCTAATCTGGCGGACGTGGCCGAGATCGGTCCTGGGTTCGACCGGGCGTTGATGCGCAACCCGGACGAATTGGTTTCGTTTGTTCCGATGGCGAACGTATCCGAAGTGTCCGGCTCCATTACATCGGAGGACTCGCGCGCTCTTTCCGAAGTGCTGAAGGGATTCACACCATTTCAGGACCGCGACCTGCTCGTCGCGAAAATTACTCCGTGCTTTGAGAACGGAAAAATCGCACACGCACGAATCAAGACCCGATTCGGATTTGGCTCGACGGAATTTCATGTTGTCCGCCCGCGCGCTGACAAGTTGGACGACCGCTACCTTTTTCACTTCCTTCGTCAGCCTAAGATCCGCGAGTCGGGAGAGCGACGCATGACCGGCAGCGGCGGACAACGGCGCGTGCCAAAGGCATTCCTCGCTGAGCTAATAATCCCGCTCCCACCCCTCCCCGAACAACGCCGCATCGCGGCAATTCTGGACAAGGCCGACGCCCTGCGCGCCAAGCGCCGCCAAGCCATCGCCAAGCTCGATCAGCTCCTGCAGTCCGTGTTCCTCGACATGTTCGGCGACCCGGTTACGAATCCGAAGGGGTGGCCAATCCGAGCCATCGCCGACCTGGCTGCGGTATTGCGCGATGGTCCGTTTGGTTCAAATTTGAAGTCGGAACACTACAAGCCGTCTGGCATTCGCGTCATCAGGCTACAGAACATCGGGATCTGGGAGTTCTTGGCAGACGACGCCGCGTACATCTCCGAAGAGCACTACGCTAGTCTGCCCAGGAACCACTGCAAAGCTGGGGACGTGCTCATTGGGACGTTAGGCGATCCAAATTTGAGGGCGTGCATCCTGCCGCCGACTATCGACCGGGCCTTAAATAAGGCTGACTGTTTGCTGTTTCGACCCGAGCGAACTCGGGCGACGGCAGAATACATCTGTGGTTTGCTCAACAGTCCCAGCCTCATTGGAAGTGCCGGGGGGCTCGCGCTCGGGCAGACGCGACTTCGTATAAGCATGGGCAGGCTAAAGGAGCTTTCGGTGCCGATGCCGCCTCCTCCCGAGCAGCAGCGATTCACAAGTTTTCCTGATTAGCAACGATCCTCAGCCAATCTGAGTACGGGTGCGGGATATGCTCGGGTAGTGGCGGAGGCTTGGATCAGGCGCTGGAGGATTTTTGCCAAGTCGTATCGCCGATTGAATCGATACT
>JBQTJW010000027.1:0-60518 GCA_052386745.1 Panacagrimonas sp. | reverse complement strand
CAGTATCGATTCAATCGGCGATACGACTTGGCAAAAATCCTCCAGCGCCTGATCCAAGCCTCCGCCACTACCCGAGCATATCCCGCACCCGTACTCAGATTGGCTGAGGATCGTTGCTAATCAGGTTATGAGTTGTTGCGCCACCCTCTGAGCCTGAGTGTGGATGGCGTCTCCATCGAACTCGATCGGTGCTGGAACTACGCTCGGACCGGATGCAGCCAGGCGGACGCCACCCTTGAATATCTCGAGTGTATGTCCGCGACCTCTGAAGGGGCTTTTCAGATCAAGTTCCGGCAAACCTTCGAGGCCATCGACCAAGACATTCGCGACCATTCGTCCCGATGAATCACAACCTCGCAATGCGCCTGTTGGGACAACAACTCGATTGGGACGATCAGAAGTTTCAAGATGAGTTGCAATATTTGAGACTGATGGTCGACTACAAGTACGACACCTACCAGGGGTTTCAGCCTGCGTCTCGATTTTACGTGGCGTTGATCGGCTTCCTGAGTCAGTTTCCGACCGTCGACACCAGGCGCCTTTTCTACGACTTCATCCGGGACAAGCTGATATTCGTCAGCCAGCGGGAGATGCACCACTTGGTGAGCTTGCTGATGCCGATAATCGAGCGCGATATGCGGGCTCGAGTCGCCCAGGAGCTGAAGATTCCCCTCTACCAAGCGTGGACTGACAACGGGGCGAAGAATCGGCTCAAGCTGATGAAACGCCGCACCCTGTATGTAGGGGTGAGCGATGGAGCGCGAGTGGATGTGTTTCGGCGCTTCAACGAAGGCGAAGTGTCCAATGAGCAGGTTGTCGCGACCAATGAGATCAGCGCGAGCAAATGGGATGATTTGCTGGCCGAACTGACGAAGAATCTGAAGAAAATGGGCTTCGAGGGGGAAGAGGCAAAATTCGAACGCGTCGTCCTGATCGACGACTTTGCCGGATCTGGCTCCTCATTCGTTAAGAAAAAAGAAACCGGAGAGTGGTCGGGCAAGATCAATCGCTTCGTGAAGGCAGCCTCCGTTAAGTCCGTACTCTGCGATCACTGCCTCCTGCATGTCCATCATCACCTGATGTCGAAGAAGGCGATCGAACATATCAACGATCGTATGGCGGAATTTACGGCCGAGTTCCAGCAGTTCTCGTCTTTGACCACGTGTTCATATCAGCTACCAGAGGCCGTAGTGATTTCCGACGCCTATGACAATGCGGATCTCGTCGCCCAGATTCGTCGTTGCTACGACAGTGGCATATGTGACGAGCACACAGGCGTAGATATCTGGTACGGCTACAAGAGGTGCGGTCTGCCGCTAGTCCTGGAGCACAACACTCCGAACAATTCGATTGCGCTGCTCTGGGCATCGTCAAAAGACGATACGAAGGAACATCAGATGCGCAGCCTATTCCCACGACGTAAGCGTCATTCCAGCGATGTCTAATCCTTTCAGGAAGCGCGCCACCGAGTACATCTCGGAGCCTGTGTCGCTGTTACCCCTGGTCAGCCCTCGGCCCATTGATGAATTTTTGAAGAAGGACGGTGAAGCCGTCTTCGAGAAGCTTACAGACCTTGAGAATTCTGCTCGAGCGCGAACGGAACAAGACGCCCCAGATCTCGCTCATCGAGCTGGATCCGATTGAGGAACCCGTGTCCGATGATCGTCAGGCGCGGGCGGACGTCGTCGATGGGGCTCGAATCCAGCTGATGCACGAGTACGGACGGCCGTACTACTACGGATTCGACAAGCTCGCTGACGCGAGCAACGCCAACATCGAGCAATTCATAACGCTGTGCAGCTCGCTAATCGACGTCGTCCTTGCGCAAATTGTGCGTGGAAAGCCGGTCGCGATGAAGGCGAAGACCCAGCACGAGTCGCTCGTCAAACGATCCAAAGAAATCATTAAGGAGTGGGATTTCCCTTACCACGTTCAGGTTCATGAACTGGTCGAGATGATCGGAAAGCGATGTGTGGAGAGCACGACCAAGCCCAATGCTCCGCTGAGTGACGGCGCAAACGCGATCGGGATCCCTCAAAGCGACTTCGACAATCTTTCGCGCTCTGATCGCGTCGCGCGGGTCCTTCATTTTGCCTTCGCGTATAAGGCGTTGACGCTGGTCCCTAACTATCGTTGCAAAGGAAAGGAGTGGGCGCTGCTTGAGTTGGGCGGCATCGGTTCGACACAGGACTGGACGTGCCCGTGCTGCTGTCGATCAAAGTTCGCAATATCGCGACGAGGGAACAGCGGGCAAATTCTGGCCAAGCTCGTGATCCATCACGATCACATGGGCGAAGTACTCGAGGCAGCGTTCAACGCATCGTTTCGGGCCGCGGGCACGTCGACCCCTCAGGTCGACGGCAAGCGCCTGGTCGAGCGCATCGGGACCGCATTCGCGGCGTACGAAGAGGTCCTGGTCTGTGAAGACTGCAACAACGCAGACACTTCAGCGAGCAAGATGGTCGGGACCGCAGCCAACTTTTCGTTCTCACCGAGACAGATCAGTCGGTTCGTTCGTCCGAAAGATCACAGTCCGCACGAGATCGATCAGGTCGCGGCACAGGATGCTTGGCGCGACGCAAAGGCGGCCTATGAGTTGAGGATGAAGATCATTCGGGCCGTTGGCCATGCCGCGGCGACGGACTCACACTGGTACGAGCCGTCCGCTGATAAGAGCGGAGTGCCTGTTTTCGGGTACCGGTCTTCCGCGGCCGGACGTCTCCATGATCGGACCATCCAGGAATGGATTAGTGCCGATGCGCTGGTAATGGCCCTGGGCCCCGCAAAGCCAGCAAAGCTTCCGAACCTGGCTAGATGGCGGACCAGTCGCGTAGCGGCGAAGGGCACGCTGCCGAACAACTACGTCGCAATGCTCAAGTCCGATCCGCAGACCGCGAAGGTATGGGACGGACTCAGTGACACCTGGCGTTGCCCGACTTGCCATCGGTCAAAGGCGGAGGTCGCATGCCCCGGCGATAAAGGCAAAGTCCGATTCCCAATCTCCCAGAATCGCGCACGCGGCAACTGGTCGGGCGCGAATACGATATGCGGCCACTGCAACTCGACGCTCATGAGCCTCAAGTATGAGGTGGTGCAGTTGCTGGGTCGCCCATTGCCCGACAGCTACGCGTTCGTCTCGCCGGGTGAGCTCGCCACGGTTATCGAGGCCTGCCCGCATGGCCCCAATCGGATCCGATCAGACGCAGCGGCAGCGCTCGTACAGCTGATCGTCTCGCGCTCGAACTAGGTCGCCATTGAGGCGGACGACATCACCAACTTCGTTCTCTGAGGGCGGGGCCAGGAACTTGCCGTAGATCATAGACTTACAAGTTCGCCGCGATGCGCCTTCCAACTTTGCGCCGCGGCGCTGACCCGGCTTCCAAATCTATTTCAAATAACCGGGAGGTTTGCCCCCGATTTAGCCCCAACTTTTTTTGCGAGTACTCAGTGTTCGACTGCAAATTTGCGGAACCGCGATCAGGGTGACCGTCGATGGCACCGTCCGGACGACGATTCTTTCGTCGTGATCGGCGAGCTGTTGAATATGTCGACGGCCAGAGAACGCCATATTTACTGGGCGAGGATCGCGTCTACGCATGCCGCGGCAGTGTACCCAATCCTCCATCAGGCCAGCGGACCTGGCGCATCAGCATCGACAGCGATCCCCATACGCCGTGCTCTCCCGGCCCGGCGTCCGCATCTCAAGCCGCCAGTGCATGCGGCGCCTTGTGCAGGAACCGCAGGCTCAGGCCGGCGGCGGCGACCACGAGCGCGGCGATGAATCCGTACCAGATTCCGTCCGGCCCCTGTCCGCCCCAGAATGCCAGCGCGCCGGCGAGCGGCATGCCGATGATCCAGTAGGCGATGAAGGTGACGACCATCGGGTGGCGCGTGTCCTTGATGCCGCGCAGGGCGCCGTTGGATGTGGCCTGGATGCAGTCGAACACCTGGAAGATGGCGGCGTACTGCAGAAAGCGCACGGCCGGTTCGGCAAGGCTCTGGACGTCCGTGTACAGCGTTACGATCACGCCCGGCGCCAGCCCCATCAGGGCGCCCGACATGGCGGCGAAGCCAATGCCCAGCGCCATGCCCGTGCGCCCGCGGAGCGCGACCGCATCGGCGTGCCCGGCGCCCGCCGCGTGGCCCACGCGGACGGTGGTCGCCATGCCGATGGCCGTCGGCACCATGAAGCAGAGCGAGGCAAAGTTGATGGCAATCTGATGCGCCGCCACGGCCTGGGCGCCGAAACGCGCCATGAGCAGGGTGCCGGCACAGAACAGCCAGACCTCGGCCATGAAGATGGCCGCGATCGGCAGGCCCACGCGCAGGACTTCGCGCGCGTCCCGGCCCGGCAGGGTCCAGCCGAATCGAAAGATCTGCAATGCGCGCAATTCGCTCACGCGGCGGTAATAGGCGAGGTAGGTGAGCACCATGGCCCAGGCCGCGATGACGGTGGCCCAGCCCGCACCCTCGGGGCCGAGCGGCGCAAAGCCCCAGCGGCCGTACATCAGCACCCAGGCGCAGCCCGCGTTCACCGCCAGGCCCACGATTCCGGCCAGCAGCGGCGCTCGAGTCAGGCCGTGGCCTTCCGCGCCGTTGCGCAGAAAGAAGCACAGGCTGAATGGCGGTGCGGCCCAGGCCAGGGCCCGCAGGTAATCGCGGGTCATCGCAGCCGTCGGGGCGTCCAGGTGCAACAGCTCGACCACGGGATGGGTTGCCACCGCCATCAGTGCCAGCCAGAGCAGGCCGAGCGCGAGGGCGAGCGTGATGGTCCCTCGCAGGAAGGAGCCGACCTCCGCCGGCGTCTGCCCACCGCCCAGCCGCTGCGCCACGATGGGCGACACCGCCATGCCAATGCCCATGAACGGCACGAACAGCAGGAACCACGCGTTGCTCCCCACCGCCACGGCCGCGAGTTCGGAGGCCCCCAGGCGACCGGCGAAGATCGTATCCACTGTGCCCATGCTCACGAACGACAGCTGCGCCGCGATCAGCGGCGCCGCCAGACGCAGGTTGGCGCGCGCTTCCTGGCGGAACTGGGCAAGCGAGGGGCGCATGGAAGGGAAGGCGGCGGCGAAAGGGCGCGCATTGTAAGAAAGCCCAGCGCGACGTCAGCGCTAAAATGGGGGCCTGCACGAACGTCATGACCGCAGGGCCCGGCTTTCCAGACCGAACAGGCCCCGCCTGCCAGCGGAGCGACGCGCCCAGGCGTCCCGCGCGCCTGCTTTCCAGAGATCAAGCCGATGCACTATCGACACGTTTTCCACGCTGGAAACTTTGCGGACGTGTTCAAGCACGTCCTGCTCGTGGGGCTGCTCGAAGGCCTGCGCCGCAAGGACAAGCCCTGGTTCTACCTGGATACGCATGCGGGAGCCGGCCGCTACGACCTGGCCTCGCACGATGCCGATCGCACCGGCGAGTGGCGCGACGGCATCGGCCGGCTGGAACGCCAGCCCGGCCAGCCGGAGCTCGTCACCCGCTATCTGGACCTGGTGAACTGGCCTGCGGCGGACGCGGCCCAACTCCGCCACAGTCGCGTCTATCCAGGCTCGCCCCAGATTGCAGTGGCGCTCGCCCGGATGGGCGATCGCGTGGCGTGCTGCGAGAGCGTGGCCGATGTGGCTGCCCAGCTCCGCGCCCACCTGTTCAACGCCGAAATCCACGTTCGCAACGGCTACGACGCCTACGGGCTGCTGCCTCCGCGCGAGAAGCGCGGGCTGGTGCTGCTGGACCCGCCGTTCGAGTCGCGGGACGAATTCGATAAGGCCGGCGATTTCGTCCAGCGCGTGGCCGAGCGCTTCGCCAGCGGGATGCAGGCCGTGTGGTACCCGCTGAAGAACCGGCACGACGCCGCCAGATTCACCCGCCGCGCCGCGCGCGACACCGCCCGCGCGACCCTGGTCTGCTCGCTTGATACGGGCGCCCCGGGCGAAGGCCAGATGCGCGCCTGCGGCATGCTCGTCGTCAACCCGCCGTTCGGATTCGAGGCCCAGGCCAGGGAAGCGCTGGCCTGGCTGGCCCCGCGCCTGGCGCAGGGACCCAGACCGCAGTGGTCGGTGGACGCAGGGGCCTGATCGCAACCGTCGAACACGGCGTCCCCACCTGAGACAGTGGCCCGCCGCAGCGATGGTCACCGACCTGCCCGGGGCAGGCGCGACGCTTGCTGCTCTTCCCGCCCGAGATCGTCAGCACACGGGAAACCAGCATGAGCATTGTCGACACCCTCGCAAGGGACCATCGCGAACTCGAAACCGAGATGGCAAGCCTTGCAAATTGCCCAAGTTCGGCACCCGCAGACCGCGTGACGCGCTTTGGACAGCTGCAAAGCCTGCTGCAGGCACACGCCCGCGCTGAAGAAGAGGCCGTCTACCGGCCGCTGCGGGCGAGGGCGCCGGAGGAGTCCAAGGTTCTGGACGCGTACGAGGAGCACCACGTCGCCGACATCCTGCTGCAGGAGCTGGCCGCGGACTGTCCCGGCGGTGCGGGCTGGGGGGCGAAGATGCGCGTGCTCCACGAGGTGGTGAGCCGCCATGTGAAGGACGAGGAACAACTGGTCTTCGCCTTGCTGCAGGAGCATTTCTACGCCAACGAGCTCGAGACGATGGTCGCGGACTTCGAGTCGATCAAGCATCAGAAAGTCGAGGCCTTGCTGGGGACGGTGCGTCGCGCCACACCAGCTTTTGCCGGCCGCGCCACGGTGACGGCGCAGGCCGCGGCGGGGCGCTACATGCGGCGCGGCGCGCTTTACCTGCGCCGCCACGTCGTGCGCAACAAGGAGGCATGGGCGGCGCTGTAGGGACCGCGAACCAGGTCCGCAAGCCCGCCCGCGCCGCCACGCGCCAACGTCCACGGAGGGCGCATGACATGACCAAGGCAATCCTGAAAGACCCGCGCGAGCGCGGGCCCAAGCCGCCGTTTCCGCAGGCGCCCATGGCCCCGCCGGGCAACGAGGCCGGGATGTCGCCCGGCGCCGACCACGGCGAGCACGGCTACCGCGGCAACCGGCGGCTGGAGCATCGCGTGGCGCTTATTACGGGCGGCGACAGCGGCATCGGCCGCGCCGTGGCCCTGCTGTTCGCCCAGGAGGGCGCGCGGGTGGTCATCACCGCCCTGGAGGCCGATGCCGAGGACAGCCGCGCCACCGTCGCCGAGGTCGAGCGTCTGGGAGGCCGCGCCCTGTTCATCCCCGGCGACGTCGGCGACGCGGCCTTCTGCGCAAGCTTGGTGGAACGGACCGTGGCCACCTTCGGCAGCCTGGACATCCTGGTGAACAACGCCGCCTTCCAGCGCTACCACGCCACGCTGGAGTCGATTCCGCTGGAGGACATCGAGCGCACGTTCCGAACCAACGTGTTCGGCCTGCTCTACCTCACCCAGGCGGCGGCGCGGCACCTGCGCCCGGGCGCCTGCGTCATCAACACCAGTTCCATCCAGGCGCTGCACCCGGGCCCGCCGCTGGCCGTTTATGCCGCCACCAAGGCCGCCATTTCCAGCCTGACCAAGAGCCTGGCCGGGCTCCTGGCCGATCAGGGCGTGCGCGTGAACGCGGTGGCACCGGGGCCGGTGTGGACGCCGCTGATTCCCTCGACCATGCCCAACGACAAGGCCCGCATGTTCGGCGAGAACACGCTGTTCAAGCGCCCGGCGCAGCCGGTGGAACAGGCCGGCATCTTCGTGTTCCTGGCCTCCGACGACGCGAGCTACGTCACCGGCGAGGTCTACGGCGCCACCGGCGGCCGCACGCCGCTCTGAGCGGCGCGCTGCAAGCCAGGCTCAGTACGTTTCGAGGTGCAGGCGGCCTTCGCGCTTGAGCGTGGCGCCCACCACGTCCCAGTCCAGCCCCGCTTGCTGGGCCACGTCGCGCAGGGCCATCACCACGCCTTCTTCCATGGCCTTCAGGCCGCAGACGTAGAAGTGGCTGTTGGCGTCCTTCAGCAGCACGGCGAGGTCGGCGGCGCGCTCGCGCATGGATTCCTGCACGTAGCGGCGCGGCTTGCCGGGCGTGCGGGAGAAGGCGAAATGGATGTCGATGAAATCCTTGGGCAGGTTCTGCAGCGGCCCGAAGTACGGCAGGTCGTGCTGGGTACGCGCGCCGAAGAACAGCATGAGCTTGCCGCCCTCGAACTTGCCCGAGGCGCGCAGGCGGCGGCGCCATTCGGTCATGGCACGCATGGGCGCGCTGCCGGTGCCGGTGCAGATCATCACAATGCTGGAGCGCGGATGGTTGGGCATGAGGAACGAATTCCCGAACGGCCCGATCACCTGCACCGTGTCGCCCACCTTGAGGTCGCACAGGTAGTTGGAGCCCACGCCGCGCACCGGCCGGCCCTGGTGGTCTTCCAGCACGCGCTTGACGGTCAGCGACAGGTTGTTGTGCCCCGGCCGCTCGCCGTTGCGCGGGCTCGCCACCGAGTACTGGCGCGCAAAATGCGGCTTGCCCTTGTCGTCCAGCCCCGGCGGCAGGATGCCGATGGACTGGCCTTCCAGCACCGGGAACGGGACGGCGCCGAAATCCAGCACCAGGTGATGCGTGTCGTACTCGCGGCCGACCTCGGTCACGCGGATGTTGCCGGTGACGGTTGCCACCAGCGGCGCGGACTTGATGCCGTAGAGGTTGGTGTAGGCATGCGCCGCCGACCACGGCGGCAGTCGCGCGCCCCACTCCGAACTCACGAACGGCGTCTCGCCCGCCTCCAGCTGCGTGACCGGGACGGCGGGCGCCGGCTTGGGGCTGTCCACCGCCGACTCCAGGTCGGCCGGCAGCGGCACCTCGGGCGGCAACTCGTCCCAGCCCAATTGCTCGTCAAGCGTGTAGGCGCGCGACTTGAGCACCTGGCGCCAGTTGTCGATGGAGCCGGTGGGGCATGGCGACACGCAGGCGTTGCAGCCGTTGCAGATGGCCGGATCGACCACGTAGTTGCGCGAGTCGTGTGTGATGGCGTTGACCGGGCAGGTGTCTTCGCAGGTGTTGCAGCGGATGCAGATCACCGGGTCGATCAGGTGCTGCTTGAGGACTTGATTGGACTCGCTCATTGAGGGTTCTCAACCGCTTCACCGCAGAGGCGCAAAGGAAGATGAAAACGCGCAGAGGCAAGCGCTGAACCGCTTCCTCGCGGTCTCTCTTTCCCTTTGCGCCTTTGCGGTGAGGCGTTCATCCGCACATCTTCAGTTGAAGCGCACGTAGGGAATGTCCAGCGGCTGCTTGTTGATGCCCGACAGCGGCGCCGCAATCCAGTTGGCGTACTGCCCGGCGCCGGTGATGCGGCCCATCAGCGAGGCCACGAAGGCGCGATCGGCCGCGGTGGGCATCCATTCGCCGACCCTGGCGTTCCATTCGTCCTGAGACACCGGGCGCCCGTCCGGCGCGATGCGCACGCCCGAGAGCGTGCCGATCTGCCGGTTGAAGGCCTTGTGCGGAACCGTGAGCCGGAACGGCAGGCCGGCCTTTTCGATGACCTTGTTCCAGCGATCCACGCCGGCCACGGAGTCCTTGATGAAGTCGTCGCGCAGCACCTCGTTGAGCGCGTTGAGCATGGGCACTTCCTTGTCCACCAGCTTGCCGTCCACCACGTCCAGGATGCGGTAGCCGCGGTCCTTCAGCACGTGGTCGTCGGCGCGCTTGCCTTCCTCGTAGCGGCCCTTGAGCCCAGAGCTGAAGAACATGGCCGCGTTGGACGACTGGTCGGCGCCGAACAGGTCGAGCGTCACGCTGTAGTGGAAGTTCAGGTAGCGCTGGAGGGTCTGGAGGTCGATGGCGCCGAGCGCCCGCACCTGGTCCGGCGCCTCCACGTTGTGCTTGCGCATCAGCTCGCAGGTGCGCGCGATCACGCGCGACACGCCGGACTCGCCCACGAACATGTGGTGCGCCTCCTCGGTGAGCATGAACCGGGTGGTGCGCGCCAGCGGGTCGAAGCTGGATTCGGCCAGCGCGCACAGCTGGAACTTGCCGTCGCGATCGGTGAAGTAGGTGAACATGAAGAACGCCAGCCAGTCCGGCGTCTGTTCGTTGAAGGCGCCGAGAATGCGCGGGTTGTCGGTCTGGCCGGAGCGGCGCTCCAGCAGCGCATCGGCTTCCTCGCGGCCGTCACGGCCGAAGTAGCGCTGCAGCAGGTAGACCATGGCCCACAGGTGGCGGCCCTCCTCCACGTTGATCTGGAACAGGTTGCGCAGGTCGTACAGCGAGGGCGCGGTCAGGCCCAAGTGCCGCTGCTGTTCCACCGACGCCGGCTCGGTGTCGCCCTGCGTGACGATGATGCGGCGCAGGTTGGCGCGGTGTTCGCCAGGCACCTCCTGCCACACGTCCTCACCCAGGTGTTCGCCGAAATGGATCTTGCGGTCGGGCACCTGGGGGGACAGGAAGATGCCCCAGCGGTAGTCCGGCATCTTCACGTAGTCGAAGTGCGCCCAGCCGCCCGGCTCGGCACTGACCGCGGTGCGCAGATACACGTCGTGCTGGTGCGATCCCTCGGGCCCCATGTCGCCCCACCAGTTGAGGAAGTTGGGCTGCCAGCTTTCCAGCGCGCGCTGAAGCACGCGGTCGCCGGCAAGGTTGACGTTGTTGGGGATCTTCTGGCTGTAGTCGATGGTGGACATCGGAACTCCGAATGGGTGGTCGCTGTTGGCAACAGATCAGACGCAAGGGCGCAAAGGTGAAAAACGAGATCGCGAAGATTCGCGAACGAAAAATCCTTGCGTCCTTTTCTTTCCCTCTGCGCCTATGCGGTGAATGACTTTCAAACGCGCTGGAAATCGAACGCGGCCTTTTCGCCCTTGCCGTAGACCTTCAGCGCGCCCTTCTCGCCCACGGCGTTGGGGCGGATGAAGATCCAGTTCTGCCAGGCCGACAGGCGCCCGAACACACGCGTCTCCATGGTCTCGGTGACGCCGAAACGCAGGTTGGCTTCCAGGCCGGTGAGCGCGTCGGGCGAGAGCGCGGCGCGTTCTTCCAGCGCGATGCGGATCTCGTCGTCCCAGTCGATCTCGTCCGGCGCGCCGGTGACCAGCCCCAGCGCCTGCGCGGTGGCGGGATCGATGGCGCTGCCGAGCGTGGCGCGGACCTCGTCAATCTCCGCTGCGCCGTCGTAGAAGCGCTGGGCCAGCCGCGCCTTGCCGTTGACCATGGGGTAGCTGCCGAAGTTGAGCGCCGACACCTGCACGCTCGGCGCGTTTTCCGGCAGCGCCTGCATGTAGCTGCGATCGGCCGCCAGCGCCACTTCGAGCAGGGTTCCGGCGAAGCACGAGCCCTGCTCGATCAGCGCGAACAGCGTGCGCGATGACACGTCCAGCCGCGCCAGGCAGCGGCGCAGGAAACCCAGGGTCTCGCGCACCAGCCAGTGGTTGCGATGCGCGTCCAGGGTGGCGTCGCAGGCCAGCACCGCCTGAGCGTCACCGGTGGTGCGCAGCAGCCAGGTTCCGACTTCCAGCTCGTTGGTGCGCAGGTTGAGGATGGCGTCGTCCAGCTCGCGCGCAAGGCGCAGCGGCCACCAGTTCACGCCCGCCTGCACGATGCCGGCGATGTCCGTCGGCTGCGGCGCATCCGGGCCCTTCAGCGTGAGCTCGGCCAGCCGGCGGTCGCGCTGGATCTTCACCGAGACGTAGCGGTACTCGATGCCATCGTCCCGGTCGTTGCGCTCCAGCGGCGTGAGTTTCACGCCCTGCGCATCGGCGGGGCGGTCGCTCAGGGCGGCCAGTTCGTGGGCGCGCTTCTGCACCTTTTCCGCGAACACGGCGGGCTTGGCGATCTCGTCCACCAGCTTCCAGTCCTTGGCGCGCTGGCCGCGCTGGCCCTCGACGCTGGTGCAGAAGATGTCCGCCAGGTCGTGCCGCACCTTGCGCTTGTCGGTGACGCGCGTCAGGCCCCCGGTGCCGGGCAGCACGCCGAGCAGCGGCACCTCGGGCAGCGACACGGCGGAGGAGCGGTCGTCCACCAGGTAGATCTCGTCGCAGGCCAGCGCCATCTCGTAGCCGCCACCGGCGCAGGCGCCGTTGACTGCGGCCAGGAATTTAAGGCCCGAGTAGCGCGAGGAATCCTCGATGCCGTTGCGCGTCTCGTTGGTGAACTTGCAGAAGTTCACCTTCCACGCGTGCGAGGACGTGCCGAGCATGAAGATGTTGGCGCCCGAGCAGAAGATGCGGTCCTTGAGGCTGGTGACGACCACGGTGCGCACTTCCGGGTGCTCGAAGCGGATGCGCTGGACGGCGTCGTGCAGCTCGATGTCCACGCCCAGGTCGTAGGAATTGAGCTTGAGCTTGTAGCCGGGGCGCAGGCCGGCATCCTCCGACACGTCCATGGCCAGCGTTGCCACCGGGCCATCGAACGACAGCTTCCAGTGCCGGTACTGAGCGGGCTCGGTGCGGTACTCCACCCGGGGTGATGACGGCTGCATGCGGCTCCTCCTCCTGTTCTTGATGCACTATTGTGCATGCACAATAGTGCATGTCAAGCGTTCACGCTGCGCCGGCGATCTGCTTCTCCATCTGCGCGGCCATCGCGTCCAGGCATTCGGCAACCGGACGGCCGCTGGTGTCGAAGCGCCAGTCCGCCTTGGCGTAGAACGGCGTCCGCTCCTGCAGGATCAGGCGCAGGTCGTCCATCGCCTGGCGGTTGCCCGCCATGGGCCGCAGGTCGCCCTGCCCGATCACGCGCTGCATGTGTTCTTCCGGCGAGGCCATGAGCCAGATCGTGTAGCACTTTGACAGCAGCAGGTTGAAGGTGGCCGCCTCGCTGACGATACCGCCCGGGGTATCAATGACGGACTGCGGATGCGCGTCCAGCACCGCCTCCAGCGCGCGCCGTTCGTAGCGCCGGTAGGCGGCCGGCCCGTAGAGCGAGTGGATCTCGTCGGGGCGGCAGCCGGCAAGCCGCTCGATCTCGCGGTTGAGGTTCACGAACGGCCGGCCCAGGCGCTCCGCCAGCCCCTGTCCCAGGGTCGACTTCCCGGCGCCGCGCAAGCCGACCAGGGCGATGCGGTCCAGCCGAACATTGCGCGATTCCGGCGCGCCGAACAGGCCGGTTAGCGCCGTGCGGGCCAACTCCAGCTGCGCGGGCGTGCGGCCTTGCAGCAGGTCGCGGATCAGCATCCACTCGGGCGATTCGCTGGTCTGGTCGTCGAACAGTTCCGCCAGCCCGCAATCGAGCGCCGCGGCCACCTGGCTCAGGATCAGCACCGACGGATTGCCGTCGCCCGCCTCCAGGCTGGCCAGGTGCCGTTCGGACACGTCCGCCACCTGCGCCAGCACCTTGCGCGTGATGCCGCGGCGCGCCCGCAGGCGCCGCACGCGGCTGCCGAGCGCCACCAGCAAGGGGTCACGCGCGGCGCCGCTGGCCGGTACTGCCGCCGGACCCGAGGCTGCCGCCGATACTCCGGCGGCCGATTTTTCCTGTAATGACACGATCATCCGACGTTGACGTTAGATGCAATATCATGCATGTTCCGGCTCGCCTGCGACAAGAAGCGCCGGCCGAAAGCGCCTTCCATGGCGCCGGACAGAAACCAGAATGGTCGCCACGACGGCAGCACCTCGACCGCGAACCCACGCGGCACGGACGGAGAGAACGTGCAATGACGATTGAAACGGCACCCGAGCGCCTGAACTTTGCCCAGCACCTGCTGGACCTGAATCAAGGCCGCCCCGACAAGCTGGCCTACATCGACGATCGCGGTGAGCTCAGCTACGGCCAGCTGGCGACGGCGGTGCGCCGTTTCGCGGGCTACCTGCTGGCGCAGGGCCTGCGGCGCGAGGAGCGCCTGCTGCTGTGCGCGCACGACACCACGGACTGGCCCGTCGCCTTCCTCGGCTGCCTGCACGCGGGCATCGTGCCGGTGGCGGTGAACACCCTGCTGGGTACCGCGGATTACACCTATTTCCTCAAGCACAGCCGCGCGCGCGCCGTGGTCGTGAGCCAGGCCCTGCTGCCCACGCTCACGGCCGCGATCGACGGCTGCGCCGAGCTCCCGGGCACGCTCATCGTGTCCTGCGCCGACGGCGCGCTTCCCCCCGGCGCTGTGCGCTTCGAGGACGCGATCGCGGACGCGACGCCGGAGGCCCCCGCCGCCGACACCGGTCGCGACGACGCCGCGTTCTGGCTGTATTCCTCCGGCTCCACCGGCAAGCCCAAGGGCACGGTGCACACGCACGGCAACCTGTTCACCACCACCGCCACCTACGGCGCGCAGGTGCTCGGCCTGCGCGAGGATGACCTGACGTTCTCGGCCGCCAAGCTGTTCTTCGCCTACGGCCTGGGCAACGGCCTGAGCTTCCCGCTGAGCGTGGGCGCCACCACCATCCTGATGGCCGAACGCCCCACGCCCGAGGCCGTGTTCAAGCGCCTGGTGGAGCGCCGGCCCAGCGTGTTCTTCGGCGTGCCCACGCTGTACGCCGGCATGCTCGCCAGCCCTGCCCTGCCGCCGCGCGAGGCCGTGGTGCTGCGGCGCTGCCTGTCGGCGGGCGAGGCGCTGCCGCGCGAGATCGGCGAGCGCTTCCAGGCACATTTCGGATGCCCGATCCTGGACGGCATCGGCTCCACCGAGATGCTGCACATCTTTCTGTCCAACCGCGCCGACGACATGCGTTACGGCAGCAGCGGCAAGCCCGTCCCCGGCTACGCGCTGCAACTGCTCGACGACAACAGCGAACCGGTGGACGACAACGAGGTGGGCGACCTCTACGTGAAGGGCGACAGCAGCGCGCTGATGTACTGGGGCGACCGCACCAAGTCGCGCGCCACTTTCCTGGGCGGCTGGACGCGCACCGGCGACAAGTACCTGCGCGACGCGGACGGCTGGTACACCTGCGCCGGCCGCTCCGACGACATGCTCAAGGTCAGCGGGCAGTACGTCTCGCCCTTCGAGGTGGAAAGCTGCCTGATGCAGCACGAGGCGGTGCTGGAGGCCGCGCTCATCGGGATTACCGACGCCGACGGGCTGACCAAGTCCAAGGCCTTTGTCGTGCTCAAGCCCGGCATCGAGGGCAGCGACACGCTGGCCATCGAGATCAAGCGCTTCGTCAAGGAGCGCCTGGCGCCGCACAAGTACCCGCGGCGCATCGACTTCATCGCCGAGCTGCCGAAGACGCCCACCGGCAAGATCCAGCGTTTCCGCCTGCGCGAGCTGCAAGCCGCCGGCGGATGAACGCGCCGGCCGAACGCATCGCCATCGATGCCGGCGGGCGGCATTTCGATATCGAAGTTCAGTGGCTGTTCGCGGAACGCCTAGGCGCGCCGCTGCTGGTGTTCCTGCACGAGGGCCTGGGGTCGGTGGCGATGTGGCGCGACTTTCCGCACCGGCTATGCGAGGCCGGCGGCTTTCGCGGGCTGGTGTATTCGCGCCCCGGCTACGGCCGCTCCACCCCGCGTGCGCCGGACGAGAAATGGCCGGTCGACTTCATGCACCACCAGGCGCAGCACGTCCTCCCGGCGGTACTGGCCGCGGCGGGCGTGGACGCCGCGCGCGACCCGCCCTGGCTGTTCGGACACAGCGATGGCGCCTCCATCGCGCTGATCCACGCCGCCCTCTTTCCGCGCGCCGTCGCAGGCGCCGTGGTGCTGGCGCCGCACCTGTTCGTGGAAGCCCTGAGCGTGCGCAGCATCGCCGCCGCGCGCGACACCTACCTGCACACCGACCTGCGCTCGCGCCTGGCGCGCCATCACGACGACGTGGATTCCGCGTTCTGGGGCTGGAACGACATCTGGCTGGACCCGGCGTTCCGACACTGGACCATCGCGCCGCTTATGGCGGACATCCGCTGCCCGGTCCTGGCCGTGCAGGGCGAGCGCGACGAGTTCGGAACCATGGCGCAGATCGACGCGATCGCCCACGGAGCCCCCCAGACCAGGCTCCTGAAGCTCGCCGACTGCGGCCATTCGCCGCATCGCGACCAGGCCGAGGCAGTGATCGAGGCGACGGTGGACTTCGTTCGGCAGGCGTCCCGGCCCGCCCGGTAGAACACCTACGTCGCAGCGGTCCTGTTCGCGACGCCCGCCTGGGAGAACGTCGCCATCGAAGCGTGCACGGCGCAGGCGGCCCGAAGCAGCGGAACCGCCACTGCCGCGCCGCTGCCCTCGCCGAGGCGCAGGCCAAGGTCGAGCAGGGGCCGGGCGCGCAATTCGTCGAGGACCAGCGCGTGGCCCGGCTCGGCGGAGCGGTGGGCGAACAGCAGCCAGTTCGCCACCGGCGGCGCGATGCGCACGGCGAGCAGTGCCGCCGCGGTGACGATGAAGCCATCGACCAGGACCGGCAGGCGCTGCTGCGACGCTGCAATCAGCGCGCCAACCAGCGCGGCAATCTCGAATCCACCCAGGCGGCGCAGCGTTTCGACCGGATCCGGCTGTGCCTGCGCGTGAAGCTCCAGGGCGCGCTCGATCACGGCGATCTTGTGTTCGACACCCGCGGGATCCAGGCCGGTTCCGGGGCCCGCAACCCGGCGTGGCGAAAGGCCAGTCAGCGCGCAAGTCAGCGCGGTGGCCGAGCTGGTGTTGGCGATCCCCATTTCGCCGCCGATGAACAGGTCTGCGCCCGCCGCCGAGGCGCGCGAGGCCGCTGCACGCCCGCTGTCCAGCGCAGCCACCAGCTGTTCGGAGGTCATGGCCGCTTCGCGCGCAAAGTTGCCGGTGGAGCGGGCGATGCATTCGCGGCGCACACCGTGCGTGGCCTGCGACCAGGCGACCGTGCCCAGGTCGATCACTTCGAGCGTGGCCCCAAGATGCCGCGCCAGCACGCTGATGGCGGCGCCTCCGGCGGCGAAGTTGTCGATCATCTGCGCCGTGACGGCCTGCGGAAAGGCCGAGACGTTTTCCGCCGCCACCCCGTGATCGGCCGCGAACACGCTGATGTGCACGCGATCCACCTGCGGACATTCGCGCCCCTGCAATCCCGCCAGGCGGATCGCCACGGATTCGAGCTCGCCCAGCGAGCCGGCCGGCTTGGTGAGCTGGGCCTGACGGTGTCGTGCCGCCCGCGCCGCGCCTTCGTCCGGCAGGGGGACGGGATTGCGCAGCCAAGCAATCGCCGGGTTCACAGGGGCGGCCCCTTGAGCATCTGCGGCAGGCCGGCCACCGTGAAGATCACCTGGCCACAGCACCCCGCAAGGCGCTGGTGAAGCGCCCCGGCCTCGTCCACGAAACGGCGGCTCAGCGCGCCCAGCGGCACCACGCCGAGCCCGGTTTCGTTGGCGACCAGGATCAACCGGCACGCCAGTCCCGGCAGGCATTCCAGCAAGGCGTCGCGCTCGGACGCCAGGACACCGGCATCGTCCGAACACAGCAGGTTGGTGAGCCAGAGCGTGAGGCAGTCCACGATCACGCAGCGATGCGCTGCATCGAGTTCGTGCAGGCGCGCGGCCAGACGGAGAGGCTCTTCCACGGTCCTCCACTCCGCTGGCCGTCGCTGGCGATGGTGGTCGATGCGCCCGCGCATCTCCTCATCGCCGGAAAGCGTCGCGGTGGCGAGATAGATCACCTCCAGGCCGCTGTCGATGGCGATGCGCTCCGCCAGCCGGCTCTTGCCCGAGCGCACGCCGCCGAGAACGAGCGTGGACCGTGCGCTCATGTGCCCGGTTCCAGGCCCAGCAGCCTGAACACGGCGGGCAGGTCCAGGTGCTGTTCCAGCGTGTCGGCCAGGCGATCCAGCGCCGCCTCGCGCTGCGCGGCGAGGTCCAGCGGCTGCGCGTCGCGCAGCCCGGCCCAGCGCAGGACCGCGGCCAGCGCCGCGGGCGTATCCAGCAGGCCGTGCACGTAGCTGCCGATGATCTGGCCGTCGGCGGACTTGGCGCCGTCGCGGCGCGGGCCGAGTTGCACGGCCGGTCGCGCCAGCGCAGGGCCTTCGCTGACGCCAGCGTGGATCTCGTAGCCGCGCACCTCGGCGCCGGGTTCCAGCAGCAGGGTGCCGCGGACGTTGTGCAGCTGTTTTTCGGGTTCGAGGCGGGTGGAAAAATCCAGCCAGCCGAATCCTTCCGACTCGCCGGCCGCGCCCTCCAGCCCGTGTACATCGGTCAGCCGCCGGCCCAGCATCTGGAAGCCGCCGCACAGGCCCAGCAGGCGCCCGCCGTAGCGCAGGTGCCGGTGCAGGTACTCGGTCCAGCCCTGCGCTTTGAGGTGTGCCAGGTCCGCGCGCACGCACTTGGAGCCGGGCAGGATCACCAGGTCCGCCGGCGGCGGCGCGTCGCCTGGGCCGACGAAGCGGAAGTCGACCTGCGGATGGCTGCGCAGCGCATCGAAGTCGGTGTGGTTGCTGATTCGCGGCAGCACCGGCACCACCACGCGCAGCTCGCCGCGGTGCTGCGGCGTGTCGCGCGCGATGGCGTCCTCGGCGTCCAGGCGCAGGCCGTGCAGGTAGGGCAGCACGCCCAGCACGGGCTTGCCGGTGCGTGCTTGAAGCCAGCGCAGCCCCGGTTCCAGCAGCGCGATGTCGCCGCGGAACCGGTTGATGACGAAGCCGCGCACGCGCGCCTGCTCGGTGTCGTCCAGCAGCGCCAGCGTGCCGACCAGGTGCGCGAACACACCGCCGCGGTCGATGTCCGCGACCAGGATCACCGGGCAATCCACCGCCTCGGCAAAGCCCATGTTGGCGATGTCATGGGCGCGCAGGTTGATCTCGGCCGGCGAACCCGCGCCCTCCACCAGCACGGCGCGGTAGTGCGCGGCCAGGCGGCCGTGCGAGGCCATCACGGCCTGCATCGCCACGCGCTTGTAGTCGTGGAAGCCGGCCGCGTCCATGTTGGCCACGGCGCGGCCGTGGACGATCACCTGCGCGCCGATGTCGCTGTTGGGCTTGAGCAGCACCGGGTTCATGTCGGTAGTGGGCGCGATGCCCGCAGCCTGCGCCTGGAGCGCCTGCGCGCGGCCGATCTCGCCGCCGTCGGCCGTCACCGCGGAATTGAGCGCCATGTTCTGCGGCTTGAACGGCGCCACCGCCACGCCGCGCCGCCGCAGCACGCGGCACAGGCCCGCCACCAGCGTGGTCTTGCCGGCGTCGGAGGTGGTGCCCTGCACCATCAGCGTGCTCATGCCGCGTGCGCGCAGCGGGCGATCAGCGCGTGCAGCTGGCGCAGGCCATCGCCCAGCGCCGCGGGGCCGGGCTGGAGGATGTCGCAGGACTTGATCTCGTGCATCTGTCCCGAGCGCACCGCGGGGATGGCGTCCCAGCCCTCGCGCGCCGCCACCTTTTCCGGCCGGAATTTCTTGCCGCACCACGAGCCGATGATGAGATCGGGCGCGCGCTCCACCACCTGCCAGGGCACGGCGAGGATGCGCTGGCGCGCCGCGTGTTCCAGCGACAGTTCCGGAAAGCAGTCCTGCCCGCCAGCGATGACGATCAGCTCCGCAACCCAGCGGATGCCGGTGATCATGGGCTCGTCCCATTCCTCGAAGTACACGCGCGGGTGCGAGGGCAGGCGGCCGGCCGCGGCCTGCACCACATCGATGCCGCGCCGCAGCTCATCGACCAGCGCCGCGGTGCGCGCCGGGGCGCCCACCATCGCGCCCAGCATGGAAACGAACTCGAAGATCTCCGCCACGCTGCGCTGGTTGAAGATGTGCACAGCGATGCCGGCGCGCACCAGGTCGGCCGCGATGTCGGCCTGGAGGTCGGAAAAGCCCAGCACCAGGTCGGGCTTGAGCTCGCGGATTCGGTCGATCCTGGCGCTGGTGAACGCCGACACGCGCGGCTTTTCCCGGCGCGCCTGCGGCGGCCGCACGGTGAAGCCGGAAATGCCGACGATGCGGTCCTGCTCGCCCAGCAGGTAGAGCGTCTCGGTGGTCTCCTCGGTCAGGCAGACGATGCGTCGCGGGCCGCGGACGAGGTTCATGGCAGGAACAGGCGCGCCGCCGCGGCCGGGTTGGAGGCGAAGTAGAAATGGAGGTACGAGGCGGTGAGCGCGCCCTGCCGGTACACCGCCTCGGCCGTCGTTCCGCCGTTGGGGTTGCGGGCGCGCGCCGCCGGCACCAGCGGCGTGTCCAGCTGCGAGTGGTGGAAGCTGTGGCCGCGCAGTTCGCCGTCCTGCGTGTCCAGCGCCTGCAAGCCCAGCCCCTGGAAGCGAGCCTGCATCCGGGTGTGCCCGGGCAGGAGCCCGGCGGCCGCGTGCTGGATGCCGGCTGCGTCGGTCAGGGTTTCAAACAGGCTCATCATGCCGCCGCATTCGGCCAGCAGCGGTTTGCCCGCCGCGTGGTGTGCGCGCAGGGCCGTGTGCATGGCGCCGTTCTGTGCCCAGCGCGCGGCGTGCAGTTCCGGGTAGCCGCCGGGGAGGTAGACGGCGTCGGCGTCCGGGAGACGCGCGTCCGCCAGCGGCGAGAAGAACCGCAGTTCCGCGCCCAGTTCGCGCAGGGTGTCGACGTTGGCCGGGTACAGGAAGGAGAACGCCGCGTCCCGCGCCACCGCGATGCATCGGCCCGCCAGCAGCCGCTGGATCGGTGCCGGCCGCGGCGCGCTGAAATGCACGACCGGAATGGCGTCGAAGGGCACGGTCTCACCCAGCGCCGTGGCGGCGGCATCCAGCCGCGCCTCGATGTCCGCCAGTTCGCTCGGCGGCACCAGTCCCAGGTGACGCTCGGGCAGCGCCCAACGCGCGTCGCGGGGCAGGGCGCCGAGCCAGTGCAGGCGCGTGGGCAGGCTCTGCGCCAGCATTTCGGCGTGTCCGGCGCCGCCCACCTGGTTGGCCACCACGCCGTGGAACGGCAGGCCCTCCTGGTAACGAGACAGGCCCAGCGCCAGCGCGCCGAAGGTCTGCGCCATGGCACTGCCGTCGATGACCGCGAGCACCGGCACGCCGAAGCAGCGCGCGAGGTCCGCGCTGGACGGATCGCCGTCGTAGAGGCCCATCACGCCCTCGATCAGAATCAGGTCGCAGGCCTGCGCCGCGGCGTGCAGCAGCCGCCGGCAGCCGGGCTCGCCCACCATCCACAGGTCGAGCTGGTACACGGCGTGGCCGGACGCCTGCGCCAGGAGCATGGGATCGATGAAATCCGGGCCCGCCTTGAACACGCGCACGCGCAGGCCCTGGTGTCGCGCGCGACGCGCCAGCGCCGCCGTGACCGTGGTCTTGCCTTGGCCGGACGCCGGTGCCGAGATCAGCAGGGCCCGGCAGGAGGCCGAGGCGGGCGCGTCGTTCAATGGGCTTTCAACGGCCGGAAAAGATTGAGCGACGGACGATGGCGAGCGCTCAGCCCGTCCGCCGCGTCCGAGTCAGGGCTGCGCAAGGTCGCGGTTCGTCCGCGCGCGAACCGCCGTCGTGACGCCCACGTGGATGACCGCGGCTGCCGCGATGTAGACGCAGGGAACGGCCAGGAAATGGGCGTAGTAGTCGAAGAAGTGCGGGACGTACTTGGCGAAAGTGGGCGCAGCCACCACGCCGCTGAGCCAGTAGAAGCTGCCGTTGGAAATGGCGAAGGCCAGCGACACCGAGACGAACGCGCTCAACGCCAGGCAGGCGGCACCCCGCGCACCCTGGCCCGCGCGGCGGCGCATCCAGAAGCCGCCCAGCCAGAGCATCGCGTGCGTGGGCACCAGGAAAGCGTAGGCCGGGGTCAGGCAGTAGGCGGTCACGCCCAGGTGCCGCGTGGCGAACCAGTCGATGAGCACGGCTTCGACCATCAGCAGCGGGAACGCCCAGCGCGTCATGCCCGCCAGGTAGAAGCCCGCCGCGAAGAAGATGGCCCAGGACGCATCCGGCACCTCCAGGAAATGGTGGAAGCGCGTTGCCAGCATCAGCAGCGCGAGGCCGGCGAGCAGGCTCAGGCGAATGGATCGGGACGGGTTCACGGCAGGTTCTCCAGATGAGCGGGACGGCGACTGAGACGATGGGACGCGCAATCGACGAGGGCTCGGTCGAGGCGGCCTGACGGCAGGCCCCGGTCCGCAGGCCCCGGTCCGCGGGATGGAATGCGCCAAGGGTCATGCATGCGCCGCGCTCCTGTGCCTTCGCCCCACGCGATGGCCAATCGGGGTGAGGATGGATTGCGGGAGGAAGGTCGGGCGGTCCGTGGCGCGGAATGAAACGGCCGGGCGGACGCGTCCGGCATCGCCCACCGCGAGCCATCGGATATTCCAGGCCGGTCTCCGGACTCGCGAGCCGAACCTTGAAGGTCCGATGGCGACCGCCTTCCCATGCTTGCGCACAGTGGCATTCCGGTCGCGTCCTGCTCGCTTACCGTTGCGGGGGCAGTGCCGGCATTGGAAATCGCAATCGCGAATTCCGCACCGGCTTCCCGTTTAATCCGGGGCGGCGTTCGCCACCCAGGACACCCAAAACGGAACCACTCTAAACCCCATACCCCGAAGCGGCAATCCGCTCGCTCCGGCTTGTGCTGGCCGAGGAATCCGGACGATCCTGCGGGCGCCGCGCAAGCCCGACCCCGAGGTGGATATGTCCTGGCACTGGAACTGGAACCCGCAGCTGCATTTTCCCTGGAGTGGCTCGGTCGCCCAGCGGATCGAACCGGACACCCGCTGGTTCTTCGGCGCGATTCCACCGGGCGCAGGAGACGGCGCCATCGAGAAGAAGGCGTTCGAGATCGCGTCTTACGGGCGTCAGCTGGGCCTCCTCACCGAGGTGCTGCTGGACGTGGCGGAACGGGAAGGGGCCCTGGGCGGCAAGGCCGGCGATTCGCTGGCCAAGCTGCGGACCATCCAGGCGCAGATTGAGCAGGTGAAAATCGCCGACGCGGACGAGCTGTTCCAGCAGATCGACGGGGCACTGCGGCGGTTGCAGTCACGCGATTCGGCGGCCTGTGCCGATCTGAAGCAGCGCCTGCGGATCTCGCTCGGCGACGACCCGGAGGCGAATGGCTGAGATTGCCGGGCGCGCGCCAAACAAGTACCGTCCCGTACCATTTTCGGTTTCGGGAATTGTCCATGAGCGAGCGCGCCGTCACTTTTCAACTGCGGGACAGCATCGCCCACATCACGCTGACGCAGCCTGCGCGCGGCAACCCGTTCGACCTCGCCTTCTGCAGCGAGCTGTGCGAGGCGGCCATCGAGTGCGACGAGAACGCCCGGGTGCGCGCCATCCTGCTGCGCGCCGAGGGCAGGTACTTCAGCGTGGGCGCCGACATCAAGTGGCTGGGCTCGGATCGCGAGCAGTTGCCGCGCTGGCTCAAGGCGGCGACGGCTGACCTGCACATGGCCATCGCGCGGCTGGCGCGCTGCGATGCGCCCATCGTGATGGCGGCGCACGGGCTGGTGACGGGTGGGGCCGTGGCGCTGGCGGCGCTGTCGGACTTCGTGCTCGCGGTGCCGGAGGCGAGGTTCTACGCCGCCTACTGCGGCATCGGCTTCGTGAGCGACGGTGGCGGCAGCTACTTCCTGCCGCGGCGCGTGGGCACGCGTCGCGCCGCGGAATTCCTGATGCTCAACCAGACCTGGACCGCGGACGAGGCCCTTCGCAACGGCCTGGTCTCGCGCGTGGTGAGCGCCGAATCGCTGGAGCAGGAGGCGCTGGCGCTGGCCACGCAGATCGCCTCCGGCCCCACGCGCACCTTCGGCGAAACGCGGCGCCTGCTGCTTTCCACCTGGGACCAGCCGATGGACGCGCAGCTGGAGTTGGAGGCCCGCGCCATCGCGCGCTGCGCCAGGACGCAGGACTGCTGGGACGCCATCCAGGCCACGCGCGGCAAGCAGAAACCCGTGTTTCACGGTCGCTGATTCGCCGGTAGCTGCGGCGACGCCCGCCTACGGCGAATCGCCGCGCATCTGGCGGGTGCGCTGTTCCAGCGCCGGCACGGTCAGGCTGGCGCCGTCCATCGGAACATCGGCCACCAGTTCGATGCGCGCGCGAAAGCGCCGCGGCAGGCGCGAACGTCCCATGTAAGTGTTGCGGCGCGACCACATGCTGCCCCACAGGCCGCGCACCGCCATGGGAATGACCGGCACCGGCGTCGTCGCCAGGATTTTCTGGATGCCGGGCTTGAAGGTCTGGATCTCGCCGTTGGGCGTCAGCGAGCCTTCCGGGAATAGGCCGATCAGTTCGCCGTCGCGCAGGGCCTGCTCGATTGCGGCGTAGGCTTTTTCCAGCAGCGCGGCGTCTTCCTTTGCCGGCGCGATGGGGATGGTGCGCGCGGTGCGGAAGATGAAATTGAGCACCGGGATGCGGAATATCTTGTGGTACATCACGAAGCGGATGGGCCGGCGCACCGTGCCGCCCAGGATCAGCGCATCCACGAAGCTCACGTGGTTGCAGGTGATGATGGCCGCGCCCTCGTCGGGGATGTGCTCCAGCCCGCGGGTGCGCACGCGGTACAGCAGGCTGATGAGCATCCACACCAGGAAGCGCATCAGGAATTCGGGTAGAAGCGTGTAGATGAAGGCGGCCACCGCGGCGTTCATCAGCGCCACCGTCAGCAGCAGCTGCGGAATGGTCAGGCCGGCCTTGAACAGGAGGATGGAAATCAGCGCCGACCCGACCATGAACAGCGCGTTGAGGATGTTGTTGCCCGCGATGATGCGCGAGCGGTGCGTGGGCTCGGAGCGCGTCTGGATCAGGGCGTACAGCGGCACGATGAAGAAGCCGCCGAACATGCCCATCAGCCCCAGATCCCACAGCACGCGGTGATTGCCCGGCACGTGCAGGAACGCGCCCGCGCCCTGGTCGGTGAGCTGCGCCGCCACCGGCGCGGCAAAGTACAGGTCGATGCCGAACAGCGTCAGGCCGATCGACCCGAAAGGCACCAGCCCCATCTCCACCTTGTGCCCCGAAAGCCGTTCGCACAGCAGCGAGCCCAGGCCGATGCCGAGCGAGAACACGGTGAGCAGCAGCGTCACCACCTGCTCGTTGCCGCCCAGGTACACCTTGGTGTAGTTCGGCAGCTGCGCCAGGAACGTGGCCCCGTACAGCCAGAACCAGGAGATGCCGAGCACCGACAGGTACACGGTGCGGTTGGTGCGCAGGAAGCGGATGTTGCGCCAGGTTTCGGTGGCCGCGTTCCAGTTGATCCGGATGTCCGGCGCCGCCGCGGGCGCAGCGGGGATGCGCCGCGACGTGAAGTACCCGGCCGCCGCCACCAGCAGCACCGCGACGCTCACGCTGGTGGCGCCGTTGTCCTGCGCAATCAGCCAGCCGCCGAGCATGGTGCCGAGCAGGATCGCCAGGAACGTGGCCGCCTCCACCAGCGCATTGCCGCCCACCAGTTCTTCAGGCCGCAACGCCTGCGGCAGGATGGAATATTTCACCGGGCCGAACAGCGCGGCCTGCGTGCCCATGAGAAACAGCACGCCCAACAGGAACGCAATGCTGCCCAGGAACAGGCCGGCGGCGCCCAGGCCCATGATTGCGACTTCCAGCAATTTCAGCCCGCGGATCAGCTGCGCCTTCTCGTACTTCTCCGCGATCTGCCCGGCCGTGGCCGAAACCAGGAAGAAGGGCAGGATGAACAGGCCGGCCGCCAGGTTCACGTAGGTGTTCACCTGCTCCGGGGACAGGCCCGCCACGCCGAACGTCACCAGGATCACCAGCGCGTTCTTGAACACGTTGTCGTTGAACGCGCCCAGCGTCTGCGTGAAGAAGAACGGGCTGAAGCGGCGTTGCCGCAGCAGGCTGAACTGGCTCTTGTCGCTCATGAAGGCGCCCTGGAAGGATCGGGCAAGCCTAGCGCGGGCGTGGCTGCTGCGGTTGGGGCGAGGCCGCGGCTCAGGCCTCCAGCCAGAACGTGACCGGGCCGTCGTTGAGCAGGCCCACCTGCATGTCGGCACCGAACTGCCCGCAGCCGAACGGCACCCCGCTCTCACGGGCAAGCGCGACCAGCTGGTCGAACAGCGCCCGCGCCAGATCCGGCGCCGCGGCACCGGAGAAGCCGGCGCGCGTGCCCGTGCGCGTGTCCGCGGCCAGGGTGAACTGCGGCACCAGCAGCAGGCCGCCGCCGATGTCGCGCAGGGACAGGTTCATGCGCCCCGCGTCATCCGGGAAGACGCGGTAGCCGAGCAGGCGCTCCAGCAAGCGCTGCGCGCGCTCGGGCGTGTCGCCAGCCTGTACCCCCACCAGTACCAGCAGGCCGCAGCCGATGTCCGCCACGCGCTCCCCGGCAATGTCCACGTGTGCGTGCGTCACGCGCTGCAGGAGCCCGATCATGGGTCGGCTTGCTCAGTCCGGGAACTTCACCTTCGACGCCGCGATCAGCCCCGGCGCCTGGGCCGCGATGGCGCCCCAGAACAGCAGCAGGATGAAGCGCTCGGCCTGGCGGCGGATGTTGTCGCGGTCCGGCGAATCCTCCAGGTACTCCATGGACAGCACCGTCATCTGGCGCACGACCATGCGCGAGATCTCGCCGACGATCTCCGGCGCCACCAGCGGAAGTTTGAGCACGCCGAGCACGTCCTCGGCCATGTCGGCGGCGATGTCGTCCAGCAGCTGGCGCATGGCCTGGCGCAGCCGGGGACTGCTGCCGTGCAGCTCGCGGATGCTCACCACGTACGCGGCCTTGTTGTGCGTGACGAAGTCGAACACCAGCCCGACCGATTCGCCGATCACCTTCTGCGCGTGGGCCAGGCCCTCGGTCACGTTGCGGATGTCGCTCAGATGCACGCCCTGCGCCGCCGCCTGCACGCGCGTGCCGCGCAGGCCCCGGCGCAGCTCGGTGCCGAGGTCGCCCAGCATGGCCAGGCCCAGATCGTCGAAGTCCTTGAAATGGCGATAGAAGGTGTTGGGGTTCAGGCCGGCGTGCCGCGCCACTTCGCGCAGGCCCAGCGAGGCCAGGCTGCGCGTGTTCGCGGCCAGTTCCAAGGCCGCCTGCATCAGCCGCTGGCGCCCATTCACCGCCTTGTCGGGAGACGGGTCGGTGACCTTTTCAGGTATCGTCCTGCGTGCCGTTGATCGGCTTGAAATTCTAGTCATATCAGAATTGTAAGCCTTGAAAGCGCATCTGTTGCCGGATCGGCGTTGACGTCATGTATACACTCGTCTACATTTCATCGTAGACGACTGTATACGAACGGGCCCGTCTACCCGAAGGAGCTTCCCCATGCCTGCCAAGAAAAACGATAAACCCGCGCGCAACGCGCGCTCGCAGACCGTGATGCCGACGCGCCGCGACCTGCATTTCACCCTGCCCGCGGATCGCGTGCACGATTGGACCGGAAGCGGCGTGCAGTTCACGCACCTGATGAACGCGATGTCGCTGGTCATTCCGGTCGGCGAGCGCTTCTTCATCGACGCCGTGCGCCACTATCGCGACCGCATCACCGACCCCGAGCTGCGCAAGGCGTCCACCGCCTTCATCGGCCAGGAAGCCATGCACGGGCGCGAGCATGATGAGTACAACGCGCTGGTGTTCAAGCGCCTGCCGGCGGCGCAGGTGTTCGAGACGCGCGTGAAGAAGTTCCTGGATTTCCTGCACCGCCACACGCCGCCGGCGGATCACCTGGCCACCACCATCGCGCTGGAACACCTCACCGCGATCATGGCCAACGGCCTGCTGCAGGACCCGCGCGTCACCGAGAACGCGGAGCCCGGCTACCACGCGCTGTGGCGCTGGCATGCGCTGGAAGAGACCGAGCACAAGGGCGTGGCCTACGACGTGTGGGAAGCCATGCGTGGCAAGGGCCTGGGCGCCTACCTGCACCGCACGCTGGGGCTGGTGGCCGCGTCGGTGATCTTCTGGGGCTTGGTCCTGCCGCACTTCATCGGCTTCGTACGCGACGAGAACAAGCTGGGCGACTTCAAGGGCTGGCGCTCGTTCTACCGCATGACCTTCGGCGAAGTGGGCTTTCTGCGCCGCATGATCCGCCCCTGGTTCGACTACTTCCGCCCCGGCTTCCACCCCTGGGACGACGACAACAGCCGTTTCCTCAGCGGCATCGAGGAATTCTCCGCCGGCTACGGCAAGGGCAGGCGCGCGGCGGCGGCCGTGTAGGCGCAAGCCCTCCGATCGCGCCGCCTCAGGGCGCCGGCGCGCTTCGCAAGTGGCCGAGCAGACGCGCCAGCGCGCCGCGGTTGGCGAGCACCGACGCGCGGCCCGCATCGCCCATGCGCTGGCGCGCGGCGGCATCGGCCAGCAGGGCCGACACTTTCGGCGCAAGGCCGGAGGCGTCGGCCAGTTCCATCGCGGCGCCCGCGTCCAGCAGCAGCGCGCGCGCCGGCAGGAAGTTGTGCATGTGCAGGCCGAACAGCACCGGCACGCCGAGCGCCGCGGGTTCCAGCACGTTGTGCCCGCCCACCGGCACCAGGCTGCCGCCGACGAAGGCCACGTCCGATGCGGCCAGGTACATCCACATCTCGCCCAGGCTGTCGCCGAGCAGGACCGAGGATTCGATTTGGGCTGAAGCCCCGGCCGCGCTGCGGCGGGTGAACGGAAAGCCGGCCTTGTCGATGGCGCGGGCCACCTCGTCGAAACGCTGCGGGTGACGCGGCACCAGGATCAGGCAGGCATCCGAATACTGCTTTCTGACCTCGGCGTGCGCGGCCAGGGCGGCGGCCTCTTCGCCCTCGTGGGTGCTGGCGGCGATCCATGTCGGGCGCGATGCCCCGAGCTTCTGCCGCAGCGCGAGCCCCGCGGCGACCTGCGCCTCGGGCGGGTCGATGTCGAACTTGAGATTGCCCAGCACCTCCACGCGCGGCGCGCCCAGTGCCGCGAAGCGCTGCGCGTCCAGCGGGCTCTGCGCTGCCACCAGGCTCACGTCGCCGAGCACGGAGCGCGTGAACCCGGCCACGCGCGAATAGCCGGTGAACGAGCGCGGCGACAGCCGCGCGTTGGCAATCGTCAGCGCAATGCCGCGCCGGCGCAGGTGGCGAAACAGCGTCGGCCACAGCTCGGTTTCCATGATGACGACCTGCGCCGGCCGCACTCGCGCCAGGAAGCGCGCCACCGCCAGGGGCAGGTCGTAGGGCGCATAGGTGTGCACGACCCGATCGCCCAGCTCCGCCTGCACGCGCTCGCTGCCGGTGGGCGTGGTGGTGGTGACCCACACGCGCTGCCGGCCGTGCTGCTCGACCAGCGCGCGGATCAGCGGCAGGGCCGCCAGCGATTCGCCGACGGACACGGCGTGCACCCACACGGCGATCGGCTCGCGGGCGCGCGGCACCGAGCCAAATCGCTCGCCGACCCGGTGGAGGTAGGCCGGCATCTTCAGCGAGCGCCACAGCAGGCGCAGCAGCACCAGCGGCGTGACCAGGTGCAGCAGCAGGACGTAGAGCGGATGCATCCCGCCAGTGTGAAGCGGCGCGGCGCGCCTTGCCATGCACGGGATGCAGGCGTTCACCCGGAGCGGCCGGCGTCGCTGGCATCACGCGGAGGTTCCCCGGAAACTGCGCGCCATGTCCGATTCCCCTTCTTCACCGGCGCGGTTTCCGCCGCGCCTGCTGTCGCCGCGCTGGTGGCCCACCTGGCTGGCGATCGGCGTGGTCCGGGCCATCACCTGGCTGCCCATCGGCATGCAGCTTGGTTTTGGCGAATGGCTGGGGCGCACGCTCGGGCACCTGGCGCGCGATCGCCGCCACGTGGTCGAGGTCAACCTGAAGCTGTGTTTTCCGCAGATGCCGGAATCGCAGCGGCAGGACCTGGTGAACGCGCATTTCGCCGCGCTCGGCCGCGGCACCTTCGAGACGGCGCTGGCCTGGTTCGCCTCCGACCGGCGCCTGCTGCCGCGGTTCGAGATCGAGGGCCGCGAGCACCTGGACGCGGCGCTCGCCACCGGATCCGGCCTGCTGCTGCTGACCGGGCATTTCACCTCGCTGGAGATCGGCGCGCGCATCGTCTGCAGCATGGCCGGCCTGCCGTTCCATGCCATGTACCGCACCTACGACAACGCGCTGATGGACCACTACATGCGCATCTGGCGCGAGCGCCGCTCCGGCCTGCCGCCGCTGCCGCGCGACGACCTGCGCCGCCTGGTCAAGGCCCTGCGCGATGGCCGCGCCATCTGGTATGCGCCCGACCAGACCATCGGCGGCAAATTGACCGTGTTCGCGCCCTTCTTCGGCGTGCCCACGCGCAGCGTCAGCGCCACCTCGCGGCTGGCGAGCATGGGCCGCGCCAAAGTCCTGCCCTACATGCCGCGGCGTACCGAGCGTGGCTGGTGCGTGCGCTTCTTCCCGGCATTGCAAGACTTTCCGACCGCCGACGAACTGGCCGACACCACCCGCGTCAACCAGACCCTGGAAGCCGGCATCGAGCTGGCGCTGCCGCAGTATTTCTGGACGCACCGGCGGTTCAAGAAGCGTCCCAAGGGATCCGCCCGGGTCTACTGACCGCGCATCGGGCGCAGTTCTGGCGCGCATCCGGCGCGGTGCTCGTCCATCGCCCGTCCACCGGGCCGGATCGCACCCGGGCGCGGGGCCTTGTTTGGCGACCCCTATCGTGCTGATAAACTCGGCCGCTATTTCCGGCGGTCCACGAGGTTTGCGAGTGAAACACGTTCTTTCCAGCCTGGCGATTGCCGCAGCACTCTGCTTTGCCGCGCATGACGCGTCGGCAACTGCCGTCGAGGACGCGCAGGGCCTGATCAAGCAGGGGCAGTTCGACGCGGCGCTGCGCGTGCTGGACGGACAACTCAAGGATGCGCCCCAGGATGCCGATGCGCGCTTCCTTCGCGGCCTGGTGCTCACGCGCCTGGGCCGGAGCGGCGAAGCCGTGAAAGTGTTTGCCGACATCACCCGGGACTACCCCCAGCTGCCGGAGCCCTACAACAACCTCGCCGTGCTTTACGCGCAGCAGGGTGACTACGAAAAGGCCCGCGATGCGCTGGAGGCCGCGCTGGCCACGCACCCCAGCTACGCCACCGCCCACGAGAATCTTGGCGACATCTACGCGGCGCTGGCCGGCTCCGCCTACAACCGCGCCCTGCAGCTCGACAAGAACAACCAGGAAGTCCGCAACAAGCTGGCGTTCATCAACCGCCTGAACACCAAGGAAGGTGTCGCGGCGGCCGCTGCGCCGGCTCCTGCGCCCGCCGAAGCGGCCGTGCCCGCGGAAGTGGAGGAGGCGCCGCGCGCCGCTGCACCCGCGCCGGCCGTGGCAGTGCCTGCGGAACCCGCGATCGTGGCCCCTGCCGCGCCCAAGCCCCGGCTTCCCGAAGAAGTGGATGCTGCCACCGCGGCGGCCGTGACCGACACGCTCGCGGCCTGGGCAAAGTCCTGGTCCGGCAAGGACGTGGATGGCTATCTGGCGTTCTATTCTGAGGAGTTCCGCCCGGAAGGCGGTGTTCAGCGCTCCACCTGGGAAGCGCAGCGGCGTGATCGCATCAAGCGGCCCGCGCGCATCAAGGTCGCGGTGATCAACCCGCAGGTGACGACGCTCGGCGATGGCGTGGTACGCGTGTTCTTTCGCCAGGAATACGAGTCAGACAGCTTCTCCGACCAGGTGAGCAAGGTCATTGAACTGCGCAAAGAGAGCGGCTGGAAGGTGGTGCGCGAGTACACGCGCTGAAGCCGGGCGCCTGCGTCGCGGCAACCCTCATGCAGAAGCTGGCCCGCGCGCTGGGCCTTGTCGCCTGCGCGCTCCTGTACTCGGCGCCCACCGTGGCCGGGCACGTCGTCGCAGAAATATCGGCGGCCGATTCCCCCGAGGCGCAACTCGTATCGGCGCTGGAGCTGGCGGCCAGTGGCCGCCTGAAAGACAGCCTCCATGCGCTGGACGTGCTCACCCGGCGCCAGCCCAACTTCCGGCTGGCCCAGCTGATGTATGCCGAACTGCTGGCCGCCCGCTCAGGAGTCCTGGTCCCCGGCGCCCGCGACGACGACCCCCGCCTGGCCCAGCTGCTCGACGAGGCCCGCCTGAGACTGGACCAGGCGAAGTTTTCTCCCGCCCCCGGGTCCATCCCGGACGTGGTGCTGAAGCTTTCGCGCGAGTTTCCCTACCTGGTTGTCGTCGACCTGTCGCGATCGCGCCTGCACCTGATCCGCAACGCCGGGGGCGAGCTGCAGTGGGTGGACCACCGGTACGTGTCCTTTGGTCGCGGCGGATTCGGCAAGCAGCTGGAAGGCGACCTGCGCACCCCGATCGGCGTCTACCACGTGAATGGATGGAAAAGCGACGCCAGCCTGCCGGACCTCTACGGCGCCGGCGCGCTGCCGCTGAGCTACCCCAACCAGTGGGACCGTTACCAGGGCAAGACCGGCAACGGCATCTGGCTGCACGGCGTGCCGCGCGAAACCTACGTGCGTGCACCGCGCTCCAGCGAAGGCTGCGTGACCATGGCCAACGAGGACGTGCTCTGGCTCAAGCCTTACGTCGAGTTCAACGGTGCGCCGGTGGTGCTTGCCGACGAGGTCGACTGGATCCCCCAGGCCCAGATGCAGGACGAGCGTGACGCCTTTCTTGCCCGCATCGAATCCTGGCGCTCGGCCTGGGCCAGTGGTGACGGGCAGGCGTTCCTGGATTTTTATGATCCCGAGTTCGCCAGCGGCGGGCTCAGCCGCTCGGAATTCGCCAGCCGGCAGCGCCAATCACGGCCGCGCGGCGGCACCGCCGCGGTCGCCGACATCAGCCTGTTCCGCTACCCCGGCGAGCGCCTGATGCTGGCCGAGTTCACGCTCGCCCACAGCGCGGGCGACCCCGCCTGGTCGGGCAAGAAGGAACAGTTCTGGCGCCAGGACGCCGATGGCCAATGGCGCATCTTCCGTGAAGAAAGCCGCTGAGGTCGACACCGGGCCCGCGGCCCTCCTGGCAACCGGCCTGGGTGCGCTGGGGCTTTCCTCCACGCTCGCCCCCGCGCTGCTGGCCTACCTGGCGGAACTGGTGAAGTGGAACGCCGCGTACAACCTCACCGCGGTGCGCAATCCCTCCGACATGGTCGTCCGGCACCTGCTGGACTCGCTCGCCGTCCACGCCTGCGCAAGCGGCCGCCTGCGCGAAGACGCCCGGATCCTGGACGTGGGCTCCGGCGCGGGCCTGCCCGGCATCCCGCTCGCCATCGCCTGTCCGCGCTGGCAGGTGACGGTGCTCGACAGCAACGGGAAGAAGGCGCGCTTCCTGCGCCACGCCGTCCGTGCCCTCCAGCTTGCCAACGTGACCGTCGTGGAGGCACGGGTGGAACACCACCGCGCCGACCCGCCGTTCGACGCCATCTTCAGCCGCGCCCTGTCCGCGCTGGGGGAATTCACGCGGACCAGCGATCACCTGCTGGCCAGCAACGGCCTCTGGTTCGCCATGAAAGGGCGTGTGGAGGCAGCGGAACTCGCCGCGCTTGCGCCGGAGGCCCAACCGCTCGCCGTCGAACCGCTGCGGGTCCCGGGCCTGGCTGAAGAACGGCACCTGATCGTGATCGGGCGAACCGGGGAACACGGCTGAGCAAGCCGGCGTCACTCCATCCGGACCGGCCCCGATCAGTGTCCCGCTAGCGGCTGCAAGATCAGCCCTGAGAGTGCAGTGCCGAGGAACGTATCGAGCACCTCCACCACCCGTTCGCCCTGGCTCAGCGGGAAGAAGTGGCCGGCCTGCGGCACGATCATCGCCTCGGCCTGGGGCAGCAGGACGCGCAGCGCCTCGTAGGATTTCAGGCAGCGCGAGAACTCGGCGTACATCAGCAGCACGGGCGTCGCGGACAGTCGCGCGAACTGTGACGGCTCCATCCCGGGCTGGTCCAGTTCGCTGCGCGCGCTGGTGTGGTCCAGCAGGTCGAGCCAGGCCTTGGCGGCGCGCGCGGCGCCGCGGCCTTCGCCGAACGGCGAGAAATCGTCGCGCGCGGTCGGGGCCTTGCCGGCCAGACGCATGCGCGCGGCCGTCTCCAGGAACAGGTAGCCCACCTGCGGCAGGCTGGCCCAGTCCACCGGGTGCGTGGCGGCAATCTGCTTCTCCACCTCGGTAATCAGGGGCGCGTCGTGCAGGCGCAGCAGGGGCTGGATGCGCGTCACGCGGGTGTCGAGCAGGCCCAGGTGCGTGATTCGCCCGGGCGCGAGCCCGGCGGCTTCGAGCGCCGCCGCGCCGCCATAGCTGTGGCCGACGAGGGCGGCGCGGGCGATGCCCAGGTGATTCATCAGCGCCAGGATGTCGCCGGCAAAATCCTGCGGCCGGTAGCCCCGCTCCGGCCGGCTGCTGTAGCCGTGACCGCGCAGGTCGAACAGGGTGACGCGATAGCGGCCCTGAAGTTGCGTAGCCGCGGAGAACCAGAACGCGCGGCTGGCGGCCAGGCCGTGGACCAGGATCACGTCCGGGCCCGCGCCCATCTGCTGCCAGGCGAGGCGCGCGCCGTTGACCTCGGCAAAAGCCAAGGCCGGCTCAGACGTTGGCGGCGAGGTAGTCGGCGATCTCGCCGATGGACAGGTCGTCCACGTAGCGGCCGTTGCGCATCAGCAGCTGGTCGAACGAGAGCTTGCGCCGCGCGATGTCTTCCTGGATGGCGACCACGAGCTGGATGATGTCGATGGACTCGAAGCCAAGGTCCGCCAGCAGGCGCGTGCTGCGCGTCATCTCGCCCTCGAAGCCCGAATCCCAGTCCTGGGTGAAATCCTGCAGCAGGGCAATGAGTTGCGCGGTGGCGGCTTCGCTGGAAAGGGGCATGTGCGTGGAAGTACCAGGTCAGTACAGCGGTTGGGGCAGGCGCGCCACAGCATAACCCTGCGTGCCGCGGGCCAGGCGAAACGTGTCCGGCCGCAGCAGCGCCAGCGTGCCGTCGGAGAGGCGCTGCTCGAAGAAATCCAGCGTGGCTTCCACCTTGGAGAAGTCCACCTGCTTCTTGAACGGGGCGAGGTCGTAGCGCCACCACGCAAGCTTGAGAAACCGCTCGATGATCGGCTCGGCAAAACGCATGCGGATCACCCTGGCCGGCGAACCCGCCGCGATGGCGTAGGCCGGGATGTCCCGGGTCACCACGCTGTGCGCGCCGATGACGGCGCCCTCGCCGATGCGCACGCCGCGTTTGACGAACGAGGCCACGCCCACGTAGGCCTCGTGGCCGATGTAGGTGTCGTTGGGCATGCTGTCGGCAAACGTCGGCGCCCCGTCTTCTTCCGGCGCCAGGCGCACGAAATCCGGCATGCGGTAGATGCTCGGCATGTGCGAGGGCCGGGTGAAGGCGAACGGGTGGTTGCTGAACCAGCCCTGCGGATGCTCCGGCGGCCCGAGCACGGACGACTCGCCGATCTGCGAGTAGCGGCCGAAGTGCACGCGGTAGGCACTGGTCTGCCCGGCCGCGTTGAAGAAGGTGAACGCACCCAGCGTGCAGTTCTTCAGCCGGTGCCCGAACGGGTACGCGGGGCGCTCGAAGCGCAGCTCGCCGTAGACGGCCTGAAGCTCGCTGGCGGCCAGCCCGTAGGCTTCGAGCTGGTCGGCCGAGGTGATGGTCTGCGCGTCTGCCATGCTCGCCTCCGGATCAGGCCTTGCGCGCCGGGCGCAGCCTCATTCCATATACCCGAGCATCTGCAGCTGCTCGATGATCTGCTGCTTTTCGCCGGCGTCCATCTCCTGGTCCAGCGCACGGCGCGAGGCGGCGCGCGTCCTGGCGCCCTTCTTCACAGGGTGCGCTTCAAGATATTCCGGGGTGAAGAAGCTGCCAGGCACCTCGCCCTCGAAATCCGACGGCACCGGCAGGCCCAGGCTGTAGAGCAGCGCGGGCGCCACGTCCACGATCTGGCGCAACGGCACCATGCCGGAAGCGGCGATGCCCGGCCCGCAGGCCATGAAGATGCCGTCCGGGTGATGCGTGCCTGCGGCGTGCGGGCGCTGCACCACGGCCGGCTTGAAATTCTTGATCGAGACAAAACCGTGGTCGCGCAGCACCAGGGTAAGGTCGCAGGCGCGCTTCATGTGCTGGCCGGGGAACCAGTCCTCGCGCTTGAGCACGTCCACGATCACCTGCTCGCCGGTGTCCGGGTCACGCAGCGCCAGCAGGTCGGCGATGAGCTTCTCGCGGAAGGCCTCGTAGTCCGCCGGCTGGATGCCGGGGTCACCGGGCTTCTCCGCCACGCGAATGTGGATGCCGTTGCTCGACGGCGTGCGGCAATAGGCCGTCGTCCGGCTCCAGTCCAGGTTGGCAAAATCGGACGCCTCGCGACGGATGGCCATGTCGCTGCCATCGTTGCTCGCCCACACCAGATAGCCCTTCTCCTCCAGGTAGGCGTTGATGCGCAGCACAAAGGTGGAGGCGGTGAAGCCGTGGTCGGAGGCGAAGAACACCTGCACCTCGGGCCCGGCGAGCTTCACCAGCTTCTCGATGTAGCCGTCCAGGTTGCGGAAGTATTCCAGGCAGACGGCGCGCATCTCCTTGTCGTGGCCCTGCGGATTCTTCGGCAGCAGGTCCAGGTCCAGCCAGGCCCAGGCCTGGTGCTGGATCTTGTCGGTGCCGTCGAACATCACGGCCATCAGCTCGGGCGCGTCCTTGCCCAGGATGAACTCGGCGAGCCGGAACCACTGCTCCTCGCGCGGCAGGTGGTAGCGCACCCACTTGGCCGTCTCGTCCGCCGACAGCGATTCCATGGCCTGCTTTTCCTTGTCGAAATCCCAGGCCAGCTCCTTGGGATCAAACCCCGGGATCTCGGTCTTGATGCGCTCGAACAGCTCGCGCGGATGCGTGTTGCGGCGCAGGTGCTTGGCCGGGATGAAGCCGGGGACGATGGATCCCTTCAGCTCCTCCGGCGCGGGCGCGGTCAGCGGGAAATTCAGCGCCGCCACGCTGCGGTTCTTGCGCGAGCAGATGGACCAGATGGTCTCGGCGTCGATGTCGCGCGCGTCGTAGAGGGTCCAGAACACCTCGCCGCCCTTGTCCTCGGCGCGGATGAAGTCAAACACGCCGTGTTCGCCCGGATTCTTGCCGGTCATGATGCTGCACCAGGCCGGCGGCGTGAGCGGGTTGGGCGTGGAACGCAGCTTGGCGCGCACGCCCTTGTCCATCAGCGACTTCAGGAACGGCATGGTCAGCCCTTCACCCGGCAGCTCGCGCGTCATCTGGTCCAGAACGGTGAAGGTGCACCCGTCGAGGCCGATGAACAGCGTCTTGGTCTTGGGCGGGGTCTGGGCTTCGGTCATGGTCGGCTTGGAAGGTAAGGATTCAGATCGCCGCGATCGTCGCGGCGGCGGTGAGGCACAGCGCGCTGACCGCCTCGCGGCCCTCGAACTGCAAGGCCACGTCGTACTCGCGGCCCTCGTGCTGCACGCGCGCCGAGCCGAAGCTCACGGTGCGCGGATCGAGCTTGGCCTGGGCGATTCTCCACTCCAGCGGCCGGCCCTGGAAGCCGCGGCCCGATGCCTTGGCCGCCGCTTCCTTGGCGCACCAGAGTGCGCAGGCGACACGGGCGCGATCGTCCGCAGCGTCGATGAACCGGCGATCGTCGCTGGCAAACCCGCCGGCGATGAGGTCTTCGGCGCGCAGGTGATCCAGCCGCTGGTAGTCCAGGCCCACCGCCAGGCCGGGCTCGGCCACCACGGCCGCGGCCCACTGCTGGCTGTGGGAAATGGACAGCGACGGCATGGGCGCCTCGCCCAGGACGGCACAGCGCGCCAGCGGCCGGCCGTGCGCATCATTGCCGATCTCGATGTCGGCCGAGGCGAGCTGCATCTGGTGCTTGTACTGCACCCAGTCGCGCACCGCCTCCTTGGCGGCGATGCGGCCCATCAGCCATTCGAAGCGCCGCGGACCGGCCGTGGGCAGCGCGTAGAACTGCTTGCGCTCGGCCCGGTTCAGCACCATGTGCGCCAGGCCGCGGCCCCAGATGGCGCCGCCTCCGGTCAGCACATCGTGCTCGAACGGCACCACGCGCCGCGCGAACAGGCCGGGCGGCAGCAGGCCATCCATCCACACCTCGCCCAGGTGCCGCCGCGGCGGGTCCAGGCGGAACTGGTAGAACCGCTCGGGAACTTCGAAGGCGCGATCGTCCCAGCCTTCGGCGCGCATCAGCACGCGGCCCTGCGCGTCCACGGCGTCGATCAGGGCGGACACCCGTTCCGCTCCCGGCACGCTCACCTGGGCGCGGCTGCCGAGCGCCGTGCCCGGCGCTTGCGGCGGCGCGAACAGCGACAGCCGCGCAATCTGGAACGGAAAGCAGTTGATGAGCCCGCCGTGCTGTTCCTGCAGCCAAAAGTACAGCGTCTGGCCGAGCACATCGGCGAGCGTGGCATCGATCTGGAAGCGCGGCTGCGTGCTGAAGGAAAAATAATCGCGACTCGGCAGCGTCTCCAGGTCCACGTCGATGTTCTGGCTGCCCCAGCGCTTCACCCGACGCGCACCGCGCAGGCGCGGGCCGTGGAACATGCCGCGCTGGTAGAGCTGCCCGTCCGGGTTGAACTGCGGCACCAACGAGTCCGGCGAGGTCCAGGCCAAAGCAGGCGGCGCGGCCGGGTAGGACTCGGCCAGGATCACCGTCGCCTCGAACACCGCGATGCCGCCCGCCGGCCCGCCCTGGTCCAGCAGGAACAGGTGGCAGGCCACGCGATCCTGCTCGCCGTCGGAACCGGCGCGCTCGGCCACGATGCGCAGGCGCACCTGGCCTTCGTCCAGCGACAGCCAGCGGCTGCCCCGTGCCTGCTCGATGGCAATCACCACGCGGTCCTCGCGCGCCACGAGCCGCGCCGCGGCCTGCGCGCAGATTTCCATGCTGTAGGTGAACGGGATCACCGGGATGGCGAGCAGGCTGCCGTCGTGCTCGCTGGGCGCGCCGCCGATGCAGTGGTCGCGGATGAACAGGTCGGTTTCCAGCGTGAACACGCGCTCGCTGTCCAGCTTCTCGCCGCTCGACTCGACCGATCCAAGCAGCGGGTAAGCGCTCACGGCGGGCGCGGGCGCCGGTGAGGGTGCCGCGGCGGCTGGCGCGTGCGGCTGAGCCATGCCGGTGGTGAGGCCGAACACGCGCGCCTGACTCTCCAGGAAATCCTGCATGAGGCTGAAGTGCGATTGCAGGACGGCGAGGCGCGGATCGCTGCTGCTCGGCGGGACCGATAAGGACGGAGCGCGCGGTTCAGCGGACGCATCGGGCGGGGACAGGGCCGCGGGCGCAGGCGCCTGCACGATAGTGGTCGGCAAGGGGCGCTTCCACTTTTCCGGCAGGCGCACCGAGGGCATCAGCACGGCGCTCTGCGCGCGCGGCTTGAGCGCGGCGCGCGGCTCCGACAGCAGGTCGAACGTCTCGATCTTGCGGTGGGCGTACAGCCGGGTGGCGTCGAACGCAACGCCCACCGCGAACAGCTGCCCGAGCGTCTGCAGCAGATGCGTCAAGCCGGGCTTGCGCCGGCTGTTGACGCTGAGCGCGAGCACGTCCGCCTGCGCGCGCAGCGTGTCCGAGACGAAGGCGGACAGGTTGGCGCTGGGCCCCACCTCCAGGAACACGCGGAACCCGTCGGCGTACAGCCGTTCCACCGTCTGGGTGAAGCGCACCGGGCGCTCCCATTGCTCGGCGGTGAGCTCGCGGATGGCGTCGGCGTCGTCCGGAAACGGCGCGCAGGAATTGGCGCTGTACAGCGGCACGCGGCCGGGGCCGAAGTCCAGGTTGCGGAAATACTCGCGGAACGCGTCGGCCAGCGGCTTGAACAGCGGCGTGTGGTAGGCGCGCCCGAAGGGCAGTTCCTGGCAGATGGCACCGTCCGCGGCCAGGCGCGCGCGCCATTGCGCGGTGATGGCCGGCGGCCCGAACAGCACGACCTGGTTCGGGCAGTTGTCCATGGCGAGCTGCATGGGGCTGCCGTCCGCGTGCACCTGGGCCAGCAGCTGTTCGCGCATCTCGCGGGTGAGACCGCCAACGGTCAGCAGGCTGCCGCTGGCGATGCGCCCCTCGGCGTCGAGCTTGCGGTACACCGCGTTGACCGCCTGCACCGCCTCGGCAATTTCCTGGCGCCGCTGGAAGCGTCGCACGCGGCAGGCGGTGAGCGCGGTGTTCTCGCCGGTGGAGTGGCCAAGCATGGCGTCGGCCTGGATGCCCAGGTCGTCCACCAGGTTCTGCAGTCCGAGGCTGGCGGCAAATACGCTCTCCGCCCCCATGTCCATTTCGAACAGGGCGCTTTCCATCTCCTGGCGCTGGGCGTCGCTCAGGCAGGTGGGGGCCGGGAACAGCACCTGCGCGCGCGAACGGCCACCGCGGGCGTGCGCGTTCTCCTCGATGAAATCGAACCAGTCGCGCACCTGCGGAAATTGCAGGCAGACGTCGGCCAGCATGCCGGGATACTGCGAGCCCTCGCCGGGAAACAGGATGCACAGCTTGCCCGGAGCCTCGCCGATCCCGTAGTGCACGCCGTTGCGCGTCTTGAACGGCTTGGCGTCCGCGGCCGCGAGCTTGTCCGCCGCTGCGTCCAGCTTCTTCGCCAGTTCCTCGTGGGTATCGGCCACCACCGACAGCCGGTGAACGCGCCCCGACTGTGCCGCTGCCACCGCCTTGGCCAGCTGCGCAAGGCCCGGCGGCTGCGCCGAGCGCAGGTGCCTGAGCGCTGCCTGCACCATGGCCAGCAACTGCGGCCTCTCGGGAGCGGAGAACAGGAACACTTCGCTGGCCGCGGGCGAGCGGTAGTCCACCGGCACGATCCGGGACGAAGCCGGCGCGCGCGGCACGTATTCCTCCAGCACCACGTGCGCGTTGATGCCGCCGAACCCGAAGGCGTTGACGCCCGCGCGGCGCGGCGTGTCGCCACCGTGCACCCAGGGCCGGGTCTGGTTGTTGATGTAGAACGGCGTGTTTTCCAGGCCCAGCGCCGGGTCGGGCTCGTCGCACAGCATCGGCGGCAGGACCTTGTGATGCAGCGCCAGCGCGGTCTTGATGATCGAGGCGGTACCGGTGCCCGGCAGGCAGTGGCCGATCATGGACTTGACCGCGGAGATGGCGATCTTCGGGCCCGCGCCGCGGCCGCCGAACACGGCGGTGAGCGACTGGATTTCGGTGGCATCGCCCACGCTGGTGCCGGTGCCGTGGGCTTCCACCAGGTCCACCGTCGCCGGGTCGATGCCGCAGGAGTCGTAGGCGCGGCGCATGGCCAGGATCTCGCCTTCCAGGCGCGGCGCCAGCAGGCCCTTGGCCTTGCCGTCCGACGAGGAACCAATGCCCTTGATGACGGCGTAGATGCGGTCGCCGTCGCGCTCGGCATCGGCCAGGCGCTTGAGCACCAGCATGCCGCAGCCCTCGCCCAGCAGCGTGCCCTCGGCCCCTTTCTGGAAGGGGCGCAGGCGATCGCGCGACAGGGCGTTGATCTGGCAGAACTGGATGAAGATCGCGGGAGGCGTCTGCACCTGCGTGCCGCCGGCGAGCATCATGTCGCAGCGGCCGCTGACCAGCTCCTGCACCGCCGCGTCCACCGCGATCAGGCTCGACGCGCAGGCCGCGTCCACGATGTACGCCGGCCCCATCAGGTCCAGGCGGTTGGCGATGAGGCTGGCAATGACATTGGGCGTGAGCACGCCCACCATGTCGCCGCCGTACGGGGGCAACTGCTTCTTGAGGTCGTGGTGCAGTTCGCGGACCTCGGCCTCGCTGAAGTCGGGGCGCAGCTCGCGCACCAGGTCCATCATCTGGTCCAGGAAGAAGCCGCGCGACAGCATGCTGGAAATGCCGCGGTTGCCGTAGGTGCCGCGCGCCACCACCACGCCGGTGCGCGAGCCATCGAACTTCCCCTGGCTGTAGCCCGCGTCGCGCAGCGCATCGCGCGCCATCTTGAGCGCGATCATGTGGTCGGGGTCGCTGCCGGCCGCCACGGCCGGCATCATGCCCACGTCCATTGGGTCCACCACCGCCAGTTCGCGCAGGAAGCCGCCCCTGGTGGTGTAGATGCGATCGTCGGCCTTGGTGTTGGCCTCGAAGTACGGGCCCGCCCACTCGGCGTCGCCGTCGGTGATGGCGTCCACCTTGTTGCAGATGTTCTGCCAGAAGGCGTCGGCATCCCGCGCGCCGGGGTACACACCGGCCAGGCCGATCAGCGCGATGTCCACCGGCGCCTTCATCTGCTCACCGCCCCGGGCCTTCACGCGCGTTCCGCTACGGCGCCGGCACGTTGGGCTTGCCGCCGCTCGCGCGCACGTAGTCGGGCGAAATCGGCACCAGCCGGTTGAGCGCCGCGCTCATGGTGCTCTCGCCGTCGCTGATGGACAGGCGGACCCGGCCATCGCGATCGACGAACTCGGCGTCGTAGGTCAGCGCGCCGGTCGGGCCCGCGGGCTGCACGCGCTGCACCAGGGTCAGCGGTCCGTCGAGGGGACCTGCGCCGAACCTTCGCACCACGCCCATCCGCGTCGGCAGCGCGGCCTGCAGGCGGCGCACGTGCGACCACACCCAGGCCATCTGTGGCCCCACGTCGATCAGCGCCGGGTCGAACAGCCAGGACCCCTGCGCGCTGGCGCCGAGGAAGCTACGCGGCGAGGACGCCAGCAGTGCGGCGGCAACACCCGTTTCGTCCAGCGCGGTGATGCGCGACACCGCGTGGAAGCGCGGTCCGTGGAACAAGTAGCGCGCGTACACGTTCGGCCCTTCGATGAGGTCCGGCGTGGAAGGCAGTTCCAGGCTGGAGGACGGCGCGGGCGGCAGGCTCTGCACCAGGATGGCCGTGGCGCGGTAGTTGGGCCCTCCCTTGCGGCGCTTGTCGACGATCTCGACCGACACCGCCTGCACGCCGGGCTCGGAGTGCGTGGCCGCCTTGGCGCGCAGGATCATGTCGCGACCCTGTTCGCCGTCGAGCACGATGCCGGCGAGCAGGCGCACATCGCGCATCTCGGCGATCTCCCAGCCCGGCCAGCCGGCGGCGACGAACTGCGCCATGTACTCCAGCGCGCCCGCCATCGGCAGCACCGGCTTGCCGTCCATCATGTGATCGGCAAGGTAGGGGTCCTCGTCGAGGCTGAGGCAGTGCTCCAGCGTCACCGCGCCACCGACGCCGATGCGCGTGGGACGGCGCAGCAGCGGAAACACGCGGCTGGCATCGCCCGCATTGTCTACGGCGCCGGCAACTGCGCCTTCCTGGCGCCACGGCCCCTCGCCCGCCACCAGTTCCACGTCGTGGCGCGGACCGTTGGCCAGTTCATCCAGGAAGAACCGGCGGCCGGACGGCACCGGAATGGGCAGCAGGCCGCGTTCACGAAAGGCGCGCTTGACGCCCTCGCTGGCCATGCCGCCGTCCCAGGGGCCCCAGTTCACCGAGACCACGCGCGTCTGCGGCAGGCTGCGGTGAAGGTTCCAGGCCAGGCGGTTGAGCGCCTCGTTGGCCGCCGCGTAGTCGCTCTGCCCGCGGTTGCCGTAACGGCCGGCCACCGAGGTGAAGAAGGCCAGCAGCTTGAGCGACTCGGGCCGCAGCTTGCGCGTGAAGATGAAAGCCGGGTCGAGCTTGGTGGCCAGTACGCGCTCGAAGGACTCGGCGGATTTGTCGCTCAGCAGCTTGTCCTCGATCACCCCGGCGCCGTGCAGCACGGCGTCGATGCGGCCGTGACGGGCGTACAGGTCATCGAGCACAGCGCCCAGCGCCTGCTCGTCGCGCACGTCGCAGGCGATGTATTCCACCGTGGCGCCGGCCGCACGCAGGCGCGCCAGGTTGGCGCGGATCTCGCGCTCGGTGGTGATGACGGCGACCTCGCGATCGATCTCCACCGGCCGCGGCTTCTCGCCCCGGGCGAGGCGCGAGGCGAGCACCGCCTTGCGCAGGGACGCGGCGTCGACGTGCGCCGCGGTGGCCGCCGCCTCTGCGCCCGGCTCGGCCGTGCGGCCCAGCAGCACGACCTGCATGCCCGGGCGCACCAGTTCTTCGACCACCTCCGCCGTGACTCCGCGTGCGCCGCCGGTGGCCAGCAGCACCCAGTCGCCCGCCGGGGTGACCTGCGCAGGGAACGGGCTCGCCGCCAGGGGCTGCTCGACCGTGCTGGCGCCAAACCGTACCTGGCCGATGTAACCCGCCTCCGGCTCGCGGTCTTCGGTCAGCAGTTCCTGCGCCAGCATGCGGCCGATGTCCGCATCGCTCTGTCCATCAAAATCGACCGCGCGGGCGCGGCAGGCCGGATATTCGGCCCGCAGGCAGTTGAGGATGCCGTTGGCGCCGCCCGCCACCGGCAGGCCCTCGCCCACCGCATCGCGCCCGAACGTTCCGCCGAGGCGGCTGGCGGCAATCGCGCGCGCCCCGTCCAGGTCGTCCAGACAGGATTGCAGCGCGTGGAACAGGCTGACCAGGTCGCGCCGCCACAGCGCGCGCCAGGCCGCGAGATCGGGCAGCGCGGCGCCGTCCAGACCATGCAGGTGCAGCACGGCCCGCACCGGGCCATGCTCGCTACGCGCCGCCGCGATGGCGCTGCGCAGGGCGACCGGCTCGGTCGCACCGATGTGCACCACTTTCAGCCCTTCGTCTGCCAGCAGGCGCATCACGCCGTTGGTGAGGGCGGTGGCGCTGCCCAGAATCACCGCAAGCCCCGAAATCGCGGCCTTGTCCGCCGGCAGCGGCGCGGGGCGCGTCTTGATGACGAAGCGCGGCACCGGAACCACGGTGGCGGCTGGCGCGGGCGGCGTCGTGCCTTGGGCTGCCGCCGAAGCGGGCGCCACCGTCTGTCCCGCGGGCGCCGACCCCATCTCGGCCACGATGTCGTCCAGGCGCCGAGCCTTGGTCAGGCGCTCCATGCGCGCCTGCAGGACTTCGGACTGCGCCTCGGGCAGCGCCTTCTGCAGGGCGCCCAGAATCTCGACGCGCTTGATCGAATCGATGCCCAGGTCCGCTTCCAGGTCGGCGTCGGTGGCGAGCATGTCGACCGGGTAGCCGGTGCGTTCGGACACTATGCGCAGCAGGATGTCCCTGATGTCCACCGTCACGGCCGACGCTGGTGGCGCAGCCGTCATGCCGGTCGCAGGTGCCGATGCGGGCGCGGGGACGGGAGCAACGACCGGCGCTGCCGTGTCCAGTTCGGCCAGCAGAACGTTGAGCGAGCGGGCCTTGGTGAACCGTTCCATGCGCGACTGGACGGCCGCGGCCATGTCCGCCGGCAGCGCCTTCTGCAGCGCACCCAGGATCTCGACGCGCTTGATGGAGTCGATGCCCAGGTCCGCTTCGAGGTCGGCGTCCAGGCCCAGCATCTCTACCGGGTAGCCGGTGCGTTCGGACACGATCTGCACGAGGTGCGTCCTGACGTCGAACGCCGCTGCGCGGGCGACCGCCACTTCCGTCACCACCTGCGCCGCCACCTTGACCGGGGCTGCGGAGAGGGCCGGCGCGAGCTTCGCGGCCTCGGCCAGGATGGCATTCAGGCTGCGGCCCTTGGTGAAGCGCTCCATCGACGCCTGGACCTGCTGCGCCAGCTCGGCCGGCAGCATCTTCTGGAACGCGCCCAGAATCTCGACGCGCTTGATCGAGTCGATGCCCAGGTCCGCTTCAAGATCGGCATCCAGGCCCAGCATCTCGACCGGGTAGCCGGTGCGCTCGGACACGATGCCCAGCAGGGCCTGGTTGAAGTCGATGCGCGGGACAGGAGCAGCTTCTTCCGCACGCACAACGGCCGGCGGTGAAACGGGCGTCGCGGCAGGCACTGCGACCTGCGCGCCGACCTCCGCCAGCACCCCTTGAAGCGAGCGCGCCTTCGTCAGGCGCTCCATGCCGGCCTGCACCGACGCGGCCATGGCCGGCGGCAGGGCCTTCTGGAGGGCGCCCAGGATCTCGACGCGCTTGATGGAGTCGATGCCGAGATCGGCCTCCATGTCCGCGTCCAGGCCAAGCATTTCCACTGGGTACCCGGTGCGCTCGGACACGACGCCCAGCAGCACCGCCCGCACATCCACCGACGCAACAGAAGCCACCGCCGTCACCGCGACCACGGGGCGCGGAGTAACCGGCTGGATCACCGGGGCAGAAATCGGCGCCGCTTTCGGAGCTGGGGCAGTCACCGGAACCATTGTCGGGACGGCTGTCGGGACCATCGCGGGCAGCGCCGCAACGGCCACCGGCGCTACCGGAACCGCGGGCAGCGCCGACGTCGCCGCGCCACCAAGAAATTGCTGCACCACTTTTTCCTGGAGCGCCAGGAACTGCCGCATGGTCTGCTGGTAGGCCAGCATGGCCTCGCTGTTCAGCGCGGGCGCACCGACGCTGGACGTCGCAACCGTGGCCGGCGACGCGGTAGCGGCAGGCACGGCCGCAATGGTGGGGACCGGCAGGCTGGCACGGATGTCCGCCGCTGCCTTGGCCTCCAGCGCCTCGCGCGCGGCCTGCGAAGTGGCCTTGGTCAGCGCCGGCCGCTGGCCGGTGCGCAGCACGGGGTCGTCGATCGGCCGCGCGCACCCGCCGCTCACCATCCACCAATGCTTGGGGTACTGCACCGGGCCGGAAAGATCCGGCAGCTGGTCCAGGCTCATCCGGCCCAGTTCGCGCTCCACGAACAGTGCGGACGCATCGAACTGCACGCCCGCGACGAACAGTTCGGCCAGTCCCATCAGCAGGCCGCGCAGGCCGCCGCCGCTGGCGTCGAGCGAAGCCGCCACCGCGTCGCGCCCGGCCAGGGTCTGCCGCGCCATGCCGGAGCAGATGCCCTTGGGCCCCAGCTCCAGGAACACGCGGCAGCCGGCCGCGTACATGCCCTCGATCTCGGTGACGAATTCGACGCTGGACAGCAGGTGCGCGTCGAGCTGGTTCTGGATGGCGCCGGGCTCGGTCGGGTAGGCGCCGCCGGTGGAATTGGAATAGACCGGGAAGCGCGGCGCGCGGAACGGCGTGGCATGGATGGCGGCCGACAGCGGCGCCCGGGCCGGCGCCACCAGCTCGGTGTGAAACGCGCCGGACACCGGCAGCAGCGTGGCGCGAAGGCCGTCGGCGGACAGCTTCTCCACCGCCTTCTCCACCTGCTCGCGCGGCCCGGAAATGACCGACTGCTCGGGCGAGTTGTGGTTGGCGATGCGAACGCCGGGGAAACCGTTGACGAGCGCGGCAATGCGCTCGCGGCGACCCTGGACCGCGGCCATGCCGCCCGGCTGCGTCGAGCTGGCGGCCGAGGCCATGGCGCGGCCACGAATGGCCGAGAGTTTCAGGAAGTCGGCGGCGTCGATCGCCCCGGCCGCCATGAGCGCGGCGTACTCGCCGTAACTGTGGCCGGCGCTGGCGGCCGCCTCGATGCCCAGCCGTTCCGCGAACCGGAGGTAGCCCAGCGACACCGCGCCGATGGCCGGCTGGGCCACGCGCGTATCGGTGAGCGCGTGCGACTGCGCCGACTCGGTGTCGGCATCGAACGATGCCGGCGGCAGGATGCGGGTGGACAGGCGCGTCTCGAACTCGCCTGCGAGCACCTGGTCGGCATGCTCAAGTGCCGCGCGCACCTCGGGGACGTACAGCGCCGCCTCGCGAGCCATGTCGACGTACTGCGCGCCCTGCCCGGGGAACAGGAACGCGAGCTGAGGTGATTCTGCGGGCGCTGCCCGGTTGAGCTTGATGCTCGCGGGCAGAGGCTTGGAACCGCCCTGCAGATGGGCGACGGCCGCGGCCAGGTCCGCCGCCAGCGACTTGAGGTCACCGGCGACGATGGCAAGCGCCAGCGGCTGCCCGACCTGCGACTCCGCCCGCTGCGCGAGCGCAGCGGCCAGCGCGCCCGGTTTCACCCGCGAACCGGGCTGCACGTGCGGGATGATCTTTTCCACGTTCCGCACCAGGCTGGCGACGTCGGCGGCCCGAAACAGGAACAGCTCGGCAGGCCAGCGGTTGGCGCCGCTGGCACCGGTGCCACCCACGTACTCTTCGAGCACCGCATGGAAATTGGTGCCGCCAAAACCAAAGGCGGACGAGGCCGCGCGGCGCGGGTGATCGGGATGCGCAATCCAGGGGCGCGCGTCCTTCAGCAGGTAGATGGGCGCGGCGGGATCGGCGATCACGTCGATGGGCTTGTCCACGCCGAAATGACCCGGCAGCACGCGGTGATGCAGCGCCATCGCCACCTTGATCAGCCCGGCGACCCCCGCGGCGGCCTTGGTGTGACCCACCAGCGTCTTCACCGACCCGATGGCGACGCTGCCAGGCGTGGCCTGCGCCTCGTTGAGGGCACGCGAGATCGTCTGCGCCTCGGTGCGATCGCCCAGCGGCGTGCCCGTACCGTGCGCCTCCACCAGTCCCAGGCTCGCGGGCGAAAAGCCGGCCTTGCGGTAGGCGCGGTTCAGCGCACGCACCTGGCCTTCGGAGCGGGGCGCGGTCAGGCCCAGGGCCTTGCCGTCGCTCGAACCGGCGGTGGCCTTGATGACGGCGTAGATGCGGTCGCCGTCGCGCTCGGCATCGGCCAGGCGCTTGAGGGCGATCATGGCCACGCCTTCGGACGTGGCGATGCCGTCAGCGGCCTGGTCGAAGGTGCGCGGCTGGCCCTTGGCCGACAGCGCGTGGGTCTTGGCAAAGTAGGTGAAGCCGAACGCGGTCTGCGTGGTGTCGAAGCCGCCGGCCAGCACCATGGAACTGCGGCCCGTCTCCAGCTCGTGCACGGCGATGTTGATGGCCGCGAGCGAGGAGCCGCAGGCCGCATCCACGGTGAAGTTCACGCCGCCGAGATCCAGGCGGTTGGCAACGCGGCCGGCCGCCACGTTCAGCAGCGTCCCGGCGAACGATTCCTCGGTCCACTCCGGTAGGCGTTCCCACACATCGGGGGACAGGTTCTCGACGAAGCGTGGCAGTTCGGCGCGCAGGCCGTACTGCACGCCCAGGTCGCCCGCGCCGCCACCGGCGCCGAGGATCACGGAGGTGTTCTCGCGGTCGAACTGGCCGTCGGAATAGCCGGCGTCGGCCAGCGTGCGGGCCGCGGTTTCCAGGGTGAGCAGCTGGAGCGTGTCGATCGACTTCATCGACTTCGGCGGAATGCCGAAGCGCATGGGGTCGAACGGAATCTCGTCCAGGAACCCGCCCCACTTGGAGTAGATCTTGTCGCGCGCCTTGGGGTCGGCGTCGAAGTACAGATCGGGGTCCCAGCGCTCTTTCGACACCTCGCGGATGATGCAGTCCTTGTCGAGGATCATCTTCCAGTAATCGTCCGCGCTGTCGGCCTTGGGCAGCGTGATGCCGATGCCGACGATGGCGATGTCCGAAGGCGTGGCGTCCGCACTGCGCCCGGCACGCTCGGCAAGCTGCTCTTCCAGCAAGGCCTGCGCGCCGATACAGACTTCGTGGTGCAGGTCGGCGACGCTCAGCGTGCGGTCACGCAAAGTGGCCACCTGCCCGATCATGTACATGCCGTCGGACAGCTGCTGCTCCACCGGCACCTCGACCACGCGTCCGGATTCATCGCGGTTCACGCCCTTGGAGGCGATGCGCAGGCGGCCAAGGTTGAGGTCTTCCAGCGCGTCGCGAATCTCCTCGGCGTTCTTGCCTTCGCGGATCAGGCGGCGGCGCTCGTCGTAGAAATCGTGCGCGAACTGGGTGTCCACGCAGCGCGAGGCATGCCCCGGGCCCGACTCCAGGTTCATGGTGCGCTCGCAGCGCAGGGCCTCGGTCTGGAAGCCTTCCACCACGGCGCCGGAGGACACGATTTCCTGCGTGAACAGGTAGGCGGTGCCCATGAGCGCGCCCACCTTCATGCCACGCTCGGCCAGCGGCGCGGCCATGGCGGCCACCATGGCGCCCGAGATGGCGTCGTGCACGCCACCGGCGAACAGCACGTGGATGTTCTTGTCTTCACCTGCCGGAACGTGCGCCAGCAGCACTTCGATCATCTGCTCCCACAGCGGGAAGCTGCCCAGCGGGCCCACGTGACCGCCGCACTCGCGCCCTTCGAACACGAAGCGCCGCGCGCCCTGCTCGAGGTACATCTTCAGCAGGGCCGGGGCCGGAGCGTGGATGTAGGTGCGGATGCCGCGCTTCTCGAATTCCGCCGCCTGGTCGGGGCGACCGCCAGCGATCAGCGCGTACGCCGGCTTGCAGTTCCAGATGGCGGCGCACTGCTCTTCGCGCAGCGCGTGCGGCACGAAGCCGAGCATGCCCACGCCCCAGGGCAGGTCGCCGGCCTGGGCCCTGGTGTCCGCCAGCATCTGCGCCACCTGCGGTCCGCGCATCAGGGCCAGCGCCAGGAACGGCAGGGCGCCGGCGCGCGCCACGTCGGCGGCGAAGGCCGCCGAGTCGGACACCCGCGTCATGGGCCCCTGTGCCAGCGGGAAGCGCGTTCCGTGCGACTTGGCCAGGGGCGCACCTTCGTCCAGCACGCCCAGGTCCGTGGCACGATCGGCCTGCTTGAGGGAGGCCCGTCGCACCGCCTGGATGAGTTTGCCGACGCTGTGGTAGGTGTCGCGGTAGGTTGCGGCAAGGCCAATGCCCTGGCCGAGGGGGAGCAGGCTCGTGCCGTCCGCCCGCCAGCCCAGCGAGGCACCGATTCGTTCGGACCAGTCGGCCAGTTCGAGCGTGCCGCCCTCGGCTGCGCGGCTGTCCTCCTCTGCCTTCTTCAGCGCTGCACTGGCCGGCCGCGCATAGACGCGGCAGGCCTGGCCCAGCAGCTCGCCCAGCAACTTGCACTCGGCGCCGTTGAGTCGGGCCAGTTCGGCCTTCATCGCCGCGGGCAGGGGCGATTCCGGCATCAGCAGCAGGCAGTCGTCCAGCACCACGCCCGCCGCACCCGCGATGCGGCAGGCCGCGGCGGCGCGCACGCCGACCCCACCCTGGAGGTAGACCGGCTTGGTCAGCTTGCCGCGCAGTTTCTGCAAGAGGATGAAGCTGCTGTCCTCGCCGACCCAGCCTCCTGCCTCGTGACCACGGGCGACCAGGCCATCACAGATCGGTTCGGCAGCGAGCGCATCCGCTGCGGACCTGATTTCGCCCAGCAAAACGTCATGTGCGCGCAGGCCAAGTTGGGCTCGCGCAGACTCACGCTGAGCGGACGATCCGGACACGATGACCGTCAAAGCGCGTTCGCCCGCACTCGCGATCAGCTGGCTGGCGAGCGCCGCGTTTCGTGCGTGCATCCGCAGCCCGATTCGTCCCGTGGTGCCGGCCAGCAGGCGCTCAAAATTGCGCGTGACCTGTTCTACGGAACTCGCAAATTCCAGATCGAGAATGCCGATCCCGCCCGACCGCGCGGCGGCGAGCGCAATGCCCGCGTGGGCAAGGTCGGCCGGACTGACTCCAATAATCTCGAACGATTGATGCGTCATCTGAGTACCCCTGCTTCGGACCGTCCCGATGCCGGGATCGGTCCTTCGGTTACTTCTTGCGACCTTCGATGAAGGGAACCTCGAGCACTTTCTCGTGCACGATCGGCCCGTGACCGAAGTACCCGCTCTCCCCGAAACATTCGCCGTGATCGGCCGTGACGATGAAGTGCGTCCCAACCGGCGCTTTACTGATGAGCGAATCCAGTACGCCGTCGACGTACTCCACCGTCTTGATCTGCTGCAGATGCAGGTCGCGCATCTGCTTTTCGTCGAAAAACTGGTCTTGCTGAGCCTGCCCCAGATCGTCATCCATGCGCTTGAACACCCCGTGAACGCCGGAAATGTGAGGCAGCGACTTGGCGTCGAGCATGTAGGGATAATGCGTCTCGCCGAGGTTGCAGAAATAGAACTGCGGCTCGTCCTCGTCGAACTCGATCTCCTTGACCATGCCAGCGAAGTCGTTGTGATTGGCCATCAACTTGTAATCGTCGAAGTGCTTGTTCAGGTGGCAGGTGGGATTGAGCACGGGCAGCGACACGCGGGCGGCGGTGCGGTACCCGTGGTCCTGCAGCACCTTCGGCAACGACAGGTTTGGAACGAAGCTCTTGAACGAGAGGCCGTCGATACCCAGGCGATCAACCCACTTCACGAAGTCCTGCTTGTAGACCTCCGAGGCGAACACGCCCTGCGGACTACGGTGCGGAATCATGCCCATCAGGTAGGTGTAGTGCGATGGTGAAGTCCACGACGCGAACGAATAGCGGCGCTCGCCCTGCCCAAGCCGATCCAAGTTGGGCGTTTTGGCGCCCAGGTAGCTGTCGAACCGGCAGCTGTCCATCACCAGAAAAACAAGGTTATTGCCGCTCATGGAAGTAGGTTAAGAATTCTTGGAACAGCCCGAAGAATCTTGAATTGTAAAGGCGTGAAGACTGACACCTGGAAAATGTACAGAAATCGATACCGTAAAAGCTTGCGTGGATACTCCTGTCACGAGGTTATCGTGCCACGTCGACAGACAGCGAATGTTCCGCATGAACCACCTTTCATATCCGTCCGTCAGCGAGGACGCTCAATTTCGGTCCAACTGCCTGGAAATTCCCTTTTGCGATATTCGCGCCGCGTCAAGGCAGCGCAGTAACTACCGGCGCACCAAAAGTTCCGGTGGTCGCCAGAACCGCCTCGGGCACCACATTGTTCTACAAGCAAATGAATTTTATCAGGCACTTGAACGACGATCTCTCGTCCTTCCTGAGCGCTGAAAGTGCGCCAGCGCTGCGGTCAGCGAACCATGTGGACACAACTGCGAGCACCCCTTTTGCGCAATGCCCATGGTTGCCCCAACCACTGATTTCCCAAGGTGAATAAGCAATAAGCCTGCCGGTCGGTTAAGCGTCGAATCAATTCCGCGCCTTTGAAGTCCGATCAACGTGGCGCCAACCTCACCTGGTTGGCGTGTATTGCAAAGTGCAATTAATTAGTCGATACCCCGACCGTTCAGGTATCGATGTGACGAATCACGGAATCAAATCGTGGCGACTATCGACACGCCCGGTCGGCGCTTCCCCATTGACCGGCCGCCACAATCCCCTTATTTCCCCTCATTTCGCGGGATCGCGTACGAGCCGCAGATAGGGCTTGAGTTCCTTCCATCCTTCCGGGAAAAGTGCCTTGGCATCTTCGCTCTTGATCGATGGCACGATGATGACGTCGTCACCCTTTTGCCAGTTCACCGGCGTTGCAACCTTGTAACCGTCGGTCAACTGGAGGGAATCGATGACCCGCAGGATCTCGTCGAAGTTGCGGCCGGTGCTTGCAGGGTAGGTCAGGGTGAGACGAATCTTCTTGCTGGGGTCGATGATGAACACGCTGCGTACGGTAAACGTGTCGCTGGCGTTGGGATGGATCATGTCGTACAGATCAGCGACTTTCCGGTCGGGGTCGGCGATCAAGGGGAAATTGAGCGCAGCACCCTGCGTTTCCTCGATGTCCTTCATCCAGCCACGGTGATCCTCGATCTTGTCCACCGAAAGGCCGATGGCTTTTACGTTGCGCTTGTCGAACTCGGGCTTGAGCTTCGCGGTGTAACCCAGCTCCGTGGTGCAGACGGGCGTGTAGTTGCGCGGATGGCTGAAGAGCACGGCCCAGCTGCCGCCCAGCCACTGATGAAACTTCAGGCGACCCAGCGTGGTATCGGCTTCGAAGTCTGGGGCGGTATCGCCAAGTCTGAGGGCCATGAGAGCGTCTCGTGAACAACGGGGCGCGTATGGTGCACCCGCTTGGTGCGCTGTGGCCAGTGGCGATTGGCTCTATCGACAGACTGGCGGCGACATCTCAGAAAGTGCTGAGCGTTGCCTGCTCCCACCCTCGCGACCCGACCTGCAAGCCGCCGAGAAGAACCGGCGCGCCGGCGAGACGCTCAGCGTAGCCACACCAGCGACGCCATCCGTCCGCAGACGCCATCCCGGCGGAACGAGAAAAAATCGGCGGACTCGCGGTAGGTGCAGCGCTCGCCGCCGGACACGCGGTGGATGCCCAGCCGCGCCAGGCGCCGGCGGGCGATGGCGTACAGGTCGGCGAAGTATTTGCCCGACCGGCCGGGCGCAAAGGCATGTGCCAGCGCAGGGTCTGCGCCGACGAATGCGCTGCGCACGTCGTCGCCCACCTCGAACGCCTGCGGGCCGATCGCCGGCCCCAGCCAGGCACTCAGGCAGCTGGCCGGAACCGGCATCTGGCCGACGGTGGCTTCCAGCACGCCGGCCGCAAGTCCGCGCCAGCCGGCGTGTGCGGCGGCCACGCAGCGGCCATCGTCGTCGGCCAGCAGCACGGGCAGGCAGTCGGCGGTGAGGATTGCGCAGGCGGGGCCATCGCGAAGCTCAGACCAGGACGCATCGGCGCAGCGGTCGGCGGGCGTGGGCGAGAGCCGCGCAACGCCGACGCCGTGCACCTGTTCGAGCCAGGCCGGTTCGTCGGGCAACCGGAGCGTGCTGCGCAGGTGACGGCGGTTGCGCGCCACCTGGGCCGGATCGTCGCCAACGTGGAGCGCGAGGTTGAAGCTGTGGAACGGCGCTGCGCTGAAGCCGCCGGTTCGCGTGGTGAAACAGGCCCCGACGCGGGGGTGTCGCGGCCAGTCGGGCTCGATCAGCGCCATCGAAAAAACGAGCCCGCCGGTTGCGCGGCGTCAGCGGCGGCGTCCACCGCGCGGCGGCGCACCCCCACCGCGACGCGGCGGACCGCTGCGGGGACGGCGCGGCAACGGCGGCGGCTTGACGTAATCCTGCGGCATCCACTCGTTGGGAAAATTTTCCGTGGGCAGGCGCTTGCCGATGTAGCGCTCGATCTCCGGCAGCGAGTACACCCAGGTCTCGCAGCACAGGGAAATGGCGTCGCCGGTCTGGCCCGCGCGCGCGGTGCGGCCGATGCGGTGCACGTAATCCTCGGCGTCCTGCGGCAGGTCGTAGTTGATGACGTGGCTCACGGCCGGAATGTGCAGGCCGCGCGCGGCCACGTCGGTGGCCACCAGGATGGGCAGCTTGCCGTCCTTGAATTCTTCCAGCAGGCGCAGGCGCTTGGTCTGCGGCACGTCGCCGGAAATGGTGTGCGCCTGGAAGCCGTTGGCGCGCAGGGCGCTCTCCACTTCTTCAGCGCCGCGCTTGGTGTTGATGAAGATGAGCGTGCGCAGCGGGTCGTGGTGCCGCAGCAGGCCGACCAGCACCTTGAGCTTGTCGTCGTTGCTCACGTGGATGAGCGACTGGCGCACGCGCTCGGCCGTGACCTGCTCGGGTTCGATGGCGACCTGGTGCGGGTCGTTCATGTGCTCGAACGCCAGTTCCAGCACGCGGTGCGAGAGCGTGGCGGAGAACAGGTAACTGCGCCGCTGGGCCGGCGGCGGCATGCGCCGCAGCACGTAGCGGATGTCGTCGATGAAGCCGAGGTCGAACATGCGGTCGGCCTCGTCCAGCACCACCACCTCGATGTGCTTGAGGGTGTAGACGCCCTGCTTGAAGTAGTCGATGAGCCGGCCCGGCGTACCGATGAGGATGTCGATGCCGGCCTCGATGGCCAGGCGCTGCGACTCGTAGCCGGTGCCGCCGTAGCACACCGCCATGCGCAGGCCGGTGGCGCCGACCAGGCCCATCGCATCGTCGTAGATCTGCACCGCCAGTTCGCGCGTGGGCGCCAGGATAAAGGCGCGCGGCTGACCGTCCGATCCCGACCGCGGCCGGGTCAGCAGATGGTTCATGGTGGCGAGCAGGAACGCGGCGGTCTTACCGGTGCCGGTCTGGGCCTGCCCGGCCAGGTCACGCCCTTCCAGCGCGAGCGGAAGCGTCTGCGCCTGGATGGGTGTGCAGCGGTCAAAACCACGCTGCGCAATGGCTTCCAGCAGGCCGGGATGGAGCGGAAGGCTGTCGAAACGGATGGCGGATAAATGATCTGCTTGCATGAGTTGGTTGCGGTGAGGGCGCTTGCAAGGCCCAGGGGAATCGGCTCAAATAGGGCCACTCCGGAAGTCGAGGGCACTTTTGATCAGGTGTCGAGCGCTTCCGCAACTGACAAATCCCCCGTTTCAAGCGATCCATCATAACCGTCCGGTACCGCCGATGCGCGGTCTCCCGACTGGGTCTTGAGCTGGACGCAGCCCGTCCCCATCTTTCGAACCTCGCGCGCACTTCGTCGCGTCCATGCCACCCGAGGCCTTGCCATGAGCGAACACATTTCCGCTGTCACCGACGCGTCCTTCGAGCAGGACGTGATCAAGTCCAATGTCCCCGTGCTGGTGGATTTCTGGGCCGAATGGTGCGGCCCCTGCCGCATGATCGCGCCCGTGCTGGAACAGCTCGCGGCCGAACACGCCGGCAAGATCAAGGTCGTGAAGCTCAACGTGGACGAGAACCCGGGCACGCCGCCCAAGTTCAGCATCCGCGGCATTCCCACGCTGATCCTGTTCAAGGATGGACAGCCAGCAGCCACCCACGTGGGCGCCGCCGCCAAGGCCCAGCTCACCGCTTTCGTCACTCCGCATGTCACAACCGCCTAAACCCCCCCGCCTGATGAAGCACCGTCGTCGCCACAACGGTCCACGCAACAACAACGGCGGCGGCGGTCAGCAGCAACGGGGCGGGGGCGGCAACGCCCAGAACGAAGGCCTCCCGGTCGATATGACCGAGGAGGAATTCGACGCCGAAATGGCCATGGCCGCCGCCGCCGAAGCGCAGATGGCCAACGGATCCCTGACGGTTCCGCAGGCCATGAACGGGCTCGACGGCCTGCCCGAAGACAACGACGGCCCCATGCCGGTTGCTGCCCCGCAGCGGCCGCAGGTGGAACTGCGCCCCGGCGAGCCGCCCAAGGTCGTCCGCATTCCGGACATCAAGCGGCAGAGCGCGGCGGCGCTGCTGGATCTGGCGGAGTCGCAGGGCCTGGAAAACATTGCGCGTTCGCGCAAGCAGGACCTGGTGTTTTCCATCCTCAAGGCGGCTGCGCGCCGCGGCGAGCACATCATGGCCGACGGCGTGCTGGAACTGATGCCCGACGGCTACGGCTTCCTGCGCGGGCCGGACAGTTCGTACCTTGCCGGTCCGGACGACGTCTACATCTCGCCATCGCAGATCCGGCGCTTTTCGCTGCGGACCGGCGACACCGTGTCCGGCCGGGTGCGCAGCCCCAAGGACAACGAGCGTTACTTCTCGCTGCTGAAGGTTGACCAGATCAACTACGAGTCGCCGGAAGTCAGCAAGCGCAAGGTCAACTTCGAGAACCTCACGCCGCTGTTCGCCGACAAGCAGTTCAAGATGGAGCGCGGCAACGGCACCACCGAGGACATCACCGCGCGCGTGATCGACATCGTGGCGCCCTTCGGCAAGGGCCAGCGCGGCCTGATCGTGAGCCCGCCCAAGGCCGGCAAGACGATGATGCTGCAGAACATCGCGCAGTCCATCGCGGCCAATTACCCGGACGTGTATCTCATCGTCCTGCTGATCGACGAGCGCCCGGAAGAAGTCACCGACATGCAGCGCACGGTGCGCGGCGAAGTGGTGGCCTCCACTTTCGACGAACCCGCGTCGCGCCACGTGCAGGTCACCGAAATGGTGATCGAGAAGGCGCGCCGCCTGGTCGAGCACAAGCGCGACGTGGTCATCCTGCTGGACTCCATCACGCGCCTCGCGCGCGCCTACAACACCGTGGCGCCGTCGTCGGGCAAGGTGCTGTCCGGCGGCGTGGACGCCAACGCACTGCAGAAACCCAAGCGCTTCTTCGGCGCCGCGCGCAACATCGAGGAAGGCGGCTCGCTCACCATCATCGCCACCGCGCTGATCGAGACCGGCTCCAAGATGGACGAGGTGATCTACGAGGAGTTCAAGGGCACCGGCAACATGGAAGTGCACCTGGAACGGCGCATCGCGGAAAAGCGCATCTTCCCCGCCATCAACATCAACCGTTCCGGCACGCGCAAGGAAGAGCTGATGATGAACGACAAGGACCTGACCAAGGTCTGGATCCTGCGCAAGCTGCTGCACCAGATGGACGAGCTGGCGGCCATGGAACTGCTGCTGGACCGCATGAAGCTGTCGAAGACCAACGAGCTGTTCTTCGAGTCGATGAAGCGCAACTGAGGAGCCGCTACGGGCGCAGCGGCATGGTGGACAACCGGATCGCGACGCTTATGCCCGCCCTTTTGGCCCTTGGCAAACCGGGTCCTGTCGCTGGCCGCCGATGCGAAATTTCAGCCTGAGCTGAAACCAGCAGCACCGCGGCGCATCAGGCCCTGATGGCACCGATGGCCGCGTCGGTCGACAGGTGAATTCGACCCGCACCCAGCCTCTCGACCAGGTGCGTGCCTTCCAGCCGATCCATCACCGGTCCCTTCACCTCGGCGAGGTGCAGGCAGATGCCTTTTTCGGCCAGCGTCTGCTCGAACGCCTCCAGCATTTCGAGGCTGCTGGTGTCGATGTGTCCGACGCCCGAAAGGATCAGGACCACGTCGCTCACCCCGTCGCGCTCCATCACCAGGTTCATGAGCTGGGATTCGACCCGGGACGAATTCGCGAAGTAGAGATTTTCGTCGACGCGCAACAGCAGGACCTCGGGCCAGGTCTCGACCACGTGCCGGTGAATGTTGCGGTAGTGCTCGGTGCCCGCGACGCGCCCCACCACCGCGATGTGCGGGCGGCTGGTCTTGTAGAGAAACGACGCGGCGCCCACCCCGGCGCCAACCATCAGCCCCTCCTCCACGCCCAGCAGCAGCACGCCGGCGAGGGTGGCGCCCTGCGCGATGGCATCGCCGCGATCGTAACCCCAGGTGCGCCGGAGGCTGCGCAGGTCGATCAGCTGGAAGACGGCGACGACGATGATTGCCGCGAGGACCGCCTTGGGCAGGTCGCGCAGCAGGCCGGTGAAGAACAGCGCGCCAAGCGCCACCCAGGTCGCGGTCACGAGGCCAGCGGCCTGCGTGCTGGCGCCCGCCTCGTCGTTGACCATCGAGCGCGAGAACCCCCCGGCGACGGGCATGGCGCCGGCGTAGGCACCGGCCACGTTGGCGAGCCCCAGGGCCAGCAGTTCCCGGTCCGGATCAATCTTCTCGTTCCGGCGAAACGCCAGGGTGCGCGCCACCGAGATGCTTTCGACGTATCCCACCAGCGCGATCATCAGCGCCGCAGGAAGCAGGACCGCCCACCCGGGCGCGCTGATAAAACCGGAATCGAGGCTTGGCAGCCCCGCCGGAATTGCCCCCACCACGGCAACCCCCGCGGTCTCGTGCAAGTGCAACAGCGCCGACAGCAGGGTGCCGGCGATCACCAGCACCAGCGGCGCCATGCGGCCAACCACGCCGGCCACTTCGTTCCTGATTCCGCACTTCTCCAGCACATCCGCCAGGGGTTTGCGCGCGAGCAGCAGCGCGATCCAGGTAAATGCCCCGAAGAAGACCGTCGGCACGTTCAGCGTCCCGATTCCGAGCACGAGATGGCGCATCGTTTCCGCAAACCCGGCCTCGCGCGGCACCGGGATTCCGGTGAGCAGGGCGAGCTGCGTCCCGATGATGTAGATCGCCGCGCCGGTGGTGAATCCCGAAAGTACCGGGTGACTGATGAAGTGCGTCAGCCACCCCAGGCGCAGCCCCGCGAACACCAGCAGGATCGCGCCGACGCTGGCGGACAGGATCAGCGCGCCGCTGAGGTAGAGGGCCGGATCGCCACCTGCAAATGTGCCGAGCGCCGACGACACCATGACCGCGGCCACGGCAACCGGCCCGACAGAGAGTGTGCGGCTGCCGCCGAAGAGCGCGTAAACAATGGGCGGCAGCACGCTCGCGTACAGACCCACCTGGGGCGGCAAGCCCGCAAGCAAGGCATAGGCAAGCGCCTGCGGAATCAGCAGGATTGCGGTGATGGTGCCGGCCAGCACGTCCTGCGGCAGTGTCTGACCTCGCGTGCGCGCCAGGTCACCCAGCAGCGGCAGCCACCGCCGCACGACCTGCCACATCAAATTTTTCCGCAGGCGAGGTTGGCGGTCACCGCGATGTCCATCAGCTTGGGGTTGGGCAGGTTCAGGCCGTTCATGATCGCGACGTACTCGGCCTTTGTCTTGCCGGCCAGGCGCGGGTTGGCGCGCTTTTCCTCGCCGATGCTCGATGCCAGCCAGCCCTTGTAGTCGTGGGCCGGGTAGACGGTGGTCTCGTCCGGCAGCCTGAACAGCTTGTTGACGATGGAATCCCAGGACTTGCCCGGGTCGCCGCCCTGGAAATCGGTACGGCCGCTGCCGCGGATCAGCAGCACATCGCCGGTGAACACGGCCTCGGGCCTGGCGGGGTTGAGCACGAAGCTGAAGGACTCGTCCGTGTGCCCCGGCGTGTAAAGAGCCTGGAGCCGGATGCCGTCCACGTCGAGCATCTCGCCCTCGCGGATGCTCTGCGACACGCACAGCGCCTTGGTGAACTCGCCCATGATGGTGATGCAGCCGGTCTGCGCGCGCAGATCGCCCAGCGCGGTGATGTGGTCGGCGTGCGTGTGGGTGTCGATGGCACGCACCAGCTTGAGCTCCAGGTCGCGGATCAGGCGCCGGTAATCGTCCAGCTTCTCCTTCACCGGATCGATGATCAGCGCCTCGCGGCCACGCCCCGACGCGAGCACGTAGGTGTAGGTGCTGGAAACGGGGTCGAACAGCTGGCGAAAGATCATGGCGGCCACCTGGTTGCGGAAAACGCTGCACGGGGAATCACCGGGCGCGGATCATTATGTACCCTGGGGGGTATGTACTCAAGATACACGCGCCGGCCTTGCAGGTGATCCTGCTCCGTCCACGGCATCATGGTCCTCCAGGAGGACCAGTGTTCGTGAATGCCGGGCGATCGCGACGCCGGCTAGCATGATTGGCCCCCCAGGATTCTGAGTCTCCTGGCGAAAAGACCCGCGCCGGGTCACTCCGAAATCTCGTCGAGCCTGATGGAGTGCGGGCGCAGCGCCAAGGATCGTCTCACGGGTCCGATGGCCCGATCGCCTCGTAAGCCTCGGGCACGAACCGCGGCGTGCAGACCAGCAGGAAGACCAGGTCGGAGGCGCCGGTGTTGGTGATGCGCTGGCGGCACAGGGGCGGGATGCGCACCACGTCGCCGGGCGCCACATCCTGCGGCGGCAGGTCGCCCACTT
>JBQTJW010000026.1:0-22789 GCA_052386745.1 Panacagrimonas sp. | reverse complement strand
CCGCGTCATCACCACCAGCGCCAACGGCGCGCAGTTTGTGGTGGCCAGCGACCTGGACCTCGACGGTGACCTGGACCTGGTCTCGGCCTCGCGCATCGACGATACGCTGGCGGTGTATACCAACCAGCTGGTTTCCGGCGGCGGCCCCGCGGTGCCGATTCCCCCGGTGGTGACGCCTCCGGTCGGGGTCCCGCCGCGGTCCACCCCCGAGCAATCGGGTGGAACCATGCGCAACGTGCGCAACGGCAGGTGCCTGCAGCCGGAGGACGGCTTTCCTTCGGTCGGCGACCCCGTCAGCGCCAAGACCTGCAACGGCAGCTCGGCCCAGTCGCTGAACTTCACCAGCAACGGGGATGGAACCTTCCAGATCGACATTGCCGGCCTGTGCCTGGGATCGCCGAGCGGTGCTTACGGGAACGGCACCCGCGTCCAGCTGCAGGCCTGCGACGGCAGTGCCAGCCAGCGGTTCATGATCGTTGGTACCCGCTTCTCACCCGCAGACGCCAGCGGCCGGGTGGTGGACCTCCATGGCCAGAACAACAACGACGTGATTTTCTGGGCCGACTACGGCTCCACCAATCAGCGCTGGAACCGGTAGATCCGGGACCGTGAGGCGGATGTTTCGCCTCCCGGCGTCAGACCGGATGAGAAAATGCCGCGGCGCCGCTCAGACGGCGCCGCGCATCATCCGGCCGTAGAAATCGAGCATGGCTTCCACGGTTTTTCTTTCGCCGTAGCGCGCGCGGTAATGCGTCCGGCCATTTCCGGCCAGGCCCGCGCGCAACGCAGAATCGGTCAGGACACGTTCGATCGCGCCGGCCATGCGCACCACGTCCTGGGCCGGGCACAGGAGGCCGGTATCCCCGTTACGGATCAGTTCCGTACCACCGGCGGTCTCGGTGCACACCACCGGCACCCCCTGGCTCCAGGCTTCCAGCACCACGTTGCCCAACGGTTCGATGCGGGACGGGCAGACGAACACGTCGGCCATGCCCAGCACCGGCAGGGGCTGGTCGAGCCAGCCGGTGAAATGCAGGCGACCGCGGAAGTCGGCGGTGGCCGCGCGGAGATCGGCCAGCAGCGGGCCGTCGCCCATCATCACCAGATGCACCGGGCGGCCGCCGATGTCGCGCGGCAGGCGTCCGAAGGCCTGCACCAGGTCCTGGAAGCCCTTCTTCTCGACGAACCGGCCCATGGTCATGACCACGAGCGCATCCGCAGGTATGCCCAGGATGTCGCGGCTCATGGCCGGCGGGGTTCCGACCGGCAGTTCGGAAACAAAGTTGTTGATCCATTCCACGCGATCGGCCGGGAACCCGTGGGTGACCACCCAGTCACGCAGGCCCCGACTGTTCACGATCCAGGCATGTGCGTGCCGGAAGTACCGCAGCTTGTAATAGCCGCCCAGGCGCGCGATGTGGACTGCGCCCGGCGGCGTACGCGTGAGCCAGGTGGCGCGCGAGGCCCAGGTCTGGACCACGCGCGCCTCGAAGGCGCTGGCGGCGTGGCGGATCTGCATGATGGAGCCCACGTCCACGTAGCTGCGCAGGCTGAATTCGGTGATCGGCAGTCGGGCGTCGAAATGCCGGGAGATGGCCGAGCCGCGCCGCACGCCCACCTGCACCGGGTTGCCGGATGCATCCAGCGCGCGGGTCAGGCGCTGGAACATGATCTCGGCGCCGCCCATGCGCTGGCTGGCGATGATCTGCAGACTGCGGATGGCTTCGGTCATCCCGGCTCCGGCAACAGCTTCATCAGTTGGAGGTAGCGCCGCGCACTGAGGTCGGCGCGGTACTCCGACACCGCTCCGCGAAGAACGTCCCGTGCCAGCGGCGTGCGGAGCGTCTGCAGGATGGCCTGCGCCATGGCGCGGTCGTCACCTACGGCGACGAGCGGCCCGAAAGCCCCTGCCGCGAGGATCTCGAAGGGCCCGCTGGGGCAGTCGGTGGACACGCTGGGGATGCCCAGCGCCAGCGCCTCGGTCAGCGCGTTGGGCGAGCCTTCCCAAGCCGACGACAGCACGAACAGGTCCGCCCGCGCCAGCCAGGCGTAGGGGTTCTTCTGGAAGCCGGGCATCAGCACGCGGTCCTGCACGCCCAGGTCGCGGGCCAGCTGCTCCAGGCGTTCGCGGTCCGCCGGCTGCGGCGCTTCGCCCAGGATGATGAGCCGCGACGCCTGCTGCGGCTGGGTGGCGGCAAATGCGCGCAGCAGCGTCGGGAAATCCTTCTGTCGCGTCAGCCGCCCCATTCCCATGAGGACGGGCCCGGTTCTGTCGGCCAGCCAGGGATGCGGCGCGTCCTCGGCCGCCTGGACGGCCAGCCGCGGCGTGATCACCGGGTTGCGGATCACGTGCACGCGATCGGCCGCGATGCCGGTGACGCGCATCGTGTCCTGGCGCACGCCCTCGGACACCGCGACCACGCCGTCGGCCCGCGGGTAGTGCCTGCGCATGGGGCGAACGCGCAGCCAGCGGCTCAGCGCGTCCTTGCGCTCCAGCGCCGCGGACAGGTTGGTCCCCAGGCGGATGAACACCGGCATCTGCGCGCCGGCCTTGTCGCGCGCGTGCAGGGCGGCGCGACCGGCGCGGTCCTTTGCTGCCAGCAGGGCCTCCGGACGATGGCTGCGCAGGTACGCGGCCACCTCGTTGACGCTGGACCACGCGTGCCGGGACTGGAGCGGAATGACGTTCACGCTGGGCGGGATGCGACTTGCGTGCCCACCCGAGAGCTTGAGCGCCAGCAGGTCGACGTGGACGTGGTGGGCGAATTCCGCGCACAGGTTGGTGACCATGCGCTCCACCCCGCCGTCGCCCGAGAACGAGATCAGCACCGCGAGACGTTTCTTGGGATCGCTCATGCGGCAGCGCCGGGGCGGGCGGGCAGGCCCATGGTGGCGAGGTAGGCGGTGGTGGCGGACTCGATCTCGTACGGCGCCGCCGCGGCACGCCGGGCGGCCGGGTCGCGCGGTTCAGACAGGGACTTCGCCAGCGCCGCCGCCAGCGCCGCGTCGTCGCCGATCGCCACCAGCGCGCCGATGCGACCGTCGTCGAGCAGTTCGCGCGAGCCGCCGGGGCAGTCGGTGGCCACCACCGGCGTGCCGCAGCCCAGCGCCTCGATCAGCACCACCGGCATGCCTTCCCAGCGCGAGCACAGGGCGAACACCGCGGCGTGGGTCATGAAGGACAGCGGGTCGCTGCGGAAGCCGGGAAAGTCCACGTCGGCCGCCACGCCGAGCTGCGCGGCGAGCGTGCGCAAAGGGTCCAGCTGCCCGCCGCGTCCCACGATCACCAGACGGCACTCGCGCTGCGCCCGCACGCGCGCAAAGGCGCGCAGCAGCGTCGCGAAATCCTTGCGCGGCGACAGCTCGCCCACGCCCAGGATCACCGGCGGCTGGCCAGGTGCGAACCAGGGGTGGTCAGGCCGCGGCGCGGGCTCATCGAGGACGGCGGACGGCAGCGCCGGGCTCGGCACCGTGTGCACCAGCGCCTCCGGCAGGCCGGTGTAGGTACACAGGTCGCGCGCGGCGGCGAGGCTGGGCACCACCACCGCGTGCGCGTTGCGGTACAGGCGGCTCATCGAGGTCCGTTGCAGCCAGCGGTCGAACGCACCGCGATGCGACAGGTCCACCGAGATCGTGGTGCCCGAGCGCAGCACCAGCCGCGTGTCCACGCCGGCCAGCGCGCGCGCCATGACCGCGCTGCGGTTGACCTTGTCCTTGTCTGACAGCATCACGTCCGGGCGCTCGCGCCGGAGGTAGCGCACCACCGCGAGGATGCTGGAGTAGACGTGCGCGCTGCCCAGGTCCACCACGCGCACGCCGGGCGCATCGCCCAGGTCCGGGCCGTGATGGCGCACCTTGAGCTGGTCCACCGCGTAGCCGCGCCGGGCGATGGCGGGGATGAGGTTGCGCATCAGCCGGTCCACGCCGCTGTGGCCGGAGGTGGCGAGAAAGAACGCGACGCGGGCAGGCGCGGGGTTCACAGCCATGCCAGCGGGTCTTCCTCGGCCTGGGGAACGGCCGCTGCACCGTGCACGAACAGTCGGTGCCAGATGGCGAATTGCATCAGGCTCCAGACTTCGCGGGTGGCGTCGTGCCGGGCCGCCTGGCGCGCGAGCAGGGCGCCGACCGCGGCGGGCTCGCACCATTCCCGGATGGCGGGGCTCTGCGGCAGTTTCTGGGCGAGCGCGGCCAGGAACGGCTCGCGCAGCCATTCCCCCACGGGCACGTGGAAGCCGGCCTTGTGGCGCCACAGGTGGTCGCCGGGCAGAAAACCCTCGGCCCAGCGCTTGAGGAAAACCTTGCCCGCGTCCTTGCGCACCTTGAGCGCATCCGGCAGCGACAGCCCGAATTCCACCACGCGATGGTCCAGGAACGGCACGCGCCCCTCCACGCCGAAGGCCATGAGCATGCGGTCGGCCTTCACCAGCAGGTCGTCCGGCAGGTTGGTGGCGAGGTCGGTGTACTGGCGCCGTTGCAGATCGCTCCAGCTTGCCGGCGTCTCGCTCCAGGCGGCGACGTAGGGATCGCGGTGCCGGGCGAGGGCCTCGGCCAGCGCGGGCCGGAACAGCCGGCGGACCCAGTCCGAGTCAAGTTCGCCGCGGGCGCGGAACCCGCCGCTGCCGGGGTAGCGCAGGGCCTTGAAGCGGCGCTCGGCCCAGGTGGGCCGATAGCGACCGTAGCCGGCAAAGGCCTCGTCGCCACCTTCACCGCTGAACACCACCTTGAGCTCGCGGCCGGCGGCCTCGGCCAGTGCGAGCGTGGGCAGGCAGGCGTAGTCGCGCATCAGATCGTCGGCCGCCCAGACCCCGCGCGGCAGGCGTCGGAACACCTGCTGCGAGGACAGGCGGATGGCCTGGTGATCGGAGCCCAGCAGCTCGGCGATGCGCTGCGCGCCGTCGAGCTCGTCCTTCTGCTGCGCGTCGGCCCAGCCGATGGAGTAGGTGCGCACGGGCTGGGAGTGCAGGCGCTTGAGCTGCGCCAGCAGCACGGCCGAATCCACGCCGCCGGACAGGAACAGGCCGTAGGGCACGTCGGCGCGCATGTGCTCGCGCATCACCTGCTCGAACAGCGGGTTCCATTCCTCCACCGCCTGCTCGTGGCTGAGCGCGCGCGGCTGCACGTCGGTGGCGCGCCAGTAGCGCACGGACTCGATGGAAAGATCCGGCGAAACGCGCAGCGCCTCGCCCGGCAGCACGCGGTGGATGCCCTGGAAAATGGTGTCGCGCCCGCTGGAATGCTGGTTCTGGAAGTACTGCGCCAGGGCCAGCGGGTTGATTGCCGGCCGCGACGGCATGGCCGGCAGCAGGGCCTTGATCTCGGACGCATACAGCAGGCGATCGCCCACGCGCGCGTAGTACAGCGGCTTGATGCCGAGCCGGTCGCGCACCAGCCACAGCTCGCGGCGGGCGTGATCGAACAGGGCGAAGGCGTACATGCCTTGCAGGCGCGTGAGCGCCTCGCGCCCCCAGTGCGCCCAGCCGTGCAGCGCCACTTCGCTGTCCGACCCGGTGAGCGGGCGCGCGCCCAGGGCTTCGAGCTCGGCGCGCAGCTCCACGTAGTTGTAGATCTCGCCGTTGCAGACCAGGGCATAGCGCCGGTCCGCGTCGAACAGCGGCTGGTGTCCGCCGCTGAGGTCGATGATCGCCAGGCGCGTGTGCGCAATACCGAAGCCCTCGGCCACGTAGTGCCCGGTGTCCTCGGGGCCGCGGTGGGTGAGGGTGGACGCCATGCGCGCCAGGTCGTGCTCGTCCACCCGGGCGCCGCGCACCACCATGCCTGCGATGCCGCACATGGCCGGTGCCTAGCTGGGGTCGAAGCGGTAGCCGAGCAGTTCCACGTCGCGCCGGAAGTAGTCGCCGACCAGCGCGGCCAGGTCGTCGCTGTAGTAGCTGCGGTAGTCCTTCTTGCGGTCGGTGGCCTTGCGTTCGTGCGGCAGCGCCGGCGTGGCAATGCCGATGTGCTTGCAGATGTGCGCCCAGTCGTCGTGCAGGCGCTCGTAGCGGCCGATGTAGTCGGTGAGCAGCTGGCCGCGCAGGTCGATGAGGTAGTCAGTGAGCGGGGTGATGGCCGTGTCCAGGTGATACTGATAGGGCCGCGCCGGGTCCAGCTTCCAGCGCGTGAAGGCCTCGAAGGACTCGTGCCCCTCCAGCAGGTGTGGGCGCTCGCGCTTGAGGTGGTGGTAGCTGGACACCTGCAGGTCCCAGGGATTGCGCACGAAGGCGAACTTGTACAGGCCCTTGAAGAATTCCTGCGGCAGCATTTCCTGCGCACAGATGATCTTGGCGTGCCGCGGCAGCTTGGCCGCGATGCGGTGGCCGGTGATGCCCGACAGCCGCGAGCACACCCACTGCGCCGCGTAGTACGGGTCGCGCCATTGCAATGACTTCAAGGCCGCGCGCACGCTCGTGCCGCCGGTCTTGGCGATGTGGACGTAGAGAAAGTTGTAGCGGTTGCTGAGGATCAAGACTGCGCTCCAAGCAAGAGCTGTTCGCACCGCGCCGCGACCCGATCGGCCGCGAACGGTTCCATGAGCCGCCGGCGACGTGCGTAATCGCCCGGATGTTGCGCCATCCATGCCGCACGGCGGAAGCCATCCGCAACGGCCGCCGGGTTGGTGGAGGTCACGCAGACCACCGTGTCCGCACACTGTTCGGCAAGCTTTGCACCCGGACTCCCGGCCTGCGTCAGCAGCAGCAGCGGGCGATCGACGACGAAGGATTCGACGATCTTGGTCAGCAGGTAGACCGGCTCTCCGGCCAGCCAGTCCACCGCCAGCAGCACCGAGGCGCGCGCCTGCCAGGCGGCGATGTCGCGCGTGTAAGGCTCCACGAGTACCTGCGCACTCACGCCGCCGCGTTGCGCCGCCGGCAGCAGCTTTTCCGGGCGGGTGCCCACGCAGTGAATCCGCGCTGCGGGCACGTCGGCGAGGTAGCGCGAGAAGCCGGCCAGCAGCGCATCCGGCGGTCGCGTGTCGCTGAAGGAGCCGATGTACACGAACCGGTCCGGACGCTCAGGCGGGCCGAACGTCTGCTCCGGCGGCGCGATGTGGTTCAGCACCTGGGCCCAGTCGCTGCCCCGCGGCGGCAGGTGGCGCAGCTGGTAGGCCGCTTCCTCGGCGTTGGTGAACGTGGCGCCGCGGGCCTGCTGCGCGATGCGCGCCAGCCCGGCCATGACGTGCGGCTTCTCGCGCAGCTTGGGCGGTGCCGGCATGGGGTCGCTGAAATGCAGCCACAGCGGCCGGTCCAGCGCGCTGGCCAGGGCCGACGCGGCAACAAGGCTGCTGTAGGGCCAGGCGCGGCCGTAGACCACGTCCGGGATGCGCGCGGGGCGGTGCGCGGCGACACGCCGGGTCCACAGGTAATGATTGCAGGCCAGATGCCCACGCGCGGCGGCCACGGCGCGCCATAGCCACTGCGGATGCCGAGGCTCGACGCTGAAGCCGCGGAGGTCGAAGCGCGGGTGGGCGAGGGTCGGAGCGGATTTCTCCTGCGCGCAGACCACGCTGATCTCGTGCCCGCGATCCAGCAGCGCGCGCACCAGCTTGCCGGTATTGATGCCCTGCGGCTTGGCGTCAAAATTGATGCCGCAGAACAGGATGTGGCCGGTCATGGATTGTCGGGAGGGGGCGGATCGGCGCCAGCGGCGTGCGCCGCGTGAACGCAGCGATCGACAATAATATCCGCTCCATCGGATCACGCCCCGGTGCCCGACGCCGCCCCATGAAATCAACGCAGTCCATGCCGACCGCCGCCCTCGGGAAAATCTCCGGGACGACCGGCAAGCGCGTGGCGGTGGGCCTGCTCACGTGGAAGTCCGAGGTCACGCTCGAAGCCAGCCTTGCCGATCACCAGGCCAAGGGCATTTTCGACCTGTTCGACGACGTGGTGATCCACTTCCAGGAAGTGCGCGATTCCGACATCGCCCGCGCCGGTCGCTATGGCCTGCGCTGGCTGGGCTCGGAGCGCAACCGGCATATCGGCGGCGGCTTCAATCACCTGGTGCAGAACGTCGAGGCGGATTACCTGTTCCTGCTGGAAGACGACCTGACGTTTGCCGTGTCCGCCGAACAGCTGCGCGCCACGCTGGTGGACGCGGTGACGCTGATGGAGGCCGGGAAGATGGACCAGTTCCTGTGCCGCCGCGACGACATGGTGCGCTCGGGCTACGAGAAGTTCTTCCCGCTGACGCAGTTCGATCGCCAGCACAATCCACCCGAGCTTGCGCTGCGCACGGGCGGCTCCGCGCTGGGCCGCGGCTGGCGGCGCCTGCTGCACCCGCACCAGGCCGAAAAGCACCTGGGCAAGATCGTCTGGTTCGAGCAGCACCCGGAGCAGGTGCGGCCGGACGTGGTCACCCGGGTGGCGGGCGCCAGCACCGATTTCTACGTGGTGCAGGGCAGGGCGACCAAGTGGGCCAACCCTGCGGTGTTCGCCAGGCGCGCGCATTTCATCGAGGTGTACGACCACATCCGCAGCCAGGTGCCGGGGTTCGATGCCTTCGGGCGCAGCCTGGAAGGGCTCATCAACGACGGCCCGTTCCGGCCGTGGTGGCTGGCGCAGCAGTACCGCATCGGCCTGACCAAGCCGGTGATGACCTACCACGCGCGCCAAGCGGATGGCGGCAAGCTGGGCTTCGTGCAGCCGTCATCGCCCGCGCAGGGCTGATTTCAGGCCGCCCGGATCAGGCCGCGCAAGGCTTCCACGTGCCGTGAAAACGAGAAATGGTCGGCCGAGGTTTCAACCGCGGCCTGGCTGAACCGCGCGTAGCCCGCTGGTTCCAGCAGCTTGGCCAGGGCGTCGGCCAGGGCCTCCGGCGCCGGCACTCCGGGTTCTGCAATGGTGTCGCGCTCCGGGCGGTACACCAGCGGGAAGACGTCCGCCCGGTCGCCACCGTAGCGGACAAAGTCGGCCAGCGACAGCGTGGGCGTGACGCAGAACCCGGTGACGCCGTCGCGCACGACCTCGGGAAGGCCGTCCACGCCGGTCGCCACCACGGGAATGCCCGAAGTCAGCGCCTCGGCGCAGGACAGGCCGTAGGGTTCCCGCAGCGCGGGGTGAAGCATGACGTCGATCTGGTCGTAGAACGCCTGCATGCCGGTCACGCGCCCCATCAGCCGCACCTGGCCTTCCAGGCCGAGGCGCTTCACCTGCGCCTCGATGTTGGCGCGATCAACGCCGTTGCCCGCAATCCACAGCTCGGCGTCAATACCCCGGTCCAGGAGCGCCGCGAGCGCATGCACCGCCAGGACACCGCCTTTATAGCCGCGAAGCCGGGCGGCGAAACCGATGCGCAGCGGGCGATCCGAGGGCAGCACGCGGGCGCGACCGGGTGCGTGGAAAACGCACGGGCTGCACACCTCGATCTTCCCGCGGATGTTCCAGCGGTCCACCAGCATGCGGCGCGAGGCGTGCGAATTGGTCAGGTACAGGTCGAAGCCGTCGGCAAACTCCGGGTCCAGGGTCTGGTGTTTGCCGAACCAGGCCGCGCCGCGTTCCCAGTAGATCGACCGTGCGCCGACCTTCCGGGCGATGCCGGCGGGGCGGGCGTCGTTGAACAGGTTCCAGCTCAGCACGCGGTTGATCTTCCAGCTCCGCGCCCTGCCGATGGCGTTCAGGTGCCGGAGCCCGCCCCGGGCGGGAAGGGGGATCCCGCCCCAGCGGCGAACCTCGCAGGCCGGCTCGGCCAGCGCGGGCAGCACGGCCTTCACCCCGTCGGCGAGTTCCCGCAGCGAGGAGGCGAGAAAGTTCCGGAACTGGCCGTCCGACCGGGTGGCGTCGATGAGCCCGCAGAAATGCTTTTCGACCCCGCCCCAGCCATCATTTCGCAAATTGATCTGGTGCAAAATGCGCAGGGCGTCATCCATAAGGGATTGATAAATGGGACAGTTGACGAGCAGATGGCATGCGCCGGGCACGGCCCTCGGCGGACTTCAGCATTGTAGGCTCGATTGACCACGCCCCGGACGCGCAGCCGAAGCGTCCCGCCGCCCGAAGCGCCCCAGGTGCAGCGCCCAAACCGGCGCGCGGGGCCGATCAATCAAGGCAATGCCATGACCGACACCATCGAAACGATCAGCCGCATGGGCTATCGCCTGCGGAAGCTGCGCTACCGGATCGTCCGCCACGTTCTCAAGAGGCCGTTTCTGGTCGCGACCACGCGGTACTACGGGCTGCGCTTCAAGGCGCTGACGGAAGACCGCCACGGCGAGCGGCTGGCCAAGCGCGGCGCGCACGAACATCACCTGACGCTGGCGCTGCTGGAAGCGGTCACGCCCTGCAGCGGCTCGCTGATGCTCGACATCGGCGCCAACATCGGCTGGTACTCGTGCGTTTTTGCCAAGGCGTTCCCGGGCTTGCAGGTGCACGCCTTCGAGCCGGACCCGGTGACGCACGCGCTGCTGGAGGAAAACATCGCACTCAACGGCCTGGGCACCATCAAGCGGGTGCAGGCTGCGATTTCCAGCCAGCGTGGCCAGGCGGAGTTCTTCCAGTACCAGGGCGGCAACCGCGGCATGAACTCGCTGCTGCCCATGCACGCGGCGCAGAGCACCTCGGTGACGGTGCCGACGCTGGTGCTGGACGAATACCTTGCCGGGAACGGGCTGGGCGATGCCGCCATCCGCCTGATCAAGCTGGACATCGAGGGCCATGAGTTCGAGGCCCTGCGCGGCGCCGCCAAGGCCCTGCGGCGCTGCCAGTGCCTGCTCATGGAGTACTCGCCCAAGTTCTTCAAGCAGTTCGGCTACGAGGGCGACGCGATGCTGGCCCTGCTCTACGACGCCGGACTGCGGCCGCAGGTGTTGCGCGGCACCGCGCTGCAAGGCGTGACCCGCAGCGAGCTGCTGGTGGAGCCCGAGCAGGTGAACACGATCTGGCTCCGTTGACGGGCGCCATGCGGTCAAAGCGCGTACGGGCTGCACCTCACCTATGCAAAATGCCATGTTTCCGCGAGAAGATTCTCCGGATCTCCTGCATATGCCACTGATCTATATCGATATTACGATCCGCGCCTCCGTGGCATGGGATTGGCGTACATCCCTGCGTCCCGCTACCGCAAGCATCTGACACGAATCCGCTTCGTGAACGGCGGCCGCGACTGCCGTCTCCCAAGTCCCTTAAGCGGCAGGAACATCCTGCCGCCCATGACCTAATTTTTTGATTGAAGAGATCCATGCGAAATAAGAGCAGCTGGTTGACTCCCGGGCCCGCGGTGGGGGTTGCCCTTCTGGTGTGCGCCTGCGGCGGGGGCGGGGGCGGTTCCTCGTCCAGGGATTACGACTGGACCGCTGTGGACGCCGTGCTGGACGCCCGCGCACTGCCCAAGTACGCGTTCCAGATCACCGTCGACGACGAGGTGGTTTATGAACGCCGGACCGCCGGGTCAGGATTGGAGCCCATTTTCCCGATCGCCTCCGCGAGCAAGGCCCTGGCGAGCGCGGCGCTGCTCACCCTGGTACGCGATGGAAAACTGGACCTGGACCTTCCGGTATCGACCTACATCGGGGACGTGGTGGAGTGGCCGCGCGCGAAAGAGGACATCACCACCCGCATGCTCCTCAATCACACTTCGGGCCTCCAAACCGAGAACGATTGCCTGCTCGACATCAACGGAGACCTGACGGAATGCGTCCAGGCCATCGCGGACTCGCGCCTGGAAGCCATCCCGGGGGCAAAATTTTCCTACGGCGGTGCCAGCTACCAGGTTGCGGGCCTGATCGCGGAAGTCATTTCCGAACAGCCATTCAATGAATTTTTTCAGAGCGCCATCGCCGCTCCGCTGGGCATGGACGCCACCCTGTTTGACGGGACCAACCCGCGCATCGCGGGCGGTGCCCGATCCACCGCTTCCGATTACCTGAGATTCATGCAGATGGTGCTGCACGAGGGCGAGGTGGACGGGACGGTGGTCCTGGCGCCCGAACAGGCGCGGGCGCTGCGCACCAGCCAGATCGGCGACCTTACCCGGGCGGAGTTGCCGCCAGGTGCCGACGAGGACACGTTCGAGGGCTATACCTTTGGCTGGTGGACTTCCACGACCGATGTACTGCTGGGGCTCAGCGACGGCCCGGAAATCAGCGACCCCGGCGTTTTCGGCACCGTGCCCTGGCTGGATTTCGACCGGCGCTACGCGGCCATCCTGCTTTCGGAGGAGGGGGTTGAGACGGGCACGGAAATCTGGAACGAACTGCGGCCCCTGATTCTCTCCCAGCTCTCCGGCAAGCCCATCCCCTCGCCGGACCCCTGACGGCTGGCGGTGCGCGGGCTCCTGGCCGAAGCGCCGGAGCGAAATGCATGGAGGCTGCGCGTAGAATCGGCCCCATGTCATTGTCACGATCAGTGAACTCTTGGGGCCTGTGGTGGCGATGAGCGCCCGCAAGCCCATTGGCGGCGGACCTGCGTCTCGGCGCGAGCTCGAACTCTGGCTCCGCTCTCCTCGCGGGCGGCGCCTGGTGGCCTGCGAGCGCAACGAGCTGCGCCGGTCGCTGCCCGATGTGTTTGGCCGGCACCTGCTGCAGATCGGGACCTGGGGCCATTGCGACGAATTGATCGATTGCGCGGAGACGCTGCATCACGCGGTCATCGGCACGGTGTCGAATCTGGGCGCCTCCGCGATCGTGGAGGCCGAGCGCATGCCCATCGCGACGCAATCGGTGGACGCCGTGGTGCTGCCGCATACGCTCGAATTCACCCGTTCCCCGCACAACCTCCTGCGCGAGGTCAACCGCATCCTCAGCGATCGCGGCAGGCTCTTCATCGTGGGCTTCAATCCATGGAGCGTCTGGGGGCTACGTCAGCGGGTTGGATTTCGCTACCGCGCGTTTCCGAGCGTGGCGCGCTTCTACAGCGCCTCGCGCGTCTGTGACTGGCTGGAACTGCTGGACCTGGAACTGTGCAGCCTTCGCCGGTTCAGCGTCGGATTTCCATGGAATCCTCCGCGCTCCGATGGCGATGCCTGGAGCCTGGCCGCGCTGACCGCCCCGATCGCCGAGGCCTACGTCCTGGCCGCCCGCAAGCGTGTGCTGCCCGCCAATCTCGTGGGGCGCCTGGCGCGAGCGCAGGTGCATCCGCTCAGCGGCATGGGTGTTCCCGTCGTGCGCCGTGATCGGCATGAGCACCTGCGGCAGGACGAAGCGCCACCGGGCATCTCGGCACCGTGAAGGAGGTTGTGGCGTATACCGACGGGGCCTGCAAGGGCAACCCGGGCCCGGGCGGGTGGGGCGCCCTGCTGCGCTGGAACGGGCACGAGCGCAGCCTGTGCGGTGGCGAGCCGCTGACCACCAACAACCGCATGGAGCTGATGGCTGCCATCCAGGCCCTGGAAGCCCTGCGCGAACCCTGCCGCATCACGGTGTTCACCGATTCCCGGTACGTCATGCAGGGGATCACCGAGTGGATGCCGAACTGGAAGCGCAAGCACTGGAAAACGGCGGGCGGAGCCCCGGTGAAGAATGTCGACCTGTGGCAACGCCTGGACAGCGCCCGCGCCCAGCACGAGATGGAGTGGCGCTGGGTCAAGGGGCACGCCGGCGATGCCGGGAACGAGGCGGCGGACCGGCTTGCCAACCAGGGCATCTCCCGGATGCCGGGCGCATCGCCGGCCTGAGAGCCTGCTGAACCTCCGACCCGATCCCGCTCAAGCCATTCAAGCCACTCGCCATCCTGACTCATGCGACAACTGGTTCTGGACACCGAAACAACCGGCCTCTCGGTGGAGCAGGGGCACCGGATCATTGAAGTCGGATGCATCGAGATGGTGGGCCGCCGGCCAACCGGCAATCACTTCCACCGTTTCGTCAACCCTCAGCGCCCCATCGACGAAGGCGCGGTGAATGTGCACGGCATCACCAGCGCATTCCTCGCCGACAAGCCCAGCTTCGGGCAGATTGCGCAGGACTTGTGGGACTGGATTGCCGGCGACGAGCTGATCATCCACAACGCACCGTTCGACCTGGGATTCCTCGACAAGGAATTTTCGCTCTGCGGCGTCGGTAAACCGCTAGCCCAGGTCTGCGCCATCACCGACACGGTGATGATGGCGCGCAAGCTGCACCCGGGGCAGAAGGCGAGCCTCGATGCCCTCTGCCGCCGGTACAACGTGGACAATTCGGGCCGCGACCTGCACGGCGCGCTGCTGGACGCGCGCCTGCTCGCCGACGTTTACCTCGCGATGACCGGAGGGCAGTCCGCGCTTCTGCTGGATGAACAACCATCCAGCACAGCGGCTGCCGGGCGCTTTTCCTGGGCACAACGGCTGGGCGTCAAGGATCGGCAACTGCTGGTCGTCCGTGCCGACGAGGCCGAACGGGCGAGCCACGTCGAACGCCTGAAATACCTGCAGAAGAAAGGACGCCTGATCTGGAAGGACGACCTTCCAAGCGCCTGAATCACTTCCTGGCCAGGGCGCTGATGACTTCGAAATAGGGTGGCCGCGGCTCGCGCGACGTGACGCGGCACTCGATCACGTCCAGCCCGGCTTCAAGCAGATGCTGCTCCAGCTGCTCGGGTTCCAGGCCCAGGTTCACATGGTCGTAGGCCCGCTGGGTTTCCTCGTGCTGGTGGCGGCGCAGCATGGCAACCACCAGCCGGCCGCCCGGCCGCAGCAGGCGGCCGGCTTCGGCCAGGACGCGGCCCGGCGCAGCGCTGTAGCTCAGCGCATGCATGGCAAACACGTGATCGAAGCTGGAAGAAGGAAACGGCAGCTCGTGCATGTCGCCCAGGTGGAAGGCGACGTTCGGAAATGCGGCCAGGCGCTTTCTGGCGGCGCCGATCACCGCGGCGCTGACATCCACGCAGGTGACCTTGTCGGCGTGCGTTGCGATCAGTTCGGCGAACACGCCGTCGCCGGATGCCAGGTCCAGCACGTCGCCGAGCCGGTGCAGCGTCATGATCGCGCGGGCCGTGGCCTCCCAGCTGCGCCCCGGCGAGTAATGTAGTTCCATGCGCCCGGCCACCGATTCCGCCCAGGTCTGGCCCTGCTGGCGGCGGCGGACCAGTTCATCCGCGCGTTCCCGGTCCAGCCTCGCCTGCGGATCGTCGACGCGGGGACGCAGCAGCGTCCAGATGGCCGATGCGGGCGCACGCGCGTCCGCGGAAATCGAATAGAGCGCGGCACCGTTGGTCCGTTCGTCGCGGACCAGGCCAGCGCGCTTGAGCCGCATCAGGTGGGTGGAGACGCGGCTCTGCGCAAGGCCGGTGATCTCCGTGAGCTCCGCGGTGGACAGCGCGTTGGTTTCCAGGAGCAGGAGCAGGCGGATGCGGCTGGCATCGGCGAGCAGACGGCAGGCCTCGGTGCTGATGTCGATGGAAAGCTGTTGATCGGAACCGGGCATGGCCAAGGGGTGCATCCGAATCGGAAAGGGTGAACCGGCAGAACCGGGTTCGATCAATCCGAAAGTTTGAGGGGATCGTTGCGGCGCACCCGCGCGGACTCGTAGGTGGCTCCTGCGAGCGGTTTCTTGCGCGTCGATGGCGGCGAGGCCCGATCGAGGATGGAGCCCAGCGCCTGGCCCGCTAGCGTGCCCACTTTGCGGGCCTTGGTCTCTCCTCGTCTTACCGCGGACCGACCGCGCTTCTCCGCATACGCCCATTCTTTTTCCAGGGATCGCCTGACCTTCCTGACGGTCGTGTTCGTCCCTTTCTGCGCCCGCGTGGCGGCTTTCCTGACGTCGGCCACGACCTTCCGCGCGGGCGCGGTCATCTTCTTCAGTGCGGCCAGCCGGGTAGGGGGCAGTTCCGGTTCGACGAGGCGAGCCAGTTCGGCGCGCGCTTCGGACAGCACGCTGAGCGCTTCCATCGCGTTGCCCGCCACTTTCCGGATGGTCTTGTCCAGCAGGTCCAGTTGCGTGGCCGCCATATCCTGGTAGCCACTGCCACCGGGCCCCCGGGCGCTTTTCAGGCTCGCGGTCGCGCTCCTGTAATACGCATTCAATGCTTTCAGTTCCTGCTCGGCCAGCTTCTGCACGCCATCCAGAACAATCCGGCCGGAATTGGCGGCCACTTCGACTGAATCACGGCGCAATCTCTGGATGCGAGTCTTCACCTGATTCAGCGGTTTTCTGGATGCCACGAGAATTTTCCCGATATGGGCCTGGAACACGTGATTCGAGCTTAGGTGCCAGCGGAAATGACTGTCAAATGAAGGGCTTCCATTGCTTCCCGGGCGTCGGGCCGGGGCCGATCGCGGTTTACCGGCATTCCGCCTCGCCGTTATGATCCTTGGCCTGTCCGGCCTCGGTTGAATTTGCCCGGCCCTTCGCAGGACGCTCCCGATCCTTCTCCCGATCCATTCCCCCTCATTTTTTTCTGCCCGAAGGCGCGGTCGCACGGCGCCCATCCGCAACCGATAAGGACCCCATCGTCATGTTCAAAGGCAAATCCATTTCCGTGGTCGTCCATCACGAGGAGCAGATCGCCGAGCTGGTCTTCGACCGCGAGGGCGAGGCCATCAACAAGTTCGACTCGCGCACGCTGGTGGAGCTGAAGGACGCAGCGGCCGCGCTCGCCGCTGCTCCGGGCATCAAGGGCCTGCTGGTCTCGTCCGCCAAGGATGTGTTCATCGTGGGCGCCGACATCACCGAGTTCGGCAGCTATTTCCAGCAGTCCGAGCAGGCGATTGCCGACGGCTTCCTGCTGTCCAACGCCGGCTTCAACGGCATCGAGGACCTGCCGTTTCCCACCGTCACCGCCATCAACGGCCTGGCCCTGGGCGGTGGCATGGAAATGTGCCTGGCCACGGACTACCGCGTGATGTCCTCGTCGGCGCAGGTTGGCTTTCCCGAGGTCAAACTCGGGCTGAATCCGGGCTTCGGCGGCACGGTGCGCCTGCCGCGGCTGATCGGCGCCGACAATGCAATCGAATGGATTGCGCAGGGCGCGCAGCAGAAGCCGGACACTGCGCTCAAGGTGCACGCGGTGGACGCGGTGGTGGCCCCGGACAAGCTGCGCGCGGCGTCGCTGTCGCTGCTCCAGCAGGCCATTGCCGGCAAGTACGACTGGAAGGCGCGGCGCGCGCAGAAGATGGGGCCGCTCAAGCTCAACCCGATCGAGTCCTCGATGGTGTTCGAGACGGCCAAGGGCTACATCCTGGGGCAGGCGGGCAAGCATTACCCGGCGCCGATCGAGGCGGTGAAGAGCATCCAGAAGGCGGCCTCCAGGTTGCGTGGCGACGCGCTCAAGATCGAGGCGCTGGGCTTTGCCCGGCTGGCCAAGACGCCGCAGTCCGACGCCATGATCGGGCTGTTTCTCAACGATCAGTTCCTGAAGAAGAAGGGCAAGGCCTACGCCAAGGCGGGCAAGCCCATCCAGCAGGCGGCGGTGCTCGGCGCCGGGATCATGGGCGGCGGCATCGCCTTTGTGAGCGCCAGCCGCGGCACGCCCATCATCATGAAAGACATCGCCGAGAAGCAGCTGACGCTGGGCATGGGCGAGGCCAACAAGCTGCTGGCCAAGGATGTGGAGCGCAAGAAATCCACGCCGGAGAAGGCCGGCAAGGTACTGAGCAACATCCGCCCCACGCTGAACTACGGCGACTTCGCCGGCGTGGACGTGGTGGTGGAAGCGGTGGTGGAAAATCCCAAGATCAAGACGAGCGTGCTGGCCGAGGTGGAGGGGCTGGTGAAGCCCGGCACCATCCTGGCGTCCAACACCTCGTCCATCTCCATCGACGACCTGGCCAGCGTGCTGAAGGCGCCGGAGAATTTCCTGGGCATGCACTTCTTCAACCCGGTGCACCGCATGCCGCTGGTGGAGGTGATCTACGGCGCCAAAACGTCGAAGGAAGCCATTGCCACCGTGGTGAACTACGCCAGCTCCATGGGCAAGACGCCCATCGTGGTGAAGAACTGCCCCGGGTTCCTGGTGAACCGAATCCTGTTTCCGTACTTCGCCGGCTGGGAGTTTGCGCTAAATGACGGCGCCGACTTCGTGAAGATGGACAAGGTGATGGAAGACTTCGGCTGGCCCATGGGCCCGGCGTACCTCGAGGACGTGGTGGGCATCGACACCTCGCACCACGTGGGCGACGTGCTGGCCGCGGGCTACCCGGACCGCATGACGCGGTCCAGGCGCACGGCCATCGACGTGATGTACGAGCTCAAGCGCTACGGCCAGAAGAATGGCCTGGGCTTCTACAAGTACGAGCTGGACCCCAAGGGCAAGCCCAGGAAGACGGCCGACCCGTCCACCTACGAGCTGCTCAAGGGCGTGCAGCCCAACGGCACGCGCGACTTCAGCGACGAGGAAATCATCGACCGCCTGATGCTCCCCATGATCATCGAGACCGCGCGCTGTCTCGAGGAGGGTATAGTCGAGAGCCCCACCGAGGCCGACATGGGCCTGATCCTGGGCTTGGGCTTCCCGCCGTTCCGCGGCGGCGCGCTCAAGTACTGCGACACGCTGGGCATGAAGACCGTGATCGAGAAATGCGCCCGCTACGCTGCGCTCGGCAAGCTCTACGAACCCACCGCCCGCATGCAGGAAATGGCCGCCGCCGGCCAGACCTACTACGCGAAGTAATGATGATGGGAATCGGGAACCGGGGATGGGGCATCGCTTAGGCGCTGTGCGCCAGCTCCCCAGTTGCCAGCCGCTTTTCCGCTTCCCGATTCCCCATTCCCAATTCCCGGAGACTCAAATGACTGACGTCGTCATCGTCGATGCAATCCGAACCGCCATGGGCCGCTCGCGCGGCGGCGCCTTCCGCAACGTGCGCGCAGAGGTGCTGTCGGCACGGCTGATCCAGGCCGTGCTCCAGCGCAATCCCGCGGTCAAGGCCGGCGAGATCGAGGACGTGATCTGGGGCTGCGTGATGCAGACCCTGGAGCAGGGCTTCAACATCGCGCGCAACGCGGCGCTGCTGGCGGGCCTGCCCATCACCGTGCCCGGGCAGACCGTGAACCGCCTGTGCGGGTCGAGCATGACGGCCATCCACATCGCGGCGGCCAACATCCAGTCGGGCAACGGCGACACCTTCATCTGCGGCGGCGTGGAGCACATGGGCCACGTGCCGATGACGCACGGCTTCGACGGCTCGCCGGAGCTGTCGCTGACCACTGCCAAGGCCTCGGCCATGATGGGCCTGACCGCCGAAATGCTGACACAGACGCACCAGGTCAGCCGCGAGCAGCAGGACCAGTTCGCGCTCGCTTCGCACCAGAAGGCCGCGGCCGCGTTCAAGAACGGCGAATACCAGAGCCAGATCGTGGCGGTGGAAGGCCACGACGCCGACGGCGCGCCGATCATCGTGGACTTCGACGAAGTGGTGCGCACCGACGCCAACCTCGCCGACCTCGCCAAGCTCAAGCCCGCGTTCAACCCGCGCGGCTCGGTGACGGCCGGGAACAGCTCGGCCATTTCCGACGGCGCCAGCTGCGTGCTGGTGATGAGCGCGGACAAGGCCCGGAGCCTGGGCCTGAAGCCGCTGGCGAGAATCGTCGCGACGGCGGCGGCCGGCTGCAATCCGGCCCTCATGGGCCTGGGCCCGGTTCCGGCCTCCCAGAAGGCGCTCAAGAAGGCCGGGCTCGACATCAAGGCCATCGACTACTTCGAGTTGAACGAGGCCTTCGCCGCGCAGTCGCTGGCGGTGATCAAGGACCTCAAGCTCGGCGAGCGCATGGACCGCATCAACATCAAGGGCGGCGCCATCGCGCTGGGCCATCCGCTGGGATGCTCCGGCGCGCGCATCACCGGCGCGCTGGCCCACGTGCTGCGCGAAAAGAACGCGCAGTTCGGCCTGGCCACCATGTGCATCGGCATGGGGCAGGGCGTGTCGACGATCCTGGAGCGCCTCGACTGAGGGCGTTTGCGCCCGTTGCCGGCCCTGGTGCGGATCTCGTCTGCCGCACCGACGAGGCGATGTGCAAATCGACGCTCGCCGTATGCCCGATCCGTTAAGATTCGGGCTGGTATCCGGGGCGCCATCGGCGGGCATCGTTCCCGCACATCCACAATGACCCCGCCAAGCCTGGATCATGGCCGTGTCTGCACCGCAGGTTTCCCGAAAGACCTTTGACGAGGTGATGGTTCCCAACTACGCGCCGAACGAAATCGTTCCGGTGCGCGGCCTGGGTTCGCGCGTGTGGGATCATGGTGGCCGCGAATACCTCGACTTTGCCTGCGGCATCGCGGTGACCGGTCTCGGGCACTGCAATCCCCGTCTTGTTTCGGCCTTGACGGAGCAGGCAAACACGCTCTGGCATCTATCGAATGTGATGACCAACGAGCCGGCGCTGCGGCTTGCGCGGCGGCTCACGGAAGTGAGTTTTGCGAGCAAGGTGTTCTTCGCCAACAGCGGCTCGGAGGCCAACGAGGCGGCATTCAAGCTGGCGCGCCGGCACGCCGCGCTGAAGCATGGTGCGCAGAAGCACGAGATCATCTCCTTCTTCAACGCGTTTCACGGGCGCACCCTTTTTGCGGTCAGCGTGGGCGGGCAGGCCAAGTACACGCAGGGTTTCGAGCCGCTTCCGGGCGGCATCACGCACCTGCCGTTCAACGATCTGGCTGCCCTGGAAGCGGCCATGTCGTCCCGCACCTGCGCCGTGGTGATGGAGCCGGTGCAGGGCGAGGGCGGGGTGATGCCTGCCACGGCGGAGTTCGCGCAGGGGGTCCGCCGGTTGTGCGACCGTCACGACGCCCTGCTGATCTACGACGAAGTGCAGACCGGCAACGGCCGTACCGGGACCTACTTCGCCTACGAACAGATGGGCGTGGTCCCCGACATCCTGACCACGGCAAAAGGGCTGGGGGGCGGGTTTCCCGTTGCGGCCATGCTGACCACCGACACCGTGGCCAGCAGCCTCGCGTTTGGCACGCACGGCTCCACTTATGGCGGCAATCCCCTGGCAACGGCGGTGGGACTCGCTGCCGTCAACGAGATTGCACAACCGGAAACCTACACCAACGTGCGCGCGCGCGGCGAACAGCTTCGTTCAGGCATTGCAGGCATCGCGAGGCGCCATGGAATCATCGAAAGCGTCCGCGGCATGGGCCTGCTGTTGGGGGCGCCGCTGACGCCGGCATGGAGAGGCCGCGCCAAGGAAGTGGTGAATGCAGCGCTGCGCAACGGGGTCTGGATTCTGGTTGCCGGCCCGGATGTGTTGCGCCTTGCTCCTTCCTTGCTGATCAACGAGGCGGAAGTGGAAGAGGGCCTGTCCCGACTCGACGCCGCGTGCAGCGAGCTGGCGGCATGGCCATCGGTGGTCAACGGGTGATGGTCGACTCGGGTTCGACCGGTCGCTTGACCACTCCTGGCGGCAGGAACGGCGGCGAGTTCCTGAACACGCGATCGTCACTGGCGATTCTGGCCCTGATGTGTGCTGCCTGGCCGCACACGACGCTGGGCGCAACCGAGAGCGCGCAAGCGGCTAATCGCGTGCTCCAGGTGGAAGGTCTCAACGGTGCGGTGACCATTCGCCGGGCCGGCCGCGACATCACGGCGCAGCCCGGCTACCTCGTGTTCAACGAGGAGCGCGTGACGGCCGCCGCCGGGGCCCGAGCAAAGCTGACGCTCGCCAGCTACGGCCGGCTGGACCTGGTTTCGATCGACCGGCTGGACGCCTCGCTGATGACCGAGCGCCTTCCCTACTCGGTTTCGTCGGCCGACCTGAGCACGCGCTTTCGCCTGGATGCTGGCGCGCTCGCAATACGGTGGACCCGTCCGGCAGCCGCCCAGATCTCGAGTTCGAGCTGGCCGGTTTCCATCCTCATGGGCGAATGGTCGGTCGTCCTGTCCAGCGGCGAGTACCTGTTCCGCCGCAGCGGAGAAAATGCCATTGCCTGCAACGTTGCGGGTTCGACGTCCATCAGCGACGGCAAGGACTGGAAGTTCACCCTCGAAGCCGGCAAGTGCCTGAGACTGGACAGCAATCCCCAGCTCGTCGATTTCGAGCCGACCGAATGGGTGGGCGTCGACTTGCCGGTGGCCGTGCCAAACGCGGCGGAGCGGCGTATCGCGGCGCCCGTGCTGGTGGCGCCGATGCGCCCGAATGCCGGCTACGGCCCGGCCACGCTGGGTTCGGGCCACGAATACTCGGTCCCTGCCGGCGCGCCCATCACGCAGGCGGATTCCCGCTCCAGAGACTCCGTTCCCCCGGTCGACAAGCCAGCCGAGCCACTCCGTGGCCTGGTCAGGACACCGTCGGTTGACGGTTCGCGAATTGCCGCCGTGCAGCCGCCACCCCAGGCAAGTCCCGGCGTTGAGCCGACGGCGGCCCCTCCAGCCGCCCCTCGGCCAGCGCAACCGGTGCCCGCTGGCGATGTGGCGCTGGCTCCGCCACCGACAAGCGCTGCGGACATCGCGCCGACGATCGCAAGCCCACCGGGTGCGGAAAAATCCGGGAAAAAGGCCGCTGACGCTCTGCCCGAAACGGCGACTGCCGAAAAATCGGCGCCTGACACGGTGCCTGGAACGTCGCCCGATTTGGCGCCCGATACGGAGTGGCTGATCAATGTGGTCAGCGTTTCGGATCCGGTCGACGCCGAGCGACACCGGCGCCGGATCTCGGCGAAGGGATATCGCACCAGCCTGCGCACCGAGCTTGTCCGCGGTCGGCCGTCCTACCGGGTGGTGGTGGACGGCCTGGAGAATGCCGAGGCCGCTGACAGCGCCGTGCAGCTCCTCAGTTCCCAACTGGGGTACACCGCCGCCTGGATCCTGCACAAGCGCTAGGGAAACCCTGCACAGGTTCAATTTGAGCGTGGCGGTGGCGATGCAGAGGCGCGGGGTGCCTGCAACGGTTGCCGACCGACCTGATTTCGGAGGTTTCTGATGCGATCCGGACTCGAAACCCGGATCG
>JBQTJW010000025.1:0-40047 GCA_052386745.1 Panacagrimonas sp. | reverse complement strand
CTCGCCGCGATGCTCGAACACCATCCGAACCGCGCGCTCACGTACCTCCGGTGAAAACTTCGTCGACTTCCTCATCGCTCCATCCTCTCAAGATTTGGAGCCTCCACGAAAGCCGGGGCGATTCATCGTTGCCGCGGCTATAGTTGCGGACAGTTGACCCTGGCATCCCAATCCACTGGAGCTTTCCATGCTGCGTCCGATCACACTGTGCCTGGCCCTGGTTGCAACGCCGATCCTGGCTTCGAGCGATTCAATGTCGTCGATCAAGGACGCAGCGAAGAAGCATGGCCAGGCGAAGCTCGCCGAAAAACTCAACCTGCCTACGGCGGCGCCGGCAGAGGCCAAGGCGTATCTGATCGCCCCGGCTGTGGACGCGTCGGTCAGCAGTCCCGTGAAGGTCGTGTTCGGCCTTTCGGGAATGGGTATCGCACCGGCCGGTACGCAGATGGAAAATACCGGGCATCACCACCTGCTGATCGACGATCCCACGGTAGACCTCACCCTGCCGTTACCGGTGTCCGCGCAGGTGGTTCACTTCGGGAAGGGGCAGACGGAAACCAGCCTCACGCTCACGCCGGGCAAGCACACCCTGCAACTCGTGCTCGGCGACTGGAAGCATCAGCCATTCAATCCCAACCTCGCCTCGGACAAGATCACCATCACCGTGAAGTAGATCTGCATGCCCCGCCCGCCTGCAGCCCTGCGGGCATGGACTGGTCCGGGTTTGGCAGCCACGACGAGCGTTGCGGCAACCCATGTGATCCGCAGGTTTTCGTGCGAACGGTGAGTTCCACATACCCTATCCCATGGCCAAGCTGCCTGTCATCCGCTACGGCAACATCGCGATCGCATTGCACTGGCTCATTGCACTGCTGATCTTCGGCGGCTGGGGCCTTGGGTTCTACATGACCGATCTCAGGCTTTCCCCCACCAAGCTCAAGTTGTTCTCGTGGCACAAGTGGATTGGGATCACGGTGCTGATGCTCGCGTGCCTGCGCGCGGCCTGGCGCGTAACGCACACCCCGCCCCCGGCAAACCCGGATCATCCGCGCTGGCAGCGGCGTGCCGCCAGCATCGCGCATGGCACGCTGTATGTCCTGATGTTCGCCATTCCGCTTTCAGGCTGGATGTACAGTTCGGCCTCCGGGTACCCGGTGACGTACCTGGGCGTCGTGCCGCTGCCCGACCTGGTCGGCAAGAGCAAGGCGCTCGCAAGCCTGCTGAAGGACGTTCACCAGTCCCTGGTCTGGTTTCTGGTCATCGTGATGGCGGCGCATGTCGGCGGCGCCCTGCAACACCATTTCATGCACGGCGACGACACGCTCACCCGCATGCTGCCCCGGGCGCGGCACCTGAAATGAACAAGCTCTTCGCGGCTCCGCTGCTCGCCGCCGCGGGAATCGCGCTGCCGGGTTCCGCGGCCCCGATCGTCGAGGAGAAGAGCAGCATCGTCGCCACGTTCACACAGATGAATGTGCAGGTGGATGGCCGCTTCAAGACGTTCAGCGGCCATGTGAACTTTGACCCTGCGCATCCGGGTGACGCTTCCGCAGAACTGAGTATCGCCACCGCGAGCTTCGATCTGGGAGACGAGGACTACAACGCGGAGGTACGCAAGCCAGAATGGCTCGACGCCAAGGCACATCCTACGGCGACGTTCCGTTCGGCGTCCGTTCGCACACTGGCAGCAGACCGTTTCGAGACGACCGGCAGCCTGTCGCTGAAAGGCAAGGTCCAGACGGTCACCGCGAACGTGTCAGTGAAATCCGCAGGCACGGGGCGCACCTTCAGCGGCGAGTTCCCACTCTCGCGAGCCGGCTTCGCGATCGGAAATGCGGAATGGAACGAAGTGCTCGACGACAGGGTCATCGTGAAGTTCGTGATCGCGACGCCGGTGCCCTGACTCCGGGACCCGTCCGATCACTCTGGCTTCAGGAGGCTCTGTAACCGATGCGTTTTTTCCTGCTCGCAGCCGCTTTTGCAACCGCCATTTCCAGGCCTCTTCTGGCAGCTCCGGTGCAGTACGCCATCGAGTCCAACCACACGTATCCAAGCATCAAAGCGCCGCACATGGGCATTTCGTACTGGCGCGGCAAGTTCAACAAGACCAGCGGTTCACTGGTGCTGGATCGGGAAGCCGGCATCGGCGCCGTGGATATCGTCATCGACGCGGCGAGCATCGACCTGGGCCACGACAAGCTCAACGAACACCTCCGCAGCGAGGACTTCTTCAACGTGGCCAAGCACCCGTCCATCACCTACAAGGGCCCGATCCGGTTTGACGGCGACAAGCCGGCGAGCGTAGAGGGTCAGCTCAGCTTGCTGGGAGTGACCAGGCCGGTGAACGTGGAGATTGAAAGCTTCAAGTGCATCCACCATCCCTTCTTCAAGAAGGAAGTCTGCGGTGCCGATGCGAAGGCGGAGTTCAACCGGGCCGATTTCGGCATGACCAAGTACGCGGATGGGGACCTGGGCAAGGTCCGGATCGAGATTCAGGTGGAAGCCGTCCGGAATTGAGTGGACCGGTCTGCGTGGATTTTGGCAGCGCGACACGGCCGCTTCGCGCGAGCACACGCAGCGCTGGCTCAATCATCCATTCCGAGATCCTGGATTTTTCGCGTCAGGGTGTTGCGGCCCCAGCCGAGACGCCGGGCGGCTTCCTGCCGCTGTCCTCTCGTGGCGCGCAGCGCGGCCTCGATCAGTGTGCGCTCGAACAGGGGCATGGCTTCCTGAAGGAGGTCGCTGCGACCACCGGCGAACTCGGCATCGGCCCACTCACGCAGCACCTGATTCCACGGCGCGGGCTCGACCATGGCTGGAGCAGGCGCCGCGCTCGCCTGCCCGCCCTGGCTGGATGACGCCGTAGACGATGGCAGGGGCTTCGCCACGGGAATGGGCTCGTCATCTTCACGGACTGCGATTGCGGTTTCGCGGGGCGGCTGGACGATCGGCTGCGGCGGTCGCGGCACGCCCGCCATGACCGGAGCGGGCGAAGGGCTGTCGTCCTCGCGCAGCTCGGGAGGAAGGTCCACCAGGTGCACATCCTGGCCGGGCGCCATCACGGTCAGCCATCGGCACACGTTCTCCAGCTGGCGCACGTTGCCGGGCCAGTCAAAGCGCTGCAGGCGTTCCATCACCTCCGGCAGCACGCGCTTGACGTCGGCCTGAAGCTCCTTGGCCGCCTGCGCGAGAAAATGGCGCATCAGCAGGGGGATGTCCTGGCTGCGCTCCGCGAGGCTGGGAATGCGGATGCGGATGACGTTGAGGCGATGGTAGAGGTCTTCGCGGAAGCGCCCTTCCTTCACCAGCTGTTCGAGGTCCTGGTGGGTGGCGGCGAACACGCGCACGTCCACCTTCACCGGCCCCACGCCGCCCACGCGGTAGAACTCACCGTTCTGCAGCACGCGCAGCAGGCGGGTCTGCAGGTCGGCGGGCATGTCGCCGATCTCGTCCAGGAACAGGGTGCCGCCGTCGGCCTGTTCGAAGCGGCCCTTGCGCTGCGTCTGCGCGCCGGTGAAGGCACCGCGCTCGTGCCCGAAGAATTCCGACTCCATCAGGTCCTTGGGAATGGCCGCGGTATTGACCGGGATGAAGGGCTTGCCGTTGCGCGGCGAATTCACGTGCAGGGCGCGCGCAACCAGTTCCTTTCCGGTCCCGGATTCGCCCGTGATCATCACCGTGATCTGCGACTGCGACAGGCGCCCGATGGCGCGGAACACCTCCTGCATCGCCGGCGCCTCGCCGATGATGGCGGTGCCCCCCAGCTCGGGCAGCGGCTCCACCACTTCCCGCCGAGTGGCCGCGCGCCGTACGAGGTCGGTCGCCACGTTGACGTCGAACGGCTTGGCCAGGTACTCGAACGCGCCGCCCTTGTAGCTCGCAACCGCCGAGTCGAGGTCGGAATGCGCGGTCATGATGATGACCGGCAAGCCCGGGTGGTCGCGCCGCACGCGCTCCATCAGTTCCAGCCCGCTGACGCCCGGCATGCGGATGTCGCTGACCAGCACGTCCGGCTGGTCGTCCTCCAGCGCGTTGAACAGCTCGGCCGCGCCTTCGAACGTCTGCACCTTCATGCCGGCGCGCATCATGGATTTCTGCATGACCCAGCGGATCGATTCGTCGTCGTCCACCACCCAGATTTCAAGCGTTTTTGTCATCGGAATCCGGACAGGTTCAATTGGTTGTGCCCTTCAGGGGCAGGTAGATGGAGAACACCGTGCAGCCAGGGCGGGACCGGCACTCGATCAGTCCGCCGTGACCGTGTACCAGGTACTGGGCCATGGGCAGGCCCAGGCCCGTGCCTTCGGCGCGCGTGGTGACCATGGGGTAGAAGACCCGATCGATGATCGATGCGGGGATTCCGGGGCCGTTGTCCTCCACGTCGATCTGGATGACCAGCCGGAAGCGCTTGCCGCCAATGGTGAACTGGCGGCGGGTGCGGCTGCGCAGAATGATGTCCCCATCGCCATTGCCGCCCGAAATGGCCTGCATCGCATTGCGGACCAGGTTCAGTACCGCCTGGATCAGCTGCTCGCGGTCGGCGACGATTTCCGGGATGCTGGGATCGTAATCGCGCAGCAGACGGATGTCTGGGCCGCCTTCGGCCTCGCACAGTTGCCGCACATGCTCCAGCACCTCGTGAATGTTGACCGGACCCTTCGTCGGCAAGCGGTTGGGGCCGAGCATGCGGTTGACCAGGTTCTGCAGGCGATCCGCCTCTCGGATGATCACCCCGGTGTACTCGCGCTGCTGGCTGTCCGGAAAATCCTGTTCCAGCAGCTGCGCGGCGCCGCGAATCCCGCCGAGGGGATTCTTGATCTCGTGGGCCAGGCCACGGATCAGCTCGCGCGAGGCCTGGTGCTGCGCCAGCAGCAGCTCGTCGCGGGACACCCGCAAGTGGCGATCCAGCGCCAGGCATTCCATCAGCAGGCCCGCGGACTTGCCGAGCAGGATCGGCGTGACCGTGCAGTCCACCGTGATGGGTTGTTCGCCATTGCGCCGCAGCTCCATTTCACGCTCGATAAAACCGGTGCCGGAGTCGAGCGCCGACTTCAGCCGTCCCAGGTAAGGCGCGAAGGGTGGAATGGCCTGAACCAGCGGCTCACCGGCTGCGTGGCGGCGGCTGACTTCGAACAGGCTTTCGCCCGCCGAATTGATCGTCGCCACCGCGAGCTTGGCGTCGAGACAAATCACCGCCGTGGTCATCCCGTCCAGCACGACATCAGGCGTTACGCGCGAACGGGGCACAAATTTCATGAGAGGCAAAATTGCAAAAGCTGCGCCACGCGACGCACCTGAACACTACGACATGCACCCCGTCAATGCACCATTTCGGTGCATTGACGGGGTACATGTGAGTGCTCGGCGCCTCCGCGGAGAATTACCGCGTCTGCTCCCATGCGAGGTCCGCCAGCACTTCGACGAACGAGGCCATGTGCCGGGCGTGTGCGCTTGCAGCCGTTCCGCGCGCGACGCGACCGCGGATGCCGTGAAGGATGGCGGCGAGGCGGAACAGGTTGAAGGCCAGGTAGAACTCGAGGTTGGCAATGCCGCTACGGCCGGTGCGGGCGCAGTAGGCCGCAACGTATTCGGCCTCGCTGGGGATATCCAGCGCGGCCAGGTCCGCGCCGACCAGTCCGGCGGTGATACCCGGGGGCATACGGTACATCATCAGGTGATAGGTGAAGTCCGCGAGCGGGTGGCCGAGGGTGGACAGCTCCCAGTCCAGCACCGCGAGCACGCGCGGTTCGCTGGGGTGAAAGATGAGGTTGTCGCAGCGGAAGTCGCCGTGGACCAGGGTGGACTCATCGCCCGGCGGAATGTGCGCGGGAAGCCATTCAACCATGCGATCGAGCGCGGGGACGCGCCCAGTCGCCTCGTCCGCAAGGTACTGGCGCGACCAGCGGCCGATCTGGCGTTCGAAGTAATTGCCGGTCTTGCCGAAATCGGCGAGGCCGATGGCGGCGTAGTCGATGGTGTGGAGCCGGGCCAGCGTCGAAACCATCGCGTCGAAATACTGCCGGCGCCGGTCGCGCGGCACGTCGGGAAGGGTGGCGTCCCAGATCACGCGCCCTTCCACGCACTCCATCACGTAAAACCAGGTGCCGATGATGGAATCGTCCGTGCACAGCCCGAATGTCCTGGCCACCGGATACCCCGCGCCATGCAGCGCAGTGATGACGCGGTATTCGCGATCCACCGCGTGCGCCGACGCCAATAGCTGGCCTGGCGGCTTTCGTCGCAGAACGTAGTTCTGGCGCGGGGTGACGAGCTTGTAGGTGGGGTTGGATTGCCCGCCCTTGAACTGCTGGACCTGGAGCGGGCCGGCAAACCCGTCCACGTGAGCCTGCATCCAGGCCAGCAGGCGAGCCTCGTCGAACTGGTGAGATTCGCGTACGGCGGTGGTGCCCGAGAATTCGGCCTGTCTGTCCATCTGCCCTCCGTGGTCCAGGAAGCAATGATGGAACGGGCGAGCGTGAAGTACGAGCCGCGGAGACTCCGACCGCACCGTGGCGGTGCCCCGCAGAAAATCCGGGGGTCAGGCCGCCCTGAATTCGCGCACGCCCACCGACTTGCCAGACGCGTCGCAGGTATCCAGGCGAACCACGAAGCCCCACAGCCGCGCGAGGTGCTTGAGCACTTCCTCGGCCTCGGACGAGAGCGGGCGGTTGCGGTGGCGGCGATGCTGCACGGTCAACGACCGGTCGCCGCGGCGGTCGTAGCGCGTGACCTGAATGTCGGGCACCAGCCAGTCGCGGTTGTACTGGCCCGCGAACAGGTGGCGCAGGCGCCGGTAGCCCTGTTCGTTGTGGATGCTGTCCACCGTCAGGTGATCGTCCTTCTCGATGTCGGCGATCGCGAACAGGTGGAACTCGCGCATGAGTTTCGGCGACAGGAACTGGCCGATGAACGACTCGTCCTTGTAGTTGCGCATGGCGAAATCCAGCACCTTCAGCCAGTCGCCGCCGGCAATATCGGGGAACCACTCGCGGTCCTCGGCGGTGGGGTTTTCGCACATGCGGCGGATGTCGCTCATCATCGCGAAACCGAGCGCGTAGGGGTTGATGCCGCCGTAGCCGCGCTGATCGAACCCGCGCTGCGTGATCACGTTGGTGTGCGACTGCAGGGCTTCGAGCATGAAGCCGGTATCCACCAGGCCCTTGTCGAACAGCCGGTTGAGCAGGGTGTAGTGCCAGAACGTGGCCCAACCCTCGTTCATCACCTTGGTCTGGCCCTGGGGATAGAAGTACTGCGCCATCTTGCGGGTGATGCGCACCAACTCGCGCTGCCACGGCTCCAGCTTGGGGGCATGTTTCTCGACGAAGTACAGGAGATTTTCCTGCGGTTCGCTCGGAAACACGGGTTCACCCGAGCGCCGCTCGCCCTTGCGCTTCTGCGGCACCGTGCGCCACAGGTCGTCGAAACGCTTCCAGTTGTATTCCTCGCGCTCGCGCACGCGGTTCTGCTCTTCCTCGGCCGAGAGCGGCTGCGGCTGGTGGTAGCGGTCGATGCCGTGACTCATCAGCGCATGGCATGAATCGAGCGTTTCCTCCACCGCCGCCTGGCCGTGACGTTCCTCGCACTCGAGCACGTAGCGGCGCGCAAACACCATGTAATCGATGATCGAGTCCGCGTTGGTCCACTGGCGGAACAGGTAGTTGTTCTTGAAGAAGCTGTTGTGGCCGTAGCAGGCGTGCGCAATCACCAGCGCCTGCATCGCCATGGTGTTCTCCTCCATCAGGTAGGAGATGCACGGGTTGGAATTGATGACGATCTCGTAGGCCAGCCCGCGGGCGCCCTTGCGATACGCCTCTTCGTTGCGGATGAATTCCTTGCCGTAGCTCCAGTGCGGGTAGCCAATCGGCAGGCCCAGGCTGGCGTAGGCGTCCAGCATCTGTTCGCTGGCGATGATCTCGATCTGGTTGGGATAGGTGTCGAGCTTGAATTCGTTGTGCGCGATGTCGCGGATGGCGGCGTCGTAGCGCTCGATCAGATCGAACGTCCACTCCGCGCCGGTGGAGATGTAGCCGCTGCCGCTGCGGTCGCTCACCTTATGACCTCGCTTTCCAGCCGCCGCCAACCAGTCGAAACCGCTTTCACACGTTGGCCTCGCGCTTGAAGAGTTCGCGCAGCACCGGGTACACCTCGCCACGCGAGGTCACGCTCTTCATCGCGAATTTGGGCGACTCGATGCGGGCGTAGGCGTAGCCGAGCGGGCTGGTGTGATCGGCGTCGTCCGGCACCTCGATGTAGGTGTAGTAGCGGCACAGGGGCAGGATCTGGTCGTTGAGCAGCGCACGGCTTTTTTCCGGATCGGCGCCAAAGGCGTCGCCATCCGAAACCTGCGCGCCGTAGATGTTGTAGTTGGCCGGCGGGTAGCGATCCTCGATGATTTCGCCCATCAGCTTGAGCGCCGACTGCACCACGGTGCCACCGCTCTGCGTGTCGTTGAAGAAGCGCTGCTCGTCCACTTCTTCGGCGTTGTCGGTGTGGCGCACGAACACGATTTCCACCTTCTCGTACTTGCGCGACAGGAAGAGATACAGGAGCGTGAAGAAGCGCTTCGCCAGATCCTTCTTGTCCTCGGTCATCGAGGCCGAGACATCCATCAGGCAGAACATCACCGCGCGCGAGATCGGAAGCGGGACGCGCACGCGGTGGCGAAACCGCAGGTCGATGTCGTCCAGGAACGGGATGCGCTTGAGCCGGTTGCGAAGCAGGGCAACCTCGGCGTCGAGCCTGGCGGTCGCCTCCGGATCATCCTCGTCCGGCTGCGACTCTCCGAGTTCGATGATCTGCCGCTGGAGAGGCGCGGCCAGCGCGATGCGTCGCGCCATGGCATTGCGCAACGAGCGCGGCACCGATAGGTTGGCCGGCACACCGCTGGGCGTGTAGCCCGCTCGTTGGAGCTTGAAATCCTTGATCTCGCTGACGAAGTTGCGCACGAGGTGCGGCAGCTCCAGGTCATCGAAGAACAGGTTCATGAACTCTTCACGCGAGAGGGTGAAGACAAAATCGTCTTCGCTCCCGCTGCCATCGCCTTCGCCGGAGCCCGACCCGCCACCCCCTTGGCCCTTCGGCCGCTTGATCCGATCGCCCGGCCGGAACGACTGGTTGCCGGGGTGCACGTACTCGTGGTCACCGCCAGGCCCGTGGTGGAACGTCGGTTCCTTGATGTCGCGCGTGGGGATGGCGACATCGCCGCCCTGTTCCATGTCGGTGATGCCGCGACGCGCCACCAGGTCGTTCACCGCGCGCTTGATCTGCTCCTTGTAGCGGCGGATGAAACGCGAACGATTGACCGCATTCTTGTTGCGGTCGTTGAGGCGTCGGTCGATGACGATCGACATCAGCGTTCCTTACGCAGACTTGCGGACCCGCAGATACCACTCGGACAGCAGCCGCACCTGTTTCTCCGTGTAGCCCTTCGAGACCATACGGCTGACGAAGTTCTCATGCTTTTTCTTGTCCTCGTTGGAGGCCTTGGCGTTGAACGAGATCACGGGCAGCAACTCCTCGGTGGAGGAGAACATCTTCTTCTCGATCACCTCGCGCAGCTTTTCGTACGAGGTCCAACGCGGATTCTTGCCGCCGTGCTGGGCACGTGCGCGCAGCACGAAGTTGACGATCTCGTTGCGGAAGTCCTTGGGGTTGGCGATGCCGGCCGGCTTCTCGATCTTCTCCAGCTCGCTGTTGAGCGAGCTGCGATCGAACTGCTCGCCGGTTTCCGGGTCGCGATAGTCCTCGTTCTGGATCCAGTAGTCGGCGAAGGTCACGTAACGGTCGAAAATGTTCTGCCCGTACTCGGAGTAGCTTTCCAGGTAGGACGTCTGGATTTCCTTGCCGATGAACTCGGCGTAGCGCGGCGCCAGCCACCCCTTGATGAATTCCAGGTATCGCCGCTGCTGATCCTGCGGCAACTGTTCGCGCAGGATGCGCTGTTCCAGCACGTACATCAGGTGCACGGGGTTTGCCGCTACCTCGGTCTGGTCGTAGTTGAAGACGGCCGACAGCACCTTGTAGGCAAAGCGCGTGGACGTGCCGGTCATGCCCTCGTCCACCCCGGCATAGTCCCGGTATTCCTGGAACGATTTCGCCGCAGGGTCGGTGTCCTTCAGGTTCTCGCCGTCGTAGATGCGCATCTTGGAATAGATGCTGCTGTTCTCCGGCTCCTTCAACCGCGTGAGCACCGAGAACTGCGCCATCATCTCCAGCGTGCCGGGCGCGCAGGGCGCGTTGGCCAGCGAGGAGTTGCGCAGCAGCTTCTGGTAGATGTGCACTTCCTCCGAAAGCTGGAGGCAGTACGGCACCTTGACGATGTAGACGCGGTCGAGAAAGGCCTCGTTGTGCTTGTTGTTGCGGAAGCTGATCCACTCGCTCTCGTTCGAGTGCGCCAGGATGACCCCGTTGAACGGGATGGCGCTGAAGCCCTCGGTGCCCTTGAAGTTGCCTTCCTGCGTCGCCGTCAGCAGGGGGTGCAGCATCTTGATAGGCGCCTTGAACATCTCCACGAACTCGAGCAGGCCCTGATTGGCCAGGCACAGTCCGCCGGAGTACGAATAGGCATCCGGGTCGTCCTGCGAAAAGCTTTCCAGCTTGCGGATGTCGACCTTGCCGACCAGCGAGGAAATGTCCTGGTTGTTCTCGTCGCCCGGCTCGGTCTTGGTGATGGCCACCTGCTTGAGAACCGACGGATGAACGCGGACCACCTTGAACTGGGTCAGATCACCCCCGAACTCGGCGAGGCGCTTGATCGCCCACGGCGAGGCGACACCGGACAAGTAGCGCTTAGGAATGCCGAACTCCTTCTCCAGCATCGGGCCGTCGCGCTCGGGGTTGAACAGGCCCAACGGCGACTCGTTGATGGGCGAGCCCTGCAGCGCGTAGATCGGGTGAGCCTCCATCAGCGCCTTGAGGCGCTCGGCGATCGACGACTTGCCGCCGCCCACCGGGCCCAGCAGGTAGAGCACCTGCTTGCGTTCTTCCAGGCCCTGCGCGGCGTGCTTGAAGAACGCCACCACCTGGCCGATCACGTCTTCAAGCCCGAAGAATTCCTTGAACGCCGGGTACCGGCGGATGACGCGGTTGGAAAAGATGCGCGACAGGCGCGGATCGTTGCGGGTGTCCACCACCTCGGGCTCGCCGATGGCCGAGAGCATGCGCTCAGCCGGCGAGGCGTAGGCCATGGGATCCTTCTTGCAGAGCGCGAGATAGTCCAGCAGCGACATCTCTTCGTTGCACGCCTTCAGATACTGCTCGCGGTATGAGTCGAAGATGTTCATGGTCGGGTTCATCGTGCGCGCCTCCACAAGATTCGCGACGAAGGTGATCGAGTTATCGGCAAGGGGAGCTTTGCACATTGTGTGCCGAAGCCGCGGCCGTTCGTCGGAAGTGTTCTGCCGCGAAGCGAAAGCCGTCTATGGAAATTCTGTGCATTCTGTTCGGGCCTCCAGCAGGTTCATTCAGCGTGTAACTTTGACCGTGCGGGTTGCCACCAGTTCTGCCAGATTCTCCCGAATACCGCTCTCCAGATCGGACATTTCTCGCGTCAGGCTTCGCACGGATCGCGCTGCCCATCGTTTCGGTGTCCCGATCTGCCCCTCACGAATCGTTCGTGACAGATTTCCGTCGCCCACCGTTCGCCAGGTCCTGTCGTAGTTCGCCGCCCCATACCCTTCGATGAACTCAGCATCCACTCCGCGAAACGACATCACGCGCGCTGCCGGCCATGCGCTTTGGGCTTCTGCTGCCTTCTCGCTCACGGGGATCTGCGTCAAGGGAGCGGCCCCGCACGCGCCCACCGAGATGATCGTGTTCTTCCGCAACGCCGGGGCCGCGGCCGTTCTGCTGCCCTGGATATTGCGGCGCGGCGTCGTGGCCAGCCTGGGCACGCAGCGCCCCTGGGGGCACGCACTTAGAACCGTATTCGGCATGTGCGCGATGTACTGCTTTTTCTACGCGATTGGTCGGCTGCCGCTGGCACCCGCGATGCTGATGACTTACTCGACCCCGCTGTGGGTGCCCTTCATTGCCTGGATCTGGCTGCACGAATAACCCGACGTGATCGTCTTTCCCAGTGCGATCATCGGTCTGGCCGGCATCGCACTGATCGTGAAGCCCGGCTACGGCGAGTTCGACAGCATGGCCACGCTGATCGGCATCAGTGCAGGAATATTTGCCGCGTTCGCAATGGTGACGATCCGGAGCATTTCCGACACCGAGCCGCCTGAACGCGTCGTGCTCTACCTTGCCGTCCTGGGGACCCTCGTGTCGGCCGTACCGCTGGTCTGGGCGTGGCGCACGCCAGACCTGCGGACGCTCGGCTTGCTGCTCGCTTCCGGGGTCTTCGCGACGTTCGGGCAGATTCACCTCACCCAGGCATACGGCTGGGCGCCCGCCGCTCGCGTCGGCCCGTTCGGATACACCACGGTGATTTTTTCCGCCCTCCTGGCATGGCTGATCTGGGGCGAATCGCTGGATCGCTGGTCGATGCTCGGAATTTTCGTGGTCATTGCCAGCTGCCTGCTCGCCGGCTGGAAGCGGCGCGAACCGCAGCAGATCGAAGAATGAGCCGAAATCCGAATCCGACGGCCCTGCGGAACCACTCCCGTCCGTGTTGGTCATATCGGTATCAGGACTTATGATGCGTCTGCTGCTGCGCTTCCCCTGCACTAAAGGAGCTTCAAGATGAACCAGAATCGTTATCCCGGCGCGGTTGCCGGCAGGCCCCACAGTTTCCCTGGCATCGCAACGGGACCGACCGAAGCCAGCGCCAAGGTCCTGCGCCAGACCTACATGCTGCTGTCCGCAACGCTGCTGTTCAGTGCGCTGATGGCCGGTGTTTCCATGGCCTTGAACGTGCCCTACGGAGCGAGCCTGGTCTGCTCGCTCATTGCCCTGGGCATGCTCTGGTTCGTGATCCCGCGGACTGCGAATTCCGAATCCGGCATCTGGGCGGTGTTTGCCGTCACCGGACTGCTGGGCTTCGGACTGGGTCCGGTCATCAATGGCTACATCGGCCGCTTCGCGAATGGCGGCCAGATCGTGATGCTCGCATTCGGACTTACCGGGGCGATCTTCGTCGGCCTGTCCGCCTACGCGGTCAAGACGCGCCGCGACTTCAGCTTCATGCGCGGCTTCCTGTTCGGTGGCATCCTGCTGGCCTTCCTGCTCAGCATCGGCGCGCTGGTGGCGTCGATGTTCGGCGTTTACCTGCAGCCGCTCACCCTGGCCATTTCGGCGATGTTCGCGCTGCTGATGTGCGGACTGATCCTGTACCAGACGGGCGATATCGTGAACGGCGTGGAAACCAACTATGTCCTCGCCACCATTTCCCTCTACGTTGCCATCTACAACCTATTCACCAGCCTGCTGCACCTGCTGGGATTCGCCTCCGGCGACGATTGATCGGACCAATAAGCGTTCACTCAAAGGCCCCGTACCAGCGGGGCCTTTTTGTTTGCACCCGGGGACCCTGCAATGAACTGGACCGTGCTCGGGCAGACCACTGGCCTGCTGATCCTTTCCAATGTCTTCATGACCGTGGCTTGGTATGCACACCTCAAGGACCTGCGCGACAAGCCGTGGATTGTCGCTGCGCTTCTCAGCTGGGGCATCGCCCTTTTCGAGTACCTGCTGCAGGTTCCCGCAAATCGCATCGGCTACGGCGCGCTGACGTTGCCACAGCTGAAAATTCTCCAGGAAGTCATCACGCTGGCCGTGTTCGTGCCGTTCGTGCTGCTCTACATGAAGCAGCCACTGAAGTGGGACTACCTGTACGCTGCCTTGTGCATGACCGGGGCCGTGTATTTCATCTTTCGCGAATGACCAGAGCGGGGCGATGGCGTACTGCGCCGTCCCGCTCGGTCAGTGCAGTGCGCGATAGACTTCGGCCTCGAACGCCCCCAGCAGGCGCACCACATCGAGGTCGAAGAACGGCAGGATCTGGGTCATCACGGTGGCACAAATTCCTCGCACCGGATCAATCCAGTAGTAGCCGTTGCTGAGTCCCGCCCAGGCCAGGCTGCCGGCGGCGCGTCCTGATGGCACCGCCGCTTCGTTCATCATGAATCCCAGGCCCCAGGTCCGCGGCAGCTTGGGGAAGAACGTGACGTCGTTGGAGATGCGCGCATTCACGGTCTTGAGGGTGGCCGGAACGCTCACATTGCCAATTTGCCTGGTCATCATTTCGGCGACCGACCCCGCTGCAAGTACCCGCCGGCCGTCCAGTTCGCCCCCGCGCAGAATCATCTGCAGAAATCGCAGGTAGTCGGCCGGCGTGGAGTAGAGCGCATGCCCACCCATGTCGAACTCGGCGTCCTGGGGAACCTCGATCGACTTGTGGGCAAGCGACCCGTCGCCAAGACGCACGTGCATCCCCGCCAGGCGGCTCCGCATCGCAGGCGTGATCCGGACCGCGCTGCTGTGCATGCCCAGCGGCTCGAACAGGTGGTGTTGAAAGTACGCACCAAGTCGCAGCCCCGAAACCACCTCCACCAGTCGCCCGGCCCAATCCACGCCCACCCCATACTCCCAACGCGAGCCGGGGTCCGCGGTGAGCGGCCTTTGCAGCGTGGCCCGTGACCCACTCGTGACCGTGCCGATCGAGTGCTGTGCCATGTAACGCGCGATATCGGCGTTGAAGAACTCGTACGCGAAGCCGGCCGTGTGGGTCAGCAACTGGCGCAGCGTGATCGGCGTCCGCGCGGTTCGGAGCAGTGGCCTGTCCTGCGAATCGAAACCGTCGAGCACCGGGATGGACTGCAACTCCGGCAGCCACTCGCTCGCCGGGGAATCGAGCCGGAGCTGGCCGCGTTCGACGCATTGCAGGGCAGCGGCGGTCGTGACCGCCTTGGTCATGGACGCAATCCACATCACCGTGTCCGCCGTCATCCCGCCCGGCTTTCCCAGGGTGCGGACCCCCGCCTCTCCGGTGAACAGGACGCCGTCGCGGGACGCCACCTGCGCGACAACGCCGTGCAACGCACCTGACGACACGGCTCGATCCAGCCGGTCCTGGATCGCCGAGAACCTTGCCACGGCCGTCAGGCTTGCCCGAGTCTGTGGCTATTGCGCGGCGATGCCCGCGCGCTTGCCGCGCAGCACGAACTTCTGGATCTTGCCGGTCGCGGTCTTGGGCAGTTCGTTCACGAAGTGAAAGCCCGTCGGCACCTTGAACGCGGCCAGGTTGGCCCGCGCGAAGGCTTTCATCTCCTCGGGCGTGGCCGTCTTGCCGGCCTGGAGCACGATGAACGCATTCGGCGACTCGCCCCACTTCTCGTGCGGCATGCCGACCACGGCCACTTCCAACACCGCCGGGTGGCGCAGCAGCGCGCCCTCCACCTCGATGGACGAAATGTTCTCGCCGCCGGAAATGATCACGTCCTTGAAGCGGTCGCGGATCTCGACATAGCCGTCCGGGTGCACCACCGCGGCGTCGCCGGAGTGGAACCAGCCGCCTTCGAACGCCTTGGCGGTGGCTTCGGGGTCGTTGTAGTAGCCCTTCATCACCACGTTGCCGCGGGCCACGATCTCGCCCAGCGTGGCGCCGTCGTGCGGCACCTCGTTCATCTGCTCGTCCACCACCCGCAGCTCGCCGGAGGTGATGAGTTCCACGCCCTGCCGCGCCTTGATGCGCGCCTGGTCGGCCAGCCCCAGCTCGGCGTGCGCTGGCAGCGGCTCGCAGATGGAGATGAACGGCGAGGTCTCGGTGAGGCCATACACCTGGGTGATGAGCCAGCCCAGCTCGCCTTCCATGCGCTCGATGGTGGCCGCGGCCGGCGGCGCACCGGCAGTGAAGACCTTCACGCCGCGGCGCAACTGCTTGCGCGCGGCCTCCGGCCCGTTGGCAATGGCAATGAGCACCGTGGGCGCCGCGCACAGGTGGGTGATGCGCTCGTGGTTGATCACGTCGTAGATGGCCTGCGCCTCGACCTTGGGCAGGCACACGTGCGTGGCGCCGGCCGCCGTCACCGTCCAGGTGAAGGTCCAGCCGTTGGCGTGGAACATGGGCAGCGTCCACAGGTAGCGGTCCACCGGCGTCATGTTCCAATGGGTCAGCGCGCCCACGGAGTTCACCCAGGCGTTGCGGTGCGTGATCATCACGCCCTTGGGTTTGGACGTGGTGCCGCTGGTGTAGTTGATGGACAGCAGGTCGGACTCGGCGATTTCGGCGCGCTGGAATGTTCCATCTGCCGCGGCGAGCAGGTCCTCGTAGGAATGCCAGCCGGACTTCTGCGCGCCGAGCGCCACGAAATGCTCCACCGTCGGCATGCGGCTGCGCACGCTGTCCACCGCATCGAGGTAATCCGGGTGCACGCACAACACCTTGGAGCCGCTGTGAGTGGCGAGGTAGACAAAATCCTCCGCCGTCAGGCGATAGTTCATGGGCACCGTCACCGCACCGATCTGCGGCACGGCGTAGAACTGCTCCAGGTGCTGGTGCGTGTTGGGCGCGATGGTGCCGACCCGGTCGCACTTGCCCACACCCAGCTTCAGGAGCGCGGCCGACCAGCGATCGCAGCGCTCGCCGAACTGCGCGTAAGTGAGGCGCAGATCGCCGTTGACGATGGCCTCGCGCTGCGGATGCAGCTTGCGGGAGCGGCGGAAAAATTCAAGTGGACTGAGCACGGTTTCCATTGGCGCGTTCTCCTCCGCAATTCCATTGTTTTTCTGGTGGACGCAGCGAAACTGCCGGTCTCCGCTGCCACTCTTTGGCCGAGCGTAGCCTCAGGTGCGGGGCCCGGCAACTCAAGCCATTCTTGTTCCGAGGATTCGGTGTCGATGACTCTCGATAGACCGGCCGGCGCCGGCACTTGCCTGCCACCGGTTACGATTTTTATATCGGCGAGGCGCGACCGAAACCGACGAGGCGCGCAACGATCCAGTCGGGGAATCGATCGATCCGCTCGTTATGCTGCCGCACGCTTTCGTAGTAGAACCGGATTCGCCCGGGGATGGCATGGGTGATGTCGCTCACCTGCTCCACCGCTTCCCCGATGGCCGGATTGGCTCTGGGGGCCCTACCGATACCCTCCAACTCCCGGAGGTGGCTGAGGCGTGCACGAAACCGGGTCTCATCATCGCGGGTCGTATTGCCGGGCCCGGCCCCAGCGACGGAAAGCGCGGCTTCCTCCATTTCGGCCAACGCCCGCAACCAGGATTCCGGGCAATTGGCGACCTCGGCACTGCGCTCGCGGAGCGTCCGCAGGGTGTCGCAACGCTGCCGGAAAAGCGCCTGCACATTGCGCCAGGCCATCACGACGCTGGAGCGGACGCGGACCAGCCCGCGATAGACCACGAGCACGCCGACCAGGCCGCTGCTCGCGATTGAAGCCAGGATGTAGGTGAGCGTCTCGATCGCCATGGTCGCCGTTGGAACCCGCCAGACGACGGCGGGCTGCACTGGCGCGAGGACTGCAAATCCCGGTCCAGCGGGGCCCTGTGTCGCGATGACGCGAGCGGGCCAGCCGCGCACGAAGGGCACGCGGGCGCTCCGCGTGCAAGGAGATGCCCTGCGGTAACATTCATGCTGCAGTGCGGTCCAACTGCGCTCCGAACCCCTCGACAAGGATGATCCCCGTGCGGCACTCGTTGACCAAGCTGTTGGCCTCCCTGCTTTTTTTTGTTGCCCTGACCGGTTGCTCTGGAAAGTCGGTGCTGAACAGCCTGACGCCGTCGCGCGGGTACGACCTGGCCTCGAACCTGGTCTATGACAACGACCGCGGACTGCGCCTGGATATCTACACCCCCCGCGGCGTGAAGAACGCTCCCGTCGTGGTGTTCTTCTTCGGCGGCCGATGGTCCGAGGGCTTCAAGGACGACTACAAGTTCGTTGGTGAAGCGCTCGCGTCGCGCGGGTTCGTCGCGGTGCTGCCCAACTACCGGCTCTACCCGGCGGTCCGATTCCCGGAATTCGTCAACGATGCGGCGCGCTCCGTAGCCTGGCTGCACAGCAACGTGACGACCTACGGTGGCGACCCGGACAAGCTGTTCGTCATGGGCCATTCCGCCGGAGCGCACATCGCGTCGATGCTGGTGCTCAAGGAAGAGTTCATGGCCGGGGCCGGGGGCTCGCGCAGCTGGCTGCGCGGCATGATCGGACTGGCCGGGCCGTACGACTTTCTGCCGATCACCGACCCGCAGCTGCGCGACGTGTTCGCGCCGCCGGAGAAGTTCGAGCTCTCGCAGCCCATCCTGTTCACCGAGGGCGACAACCCGCCCATGCTGCTGCTGCATGGCGAGGACGACGAGATCGTGTGGGTGAAGAACACGCGCAACCTCGCCGAGGCCATCAAGAAGGCCGGCGGCCCGGTGGAAACGGTGATCTACCCCAAGATGAGCCACACCTTCATCGTGGCCTCGCTGGCCAAGCCGCTGCGCGGGCAGACCGACGTGATCCAGCATATCGACCAGTTCGTGAAGCACTGGGCCAGCGTGCCGCGCGTGGCGCGCCAGCCCACCGACACCGAGATCCAGACCACGCCGCTGCCCATCGAGTGAGCGGAGGCCGCCAATGATCCGGACATTCGCGGGCATCGCGCCCCAGCTGGGCGCCCGGGCGTACGTGGACGAGCAGTCCAGCGTGATCGGCGACGTGCATCTGGGCGACGACACCTCGGTCTGGCCTTTCGCCGTGATCCGCGGCGACGTCAACCGCATCCGCGTCGGCCACCGCACCAGCGTGCAGGACAGCTCGGTGCTGCACGTGACCCACGACGGCCCCTATTCCCCCGGAGGCGCAGACCTGGTGATTGGCGACGATGTGACCATCGGCCACGGCGTGATCCTGCACGCCTGCCACATCGGCAACCGCGTGCTGCTGGGCATGGGCTGCATCGTGCTCGACAAGGCCGTGATCGAGGACGACGTGCTCCTTGCCGCCGGCAGCCTGGTCTCGCCCGGCAAGCGCCTGAAGAGCGGCTGGCTGTACCGCGGGCAGCCGGCGCTGCCGGCGCGCGAACTCACCGCGGCCGAGCTCCAGCAGCTCAAGTACTCGGCCGAGAACTACGTCCGCGTCAAGGACAAGTACCTGGCCTCGACCGGCTGATCCAGGCGCGCCCCGGCGGCGCGCGCAGCGATAAACTTGGTCTTCACTTCAACGGAAAACCCCGCGATGCCCACCCTTGTCCTCCTGCGCCACGGCCAGAGCCAGTGGAACCTCGACAACCGTTTCACCGGCTGGGTGGACGTGGACATCACCGAGGCCGGCCGCAAGGAGGCGCTCAACGCCGGCGAGCTGATGAAGGCCGAGGGCCTGCGCTTCGACTGCGCCCACACTTCGGTGCTCAAGCGCGCCATCCGCACCCTGTACACCGCGCTGGAAGTCATGGACCAGCTGTGGATTCCTGTCACCAAGACCTGGCGCCTGAACGAACGCCACTATGGCGCCCTCCAGGGCCTGGACAAGGCCGAAACCACCGCCCGCCACGGCGAGGCGCAGGTGAAGATCTGGCGGCGCAGCTATGACGTGCCGCCGCCGGCGATGGAAACCAGCGACGCCGGGCATCCCGCCAATGACCCGCGCTACGCCAAGCTCGACGCCAGCGTGCTGCCGGGAACGGAATCGCTCGCCACCACGCTGGACCGCGTGCTGCCGTACTGGCACGACCAGATCGCACCCCAGCTCAAGGCCGGCCAGACCGTACTGGTGACGGCGCACGGCAACTCGCTGCGCGCGCTCTACAAGTATCTCAACCAGATCTCCGAGTCCGACATCCTCGAACTCAACATCCCGACCGGCATTCCGCTCCGCTTCGAACTGGACGCGGCGCTGAAGGTGAAGAGCTTCGCCTACCTGGGTGATCCCGAAGCGGCCAGGCGCGCCGCGGAAGCCGTTGCCAATCAGGCAAAAGCCGCCCCGGCCTGAAGCGGGGGCGTGCAGAACGCACGCCCCCGCTTCCTCGGAACCCCGGAATGCCGCTGCAGGATTGGCATCCGGGGCTCGGGAGGCCGCTACTTCGACGACTTTCCGCTGACCAGGCCGAACACCACGAGGACCACGATGGCGCCGACCACGGCGCCCAGGAAGCCGGCGGGCTGTCCCGGCGCGTAAAGCCCGAGTGCCTGCCCGCCGTACGTCGCGGTGATGGCGCCGATCACGCCGAGCACGGTCGTCAGGATGATGCCCATCTTGTCATCGCCGGGCTTCAGGAACCGCGCAACAAGTCCGACGACGAAGCCGATGATCAGCGTGCCAATAATGCCCATGGAGACTCCTCAGGGTGTGCTGGGGTTGGAGACCAGGTTCCCGTCCGCAATCTTGAGGCCCGCTCGTCGGCCGTTCACTCGATCCGCCACTCGACGCCGGCCACCACCGATACGCCCGGCAGCGGAACGAGGTCCTTGACGAACGAAGTATGGCGCCGCGCCTCCTCGTCGAGCAGGTTCCGCCCACGAAGGAACAGGAGGAACGACCCCAGGGGAGAGGTGATCTCGTAATCGGCATCGGCGGTCAGCAGCGCGTAGCCCCTAGTTTCGGTTTCGAGCGAAGCCACCCGGTCCTGACGCTCCGATCGCATGATGTCCGCGCTCAGGCTCCACGGCCGGCGGTGGACATGGGCGCCCAGTCCATACCGGACCGGCGTAACGCGGGGCAGGTTCTGTCCGCCCCGGATGCGTCCGCAAACGCCATCCGCGAACGCACGCACGCCCCACTCGCCCCCCTTGAAGGGCCAGGCGTGGCCGACCTCCGCCTCCGCACCCCAGAAGCGCGCCCCATCGGCGGCGTAGTCGAGCAGCAGGAGTTCGCCCTGCGGATTGAAGCGGCCATCGTCGTCGACGCGGTCGGCCGTCCCGTCGGAAACCCCCGTTCCGCCGCCATCCGCATCCAGCCCGAGATCGACTTCGCGCTGGTAGATGTAGTCCGCGGCGCGCTGGTAGAACAGGTTGATGCGCCAGCCGAGCGGGCCACCATGCCGATCCACGCTGATTTCCACGTTGCGGGTCGTCTCCACGTCGAACGTGGCCTTGCCGCGCTCGAAGGAACCGGTGGCGCCATGAGGCCCGAACGCGTGCAGTTCCTCGACCACGGGCGCCCGCTCGGAGCGCGATGCGTAGAGCTTCAGGTGATGCTGCGCGTCGAGGTCGATCAGGGCACCGGCGGAAAGCGAGCTGGGCGAGAACGATCGGCCCGTGGTGCCGTCCTCGCGCAAGGAGACCGTGTTCTGATCCGAGCGCAGCCCGAATTCCAGGCTGCCAAACGACGTGGGCGCCTGCTCGACCAGAAACAGACCCACGTCCCGCGTCCGGGAGGCTGGAACATACGACTCCTCGCCCAGGGCCTGGAAATCGCGCTGCCGGCGCTGCACGCCCAGCACCCCGTGAAACCCGGCAAAGGGCTGGTGCGCCAGTTCGATACGGCCGTCGTGCTCCGTGTTGTCGAACACCGTGCCCGAAACATGGGGCTCCTCGAACTCCGTATGCCCGTAATCGGAGTAGCCAAACCGCAGCCGGACCGATTTCCACCCGTCGAAGGGATCGAGCAGGCGCCCCTCCACGTCGACCCGATCCTGCTCCATCCGGATGAACGCCTGCTCCTCCACCGGCAATCCGTATTCGGCCTCGAAGCGGCTGAAACTGGCGGCCAGCGATCCGCGTTCGAAAAACTGCGCGGCCGACAGCGAACCCGAGCGCTTGTCGATCGCGCTGTTGGAGACCCGGCCCCGGGAACCACTGCCGTCGGCAGCGGACCGGCCCGGAATGTCGTAGCTGGCGGCATCGAGGTACGCACCCTCCGCCCGCAGCTGGGTGTGCCCGGCACCGTAGGCCAGGGTGGCAGCGGCGCTGCGCTCGTCGGCGTTGCTGCCGGCGGCGGCGCGCAGCCGGCTGACGATTCCCTCGGTCACCTCGGTCGGCAGGCGCTGATCGACCACGTTGACGACGCCGGCGGACGCCCCGCTCCCATACATCAGCGTCGCAGGCCCCTTGAAGATTTCGATCTGCTCGGCGTTTGCCGGATCGACGCTCACGTCGTGGTCGGCACTGACATCGGAGGCATCCATCGACGACACGCCGTTCTGCAGAACCTTCACGCGCGGACCGCCCTGGCCGCGGATGACGGGCCGCCCTGCCCCGCGCCCGAAGTCGGTGGTGGACACGCCGAGCTCGTGCTCCAGCGTCTCGCCCAGAGTGGCGCCGCGACGACGGTCGAGTTCCTCGCCGGCCAGGATTTCCACGGGCTGCACCAGTTGGTCCGCTGCGCGCGCGAAAGGATCGGCGGTGACGGTGATGGCTTCCAGTTCAACGGCTTCGAGTGGGGGTGGCGTCGCAGGGTCCTGGGCGACCGTCACGACGGGAACGGTCGCGATGATCGCGCCGGCGGCAAGAGCACTGCAGGCCATCGGCCTGAATGAAACGAACATGTTGAATCCTCGCAAACGTGAACCACGCGCCGGCAGCGGCAGCGCGGAAATGGGCTCAGGAAACGGAACCGCCGGGCTCTGACGACGAGCCGGCCGGAATCCGGTCAGGCGAGGACGACCGGGGGACCGCGGGCGCGTGAGGTGGAGCGGCGCTCGCGCGCAACATCAAAACGCTCGGTGACAGGCGGCGGCGCGGCGCCTGGCTCGAGGTCAGGCTGAAATGCAGCGCTGGGCGGACCGGCACCGTTGCTGCCGGCCAGAACGCAGATGGCGCAGACATCATGGTGTGCCGCCGTGCCGACGTGCTCCGGCCCATGCTGCGCCGACATCCAGGCCCCGAACAGGAGGCTCGCGATGAACAGTAGCGAGGGCAGTGTGCGACGGAACATCAGGCGACTTTACCGGGTCCGGTCGATTCGATCACGGCAGCAGGTGATGATCGACCAGCCAGGCGCGGGCATCGCCGCTATCCCGCTCGAACCAGGCGCGGGCCGACCCGAGCACGAAGGTGTAGCCCCAGGCGTCCATGTCGGAAAAGCATCGCTCGCGCGAGTAGCCGTTGATCTCGTCGGCCAGCAGGCATTGCAGGTAGCACACCGCGGCCTCCTCGGCATCCGAGCTGCCGGCGTCGGTATGCAGAGCATTGCGGCGCACCGGATCCAGGCACAGGTAATGGCTGGCCTCGTGCAGCATGGAGTGGACCGGGGTATCGGCGCGCAGGTAGAGCGTGGACCGGATCAATCCGGCTTCCGGGTCGCCCCAGTACGAACCGGGGATACGCTCTCCCGGCGCCACCAGGGCCAGCGTCAGCCCTCGCGCACCAAGGACCTCGCGCAGGGCATCCAGCCCAAGATCCGAGGCCAGGACCACCGGGCTGAGAGGCTCTGAAGCCGTGTCCATTTCGCCCTTCATGTCTCCGCTCATCCCGGAACCCGTTGCGCGGTGGTCACGAAGCCTGGCCAGCCGTGTCGCCAGCCTGCCGCGGGACGGTCAGGCCGCCTGGACCGGCGAAGGCGTGCGCGACGCTGGCCTCAAGGCCTCGCCCAGCAGGTGGCTGATGCGTGTGGGCACGTCCTGCTGCACCTCGCGCACGCCCACGCGGATGGCGTTGGAGAAACCCAGCACGTCGGCGCTGCCGTGGGATTTCACCACCGTGCCGTTGAGGCCGAGCATGGTCGCGCCGTTGTAGTGGCGCGGGTCGATGCGCTTGCCCAGGGCCTTGAGCGCCGGCATCGCCGCCACGGCCGCCGCCTTGTGCAGGAAGCTGGCGGTGAATTCCTCCTTGAGGAACTGGCGGATCATCTTCGCCACGCCCTCCCCGGTCTTGAGCGCGACGTTGCCCACGAAACCGTCGCACACCACCAGGTCCACGTCCGACAGGAAAATGCCGTCGCCTTCCACGAAGCCGATGTAGTTGAGGCTGGAGGCCTGGAGCAGCGTCGCGGCAGCCTTGATGGTGTCGTTGCCCTTGATGTCTTCCGAGCCGATGTTGAGCAGCGCCACGCGCGGACGCGTCTCGCCGCGCATGGCCGTGATGAGCGCCGAACCCATCACCGCGAACTGGAACAGCTGCTCGGCCGTGCACTCGGCGTTGGCGCCGAGGTCCAGCATGTGGACGTGGCCGTTCACCGAGGGAATGGCCGAGACGATGGCCGGCCGGTCGATGCCCGGCAGCGTCTTCAGCACGAACTTGCCGGTGGCCATGAGGGCGCCGGTGTTGCCGGCCGAGACCATGGCCTGCGCCTCGCCGCTTTTCACCAGGTTGATCGCCACGCGCATGGACGAATCCTTCTTGCTGCGCAGCGCCTTGGACGGGGACTCGTCCATGCCCACCACTTCGCTGGCGTGGCGCACCGTGAGCCGTGCCTGCGGGGCCGCCTTCAGCTTCTTGAGCTGCGCCGCGATGCTGGCCTCGTCGCCGACGAGGATGACCTGCAACTCCGGGTTTTCGAGCAGGCACGACAGAGCGGCGGCCACGGTCACTGGAAGACCGTGGTCGCCGCTCATGGCATCAATCGCCAGGGTGACGGGCACCGGCAAGTACCCGCGCGGGGATTATTCGGCCGCAGTTTCCGGCGCGGACTTGTCGATCATCTTCTTGCCGCGGTAGTAGCCGTCCGCGGTGACGTGATGACGCAGGTGCGTCTCGCCCGAGGTCGGGTCGACCGACAGCGCGGGCGCGGTCAGCGCGTCGTGCGCGCGACGGTGACCACGGGTGGAGCGGGATTTACGGGATTTCTGGACGGCCATTTCACTTCCTTCGGGCGGGATCGATGCCCTGCAATTTCAAGTTCTTCAGTCCCGCCAGAGACCGCGTCTTCTCGACGGACGGGGGCGGCTCATGTGCCGGCGGGCGCGCATTCTCGCACGCCGGGCAGCGCGGCATCAGCGGCAGCGCCAGCAATATTTCTTCCTCGACGATGTCGTGCAGCAGCAACTGGTCGTCGGTGACCAGCAGCGGCTCGCAATCGGCCATCAGCCGTTCTTCCTCTTCCTCGCTCGTGGCCAGCGCCAGATTCACCGGCGCATCGATGCGCCAGGGGAACGGCTCCAGGCAGACCTGGCAAACCAGCTGCACCTGCCCCGACACGCGCCCTTCCAGCCAGTTGCGCCGGCCCACGTCGGCACGCAGCGACAGCTCCGCCGCAATGGCTTCGGGCGACAGTTCTGCCAGCCGGGAGAGGCCCGCCGGGTCGATCGCTCCCACATATCGCTCGCCCCGGGCAAGGCCACGAGAAGCGCTGATCTGGACGGGAATGGACATGGCAGGACAGCAAAAAGGGCGCGAATGGTAGATTTGCAGGCTGCCCCTGTCAAAGCGAGCGCCCGCGCCCGATGTCGCCCCTGATCCTGGCCTCCACGTCGCGTTACCGCGCCGAACTGCTGGCGCGGTTGCGGATTGCGTTCGAGCAGGACGCGCCGCTCGTCGAGGAGTGCGCCCGACCCGGGGAGACGGCCGAAAAGCTGGCCGGGCGGCTGGCCCGGGCCAAGGCGGTGGCGGTCAGCGGCCGGCGCCCCGGGCACTGGTGCCTGGGCTCCGATCAGGCGGCGTCCTGTCTCGGCCGCCTGCTGGGCAAGCCCGGGACGCGGGGCGCCGCCTGCGAACAGCTGTCGCTGATGTCCGGCCGCACCGTGGTGTTCGCCACCGCGCTCGCCCTGGCCCATACCGACTCGCTGCGCCCACTGGTGGGCCTGGACCTGACCCGGGCCCGGCTGCGCCGGCTCACGGCGGACGAGATCGAACGCTACGTGGACGCCGAGCCCGCGCTCGACTGCGCCGGCAGCTTCAAGATGGAGGGCCTGGGCATCACGCTGTTCGACTCGATCGAGTCGCGCGATCCCACCGCGCTCATCGGACTGCCGCTCATCCTGACCTCGCGCCTGCTGCGCAAAGCCGGTTACACGCTGCCCTGAGCGAGCCAGGCCGGCAGGTCCGCCACCGACGCAACCAGCGCCATGGCTCCGGCTGCCAGGATCCGCCCGCCCGCATGCACGCCGCAGGTGACGCCAAGCATGGGCATGCCCAGGGCGCGGGCCATGGCGGCGTCGTACTCGGTGTCGCCGATCATCAGCGCCCGCTGCGCCGGCACACCCGTTTCTTCCAATAGCTCGCTGAGCATCAGCGGGTCGGGCTTGTTGGCGGTTTCGTCGGCCGTTCGCGTGGCGATGAACAGAGCCTTCAGCGAAGGATGCGTCTTGAACGATCGGTTCAGCCCCGCGCGCGACTTGCCGGTGGCAACAGCTAGCAGATAGCCCGCTTCGGCCAGCTGCGCCAGCGTCCGTTCCGCGCCGGCAAACAGGGGCGCGTCCTGCGGCGTGCGACTGACGAAGTGCGAGCGGTAGCTCATCAAAAGCCGCAACAGCTCGTCGGTATCCAGCTCGGGGTAGAGCTTCTGCATGCCCTCGGCCAGCCCCAGGCCAATCAGCTGGCCGATTTCGGCGTTGCTGCGCGGGGGCAGGCCCAGGTCCGCGATCGCCGCCTGCATGCCGGCGACGATGGTCGACTCGGAATCGGACAGGGTGCCGTCCCAGTCGAAGATCAGCAGATCGAATCGTTTCATCCAGCCGTTTGGGGGAAAGTGCGTCGGCGCAGTGTGTGACAAGCCGGAGTTACCGGACAGTGTCAGAGATTCATTTCCTGGGTGATGCCAGCTCGATCCTGCGAGCTGCGCGACGCACAGTTGGCAAGCACGGACACGGAGAGATCGCTCGGAAACCGGATGCCAGAGCGCGAGATCGCTTCACCACCTGCGTGAAGACGTCCTGCCGCGCCGGCTATCGCTTATGCGAATCGGGCGTCAACTCGGTCTCCGCAATGATTTTGCCCCAGGTTTGGTAGGGAGCCGGATCAAACGATTCCGGCCGCGCGTGATACGCGACCATGTAGATGCCGTCGGGGCCCTTGATGAAGCGCCGGATTCCCTTTTCGCGCGCGAGGGCGGATTCGTAGTGGACGGTGATCGAACCGTCGGAAGCAGTCGATTCCTGATAGGCCGCCTTGGGATCGGTTGCCATGATCCCCGCCTTCCAGTTGGCCACGAAATCTGCTGCTCCCAAGTCTGTGAACACGATCTGGTTGGAAGCCATTTCCGACCATGACTTGATGTTCTGCCCCTGCGGCACCAGCTCCATGAGATAGCCCCCGGGACCCCGGGTCCCGTTCGCGACCACCCACGTCCTGGGATCCTGGTCCATGCTGATCGCGGTGGCCATCGCCGGAGCCGGAATGTGACCGGGAACACTCGCACAACCCACCAACGAAGCCAGAACAAGAGCATGCAGTAAACGTTTCATGCGCGACTCCCTGGAGCAAGGCGGAAGCGCCGTGAGTCACCTCCCGCCGTCTGGTGGAAAACGGAATTCGCGGCCCCGGGCAGCGGGCCGCGCCCCGTCGCCAACTTTACGCCGCCATCTGGCGCAGCATGTACTGCAGCACGCCGCCGTGCTTGTAGTACAGCCACTCCATCGGGGTGTTGATGCGCACCTTGGCCTTGAAGGCCTTTGCCGTGCCGTCGGCCTTCCTGGCGTTGACGGAGACTTCCTTGGCGCCATCGACCAGGCCGTCGAAGTCGAACACCTCGGTGCCGTCCAGGCCCAGCGAGGCGGCGGTCTGGCCATCGACGAAGTTCAGCGGCAGCACGCCCATGCCCACCAGGTTGGCGCGATGGATGCGCTCGAAGCTCTCGCTGATCACCGCCTTCACGCCGAGCAGGATGGTGCCCTTGGCGGCCCAGTCGCGGCTGGAACCGGTGCCGTACTCCTTGCCCGCGAGCACGACCAGCGGCGTCTTGCTGGCGGCGTACTTCATGGCCACGTCGTAAATCGCTTCCACCGGGCCCGCGCTGCCGTTGATGTAGCGGCTCACGCCGCCTTCGACGCCCGGGGTCATGGCGTTCTTGATGCGCGTGTTGGCGAATGTGCCGCGCATCATGATCTCGTGGTTGCCGCGGCGCGAACCGAAGCTGTTGAAGTCGGCGCGCTGCACGCCGTGCTCCATCAGGTACTTGCCGGCGGGGCCGTCCTTCTTGATATCGCCGGCGGGGCTGATGTGGTCGGTGGTGATGGAGTCGCCCAGCACCGCCAGGCAATGCGCACCCTTGATGGGCTGGATGCCCGGCGGCGTCATCGTCATACCCTGGAAATACGGCGGGTTGGCGATGTAGGTGCTCTTGGAATCCCAAGGGTAGGTCTCGGACTTGGCCACCTTGATGGCCTGCCAGCGCGCATCACCCTTGAGCACGTCGGCGTAGGTGGCGTTGAACAGCTCCTTGGTGACCGCGCGCGCCACCGCGCCCTGGATTTCCTGGTTGGTGGGCCAGATGTCCTTGAGGAACACGTCCTGGCCGTTGGTGCTCTTGCCGATGGGCTCGTTGGTGAGATCCAGGTCGGTGGTGCCGGCGATGGCGTAGGCCACGACCAGGGGCGGGCTGGCGAGGTAGTTCATGCGCACGTCCTGGTGCACGCGACCCTCGAAGTTGCGGTTGCCCGACAGCACCGCGCTGACGCTGAGCTTGTTGTCGACAATGGCCTTGCCGATGGGCTCGTTGAGCGGCCCGCTGTTGCCGATGCAGGTGGTGCAGCCGTAGGCCACCACGTGGAAACCCAGGCACTCCAGGTCTTCGATCAGGCCGGCCTTCTGCAGGTACTCGGTGACCACCTTGGAGCCGGGCGCCAGCGAGGTCTTCACCCAGGGCTGGCTCTTGAGGCCCAGCGCACGCGCCTTGCGCGCCAGCAGGCCGGCGCCGATCAGCACGCTCGGGTTGGAGGTGTTGGTGCAGGAGGTGATGGCGGCAATCACCACGGCGCCGTCCTTCAGCTCGAAGGTATTGCCGCCGTCCACCACCTTGGCCGGACCGGCGGAGGGACGCATCTTCTGCTCGGCCTCGAAGGCCTTGAGGAAGTTGGCCTTCACATCGGTGAGCAGCACGCGGTCCTGCGGACGCTTGGGGCCGGCCAGCGAGGGCTTGATGGTGGCCAGGTCCAGGTGGATCACGTCGGTGTATTCGGCCTCGGGCGCCTCCGGCGTCCACCACATGCCCTGCGCCTGCGCGTAGGCCTTGACCACGGCCACCTGCTGCTCGCTGCGGCCGGTCAGGCGCAGGTAGTTCAGGGTTTCCTCGTCGATGGGGAAGATGCCGCAGGTGGCGCCGTATTCCGGGCCCATGTTTGCAATGGTGTTGCGGTCCGACGCCGCCAGGTTGGCCAGGCCAGGGCCAAAGAATTCGACGAATTTTTCCACCACGCCGCGCTTGCGCAGGATTTCGGTGACGGTCAGCACCAGGTCGGTGGCGGTGGCGCCTTCGGCCAGCTTGCCGGTGACGCGCACGCCGATCACATCGGGAATCAGCATGGACGAGGGCTGGCCCAGCATGGCTGCTTCCGCCTCGATGCCGCCCACGCCCCAGCCCAGCACGCCGATGCCGTTCACCATCGTGGTGTGGCTGTCGGTGCCGAAGCAGGAATCCGGGTACAGCAGGCCTTCGGCGTTCTCGAACACCACGCGCGCGAGGTACTCGATGTTCACCTGGTGCACGATGCCCGTGTCGGGCGGCACCGCCTTGAAGTTCTGCAGTGCTTCCTGGCCCCAGCGCAGGAAGGTGTAGCGCTCCTCGTTGCGCTGGAACTCCACCTTGGCATTCAGGTCCAGAGCATCCTTGGAGCCGTAGTGGTCGATCATCACCGAGTGGTCAATCACCAGCTCGACCGGGCACAGCGGGTTGACCTTGGACATGTCGCCGCCAAGGCTCTTCATGGCGTCGCGCATGGCCGCCAGGTCGACCACGCAGGGCACGCCGGTGAAGTCCTGCAGGATCACGCGGGCCGGGGTGAAGTTGATGTCCTTGGCCGGAAGGTTCTTGAAGTCCGCGCCGGCCAGCATTTCCACGTCGGCGGCGGTGGTGTTCACGCCATCCTCATGACGCAGCAGGTTTTCCAGCAGCACCTTGATGGAGAACGGCAGCCGGTCGATCTTGTACTTGGGCTCGAGGGCCTTCAAGTTGAAGTACGAGTACGTCTTGGAACCGACTTGAAGGCTGGCTTTGGACTTGAACGTGTCCGTCATGGCTGGGACTCCCGGAATTAGGTCTGGCTAAGGATCGCGCCGCGTCTCGCGCGGCTCGCGATTATAGCGGCGTGAGCCCGCGGCTTTCCCGAGCCGGGGCGGGCAAATTGCGCCCTGAACTCATGGAATTTCAGCCCGCCGACAGGGCGGCAAGGCCCAGGTCATCGATCCTGGCGTTTCAGCACGCTGATGCTGCCGTCGCCTTCCAGGAAGCAGCGGCGCACCTCGGCCAGCTCGCCCACGCCCTGCTGGCGCAGGTGGCTCATGAGCTCGTCCCGGCTCAACTGGTGCCGGCGCAGGTTGCGCCACTGGATGGCGCCATCGCGCACGAGCATGACCGGGCCCGGGTCCACCAGGCGCGAGAACCACGGCCAGCGGAACGACAGGCGGTCGATCACCTGGTCCCAGCCCACGATGGTCAGCACCAGCACCATGCCGGAGGTGATGGACTGATAGGTGCCGCCCAGCGCGTTCTGCGAGGCGTCCGCCAGGATGGTGATGAGCAGCAGGTCGGCAATGCTGAGCTGGCCCGCGGGCCGGCGCAGCACGCGCAGCACCACGAACAGCCCCAGGTACATGACGGTGCCGCGCACGAACATCTCCAGCACGGAGACGTCCGCCACCAGCAGCTTCTTCAGGTCAAGGGCCAGCCACGCGTCCCACATGCCCATCCTCCCCGGGTCCGGCCACGGCCAAGGCACCGCGACCGGCTTGGCCGCGGTGCGCGGTCAAGATCAGGTGATCTTGATCTCGATGCCGTTCTTCTTGAGTTCCACCTCGGCCTGGATGAAGCCGGTACTGGGGACGATCTCGCCACCGCGGTCGGCCAGCGCATCGCGCTGCGCGGCCAGCTGTTCGGGCACGTCCTCGCCCGCGCCCAGCAGCAGGCCCTTGGTGAGCGTCACGTGGGCCTGTTCGAAGGCGCCGGCGCCGGCGCACAGGGTGGTGCGGGTGGGCGCTTCCTCGGAGGCCAGCCAGACCACGCCGCGCGTGACCGCCTCGGGCTTGAGCACCTGGAGCGCGGCGGGCGGCAGCACGTCCTCGGTCATGCGGGTGGCGGCGGTGGGCGCCACGCAGTTCACGCGGATGTCGTTCTTGGCGCCTTCCAGCGCCAGCGTCTGCATCAGGCCCACCAGGGCCATCTTGGCCGCGCCGTAATTGGACTGGCCGAAGTTGCCGTACAGGCCGGTGGACGAGGTGGTGAACACGATGCGCCCGTACTTCTGCGTGCGCATGATTTCCCACACCGCCTTGGTGCAGTTGACCGCGCCCATCAAGTGCACGTCCACCACCGTGCGGAAGTCGGCGAGGTCCATCTTGGCGAAGGTGCGGTCGCGCAGGATGCCGGCGTTATTGATCAGGATGTCGACGCGGCCCCACTTGGCCATCACCTCGGCCACCATCGCTTCCACCGCGGCGTAATCGGTGACCGAGGCGCTGTTGACCATGGCTTCGCCGCCGGCAGCCTTGATTTCGTCCACCACCTTCTGCGCGGCGGCGGTGGAGCTGCTGGTGCCGTCGCGGGCGCCGCCCAGGTCATTGATGACCACCTTGGCGCCGCGCGCGGCCAGCGCCAGCGCATGGGAACGGCCCAGGCCGTTGCCGGCCCCGGTGACGATGGCCACACGGCCTTCAAACCCTAATTTCATTGCGAGACTCTCTGGAATTGCGTGAATTGCGTGGAGGGAACGCGAATTATACGAAGCGATCGGGCCGGTTCATCGCACGCATGGTGCGCAACGGGCGTCAAAGCTCGGTACGCCGCACCACGCAAAAGGCCCGCCGGAGCGGGCCTTCTGGGTCATGGTCGCGACTTCAGGATCGCGACTTGAGTGGCTTTACAGGCCGACCACCCCGCCGTCCTTACGGGTGATGACGATCGTGGTGGACCGGGGACGACTCGTGCCCCCGGCCGGCCAGTGGCTCTGGTACGCCGCAGGGTTGGCGATCTCGGACACCGGCGTATCCTCGCCCGGGTGCTGGATGTTGACGAACAGCGCGCGGCCGTCCGGCGTGGAATCCAGCCCGGTGATTTCGCAGCCCTTGGGCCCTACCAGGAAGCGGCGGATGTTGTCGCCGCTGGCCGGCGCACCAACGAACGTGTTCTGCGTGCCGATGCTCCGGGCCGCGCCGTCACCCACCTGTCCGGGCACCGCGGCCAGCAGCATGCAGTTGGTTTCGTCAACGTACGCGCCGTCGTCGGTCTCGATCCACAACAGGTCGTCGGCGCAGCTTTCCGCGCGGCCGAACCACAGCCCGTCCGGGCTCGAGAAATCGTTGACATCGCTCAGGCCGGAAACATTGACGGTGGACGGATCGGCGTCCGCTTCGGCGCCGAACAGGTACACGTCCCACTGGAAGCTGGTGGCCGCCGGGTCGTCGTTGGATTCGCGCCAGCGGATGATGTGCCCGTTGACGTTGCCGCGCTGCGTCGTGGACCCACGCAGGTCCGTGTAGCTGCGCGGGTTGGCAGCGTCCACCGCCGGCCCCGACCCCACGCCACGCGCCGAGTTGTTGGTCAGGGTGAAGTACACCTCGCCATTGACCCGGTTCACCGCCGCCCATTCCGGACGGTCCATCTTGGTGGCACCACGCACGTCGGCTGCCAGGCGCGCGTTGATGAGCACGTCGGCCTGCGAGGCAAACTGGTACCCGGTGGGCGTGTTCGGCAGGCCCAGGTCGTTCTCGCCAAACACCAGCGAGCGCCACTCGCCGCTACCATCGGCGTTGAACCTGGCAACGTACAGCGTGCCGCGGTCCAGGTACTTGTCTCCCGCCGCAATTCCAGTGTCGAGGGGGTTGTAGACGGCCTCGGACACGAACTTGTAGATGTACTCGCCGCGCGAGTCGTCGCCCATGTAAAAGACCACCGGCTTTCCCGCCTTGAAGTTGGCCGGCCAGGCGCCCTCGTGGGCGAAGCGGCCCATGGCGGTGCGCTTGCGCGGCACCGATCCCGGCTTGTACGGGTCGATTTCCACCACCCAGCCGAAGGTGTTGGGCGCGTTGCGGAAATCACCCGCCGCACCCAGCGGGTTGGGGACGACCGTCGCGTTCCAGCGTGAATAGCTTGTGTCCTCGGGGTCTGCCGGCGCGACCGTGGTCCAGCCATAGTTGCCGCGCGCGCCCTGTGCGAGCCCGTTGCGGTTCAAAGCCACCACCTCGGCCGGCGTGCGGTTGTTGTTGTCACCCTGGTCGCGGCGGAAATAGCCCGCGTAGTTCTCCTCGCAGGTCAGGTAGGTGCCCCAGGGGGTGAATCCGTTGGCGCAGTTGTTGACCGTGCCGCGCGTGCGCAGGCCCAGCGGGGCGAACCGCGTACGCAGGGCCGGATCGCCCGCGGCCGGTCCGCTCATCAGCATTTCCGTGAAGCTGGTGATGCGCCGGTTGAAGCGCGAGCCGCGGTTGAGCTTGAAGCTGCTGCCCAGAAGGAAGGGGCGAGCGATCTCAATGATGCTCACGCCGTGCGCGTTCATCTCCTTGATGACCTCGTCGGCCACCAGCCGGTTGCCCGCTCCGTCGAGTGTCGGCCCATTGGCGTGCAGGAACGCCTGCGTGATGTTTTCGTGATTGAGCGCGAGCAGTCCGCGAAAGCTGTTCAGGCGTTGCGGGGTGTTGAGCAGACTGAGGCCGAAATAGTACATCCCGTCATGGTGATCGCCAGCGCGGAACGCAAAGGACGCGCCGGTTTCGGACCCGTTGTCCGCCCAGTCCGGCGTAAGGTGATCGATGGGATCGCCCGTGGCGTACAGCACCGTCACCGTATAGCCCTCGGGCACGCTCACGGTATCCGCCAGGCTCTTTGCGACCGGCGTGAAACCGAGCTTGGCCTTGCCGTCGATGTTGAGCAGGCAGCCCAGCGGAGATTTGGCCTGCGCCGGGGCGTTGAACGCTGCCAGCGTGGCGGCACTGATGCCGCCAAGCAGCACCTGGCGGCGCGACAGGCGCGCTTCGAATATTCCGGAGAATGTCGGGTTGTCGGACAGGTTGGTTTCGATGTCGCCATCGAAATCGGCGGACGCAGGCTGGCGCGGGTCGTTCATGCGGTGTCCCTGGGGCTGGCAGTGGGGAGGAAAAGCCCGCGGCTGCTGAGGGCGCATACCGCCACCGCTCATATCGCTGCTGGCTTTGTCCACTCCACGCTAAGGGCCGCGCATGACAAGCCATTGTCATGCGGGTGACAGAATCGTGGCGATGGCGCGCAGTGCTCCCGCATTGGCCCGGCTACGATGCGGAACAACGCCAATCTCACCGCCTCGCATCCAAGCTTTCGGGCGGGCCCCGGGATTGCGATCATCCAGACGATCATCGACCGAGCCCTCATTTGAAACTGGCATTCCCCGCCGCACCGACCCCGACGCTGACCATCGTGGGCAGCGACGCGCGCTTCCCGGTGAACCGCATCTTCTGCGTCGGCCGCAACTACGCGGCGCACGCCCGCGAGATGGGCCAGGACGATCGCGAGCCGCCGTTCTTCTTCATGAAGCCAGCCAGCGCCGCGGTGGACGCGGGCGCGCCGGTGAACATCCCCTACCCGCCCATGACCGCCAACCTGCACCACGAGGTGGAACTGGTCGCCGCCATCGGCATGCCGGGCGCCAACCTTCCGGCAGAGCGGGCGCTGGAACTCGTGTTCGGCTACGCCGTGGGCCTGGACATGACGCGGCGCGATCTCCAGTTCCAGGCGCGCGACAAGGGCCGGCCCTGGGAATTCGGCAAGGCCTTTGCCGCCTCGGCGCCCATCGGCGCCATCACCCGCGCCGGCGAGACCGGGCACCTGCGGGAGGGCGCCATCGCCCTGGACGTCAACGGCACGCAGCGGCAGAAATCGGACCTCGACCAGATGATCTGGAGCGTGGCCGAGGCCATCGCCTACCTGTCGCGCTACGAACCCCTTCAGGCGGGCGACCTGGTGATGACCGGCACGCCGGAGGGCGTGGGCCCGGTGGTGGCGGGCGACCGGCTGCATGGTCGCATCGCCGGCCTGCAGGATATCCGCGTGACGATTGCCTGACGCGCGCCCAACCCACCACCCGGAACCCAGCGCCATGCAATACGACTTCGACCTTTTCGTCATCGGTGGCGGTTCCGGCGGCGTGCGCGCGGCGCGCTTCGCAGCGGACTACGGCGCCAGGGTGGGCCTGGCCGAGAGCCGCTACCTGGGCGGCACCTGCGTCAACGTGGGCTGCGTGCCCAAGAAACTACTGGTCTACGGCGCGCACTTCGCCGAGGACTTCGACCACGCCGCGGGCTACGGCTGGACGCTGGGCGAACCCCGGTTCGATTGGCCCACGCTGATCGCGAACAAGAACCGCGAGATCGCGCGCCTCAACGACATCTACCGCGGGCTGCTGCAGAAGAGCGGCGTCACGGTGATGGAACAGCACGCGCGCATCGTCGACCCCCACACGGTCGAGGTGGACGGCCGGCGCCACACCGCCGCGCACCTGCTGGTAGCCACCGGCGGCTGGCCGCAGATTCCGGACGTGCCGGGCCGCGAGCACGCCATTTCCTCCAACGAAGCCTTTCACCTGCCGACCCTGCCGCGGCGCGTGGTGGTGGTGGGCGGCGGCTACATCGCGGTGGAGTTCGCGTCCATCTTCCACGGGCTGGGCGCGCAGGTGACGCTGAGCCATCGCGGCGAGCTGTTCCTGAACCGCTTCGACGGCGCCATCCGCCAGCACCTGCGCGACGAGTTCCAGCGCAAGGGCATCGCGCTCGCGTTCAACAGCGACGTGGCGTCCATCGCCCGCAACGCGGACGGCAGCCTGCTTCTTCGCTGCAAGGACGGTCGCACGCTGGAGACCGACTGCGTGTTCTACGCCACCGGCCGCCGGCCGATGCTGGACGGGCTCGGCATCGAGCACACGCAGGTGGCGCGCGACGAGCGCGGCTTCGTCCGGGTGGATGCGCAGTACCGCACGGCAGAGCCGTCGATCTTCGCCATCGGCGACGTCATCGGCCGGGTGCAGCTCACGCCCGTGGCGCTGGCCGAAGGCATGGCGGTGGCACGCGCGCTGTTCCGGCCCGAGGCGTTCCGGCCGCTGGATTACGACCTGATTCCCACCGCCGTCTTCAGCCTGCCCAACATCGGCACGGTGGGGCTGAGCGAGGAGAAGGCGCTGGAGGCGGGCCATCGCCTGAAGATCTTCGAGACGCGCTTCCGGCCCATGAAGCTCTCGCTGAGCGATTCGCGCGAGCAGACGCTGATGAAGCTCGTGGTGGACGCTGATACCGACCGCGTGCTCGGCTGCCACATGGTGGGCCCGGAGGCCGGCGAGACCATCCAGGGCCTGGCGATTGCCCTGCGCGCCGGCGCGACCAAGCGCGTGTTCGACGAGACCCTGGGCATCCATCCCACCGCCGCGGAGGAGTGGGTCACGCTCAGGACGCCGGTGCGCGGCTGAACCTTGCGCGGCGCGCCGTTCAGCCCGGGCGGGTGGCGGGCTTGCCGTGCTCGGCCAGGATCTTGAGCAGGTCCGCCGGCGTCTGGTAGCCGGGGATCAGCTCGCCGTCGGGCAGCACGATGGCAGGCGTGCCGCGCAGGCCGATCTGGCCCGCGAGCTTGAGGTGCTCGGCCACCGGGTTGGCGCAGGACATGTCGCCGTCGTAGCCCGCACCGAGCTTGGCCTGGGTCAGCGCAGCCTTGCGATCGGCGGCGCACCAGACTTTCTCGGCCTTGTAGAACGACTCGGTGTTGGCGCCGCTGCGCGGAAAGAACACGTAGCGCACGGCGATGCCGTCGGCGTTGAACTCGGCGATGTGCTGGTGCAGCTTGCGGCAGTAACCGCAGTCGATGTCGGTGAAGACGGTGATGGTGTACTTGGCCGGCAGCACGTCCGGCGCGAATTCGATGGTCTTGTCGTCGGTGACCTTGGCCATGAGTTCGGCGCGCGCATCGCGGCGGCGCACGTCGGTGAGGCGCTGACCCGAGGCCAGGTCGTTGAGATCGCCCTCGATCAGGTAGCGCCCGTCCAGGGAAACGTAGCCAAAATTCATCCCCGACTGGAGTTCGTACAGGCCGGCCACGGGCGTGGCGTGCAGACCATCGATGGGAACGCCGGGCAGGGACTTGGCGAGGCGCGCCTTCAGCGCCTCCATGTCGGCCGGATCGGCCTCCACGACGTTCTCCGGTGCCGACGCCTGAGCCTTCTTGCCGGAATCTTCAGCCGGGGGGGCGCAGGCGGAGAGCGCCGAAAGGATCGAGAAAGACATCAATAACTTAAGCTTGGGCATCTTTAGGATTCCAAAAAGGCTTGGCCATTGTAACGTCCGGGCAAAGGACAATGATTTTAATGAGACGGACCGCACATCGGTGCCGCTTTCCGGGCTTGTAGATCGACAAGACCCTCCGCAGACTTGCGTCGAACTAGTGCGTTGCATAGTGCGTTGCACAATCCAGACCGGATTAAGAATGCGAAACGCTACGGAAAGCCGTTCGAAAGACCAGGATTCTGCTCTGCTGGTTCTGGGGCGCATGCTGATCGGGGCCCTGCTGTTGCTTGCCCTTGCGCTCCTTGGCCTTCCCGGGGGCGCTGACAACATTATTCCCAGTGCGAAGGCGACCGTTGCCACGCAAGGCGGCGATCCAGCAACACCCTGAAGCGCCAGGCGGCTGTTCAGGAGCGCGGCTGCTTTCATAATAGCGGCGCTCCCCTGGCTTCCCCGACCCGATCTCCATGCTCGACCGGATGTACGGCGTGCTCGCTGCGCCCATTTTCTCGCTGGTGATTTTCGGCATTGTCTGCCCGCTGGTGATCATTGGGCCCACGCTGCGCATTCGCCGCTTCCTTGGCCGCATGGGCGTTCGCCTGGGCCTGCTCAGCGTGGGCGTGACGATGCGCGTGCGCGGACTGGCAAACCTGCCTTCCGGGCCATGCGTGGCGGTGTCCAACCATGCCAGCTATGTCGACGGCATCGTGCTCACCTCGGCCCTGCCGGCACGATTCACCTTCGTCGTCCAGGACGGTGCGGCCGCCTGGCCCTACGTGGGGCTGGTCATCCGGCGTATGGGCGTCAGTTTCATCAATCGTCGCGATGCACGTGAAGGCGCCGCACAGACCCGCCACCTGATCCGCCGCGTGCAGGGCGGTGAATCGCTGGCGATCTTCGCCGAAGGCACCTTCAAGTCCGAGGAGGGACTTCTGCCGTTCAAGAAAGGGGCGTTCCTCATCGCCGCCCGCGCGGGCGTGCCGGTGGCGCCCGTCGGGATTCGCGGCACGCGACGGTTCTACGGCGGCACGCGCCGGCTGCCGCGCTGGAGCCGCATCGAAGTCGACATCGAACCCGCCATCCCCCCGTCGGACGATCCGCTGAACCTGCGCGACGCCGCGCGGCAATCGGTGCTCCGGGTATGCGGCGAGCACACCTGTCCGGTCGCAGGTTCCACGGAAGGTGCGACGTGAGCGCCCCTTCTCCGCGCCAACGCTACGCACAGGACCTCGCACAGCCCGGTTTCGTCGCCGATGCGGCGCAGGCCGCGGCTGTCGATGCCCTGCAGGCCGTGTACGAAGAACTTCTGGCCAAGCCGCCGCGTCGGCGCCTGGTCAGCCGCAAGCTCACCTGGCCGAAGGTGCGCGGCCTGTACCTGTGGGGCGGCGTCGGCCGCGGCAAGACTCACCTGATGGATGCGTTTTTCGAGGCGCTGCATACCCCGTACAAGCTGCGGACGCACTTTCACCGGTTCATGCTGGAGGTGCATGAGCGCCGCAAGCAGCACCCGGACGAACGCGACCCGCTCAAGCTGGTGGCGTCCGATATCGCAGCCAGAACCCGCGTGGTCTGCTTCGACGAGTTCTACGTGTCCGACATCGCCGACGCCATGATTCTCGGGCGCCTGTTCGAATCGCTGTTCGAGCAGGGCGTCACGCTGGTGGCAACCAGCAACTGCGCCCCCGAACAGCTGTATCGCGACGGCCTGCAGCGCGCCAACTTCCTGCCGGCCATCGAAATGCTCAAGTCACGGGTGCGCGTGCTGAACGTGGACGGTGGCACCGACTATCGCCTGCGCGCGCTCACCCGCGCCGCGCTCTACCACTGCCCCAGCGACGCGCTCGCGGAAACCCGGCTTGACGAGGCTTTCGCCGACATTGCGCCCGAGGCCGGCCACCGCAACGTGACACTGGAAATTCACGGCCGGCCGGTGCACACCAAGCGACTGGCAGACGGCGTGGCCTGGTTCGAATTTGCCGAGATCTGTGATGGTCCCCGCTCGGTTGCCGACTACATCGAGCTCGCCCGCGAACACCACACCGTCATCATCTCCCACGTCCCGCAGCTCACGGCGGACCGCGAAGACCCCGCGCGCAGGTTCATCAACCTGGTGGATGAATTCTACGATCGCGGCGTCAAGCTGCTGCTGGCCGCGGATGTTCCGCAGGAACAGCTGTACACCGGCAGGCGCCTCACGTTCGAATTTCAGCGCACCCAATCGCGCCTGCACGAAATGCACACCCACGAATACCTGGCGCAGCCGCACAAACCCTGAATGCTTGGCGACGGCAGGCGAGTGATCAGCTCGCCGCCACTTTGGAGCGACACGTGCGTGGGGCAGGACCCGCAACGGGAGCGTCTTTCGCACGATGAAATTGCTGGACGTCTGCCGCCCTGGTTCAGCCAGGAACCTCGCTAAGCGGGAGCGTCCGCATAAACCGTCGGTTCGACACTTTGCGGGGCATCAGTCTGACTCACGAAGTTCGGCAATTTCCTTTTCTGCAACGTCCGGCGTGACCAGATGTAGCTGACGGTCACCCGTAAGCGCCATCAGGACCGGGCTGACCAATCCGACCATGGCATTCCCGCTCACGTTGTACTTGACAAAATGCACGTGCCCCTAGGCGGTCTCAAACGTGGATTCAGCGTCAGTTGGAAACGGTGATTAGGCCATCACCGCGTAGATGCGGTCCTCCCCGGTGAGGTTCCTACCGGCAAAGAGAAACTTGAAGTCCAGCCATCCGCCCAAGCCGACAACCACGGGGCTCGACACATTCCCGGGAGTTCCGGCATCCCCATAGGACAGCAACTGGCCGTTATGGCCCACCGCGTAGATGCGGTCCTCCCCGGTGAGGTTCCTACCGGCAAAGAGAAACTTAAAGTCCAGCCATCCGCCCAAGCCGACAACCACGGGGCTCG
>JBQTJW010000024.1:0-61083 GCA_052386745.1 Panacagrimonas sp. | reverse complement strand
GATCAAGGGCAAGCAGGGCCGCTTCCGCCAGAACCTGCTCGGCAAGCGCGTGGACTACTCCGGCCGCTCGGTCATCGTGGTCGGCCCCACGCTCAAGCTGCACCAGTGCGGCCTGCCCAAGAAGATGGCGCTGGAACTCTTCAAGCCCTTCGTGTTCTCGCTGCTGCAGCGCAAGGGCCTGGCCACCACCATCAAGGCGGCCAAGAAGATGGTGGAGCGCGAGGAAGGCCCGGTCTGGGACTGCCTGGAGGAGTGCATCAAGGAGCACCCGGTGATGCTCAACCGCGCGCCCACGCTGCACCGCCTCGGCATCCAGGCCTTCGAGCCGCTGCTGATCGAGGGCAAGGCGATCAACCTGCACCCGCTGGTCTGCACCGCGTTCAACGCCGACTTCGACGGCGACCAGATGGCCGTGCACGTGCCGTTGTCGCTGGAAGCGCAGCTGGAAGCGCGCGTGCTGATGATGGCCTCCAACAACATCCTGTCGCCGGCCTCGGGCGACCCGATCATCGTGCCCTCGCAGGACGTGGTGCTCGGGCTGTACTGGATGACGCGCGAGCGCGTCAACGCCCCCGGCGAGGGCATGGTGCTGTCCGACGTGGCCGAAGTGCATCGCGCCTACGAGTCCGGCGCGCTGCACCTGCAGGCGAGGATCAAGGTGCGCCTGAACGACGTGACCGACGACGGCAAGCCCGTCACGCACCTGGTGGATACCACCACCGGACGTGCGCTGATGTCGGACATCCTGCCGGCTAGGATCCCGTTCTCGGTCATCAACAAGACGCTGACCAAGAAGGAAGTCAGCCGCGTGCTCAACCGGGTGTACCGCACCTGCGGCACCAAGGACACGGTCGTGTTCGCCGACCAGATCATGTACACCGGCTTTCGCATGTCCACCAAGTCCGGCATCAGCTTCTGCCTGGACGACATCGTGATTCCGGACGAGAAGGTCGCCATCCTCGCCGCCGCCGAGGCCAAGGTGAAGGAAGTGGCGCGCGAGTACACCGAGGGTCTCACCACGCAGCAGGAGCGCTACAACCGCGTGGTCGATCACTGGTCGCGTGCCAACGATGACGTCGCCAAGGCGATGATGAAGCGCATCGGCAAGGAGAAGGTCACGACCAGGCAGGGTGTGGATACCGAGCAGCCGAGCTTCAACTCGGTGTTCATGATGGCCGACTCCGGCGCGCGTGGTTCGCAGGCGCAGATCCGCCAGCTGGCCGGCATGCGCGGCCTCATGGCCAAGCCCGACGGCTCGATCATCGAGACGCCCATCACGGCGAACTTCCGCGAAGGCCTCAACGTTCTCCAGTACTTCATCTCGACCCACGGCGCGCGCAAGGGCCTGGCCGACACGGCGCTCAAGACCGCCAACTCGGGCTACCTGACGCGCCGCCTCGTTGACGTGGCGCAGGACGTGGTGGTGACCGCGCAGGACTGCGGCACCGACCAGGGCCTGCTCATCATGCCGATCGTGGAAGGCGGTGACATCCTCGAGCCCCTGCGCGATCGCGTGCTGGGCCGCGTCACCCTGCGCGACGTGGTCAAGCCCGGCACCGAGGAAGTCATCGTTCCCGCCGGCACCATCATCGACGAGCGCCTGGCCGACGAGCTGGAACGCAACAGCGTCGACGAGCTGTGGGCGCGTTCGCCCATCACCTGCGAGCTGCCCTTCGGCATCTGCGCACACTGCTACGGCCGCGACCTGGCGCGTGGCCATCGCGTGAACATCGGCGAGGCGGTGGGCGTCATCGCCGCACAGTCGATCGGCGAGCCGGGCACGCAGCTGACCATGCGTACCTTCCACGTCGGCGGCGCCGCGTCGCGCGCGGTGTCGAGCGACGGCGTGGACGCGCGCGCCTCGGGCACGGCGCGCGTGCACAACCTCAAGACCGTCACCAACAAGGAAGGCAACCTGGTGGCGGTGTCGCGTTCGGGTGAAATCGGCGTGCTGGCGGCTGACGGCCGCGAGCGCGAGCGCTACAAGATCCCCTACGGCGCCGTGATCCTGGTCAAGGATGGCGACGCCGTTGCGGCCGGCTTCCGCATGGCCAAGTGGGATCCGCACATGCACCCGATCGTGACGGAACTGGCCGGCTTCGTGAAGTTCCAGGACTTCGAAGAAGGCGTGACCATCACCAAGGAGAACGATCCCATCACCGGCGTGACCAACCTGGTCATCACCGAGCCCAAGTCACGCGGTTCGGCGGGCAAGGATCTGCGTCCGCTGCTGATGCTGGTGGACGCCAACGGCGCACAGCTCAACTTCCCGGGCACCGACATCCCCGCCAGCTACTCGCTGCCGCCCAAGGCGGTGGTGAGCGTGGAGGACGAGGCCGAGGTGAAGGTGGGTGACGTCATCTCGCGCATCCCGCAGGAATCCTCCAAGACCCGCGACATCACCGGCGGCCTGCCGCGCGTGGCCGACCTGTTCGAGGCGCGCAAGCCCAAGGAACCGGCGGTGCTGGCCGAGGCCAGCGGCACCATCAAGTTCGGGACCGCGACCAAGGGCAAGCAGCGCATCAAGATCGTCGATCCGGACGGCAACGAGACCGAGACGCTGGTGCACAAGTGGGTGCAGATCCGCGTGTTCGAAGGCGAGCACGTGGAGCAGGGCGAAATCATTTCCGATGGCGAGCCCAGCCTGCACGACATCCTGCGCCTGCAGGGCGTCACCGCCATGGCCAATTACCTGGTCAAGGAAATCCAGGACGTGTACCGCCTGCAGGGCGTGCGCATCAACGACAAGCACATCGAAACCATCATTCGCCAGATGCTGCGCAAGGTCGAGATCACCGAGACCGGCGACTCGCGCTTCCTGCAGGGCGAGCAGGTGGAAATTTTCCACGTGCTGGGCGAGAACCGGAAGCTGCGCGCCGAGAACAAGCGCGCCGCCAACTACACGCGCCAGTTGCTCGGCATCACCAAGGCCTCGCTGTCCACGGAAAGCTTCATCTCCGCGGCGTCGTTCCAGGAGACCACGCGCGTGCTCACCGAGGCCTCGGTGCGCGGCTCGCGCGACGAACTGCGCGGCCTGAAGGAAAACGTGATCGTGGGCCGCCTGATCCCGGCCGGTACGGGCCTGGCGCACCACGAGCAGCGTCGCAAGGCGCGCGGCGGCAGCCTGCTGGCCGACCTTCAGGCATCGGCCCTCAGCGGCGGCGGCAGTTTCGAGGCCACCGGCGCCGAGCGCGTGCTGCGCGTGTCGCCGATCGCAGATGACTCGGGCGACGACGATGCCGCAGAAGAGGCGGACGAGAGCGCTGACGAGTAAAGCGATGAGGCCGGTTCCCGGCCCTGCTGGCTAGCCGCAGGACGAAGCCCCGCACTTGCGGGGTTTTCGTCGTTTTGGAGCAGTCGATAACGAATGATGCGTGACCTGGATCGAACCGGCGTCCGTGCTTCGAAAAGCATAGTCAGCGATGCGATGTCCTGCATTCGGCACCCGATCCTGCCCGGCGTGATGCGCTTTAAAACGCAGTAATGCGATGATAATAAAAAACATTATAGCCCGGGAAAGGAACTTGCCCTTGTTTCCATGCGCGGCTCGGAACGGGCCGCCCAGAGGTCCGGCATTTCGCCAGATCCAAGTCAATGCAAGGAGTTTTGAATGGACTCGAACAAGGTATCCAGCAAGGCGAACGAAGCTGCGAACAGCGCCACCGCGGACAAGGCCAAGGGTCACGCCAAGGAAGTCATCGGCACCGTCCGGGCCAAGGTCGGAAACGTGATCGGCGACCGCGAGATGGAAGCCAAGGGCCACGCCCAGAACCTGGAAGGCAAGACCGACCGCATGAAGGGCGAGATCAAGGACAAGATCGATGACGCCAAGGCCAAGGTGAAGGCCGGCGTCGGCGCCGTGAAGGACAAGCTCCACGAAGCGCGCACCTGAGTTGGTTCTGCGGCATGTCGGGGCCCGTACCCAGGTACGGGCCTTTTTTCCGCCGTTCGTGGTGTTCCAGAAGCCGGAGGGTTCAGCGCTGACCGAACGGACGCGGGGGCAGCGTGCCCAGGTACAGGTGTAGCGCCTGCAGATCGGTCTGGTTGAGTTCCCGCAGGGCTGCAAACGGCATCACGGCAATGGGCGTTCCATCCGGTCGCTGGCCGCTGTGCAGCATGGCCGAGAAGCTGGCTGCATCGGGGTACCGCGCCATGATTCCACCGTCCCCGGGTGTGAGGTTGGCGGCCGAGGGCCAGTCGGGCGGCCCGCCGGGAATCTTGCCCCCCGACAGGCCGGGGCCGTGGCAACCGATACAGGTGTTGGCGACGTAGGCGCCATGTTCCGGCGTGACCGCCACCGGTATCGGTTCGGAAGGTGGCCGACCGTGGTCGATTTTGTCCGCCGCATCGCGGATACCGCCAAAACCATAGAGCACCATGACCGGTAGCGGCGTTTCGATGACGGCCGCGCCGCCCGTGAGCGCGGGCAGGCTCTGCACGAAGCCGATCAGCGCGGCCAGGTCCGGGTTCGTGAGGCGGTTGTAGTCCTCGCTGGGCATGATGAACACCGGGCGTCCGTCAGGCTTCACGCCGTGGCGGATCGTGCGCGTCCAGTCCAGGGGCTGGTACGCAGCCGTCACGCCGCCCGCGGTGATGTTGGGCCCGGCGAGGCGCATGCCCTTGCCGTCGTTCACGAATTCCCGTCCACCGCCCGCCGCGCCGTGGCATTCGGCGCAGCCGCGTGACATGAACAGGTAGCGCCCCAGTTCCAGGCTCGCGGCGTCCGTGGCCGGGGTCACGGGGTCGATTTGCAGGCTGATCTGGCGCGTCCGTTTGCGCTCGCCCATCTGGCTGCCCACAACCAGGATCAGCGCCGCCAGCACCGCCAATACAGCCAGTCCAGCGGCCACCCATTTCAGTACGCGAATCATGGTTCCCCCAAAAGGCTCTCCCTGCACGGCGCTCATACTGGAGCATTCACGCCGAACCGGACACCGGGACTGCGCCAATCAGCGGCGAGCGATTCGCTCGGAATGTTCCAGCCAGGCGACCAGCCCTTGTGTATTCAGGGGGATATCGTTTGCGAGGGTTTCCATCCACAGCGCTTCATCGCCACCGGCCCGGCGCGCCTCGTCGAGCACGATCTGCCTCACGCCCGCCTGCAAATCCGCTTGCCGCTGCGCGGGGTCGGCGCAGGCCCCGCAGCGCAGGGCCACCGCCACGTGGGCGTCGATCAGCCGGTGCAGGTCCGCGCCCAGCCGCGCCACGTCGGTGACCTGGCTGTAGTGCGTCAGGTAGATGGCGCGCGGGTGCAGGGCGAGCAGGCGATCGATGGAGGCGTGCAGGGCAGGCGGATCGAACTGGGTGGGCGTAGTGGTAGGGAAGATGAAGGCCCGGCCGCACTGGTCGAGTTCGCGGTACGACAGGCCGAAGGTGTCGCCGGTGAACAGGGCGCCGGCGGTTTCGTCCCACACGCAGAAGTGGTGCTTGGCGTGGCCGGGCGTGTCGATGAAAACGAGTCTGCGCCGGCCCGCCAGCAGCACGCTGAAGCCATCGGGCGCATCGATCACGCGCTCTCGCGGAATCGGCAGCAGCGCGTCGTAGTCCTGGCGCGCGCGCGGCTCGCCGTAGACCGCCACGGTCGCGGCCCAGAGCCGGGCCGGGTCCACCATGTGCGCCGCGCCGCGCGGATGCACCACGAGTTTCGCGCCCGGAAGCTGCTGCATCAGCAGGCCGGCGCCGCCGGAATGGTCCAGGTGCACGTGGGTGAGGATGACGTAGTCCACCGCGTCCACGCCCAGTCCGAGTTCGGCCAGGGCGGCGAGCATGCGCGGCACCGAGGCGTAGGTGCCGGTGTCGATGAAGGCGGCGCGGCCGTTGTCGACGACCAGGTGGATGGCGTCCATGCGCGGCCGCATGAAGCCCGAGTCCAGCGCATGGATGCCGTGGCCGAACGCCTGCAGCGCGCTGGCCATCAGCGCAGCAGCGCCTGCACGCGGCCACTCCGTTCTTGCAGCTCGGCTTCGGTGGAAGCGGTGACCGTGGCGTGGCCGACCTTGCGCTGCGGCTTGGGCGTCTTGCCGTAGTGGTGTACGTGCACGCCGGGAATGGCCGCGAGCGCCGCCGTGTCGGGCGCCTCGCCGATGAAGTTGAACATCATCGAGGGGCCGCGCAGCGCGGTGGAGCCCAGCGGCAGGCCGGCGACGGCGCGCAGGTGGTTCTCGAACTGCGACACCTCGGCGCCCTCGATGCTCCAGTGCCCGGAGTTGTGTACGCGCGGGGCAATCTCGTTGGCATACAGCTGCCCTTCGGCCACGAAGAACTCGAAGGCGAGCACGCCGACGTAGTCCAGGTGCTCGGCCACGCGCCGGGTGTAGTCCTCGGCCGCGGCCTGCATGGGGTCGTCCCGGCGCGGGACGGAGGTGCGCAGGATGCCGTCGCGGTGCACGTTCTCCACCACGGGATAGAACGCCATCTCGCCGCTGCGGCCGCGCACCGCCAGGCAGGAAATCTCGCGCTCGAAGGGCACGAAGGCCTCGCAGATCAGTGGCTGGCCGGCGAGCTTCTGCCAGGCGGGGTCGAGGTCGGCTTCGGCGCGCAGCACGGCCTGGCCCTTGCCGTCGTAGCCCAGGCGGCGGGTCTTGAGCACGGCTGGCAGGCCCACCGTACGCGCGGCGAAATCCAGGGCCTCGCGCGCGGCCACCGGCAGGTAGCGCGGCACGGGAATCTTCAGCGCGTCGAACAGGCGCTTCTCGCCCAGGCGATCCTGGCCGGCGCCCAGCGCCTGCGGCGGCGGGTACAGCGGCACGCGGGTGGACACGAATTCCGCCACCTTGGCCGGCACGTTCTCGAACTCGTAGGTCGCGAGGTCACAGGATTCGCAGAAGCTGGCCAGCGCGGATTCGTCCTCGTACGCGGCGTGCAGGTGGGTGCCCAGGGGCGCGGCGCAGGCCTCGCCCGCCGGGTCCAGGAACACGAAGTCGAAGTCCAGCGGGTAGCCCGCCAGGGCCAGCATGCGGCCGAGCTGGCCGGCGCCCAGGATGCCGATCTTCATCAGAGCGCCAGCGGTTCGTCGTCCAGCACTTTGCGGGTCTGTGCGGCGCGCCAGTCGTCCAGGCGCCCGGCCAGCGCCGCGTCGTTGAGGGCGAGGATGGCCGCGGCCTGGAGGGCGGCGTTGATGGCGCCGGCGCGCCCGATGGCCAGCGTGCCCACCGGGATGCCGGCCGGCATCTGCACGATGGACAGCAGCGAATCCAGCCCGCTGAGCGCCTTGGACTGCACGGGCACGCCCAGCACCGGCAGGCGCGTCTTGGCGGCGCACATGCCGGGCAGGTGCGCGGCGCCGCCGGCCCCGGCAATGATGACCTGAATGCCGCGGTCCACCGCCGTGGCGGCGTATTCGAACAGCAGGTCCGGCGTGCGGTGGGCCGACACCACGCGCGTCTCGTGCGGCACCTGCAGGTCCACCAGCGTCTGCGCGGCGTGGCTCATGGTTTCCCAGTCCGAGCGCGAGCCCATGATGATGCCCACCAGGGGCGGAACGGGAGCGGCGGTAGGGGTGGCGACCATGGCTTGGACTGGCGTCAAAGCGGAATTATGGCACCGGCCCCGGCGCCTGAGCGACGGTTCAGGGCACGATGAGTTCGAACTCGGCGTTCACCGTGGCGCTGTAGCGCAGTTCCCCGGCGTTGATGCCCATCTGCTCGTTGCCGCCGCCGTCCGCCGACGCGCGCATGGCCATCATCTTGGGCATGGGCGGCTGGGGTGAACTCTCGGACGCGCTGATCTGGTGGACCGCGCCGAGCTTCACGCCCAGGGTTTCGGCCAGCAGCGCGGCGCGCGCCTGGGCGTCCAGCGCGGCCTTGGCCATGGCCTGCCGCTGCAGGTCCCGCGCCTTGGACGATTCCAGCTGCGGCGGCTGCACCTGGTTGACGCCCACCTTGGTGGCCTTCAGCACCAGGTCGCCGAGCTGTTCGAGCCGCACCACCAGCACGTCGATGTCGCGGCTCACGCGGTAGCCGACCAGCCGGTTGTTGCGCTCCTTTTCGTCCCAGACGTACTCGGGGCTGATGCCGATGCCGGTGGTGTTGAGGTCTTCGTCGCGCACGCCGAGCATGCGGGCCTCGGTGAGGTAGTCGCGCACGGTGGTGTTCACCTCGGTTTCGGCGGAGACCAGGTCCGGCTTCATCCGCGTGACCGCCATGTGCAGGCGCGCCCGGTCCGGCGTGACGGTGACTTCGCCCTCGCCGCTGACCATGACGTGGCGGTGCGGCGGTTCCGCCTGCTGCGCGTGGGCGACGGGCGCCAGCAGGCCGGCCAGCAGGGCGAGCGGGAGGATTCGACGATTCATGCTCAGGCTCCGGGCGAAGTGCGAGGGCCGTCATCATGCAGGCGCCGCCTCCGGCGATCCACCGCCCTCGTGCGGGGCCGCTGCCGCAGGTTTAACATGCGGGTCCGCTCGCACCCTCCCCCCATTTCGAATGTCCTTCGCCCACGAAACCGTGCGGCTGACCCGCGATGTCATTGGCGTCCTGATTCCCCAGGGCACCAAGGTGGAACTGCCCGAGGGCGCCGACGCGGAGATCACGCAGGCACTCGGCGGCAGCTTCACCGTGCTGGTGCAGGGGCACCTGTTCCGCATCGACGGCCGCGACGCCGACAGCCTGGGCAAGGAGGTAGTGCGCGGCCCGGAGCTGAGCGACGACGCGGGCGATGCCGAGATCGAAAAGGCCGTGTGGTCGCAGCTGCGCACCTGCTACGACCCGGAGATTCCCGTGGACATCGTCGAGCTCGGGCTGGTCTACCAATGTCACGTGGAAGCCCTGGCCGAGGACAAGCGCAAGGCGGTGGTGCGCATGACGCTCACCGCGCCCGGCTGCGGCATGGGCGACATCCTGGTGGCGGACGTCAAGTCCAAGGTCCTGCAGGTGCCGCGCGTCACCGAGGCGGACGTGGAACTCACCTTCGACCCGCCCTGGACGCGCGACATGATGTCCGAGGCGGCGCAGCTGCAGGTCGGCTTCATGTAGCGCCGGGCCCGCGTTCAATCGCCGCTCAGACATGCCTGCCTATACTTTCGCGCCCTGTTGCCGCTCCCTGACCGCATTCCCATGAATCGCCTGTTCCTTGTGCCCGGCGCCGCCTGTGCCCTGCTGGCCGCCGCCTGCGTCACGATCAACGTCTACTTTCCCGCCGCCGCGGCGCAGGCTGCGGCCGACCGCGTGATCGACGAAGTCTGGGGCGGGCAGGCGCTGCCGGCCCCGCCTCCGGCCGCGGCGCCCGCACCGGCCGGCGAGCGCCCGGAGAACCCCAATCCGCCGCCGACGTCCCGTGACAGCGGCGGCGCGGCGCAGGACACGGCCGTCGCCGTGCTCGACTTCGTGCTGCCGGCCGCGCAGGCGGCCGATCCGAACGTGGACATCGCCTCGCCCGAGATCAAGCGGCTGACCGACAGCATGGAGGCCCGCTTCAAGGACCTGGCGCCGTACCTGGATTCCGGCGCCGTGGGCATCAGCTTCGATGGCTTCGTGGCCCTGCACGACCCCAACGGCGTGCCGCTGGCGGACCGCAACAAGGTGCGCGCGCTCGCCGCCAACGAGAACGCCGACCGCGCCGCGCTGTACCGCGAAATCGCGCAGGCCAACGGCCAGCCGCAGTGGGAACAGCAGATCCGCGGCGTGTTCGCGCAGCGCTGGGTCACGCGCGCCAAGCCGGGCTGGTTCGTGCAGGAACCCAACGGGGAGTGGAAGAAGAAGTAAACCCGCATTCCGCCTCGCCGGGCGCCGAGGCGGCAGCCGCTTAGGGACAGCACCTCTCGCCGTGCTCGGTGGAGGCGCTCATGATGCGGACCCAGCCCGTCTAACGCCTGATCCGCGCCCATCCACCGCATGCTGAATCCACTCGCCCGGTTCCCGGAAATCCAGCAGGCCTCGGGCCGCAGCATGCTGCCGGTCACGCTGATCGGCGGGTTCCTGGGCGCGGGCAAGACGACGCTGCTCAACAGCCTGCTCACGCAGGGCGATGGCCGCCGGCTGGCGGTGCTGGTCAACGATTTCGGCGAGCTCAACATCGACGCACGCCTGATCGTGAAGGTGGAAGGCCAGCGCATGGAACTGGCCAACGGCTGCATCTGCTGCTCGATCCGCGATGACCTGGTGAAGGGCGTGGAGCAGCTGCTGGCCAGCGATCCGCCGCCCGAGCAGCTGCTGATCGAGACCAGCGGCGTGTCCGACCCCATCAACATCGTCTGTACGTTCAACACGGCGCGGATCCGCCGGCAGATCTACCTTGAAAGCGTGGTGACCGTGGTGGATGCGCTGCACGCGCTGGATGCCCGTGACGCGGACTGGGCGATGCTGTTTGAGCGGCAGGTGCGCGGCGCCTACCTGGTGGTGCTCAACCGCGTGCAGGCGGCCGGTGCGGAAACCACCGCCCGCGTGCGGGAGATGATCCACGCGCTGCTGCCCGGCGCGTCCATCCTCGAGACGGCGGACGGGACCGTGCCCCTGCCGCTGCTGCTGGGGGACGCGCGCATCGGCCGGACCGGCTTCCGGCCGGAGGCGGTGTTCGAGGCCGGCGCGCACCCGTTCGCGAGCATGGTGTTCCGCAGCGCCCGGCCGGTGCGGCGCGTGGACTTCGTGCGGGTGATGAAGGCGCTCTCGAACACGGTTTACCGGGCCAAGGGCTTCATCAATTTCCGCAACTACCCGTTGACCACGCTGTACCAGAAGGTGGGAAGTTTCGAGTCGTACGTGGACGGCAGCGCCTGGGGCGTGGCGACGCCGCAGACCGAGCTGGTGCTGATTGGCGTCGCGAGCCGTTTCGATGCGGCGGCGATCCAGGCCCAACTGGAGGGATGCTGTCCGGACTGATCCAGCCGCATCGAACGCCCCGGCGAGGGCCATGAAAAAGGAGAGCCGCATGCCCGTCGAACCCTTCAAGATCGACATCCCCGAAGCCACCCTGAGCGACCTGCGCGAGCGCCTGGCGCGCACCCGCTGGCCGGAGGATTTTGGCAACGAGCAGTGGCGTTACGGCGCCAGCACGGCCTACCTGAAGGCGCTGTGCGGGTACTGGGAGAAGCAGTTCGACTGGCGGGCCGCCGAGCGCGAGATCAACACGTTCTCGCACTTCCGCACCACCGTTGAGGGTATTCCCATCCACTTCATCCACGAGCGCGGCAAGGGCCCACGGCCGAAGCCGCTCATCCTGAGCCACGGCTGGCCGTGGACGTTCTGGGACCTGAACAAGGTGATCCGCCGGCTGAGCGATCCGGCCTCGTTCGGCGGTGACCCCGACGATGCCTTCGATGTCATCGTGCCTTCGCTGCCCGGCTTCGGGTTTTCGGTCCCGCTGCGCACGCCCGGCATCAATTTCTGGCGCACGGCGGACCTTTGGGTGGAGCTGATGGCGCAGCTCGGCTATCCGCGCTTCTATGCCGAGGGCGGGGACTGGGGCTCGCTGGTGACGGCGCAGCTGGGACACAAGTACGCCGATCGCGTGCTCGGCATCTACCTGCACCTGATGGTGCCGCTCACCCTGTTCAACTCCGCGGGCGCCGGCCCCGCAGACTACGCGCCGGACGAGCAGGAGCTTCTGGCCAGGAACCTGCGTTTTTTCTCGCAGGAAAGCGGTTATTCCGCCATCCAGTGCACCAAGCCGCAGACCCTGGCCCACGCCCTGAACGATTCGCCCGCGGGTCTCGCCGCCTGGCTGGTGGAGAAGCGCCGCACCTGGAGCCACTGCAACGGCGACGTGGAGACGCGCTTCAGCAAGGACGAGCTGTGCACGATGCTCACGCTGTACTGGGCCACGCAGAGCTACGGCACCTCGGCGCGCTACTACTACGAGTGCACGCACAACCCCTGGAAGCCGTCGCACGATCGCAGCCCGGTGGTGGAGTCGCCGACCGGCCTGGGCCTGTTCGATCACGAGATTGCCAACATGCCGCGCCGCTGGCGCGAGCGCTACTACAACCTCAAGCACACCACGCGCTTCGAAAAAGGCGGCCACTTTGCGCCCATGGAAGAGCCCGAGGCACTGGTGGCCGATATCCGGGCGTTCTTCCGGACGCTTTAGCGGCAGCGGCGGCATCCATGCGGCGCCGAGCCCAATGCGAGCGGGTTGCGGCGCCCGATGGCACGCGCATTCGCGTGCGACCGGGACTTGACTTGCCCCGCGGCTGATGGCGCTGGAATTATTCCGGCCAGCCGCTACAATGTGCGCCCTCTCAAAGCCGCCCGGCCGCGAGACTCACGAGATTTTTTCGCATGGTAACGATCCGACTGGCCCGCGCCGGCGCCAAGAAACGCCCGTTCTATCACGTGGTTGCGACCGAAAAGAGCAGCCCGCGCGATGGCCGCTTCATCGAGCGCCTGGGCTTCTACAATCCCAGCGCCAAGGGCGGCGAGCAGAAGCTCGTGCTCAACGTGGAAAAGCTCAAGGACTGGCAGAGCAAGGGCGCGCAGGTTTCCGAGCGCGTGGCCTACCTGGTCACGACCGTTCCGTCCGCGCTGCCCGCCGCGGGCTGAGCGCGATGAGTGACCGGCTGACGCTGGGTCGCGTCGCCGGGGTTTACGGCATCAAGGGTTGGGTGAAGCTGCTGTCCTTCACCCGGCCCATCGAGAATCTTCTGGACTACAGCCCGTGCTGGATCGCCAAGGGCCCGGGCTTCGAGGCCAGGCTGCTGGAAGGCAAGCTGCACACGACCGGGCTGATCGCCCGCCTGAGCGGGCCGGACGGAAAAGTCATCGAGGACCGGGACGTGGCGGCGGCGCTGATCGGGGCCGAGATCCAGGTCGAGCGAAGCCGGTTGCCGGAACCGGACGAGGGCGAGTTCTACTGGTTCGATCTCGTTGGGCTGGCGGTGAAGAACGTGGAAGGCGTGCCGCTGGGCAAGGTGACGGAAGTCACCAGCAACGGTGCGCAGGATGTGCTGGTGTTGCAGGACGGTGAGACGGAGCGACTGATCCCCTTCGTGCACGGCCCCATCATCCAGTCGGTGAGCCTGGAGGATGGCGTGATCGTCGCCGACTGGCAGCCGGACTACTGAGTAGGGCGGGAGGCGGGGATGAAGATCGAGGTCATCACCCTGTTTCCCGAGCTGGTGGAGGCGGTGACGCGGCATGGCATGCCGCGGGTGGCGGTGGAGCAGGGCGCGCTGGAGTTGAGGCTGCGCAATCCCCGTGACCACGCGCAGAACCGGTGGCGCAAGGTCGACGAGCGGCCTTTCGGCGGCGGGCCCGGCATGGTGATGCAGGCCGAGCCCCTGGCGCAGGCGATCGAAGCGGCGAAAGCCGGCATCGGGCCAGACGCCAGGGTGGTGATGATGTCGCCCCAGGGCGAGCGCATGAGCCAGCAATGGTTCGGGCGGTTGGGTCGGGAAGCAGGACTCATCGTCCTGTGTGGGCGTTACGAGGGCATCGACGAGCGCCTGGTGACGAGCGCGGTGGATGTGGAATTGTCGTTGGGTGATTTCGTGCTGTCCGGCGGCGAGCTGGCGGCGATGGTGCTGATCGACGGCATCGCGCGGCTTCTGCCGGGGGTATTGGGTCATGCGGAATCGGCCGGGCAGGATTCGTTTTCGGACGGCCTGCTCGACCACCCGCACTACTCGCGGCCGGAGGTCTGGCGCGGGGAAGCGGTGCCGGAAGTCATGATGGGCGGCAACCACGCGCACAAGGCGCGGTGGCGGCTCAAGCAGGCGCTGGGGCGGACGTGGTTGCGTCGTCCCGACCTGCTGGAAAAATTGGAACTGGATGCGGACCAGCAGGCGCTGCTCCGTGAATTCGTGGCAGAGCAGCAGTTGTCAGTCAAGTGATAGGTGGATTAGCAATGGGCAACGTGAACAAGATCATCGAGTCGGTCAACGCCGAGCAGATGAACAGGGACATTCCGGCGTTCAACCCCGGCGATACCGTCGAGGTCAAGGTCAAGGTCAAGGAAGGCGACCGCGAGCGTCTCCAGGCCTACGAAGGCGTGGTCATTGCCAAGCGCAACCGCGGCATCAATTCCGCGTTCACCGTGCGCAAGATCTCGCACGGCGAAGGCGTGGAGCGCGTGTTCCAGACCTACAGCCCGCAGGTCGCCGAAATCAGCGTCAAGCGCCGCGGCGACGTGGCGCGCGCCAAGCTCTACTACCTGCGCGACCGAGCCGGCAAGAGCGCCCGCATCAAGGAAAAGCTGTCCTGATTGCGCGGGCCGCTGGCAGCGTCGACGGCCCCGTCCAGCGAAGCGGAAAGGCCCGAACAGCGTTCGGGCCTTTGTCGTTTCCGTTATCCGGCGCAAGGCGCGTCCTGCACCGTTTTTGAGGGGTCGCCGGGGAGGCCTGCCCCCCGACGACCCGTCCGCCGCGGCCGCCTCAGATCATCTCGATCGCCAGCGCCACCGCTTCGCCGCCGCCGATGCACAGCGTGGCGATGCCAGTCTTGCCGCCGGTCTTCTTCAGGGCGCCCACCAGGGTCGCCAGCACCCGCGCGCCGCTGGCGCCGATGGGATGCCCCAGCGCGCAGGCGCCGCCGTGGATGTTGACCTTGGCGTGATCGAGCTGGTGCTCCTTCATCGCCGCCATGGTCACCACCGCGAAGGCCTCGTTGATCTCCCACAGGTCCACGTCGGCCGCCTTCCAGCCGAGCTTGTCGAGCAGCGCCTGCACCGCGAACGCGGGCGCGATGGTGAATTCGCTGGGCAGGCGCGCGTGCGTGGTGTGGCCCAGGATGCGCGCCAGCGGCTTGATGCCGCGCTTGTCCGCTTCGGCGGCGCTCATCACCACGATGGCGGCGGCGCCGTCGGAAATGGAGCTCGCGTTGGCGGCGGTGATGGTGCCGTCCTTCTTGAAGGCGGGCTTGAGGCCGGGAATCTTGTCGGGCCGGCCCTTGGCGGGCTGTTCGTCCTTGTCGATCCTGCTGCCGCCGTCCTTGCCGCCGAGCTCCATCGGCGTGATCTCGAAGGCGAAGCTGCCGTCCTCGTTGGCCAGCTTGGCACGGCGCAGGGACTCGATGGCGTAGGCGTCCTGCTGCTCGCGGGTGAAGGCGTACTTGTCGACGCAGCGCTCCGCGAAGACGCCCATGGGCGTGCGCTTCTCGTAGGCATCTTCCAGGCCGTCGAGCGCCATGTGGTCCAGCAGCTCGCCGTGACCGTAGCGATAGCCGCCACGGGCCTTGGCGAGCAGGTGCGGGGCGTTGGTCATGGACTCCATGCCGCCCGCCACCATCACCGTGTTGGTGCCGGCCTTGATCAGGTCGTGCGCCAGCATCACTGCCTTCAGGCCGGAGCCGCACATCTTGTTGATGGTGGTGGCGCCCGCCTTGTCGGGCAGCCCCGCGGCGCGCGCGGCCTGGCGCGCCGGAGCCTGGCCCTGCCCGGCCGGCAGGCAATTGCCCATGATGACTTCCTGCACATCGTCGCCCGTCAGGCCGGCGCGGGCGACCGCGGCCTTAATGGCGGCCGCGCCGAGCTGGGACGCGGTGAACGGGCTCAAAACGCCGAGCATGCCGCCCATGGGCGTACGGGCAACGGCGGCGATGACGATATCGTTTGCGGACACGGGAATGTCTCCTTGCGTGGATCAGGCCGTCATTATCGCTTCGTCTGACGGCAGGCGTCGCTCGACGTGGAGGCGCAACTCTAACTTTTGCAATACACGTTCCCGCGCTAAGGTAGCGCCCGCGGGGTTTTGCAGATGCTTCCACCAGAGAAGCTCGCACGAGGAGGAGACCATGCTCAGGAACAGTTCTGCGCCAGCCGCTTGCGGCCTGCTGCTGGCCGCGTTGTGCCAGCCCGGCTTTGCGGCGGCAAGCGGCGTTCAGCTGGCGGCGCGCATTTTCCAGGAACGCCCTGCCCTGGCCAGCGGCCACCTGGAGCGCGTGCCAGCGGCCTTTATCACCCCCGGCAGCGACGTGATCTACGAGGTGTCCTACACCTACGCCGGCCCGGGCGAGGCGGACGTGATCATCACCAACCCCTGGCCGAACGGCCTGCTGTACCGCTCGTATGCCAGCCGCCAGGTGGATGCCACGCTGCAGGTCTCGGTGGACGGCGGCAACAGCTTCAACACGCTCGACCGGCTGCGCGTCCCCATGGTCAACGGCGGGCTGCGCGCGGCCGAGGCCGCCGACATCACGCACGTCCAGTGGACGCTGTCACGCCCCCTCAAGCCCGGGGAGGCCGGCAACGTCAGCCTGAAGGCCACGGTCCGCTGAGGGCGCAAGAAGCACGAGCCGGGGAAATTCGGCGGCCACCGTCGCCGGGCGCAGCGGCATCCGCAGGTAGCGGTTCTCGCGCCACAGCGGCAGCTGGTCGGCGTAGTTGCTGCTGCCGATCCAGCCGTCGTTTCCGCCCAGCAGCACGAAGTGGTTGGCGTCCAGGTCGGACAGGTCGGACAGGTGCCGCGCCTGCGCGCCGTACTGCACCGCGTGGCGCCGCGCGACCAGCCCGTGCGCGTTCTTCATGGGCGTTTCGCGCGAGCCGCCCGCGGGCCAGTCCGCCACGGCCAGCTTCCAGCGCAGCCCGGGGATGATGCCCAGCAGGTGGCCGATGCGCAGGTGGTGCATGTCGCCCCAGCTCGGATAGCGCGCGGCCGCGCCCAGCGCCGCCTGCGCAGCCTGGCGCAGCAGCGCGCGCCGTGGTCCGGGCTGGAGTGCGTCCAGGTCGGCCAGCAGCAGGCGCGTGTGACGACCCCACTCGTCGTCCAGGGTGCGTTCGAGGGCGACGTGGCGCTGCGCGCGCAGGCCGCTGGCGAGCGCATGCAGCAGGGCTTCGAAGGCGACCGGGGCGGCGGCGGCGGCGGCGTAGTCACCATCCCAGCCTTGCAGCACGGCAATCAGGCGCGGATCGGCCTGCGCCTGCGCCAGGCGCTGCGCCAGCTGTTGCGCCAGCCGCGCGGCGCCGGGCGTGAGCGTGTCGCGCTGCAGGCGGGCCAGCTCGTTCAGGGCCATGCCGTCCCGGCCGGCCAGTTCGGCGAGACGTGCGGCGCGATCGCCCTCGCTGAAGAAGAAGCCCAGCGGCGCGTCGGCAAACGCCGGCCGGTCGTTGGCGGACACACGGAAGCCGCAGGCCGGGTCCAGGGTCATGGGCAGCGAGGCGGCGTTCCAGCGCTGCGCCCAGGCCGCGTCCGCCTGCCCGGGCGTGAGGATGGCGGGCACGTCGGCGTCGTGCACGCGCCGCGGCAGGTGGGCGGCATACACGTGGCCGATGTGGCCGTCGCGCGTGGCGAACAGGATGTTCTGCGCGCACACGCCGAAGCGGCCGAACGCGGCGCGCAGTTCGTCTGGCGTGCTGGCGCGGGACGCGTCCAGGAAGGCGCCGATCTCGTCCGACGCGTCCTGCCCGGCCCAGCGCAGCGCGACCGGGCCGCCGCGCACCTTGAGCAGCCGCGCGTCGTTGAGAATGGGCCCGAAGCGCGTGCGCCGCAGCCGCCGCCGCCGCGTGCCCAGGCCGCGCACGCGGATCACCGTCTCCGACGTCGTGATCTCGGCCGGCGGCAGCGACGACACGTCCACCAGTTCGCTCGACGCGGCCCGCATGTTGGTGCCGCCCCAGGCCATGTGCGGGCCCGCGCCCACGCCCACGAACGGCAGGCCCGCCGGCATCAGGCCCACCATGTGGTAGCTGGGGCAGCGCAGCCCTGCGAGCACCCAGAAATTGGGCAGCGACTGGCCCAGGTGCGGATCGTTGGCCATGAGCGGCGCGCCGCTGGCCGAGCGGCGCGCGGCGATCGCCACGCTGTTGCTGCCGGCGCGCGACACCTGGGCGATGGCCTGGCCCAGCGCCGAGCCGGCCAGCGTGCCGCCCACGATGCGCAGGCGTCGCCAGAATTCGGCAAAGCCGGGTTCGTCGCGCGCCCTGAGCAGCGGCAGGTAGCCGCCCCAGTTCACGTCCGCGCCGGCGAGGCGGCCGAGCGTGAGCACGTCGACCAGGGTCCAGGGCTCGGGCTCAAGGCCCAGCCAGCGCAGTTCGGGCGGACGCTGGCGCATGCGCGACTGGCCGTCGTTGAGCCCGCGCACGAAGGCGCCGACCCAGGTACGCGTGCGCTCCGGCAGCTGTGCGTCGGCAGTGCGCGCGGCGCCGGGCAGGTCCAGCAGGCGCAGCGCGTGGTCCAGGTTCACGCCGAACGGGCCGATGGCCTCGGCCACGCGCCCCTGCGCCAGGCGCTTCATCAGGTGCAGCTGCGCACACCGCAGGTGCAGGTGCACCAGGCCGAGCGCGTAGGCCGCGTCGGCGTCGTTGTGCGCGGTGATCCACGGCACCGCGTGCTCGTTCCAGCGGATCTCCACGGGCTGCGTGACGGCCAGGCCGCCGGCGGGAAACGCGGCGAGCCGCTGATCGAGGGTCAAAGGCATCCGCGCAGTATTTGCGGCGCAGATTGCAGGCAGAAGAAAAAATCTGGCGGGCGGCGCGCCGCTCAGGCCGTCACGGGCCGGGTCTCGTCCCGCGCGATGCGGCTGATGTGCTCGCAGAAGTCGGGATCTTCGCCGCGCAGCAGGTCGGGCAGCATCGAACGGAAATCCTCGCGCTGCACCCACTCGCGCATGTAGTCCTCCCAGCTCTGCCAGAGGCGCTGGGTCTGCCGCGGCATGTGCTCTTCGTAAACGAGCAGGTAGGCGCGTTCGAACAGCGAAATCAGGATGCCGAACAGCACGCTCTTGCGCTCGCGCTGCTCCTCGCTCAGGGCCATGTCGGATTTCTGGGCACTCATCAGGCGCAGGTCGGCGTGTTCCAGCACCAGCCGCAGGAAACTTGCGTACTCGTCCGACAGGCGCTGGTAGAGCTCCTCCTCGTCGTTGATGTGCTCCTTGCGCTGCTCGTACCAGAAGACGCCAATGGCCATCGGCAGGCCGATCACGGTCACGAGGTAGCTCAGGAATTCCATCCACTCGAACAGACTCATGGAAGGATCGTAGCGCGGCCCCCGCGGGCCGGGGTTACGGCGCGGCGCGCACCGACTTGCGCAGGCAGGCGTAGTAGAAGCCGTCGAAGTCGCCGCCCGGCGCCAGCCGCCGACCGAAGCGCCGGGCCTCGCCCCAGGTCGCCACGATGGGCTCGTGCTTGGCGTCGGCTGCCTGCATGAAGAACTTGCGCACCACGTCCTCGCCCTCGGCGGCCAGCACCGAGCAGGTGGCGTACACCAGGCGACCACCCGGCGCGAGCAGCGGCCACAGCGCGGACAGGAGGCGGAACTGTTCGGCGGCCATTCGCGGGATGTCGTCGAAGCGGCGCAGCCACTTGATGTCCGGGTGGCGGCGGATCACGCCGGTGCCGGAGCACGGCGCGTCGAGCAGGATGCGGTCGAACAGCGCGCCGTTCCAGCGATCGCCGAAGCGGCCGGCGTCGTAGGCGCGCAGTTCGGCGGACAGGCCTAGGCGCCTGAAGTTGTCCTGCACGCGATCGAGCCGGGAGGCGTCGCTGTCCAGCGCCAGCAGGTCCAGGTCGGCGCGCTCCAGCGCGTGCGCCGTCTTGCCGCCGGGCGCGCTGCACGCGTCCAGCACGCGGAGCCCGGGCGCGAGGTCCAGCAGCTCGGCCGCCAGCTGCGCCGAGGCGTCCTGCACGGAGACCTCGCCCTCGGCGAAGCCGGGCAGGCGCTCCACCGGCACGGCGCTCTCCAGGATCAGCGCGTCGGGCGCGCAGGGCACCTCGCGGAACGCGAGCCCGCTGGCGCGCAGCCTGGCGGCGTAATCCTCGCGCGAGATGCGGCGACGGTTGACGCGCAGGCTCAGCGGGCCCTGTTCGTTGCCCGCGGCCAGCACGCGCTCCCAGTTTTCGGGCCAGTCGCAGCGGATGGCGTCCACCAGCCACGTGGGGTACGAGTAGCGCTTGGCGGCATCGTCGGCCGCGGCCACTTCCAGCGCCCGGCTGTCGCGCTGGTAGCGGCGCAGCAGCGCGTTCACCAGCGGCCGCCGCTCCGGCTTGCCCAGCAGCACGCAGGCCTCCACGGTCTCGCTGACCGCGGCGTGCGCGGACACGCGCATGGAACGCAGCTGGAACAGGCCGACCTCGATCAGCGCGGCAATCTGCGGCTCGTCCACCAGCGGCGCCTTGAGCATCCTGCCGGCGATGGCGGCCAGCAGCAGGTGCTCGCGGAGCACGCCGTAGGCCAGGGCGCGCAGCAGGCCGCGGTCGCCCGGCGCGGCCAGGTGTTCGTCGGCGACGGGCAGGGCATCGTCGAGGCTGCGGCCGCCGAGGACCGCTGCGACGACCTGCGCCGCGGCCGATCGCGGCGATGCGGTGGGCGGTGCGTTCATTGCGCCTGCTCCCGCGCCTTGCGCAGGGCGGCAACCCGTTCTTCCCATTGCTGAACTTCCTCGAAATACCCGTCCAGCACGCACACGGCGCAGCCGCCGCCGCAGCAGTCGGGACGTTCCGGCCGCGGCGGCAGGTCGGCATCGTCCGGGGTGGGCGGGGTGGGGGGCGGGTTCATCCGGGCAGGTTCGTTGGGTGGAAGCAGAAGTTGGGTCGCGGCATGGCGATTCTGGCGCGCGCCCCTCTCATCGGCGATCCCTCAACGCCCGGCCCGTGTCGCGGGCGGGGCATGCAGGGGTTGCGGAAGATGATCGCATTCCGGAACGGGTCCCATGCTGACGATCCTGCGATTCGTGGTGCGTTTTGTCGTGCTGGCCTTCATCACGTTGCTGATCCTGGCGAGCGTGAGTGTGGGTGTGTCGCGCGACGGGACCGTCTCCAACAACGCCGTGCCGCCGAAGAACCTGCCGGTGCCGGTCAGTTCGCAGGGCTACCCCCTGCTCGCGCCCGCCAATGCTCAGTGGAAACGCGCGCCCGGGGGCGCCTTGCCGCCGAATGCGATCTGAGGCGCCGCCGGGCGTCCGCCCGGCCGTTGAAGTTCGATCACGCGCAGCACGCCGCTGCCGGTGGCGATGTCCAGCCCGGCGGGGCCGAGCGCAGCGATCTCGCCGGGCTCTCTGGTTGCCCCTTCATTCGGTCCGGACGTCGCCCGCAGCAGCTTGATGCGCTCGCCGCCCAGTTCGCACCAGGCGCCGGGCATGGGGTTGTAGCCGTGGATGCGCCGGACCAGTTCGGGCGCGGCGAGGGAAAAATTCAGGCGCGCCTCGTCCTTGCTGAGCTTGCTGGCGTAGGTGACGCCCTCCCGAGGCTGGTCGATGGCGACGAACGAGGGGTCGTCCAGGCGTTCGAGCGCCGCCACGATCATGCGGGCCCCCAGCACGGCCAGTTGGTCCTGGAGCGATCCGGCGGTGGTGCCGGGGGCAATCGGCAGCGATTCGCGCAGCAGCATCGGCCCGGTGTCTAGCCCGGCGTCCATGCGCATGATGGTCACGCCGGTTTCGCCATCACCGGCGAGGACGGCGCGCTGGATGGGCGCCGCACCGCGCCAGCGCGGCAACAGCGAGGCGTGGATGTTGAGGCAGCCCCGGCGCGGCACGTCGAGCACCGCCTGCGGCAGGATCAGGCCGTAGGCCACCACGACCATGCAGTCGGCATGCAGCGCCCGCAGCGCGGCGATGGCCGCCTCATTCCCACGCAGGCGTTCGGGCTTGAAGACGGGCAGGCCGAGCGCCAGCGCGCGAATCGCCACGGGGGATGCATTGAGCTTCTGCCCGCGGCCGGACGGGCGGTCGGGCTGGGTGTAGATGCCCACAATGTCGTGCCCGGCCGCCGCGAGGGCATCGAGCGCGGGCACCGAGAACGCCGGCGTTCCCGCAAAGACCAGCCTCACGCGGCCTGGCGCTGTTTGCGCAGCTTCTTGTTGATGCGCTCGCGCTTGAGGCTGGACAGGTAGTCGATGTACAGCTTGCCGTCCAGATGGTCGAGCTCGTGCTGGATGGCCTGCGCCATCAGGCCCTCGGCGTCCAGTTCGAATGGCGTGCCGTCACGGTCCAGCGCGCGCATCTTCAGGCGGTTGAAGCGCTGCACCTTCTCGTTGGTGTCGGGCACCGACAGGCAGCCTTCCTCCATGTCCTGCTTGTCGGAGGCCGACACGATCTCGGGGTTGATCATCACCAGCGGCTGCGGCGCGGCGTCCTTGGGCGCGCAGTCCATCACCGCCAGGCGCAGCATCACGCCCACCTGGTTGGCGGCCAGGCCGACGCCGGGGGCGTCGTACATCGTCTCGAACAGGTCCGCGATCAGCCGCTGGAGCCCGGCGTCAAACGTCACCACCGGCGCGGTGCGCTGGCGGAGGCGGGGATCGGGGTGCTGGAGAATGGGGAGGACGGCCATGGAGAAGGTCTGCATTGCGGGCCCGCGAGGCCCGAACGCCACCGGCGGGCTTGCAGGGTTGTGCCAGAATCGGGCGCGCTTTCAAGGGTGAAATCTGGGTGAATTATAGGCGGACTGGCCTTGGCGTGGCGTTCCGGCTCATCGGGCCGGCGCTGCTGTGCGGTGCTGCGGCCGCGGATGCCGCCGAGCCATTGGAAACGGCACCTGAAGGACCGCCGACGATCACGATGCCCGCCCCCGCGGCGGAGTTGGCCGTGACCCGGCTCTCGCCGCAGGTGCGCGAGCTGCCGATCCAGGTCCCCACGCCCACCATCCCGATCGACGCCATCCGCGCTTTCATGAACGGGCCGCGCCTGATTTCCGGCGATGAACTCGCGCGTGCGCCCTACGTCTCGGCCCTGGCCAACGAGCGCCTGGTCAGCGGTTCGGGCGACGAGGTCTACGTGCAGGACCTGCCCGCCAACGGCGCTGTCAGCTATTCGGTGGTTCGTCGCGGCGAGCCCTACCGCGACCCCGACAGCGGCGAAGCGCTGGGCTACGAGGCGGTACCGGTCGCCGAGGGCGACGTGCGCAGCTTCGGCGCGCCCGGCACCGTGGTCCTGGCCAAGGCCTCGCGCGAGGCCCGCGTGGGCGACCGCCTGATCGCGCCGGAGCCGCCCGTCACCCTCGAAAACCTGCGCCCGCACGTGCCGTCCAGCCCGGTCGGCGGAAAGATCATCGGCATCACCGACGGTTTTGCGCGCGTGGGCCAGTACCAGGTGGTGGCGCTGAACCGCGGCAGCCGCCACGGCCTGGAGGCGGGGCACGTGCTGGACATCCTGCACGGGGTGCAGGCGGTGCCGGGCCAAGCGGCGGTAACGATTCCGCAGACCCGCTCGGGCCAGCTGCTGGTGTTCAAGGTCGCGTCGGGCTTCAGTTACGCGCTGGTGATGTCCGCCACCCAGCCGATCTACAAGTACGACCGGGTCGAAATCCCCGCGCTGGACCGGCCCTGAGCGCGCCGCCCATGCCGCCGGAGGAACTTCGCGCCTGGCTGCGCCTGATCCGGGCGCCCGGGCTCGGGGCGCGGCCGATCCTGGACCTGGTGGCCGCCTTCGGATCGGCCGCGGCGGCGCTGGACGCGGGTGCCGCGGCCTGGCAGCGGCTCGGCGTCGATCCCAAGGCCTGGGACGGGCAGCTCGGCGTGGACGCCGCGCAGCTGGACTCCGATGCGCAGTGGTGCGCCGGCGAGCGCCGCGGTTTGCTGGTCCACGGCGATCCGCGCTATCCGCAGCGCCTGCGAGAGATCACGCACAGCCCGCCCGCGCTGTTCTACCGCGGCGACATCGAGCTGCTGGACCTGCCGCAGATCGCGGTGGTGGGATCGCGCAACGCGTCGCCGCAGGGCCTGGAGACGGCCGAAGGATTCGCCGGCGAACTGGCCCGGCGCGGGCTGGTCGTCACCAGCGGGCTGGCGCTGGGCATCGACGGCGCGGCGCACCGCGGCGCGCTGAACGCAGGGGGACACACCATCGCCGTCTGCGCCACCGGGCTGGACCGCGTCTACCCGGCGCGGCATCGCGAACTCGCCGCGCAGATCGACGCCGCGGGGCTGCTGATTTCGGAGTTCGCGCCGGGCACGTCGCCGCGGCCGGAGCACTTCCCGCGCCGCAACCGGCTGATTTCAGGGCTGGCACTGGGGGTGCTGGTGGTGGAGGCGGCGCGCGAATCCGGCTCGCTCATCACGGCGCGGCTGGCGGCCGAGCAGGGACGCGAGGTGTTCGCCATTCCGGGATCGATCCACAACGTCATGGCCCGCGGGTGTCACCAGCTGATTCGCCAGGGTGCAAAGCTGGTAGAGACGGTGGACGACATCCTGGAGGAGATTGGCAACCAGGTTGGCCACTGGCTCAAGGCGGACGCCGAATCGCGCCCGCAAGCCAGCGCCGCGCTACACCGTCACCATGCGGTGCTGGACGCCTTGGGCGATGAGCCCCAGGCCGTCGATCGCCTGGTCGAGAAGCTCGGCATGAGCGTGGAAGTGCTGAGCGGCGCGCTGCTCGAACTGGAGCTGGAGGGCCTGCTTGCGACGGCCCCCGGCGGGCGCGTCATGCGGCTGGGACAGGCGGCGCGCAAATCACCGCCGTAAGGCGATTTTCGGGCCACAATCGCGTGGACAGGACGGCGCCGGCTCCGGTAATGTCAGGCCCGTGGATGGCCTTTTCCATGCGCCATATGGCGTCACGCGAGACCGTCATGAAAGAGACCGTGCTGGACGTGCTGATGTATCTGTTCGAGAACTATCAGCACGGCGAATTCTCGGACACGGACAACCAGGAAACCCTGCGGGATGAACTGACCGCGGCCGGTTTTCCGGTCGAGGAAGTCAACCACGCATTCACCTGGCTGGATGGCCTTGCGAGCCAGCGGCAGCAACCCCTCGCGTTTGGCCTGCGTGGCGCGATCCGCGTCTACGCGCGCGAGGAACAGGTTCGACTCTCCACCGAATGCCGTGGATTTCTGCTGTACCTCGAGCAGCTCGGCATTCTGGATGCGATCTCCCGCGAGGTGGTGATCGATCGCCTGCTCGCATTTGAGGATGAAATTGATCTCGTCCGCGTGAAGTGGGTGTGTCTGCTCGTTCTCATCAACCACTCGGACGCCGAGCAGGCTTTCGAGCGGCTTGAGGACCTCGTCTACAGCCAGAGCGACTGCCTGCACTGAGGTGCGGCCCGGGCGCCGCCGCCCTGGGGTGAGGCAGACCCCAAGCATTCTCTCGAAGACATCAAACCCGCAAACAGACGACTTGACGCCGATAAATAATTCCATATATTTGGAAATATGGATTCAAAGAGCGCGGTTTCACGACTGGCATCCCTGGCCCAGGAGTCGCGACTGGCGGTTTTCCGACTGCTCGTGCGCCAGGGACCGGAGGGTCTCGCCGCCGGTGAAATCGCGGCCAGACTCGGAATTCCGCCCGCCACCCTGTCATTCCATTTGAAAGAGTTGAGCAACGCCGGCCTGCTCGCTCCGCGGCAGGAGGGGCGTTTCATCTATTACGCACCCAATTTCAAGGTCATGAACGCGCTCATCGCTTACCTCACCGAGAACTGCTGCGCCGAGAGCGCCGGCGCGCCCGGAACGTCCTGTTCCGAGCCCGCGACCTGCTGCGAAAGTGGTGAACGGGGCGAATCATGAGCGCAAAAGTCTTCAACGTTCTCTTTCTCTGCACGGGAAACTCCGCGCGCTCGATCCTGGGCGAGGCGGCGGTCAATCACCTTCCGCTTACTCAGGGCCGGTTTCGCGGGTTCAGCGCCGGCAGCCAGCCCCGCGGCGAGGTCAACCCGTTCAGCATCGAACTGTTGCAGCGCCGCGGCATTTCCACCGAGGGCCTGCGCAGCAAGCGCTGGGACGAGTTCGCGGCGCTCGGTGCACCGGTCATGGATTTTGTCTTCACCGTCTGCGACCAGGCCGCGGGCGAAACCTGCCCCATCTGGCCGGGCCGGCCGACGACCGCGCACTGGGGCATGCCCGACCCCGCGGCGGTGGAGGGCACGCACGAGCAGAAGCTCCAGGCGTTCGCGGAGACGTTCCAGGTGCTGTGCCGCCGCATCGAGCGCTTCGCCAGGCTGCCGTTCGACACGCTCGACCCCGTGGCGCTGCAGCGGTGCATCCGCAACATCGGCGCGCAATGACGCTCGCCCGGCGCGCGGTGGCCGAGGGCCTCGGCAGCGCCCTGCTGCTGGCGACCATCGTCGGCTCCGGCATCATGGGCGAACGGCTGGCCGCGGGGAACACGGCCCTTGCCCTGCTGGCCAACGCCCTTGCCACCGGCGGTGGGCTGGTTGCCCTGATCCTCACGTTCGGCCCGATCTCGGGTGCCCACTTCAACCCGGCGGTGACGCTGGCGCTGGCCGGGTCCGGTTTCTTCGCCTGGCGCGACGTGCTGGTCTACGTCGCCGCACAGGTCGCGGGTGCGCTCCTGGGCGTCTGGGCGGCACACCTGATGTTCGGGCTGCCGGTGTTCGAGGTCTCGGCCCACGCCCGGCCCGGCTGGGCGCAGGGCTGGAGCGAGTTCGTGGCCAGCTTCGGACTGGTCATGGTGATCCTGAACGGCGTGCGGAACCGGCCCGAGTCCATTCCCTACACCGTTGCCGCCTACATCGTCGCGGCGTACTGGTTCACGGCCTCGACCTCGTTTGCCAACCCGGCGGTGACGCTGGCGCGAGCGCTGACCGACACCTTCTCCGGCATCCGCCCGCAGGACGCGCCGATGTTCATCGCGGCGCAATTGCTCGGCACCGGCGCGGCCGTTGCCTGCTCGGCGTGGCTGAACGGGGGCGCGAGGGCGGAAGCCGTCCACTGATGCCGGCCGGACCGGCTCCATGAAAAAGGCGGTGGTCATTGCGACCACCGCCTCGCTCCCGTCCATATAGTCCAGGGCGCCGTGCAGGCCGCCCGGGCCGGTGGCTTACATCGAGTAGTACATGTCGAACTCGATGGGATGCGTGGTCATGCGGAAGCGCGTGACCTCCTGCATCTTGAGTTCGATGTAGGAGTCGATGACGTCGTCGGTGAACACGCCGCCCTTGGTGAGGAAGCCGCGGTTCTTGTCGAGGTGGTCCAGCGCCATGTCCAGGCTGTGGCAGACGCGCGGGATCTTGGCGTCCTCGTCCGGCGGGAGATGGTAGAGATCCTTGTCCGACGGATCGCCGGGGTGGATCTTGTTCTGGATGCCGTCCAGGCCGGCCATCATCATCGCCGCGAAGGCGAGATAGGGGTTGGCAGTGGAGTCGGGGAAGCGCACTTCGATGCGGCGGCCCTTGGGGTTGGCCACGTACGGAATGCGGATGGAGGCCGAACGGTTGCGCGCGGAGTACGCGAGCATCACCGGCGCTTCAAAGCCCGGCACCAGGCGCTTGTAGCTGTTGGTGCCCGGGTTGGTGAAGGCGTTGATGGTCTTGGCGTGCTTGAGGATGCCGCCGATGTAGTACAGCGCGGTTTCCGACAGGCCGCCGTAGCCGTCGCCGCCGAACAGGTTCTTGCCGTTGAGCGCCAGCGACATGTGCACGTGCATGCCGCTGCCGTTGTCGCCGACGATGGGCTTGGGCATGAAGGTGGCCGTCTTGCCCCACTGGTGGGCCACGTTCTGCACCACGTACTTGAGCTTCAGGACGTCGTCGGCCTTCTTCACCAGGGTGCCGAACTTCACGCCGATTTCGCACTGGCCGGCCGTGGCCACTTCGTGGTGGTGCACTTCCACTTCCATGCCGACCTGTTCCAGCGTCTCGCACATGGCCGAGCGGATGTCCTGCAGGCTGTCCACCGGCGGCACCGGGAAGTAGCCGCCCTTCACCCCCGGGCGGTGGCCGGTGTTGCCGTTGTCGTACACCTTGCCGGAGTTCCAGGCCGCGTTCTCGGCGTCGATCTCCACCATGCAGCCCTTCATGCTCACATCCCAGCGGATGGAGTCGAAGATGAAGAATTCGTTTTCCGGCCCGCAGAAGCAGGTGTCGGCAATGCCGGTGCTCTTGAGGTAGGCCTCGGCGCGCTTGGCGATGGAGCGCGGGTCGCGCGAGTAGCCCTGCATGGTCGCCGGCTCGATGACGTCGCAGGTGATGACCAGGGTCGGGTCTTCAAAGAACGGGTCCACGAAGGCCGTGCTCGGGTCGGGCATGAGGATCATGTCGGACTCGTTGATGCCCTTCCAGCCGGCAATCGAGGAGCCGTCGAACATCTTGCCGTCGACGAACACGCTCTCGTCCACGGTCTTGGCCGGAACGGTCACGTGCTGCTCTTTGCCCTTGGTGTCGCAGAAGCGGAAGTCGACGAACTTCACGCTCTTTTCGCTGATGGTCTTGATGACGTCTGTACCCGAAGCCATGGAGTCTCCTGTGGGGGTCGTTGGATGTGGTGAAGGGCCGGCCCTTGGATGAATTCTCCCCGCAGGCAGTGCGCTGGTTAAAACGCTCGTGGGAAACGCAGTAACCGTGCCACGCGGCCCGCGCGGCGGCGGCTAGCCTAGCCCATTTGTGGGGCAGTCAGGGAGGCGCAAATGGCGCCGGTATACTGCGCGCCGCTCGTTCGTCAACCGGCGCCTTCATGACCTTCCAGGACATCATCCTCAAGCTCCAGGCCTACTGGGCCGGCCACGGCTGCACCCTCGTCCAGCCCATGGACATGGAGATGGGCGCCGGCACCTTCCACTGGGCCACGTTCCTGCGCGCCCTGGGGCCCGAGCCCTGGAATACCGCCTACGTGCAGCCCAGCCGCCGGCCCACCGACGGCCGCTACGGCGAGAACCCCAACCGGCTCCAGCACTACTACCAGTTCCAGGTGCTGATGAAGCCCTCGCCGCCGGACATCCAGAAGCTGTACCTGGAATCGCTGCGCCTGCTCGGCTTCGACCCGCTGACCCACGACATCCGCTTTGTGGAGGACAACTGGGAATCGCCCACCCTGGGCGCCTGGGGTCTGGGCTGGGAGGTCTGGCTCAACGGCATGGAAGTCACCCAGTTCACCTACTTCCAGCAGGTGGGCGGCATCGAGTGCCGGCCGGTGGCGGGCGAGATCACCTACGGGCTGGAACGCCTGGCCATGTACATCCAGAAGGTCGAGTCGGTCTACGACCTGGTGTGGTCCGACACCGGCGGCCGCATCGTCACCTACGGCGACGTCTACCACCAGAACGAGGTCGAGCAGAGCGCCTACAACTTCGAGCACGCCGACGTGCCCGCGCTGTTCGAGCGCTTCAACCGCGCCGAGGCGGAATGTCAGCGCCTGCTGGGCCTAAAGACGCCCCTGCCGCTGCCGGCCTACGAGCGCACCATCCAGGCCAGCCACACCTTCAACCTGCTCGACGCTCGCGGCGCCATCAGCGTCACCGAGCGGCAGGCCTACATCCTGCGCGTGCGCACCCTGGCCCGCGGATGCGCCGAGGCCTACTTCAAGGCGCGCGAGGCGCTGGGGTTTCCCATGCTCAAGACCCAGCAGAAGGCCGCTTGAAGGCAACGGATGTGTCTATAATGTAGATACTGTTCGGAAAGGGTGGTGCCATGCAGGTCAAAGCGCAGAAATGGGGAAACAGCCTGGCCATTCGCCTGCCGCAGGCCCTGACCAGGGACGCCAACATCCAGGAAAACCAGGTGCTGGAAGCCCGGGCCAGCCGGGGGCAGCTCATCATCGAGCCGCGAAAGCACCCGACGCTGGGCGAACTGCTGGCGAAGCTGCCGGACGATTACCGCGAGAGCGAACTGTCCACGGGCGCGCCGGTCGGCAAAGAGGTCTGGTAATGCCGGGGCGGTGGATTCCGGATGCCGGCGACATCGTCGCCCTCAGCTTCGATCCGCAGTCCGGGCACGAACAGGCAGGTCGCCGGCCGGCATTGGTGTTGTCGCCGCGCGCATTCAACCGCATCGGGGTGATGATCTGCTGCCCCATCACCTCGCAGCCGCGCGGGGTGCCGTTCGAGGTATGGCTGCCGGAAAGCACCCGGACTCGCGGCGTGATCCTGACCCAGCACGTCAAGAGCGTGGACTGGGCGGCGCGGCGTGCGGAGCGCATCGAAACGGTGCCGGCCGAACTCTGCCGCGAAGCGGCCGCCCGGGTCGCGTCCATGATCGGCGTCGATCCCAACTGAGATCCGCCATGCAACTCATCGGCATGTTCGACTCTCCCTTCGTGCGCCGCGTGGCGGTGAGCATGAACCTGCTCGGCATGCCGTTCGAGCATCGCAACTGGTCGGTGGGCGCCGATTTCGAGCGTATCCGCCAGTACAACCCGCTTGGGCGCGTGCCCACGCTGGTGCTGGACGACGGCGAGGCCCTGGCCGAATCCGGCGCCATTCTCGATTTCCTGGACCAGCAGGCAGGCCCGGACCGGGCCCTTTTGCCGGATTTCGGCGCCGACCGGCAGCGCGCCCTGCAGCTCATGGCGCAGGCGGTGGGTGCGGCGGAAAAGGGCGTGCTGATGATCTATGAGGGCGCGTTCCGCCCGGCGGAAAAACGCCACGAGCCCTGGGTGGCGCGCTGCCGCACGCAGATGGAAGCCGGGCTTGCCGTGCTGGACCAGGCTTGCGCGGCGCGCGATGGCGCCTGGCTGGTCGGCAACGGCATGACGCAGGCCGACATCACGCTCGCCTGCGTGTTCCGCTTTTTGGCCGAAACGCAGTCGCTGGGCGCCGATGCGCGATTCCGCCACATCGCCCGCCACGCCGCCGGGCTGGAACGGCTCCCGGCTTTTTCAAGCGTGGCGCCGCCGCCGTTTCACGTTCCGGCGGGCTGAGCCCGGCGACCGGAGCGCACGCGTTTGATTGTGTGGGGCTCCCCTCAGGGATTGATCTCCACCGCACCGCTGGAGGGCGTGGATGCGTAGGCCTTGCCGAAGTAATCGACCGCAACGCCGGTGGTGCTCTAACCCTGTGCAACGCAGGGCGACTCGCTGTTCAGGCGAAAGTCTCCCCCCGCGGGGTTGGCCAGGCCCACGCCGTTGGGGTTGAGCAGAAATACGCGGGCGGCCTCGGCGCCATTGGACTCGAAGCCGGTCGCAGCGCCAAAGCTCGTGACCGAGGCGTGCGAGACGTTGTTGTAGAACACCATTCCGGTGGACTTGGTGTAGCAGTTGTGGTCCACCGTGGCGCCGTACAGCACGCGGCTGTTGTTGTTGACCAGGTTGTCCACCGCGAGCTGCGCCAAGTCGGCGTCGCTGGCCAGCACGTTGTTCTCCAGCAGGGCCAGCCCGGACTGGCCGCTGACGTGGATGTTCGCCGTCCCGTTCTTGTAGAAGGTGTTGTGGAACAGCTCGAAGCCCGAGCCGCTTGGCGTGAGATACAGAAAGCCGTCACCCCGGTTGGCGTCGATGATGGAGGCGGTCATCCGGATCTTCAGGCTCAGCCCTTGGCCACTCGCCGCCCGTGCATACACGCCCTTCGCATTGCCGGACAGGCGCAGGCGGTTGAGCGTGACGGTGCCGACCTCGCCGAACACGTCGATGCCATTGCCCACCGAGTTCGTGACCGTGGTGCGCTGCACCGTCACCCCGGAAATGACGCCGCCCCGCGGATCGTCGCCCACCAGCACGCCGTGCGCATTCTGCCCATAGCGATTGCCGCTCCAGCCCCGGCCGGCATTGGTGATCGCCAGGTCCGAGATCGAGATGTTGGAAATGGATGAACCCGTTCCAAACCCGAGCAGCGCCACCTCCACGCCCGCATACCCGGCGCGGTCGATGGTGGAGTTGCGGATCTCGATGTCGTGCAGGTTGCTCCCGCCCGCGAAGGTCTGCGGAGAAATGCCGCTGTCGAACAGGTTCTGGATGACGAGCCCGTCGGCAAGTCCATAGGACGAATTGCCGGACCACTGCAAGCCGTTGCCCGCGTAGGTGTTGGGCGCCACCACTACCGCCCCGCCGCCGTTGGTGATCGTCAGGTTGCGGGCGGTGCAGCGCGTGCAGTTGGAGAACTCGACGCCGAGCAGGCTGAAGCGCGTGATGGCAAGGTTCTGTACCGTGATGTCGGTCTTGTTGTCGGCCCATATGCCAAACCGCAGCGTGCTGGCACGATAGCTCTTTGACGCATCGTTCGGGTTTGACGCCGGCTTGATATAAAACTTCCCGGCGTAGTAGTCGTAGGTGTAGGAGCCGGATGCAGCATTGTTCAGCGTGATGCTGGCTGTGCCGTTCCACGGCACGAAGCTGAGCATCACGCCATTTTCGCTGAGGTTGCCGAGGCCGCCGGTGTTCGCGGGCACCGGCACGGCCGGCGAGCTGTAAGTGCCGCTGCCGCCGAGCAGGCCGCCCAAGGCCGCCGCCGAGGTCCAGCGGGTGACCGGTACCGAGCTGTCGAGCGTTGGCGGGGCCCCGCTCCCGTAGGCATCGATCGTCAGCCCCGAGCTCGGCACGATGATCGACTCGTTCCAGCGGGCGCCACGCTTGAGATAGACCGTGGACCCAAACGGAAACGCCGTGGCGTTGACCTTGGCCAGGGTTTTCCACGGTGCAGTTTCGGTCAGACCCGAATTGGAATCTTTCCCCGCCCCCGAATCCACGAAATAGCTGGCCGCCTGCGCCGGCGAACCCTGAATACACATCCACAGCAGTGCCGCCAGTGCGACACGATCCCCGAGCACTCGCATCCCCATCTCCCCAATTCGCATTGCATTGCTGCTGTGCAGCAATTCCCCGTCGCGATGTTAATCGATTGGAATTGACAAGTGTGGGTCTGGGAAAAAAATTGCAGAGGCAAATGACTGCCGGGGCGGACGTTCGGTTTGGCGCGCGCCGCCTCATCCCTGACAATGGCGGCCGTACCCCGCGACGCCCCCGAATGAATCACGACCTGCTGCTGGAACTGGGCTGCGAAGACCTGCCCGCCCGATACGTGTTGCCCCTGGCCGAAGCGCTCAACCGCGGCCTGCGCGACGGTCTTTCCCGGCGCGGCGTCGTGACCGGTGTCAGCCAGGTGTTTGCCACGCCGCGACGCATTGCCGCGCTGATCGCCGACGTCGCGGACCAGCAGCCGGACCAGGCCATCGAACGCCTGGGCCCCGCCCTCGGCGCGGCGGTGAAAGACGGCAAGCCGACGCCGGCCGGGCTGGGCTTTGCCAGGTCCTGCGGCGTGGCGTTCGAGTCGCTGGGCCAGAAGGACGGCAAGCTGCATTTTTCCAAGACCGCGCCGGGCCGGGCCACGCGCGAGCTGATCCCCGAAATTTTCGAGGACACCCTCAAGCAGATGGACGAGCTGGTGCCCAAGCGCATGCGCTGGGGCGCGGGCGAGGAAACCTTCGTGCGTCCGGTGGAGTGGCTGTGCTGCCTGTTCGGCGGCGACGTGGTGCCGCTGCGACGGTTCGGGCGCGTGGCCGGGCGCCTGACCTACGGACACCGCTTCCACGCGCCGGAGGCCATCCCGCTCAGCGAACCGCGCGCGTATGCCGACCAGTTGCTGAAGGCGCGGGTCTGGGCGGTCGTAGCGGACCGCAAGGATGAGATCCGCAAGCAGATTGAAAGCCAAGCCGCGCGCCTAGGCGGCCACGCCCGCATCACCGGCGACCTGCTGGATGAAGTCACGGCGCTGGTGGAACTGCCGAAGGCCATCGCCGGCCAGTTCGAGGCGCGCTTCCTGGAGTTGCCGCCAGAAGTGATCGTGGCCACGGTCGAGACCAACCAGCGCTACTTCACCGTGTTCGAGGACGAGGCGCTGACGCGGCTCACGCGGCACTTCATCACCGTGTCCAACATCGAATCGCGCGACGTGGCGCAGGTGATCAGCGGCAACGAGCGCGTGGTGCGCCCGCGCCTGACCGACGCGCTGTTCTTCTGGCAGCAGGACCTCAAGCTGCCGCTGGCCGATTACGCGGCGCGGCTGGACGCGGTCACGTTCCAGAAGGACCTGGGTTCCACCGGCGACAAGGTGCGACGCATCGTCCAGCTGGCCGGGCACATCGCGGCGCGGCTGGACGTGGACGGCGCCATCGCCGCGCGCGCGGCGCAGCTGTGCAAGGCCGACCTGGTCACCAAGGTCGTCTACGAGTTCCCCGAGGTGCAGGGGCTCATGGGCGGCTACTACGCCCTGAAGTCGGGCGAGCCGGCGGAGGTGGCCGCCGCCATCCGCGAGCATTACCTGCCGACGCAGCAGGGCACACCCATTCCCTCGACGCCGGCCGGGCAGGTGGTTGCGCTGGCTGACAAGCTCGACACGCTGGCCGGCATCTTCGCCATTGGCCAGAAGCCGACCGCGAGCAAGGACCCGTACGCGCTGCGCCGTGCCGCGCTGGGCGTGCTGCGCATCTGCATCGAGGGCGAACTGCCGCTGGACCTGCGCGACCTTTTGGCCCGGGCCGTGGCCCTCCAGCCGCTTCCCCAGCCAGCCTCCAAGCCGGCCGCCCAGCGCGACGATAAGCTCGTCGCCGAGCTGGCGGACTTCGTGATGGAGCGCTTCTCCGGGCTGTGCGCGTCGCGGCTCTTCGCGCTCGCCAAGGAGGCGGACGCCGCGAGCCCGCACCAGGGCATAGTCATCGCCGATTTCCCGGTGGCCGAAATTGTCCAGGCCGTCAGCGCCTCCGCGTCGCTGGTGCCGCTGGACCTCATGCGCCGCGCCGAAGCCCTGCTCACGTTCCTCAAGCTCCCGGAAGCCACGGCCCTGGCCGCGGCCAACAAGCGCGTGCGCAACATCCTCAGGCAGGCCGGATCGACGACGGTGGTGGCCATCGACCCCACGCGGTTCGAGCACCCGGCCGAGGGCGCGCTGTTCAAGGCCCTGGACACGCTGGCGGCGCTCAACGCCGAGACCTCCGACTACACCGCCAAGCTGCGGAACCTGGCCGCCCTGCGCGGGCCGGTGGATGCTTTCTTCGACGGCGTGATGGTCAACGCCGAGAACGCCACGGTGCGCGCCAATCGCCTGGCCCTGCTGGGGCGCCTGGACGCCATGTGCCGCGAAGTGGCCGACCTGTCCTGCCTGCCGGGCTGAGCAAGCGTGAAGCTGATCATTCTCGACCGCGACGGCGTCATCAACGAGGACTCGGACGCCTACATCAAGTCGCTGGAAGAATGGCAGCCGATCCCGGGCAGCCTGGAAGCCATCGCCCGCCTGTCGCAGGCCGGCTGGCACGTGTACATTGCCTCCAACCAGTCCGGAATCGGGCGCGGAATGTTCGACTACGACGCGCTGTTCGCCATCCACGCGCGCCTGCACCAGGCGGTGGCGGCGCTGGGCGGCCGCATCGACGGCATCGAGTTCGCGCCCGAGCATCCCGACGTGGCCACCGACCTGCGCAAGCCCAACCCGGGCATGCTCAAGGACATTGCCCGCCGCCTGCAGACCAGCCTGGAAGGCGTGCCGTTCGTGGGCGATTCGGCGTCCGACATCGAGGCCGCGCGGGCGGTCGGCGCCCGGCCCATATTGGTGCGCAGCGGCAAGGGGCGCTGCACCGAATTGGAGCAAAGCAGTTCCGGCGTGCCGGTGCACGACGACCTGGCCAGCTTCGTTTCCGAACTGCTCGCGGCCTGAGGCGCGGCCGCGAGCCCGATCCCGGCGTCCGCGTTCAGCGCGCGGCGTAGTTGCGCTCGATCCAGCGCTGGTACTCGCCGGACTGCACCGCCTGCACCCATTCGCCGTTGGCCAGGTACCAGTCCACGGTCTTGGCCAGGCCGGTCTCGAAGCTTTCCCGCGGGGTCCAGCCCAGTTCGCGCTCGATGCGGCGCGAGTCGATGGCGTAGCGGCGGTCGTGCCCCGGCCGGTCCTTGACGAAGGTGATGAGCCGCCGGTGCGGGCCGGCCTGCGGCAGGCGCTGATCCAGGATGTCGCACAGGCGGTGCACCACGTCCAGGTTGCGGCGCTCGGCCTTGCCGCCCACGTTGTAGGTCTCGCCCGGTACGCCGCGCTCCAGCACCACGCGCAGGGCGCGGGCGTGGTCGTCCACGTAGAGCCAGTCGCGGACGTTGGCGCCGTCGCCGTAGACCGGCAGCGGCTTGCCGGCAAGGGCGTTGGCAATCATCAGCGGGATGAGCTTTTCCGGGAACTGGTAGGGCCCGTAGTTGTTGGAGCAGTTGGTCATCAGGGTGGGCAGGCCGTAGGTGTGGTGCCAGGCCCGCACCAGGTGATCGGAGCCCGCCTTGCTGGCGGAATAGGGGGAGTTGGGCGCGTAGGCCGTGGTTTCGGAAAAGGCCGGATCGTCGGCCGCCAGCGAGCCGAACACTTCGTCGGTGGAAATGTGGTGGAAGCGGAACGCGCTGCGCGCCGGCTCCGCCAGCTCGCGCCAGTAGGCCAGCGCCTCCTGCAGCAGCACCATGGTGCCGACCACGTTGGTGGTGATGAACTCGGTGGGGCCGTGGATGGAGCGGTCCACGTGGCTCTCGGCTGCCAGGTGCAGGATGGCGCGCGGGCGATGGGTGGCGATGGCGGCGCGCACGGCCTCGGGGTCGCGGATGTCGCCGCGCACCAGCACGTGGCGCGGCGCGGCGTTCAGCGCATCGCCCAAGGAAAGCGGGTTGCCGGCGTAGGTGAGCGCGTCGAACGAGACGATGCGCTCGTCGGTCTCGGCAAACAGCTGGCGCACCAGGGAGGAGCCGATGAATCCGGCGGCGCCAGTCACCAGCAGCGGGCCGCGAGGTGAATCGTCAGGTTTCATGGGATGGGCGAGGGGGCGGTGTCACGGTTCTGGGAGAGTGAGGGCCGATCTTCCATGGCCGCTTCCCGTCACGGCAAGCGGCAGGAATTCCAAGGGTTTATTGTCGCCGAGCTTTCGTTGACACGCCGGTAGGCCGCTCCTAAGCTCGATTTGCAACTCGCATACCAGAGGCTGTCCTTGCGCAAGTTCCTGCTGCACCAAACCGCCGCCTTCGTGCTGGCCCTATGCTCGGGCCTGGCCGTGGCCGATGAATTGGGCGACGTGCCAAACAACACCCCCTCGGGCGCTGCCATGGCATTCGACCTGGTCATCGTGCGGCCGGTGAGCCTGGTCGCCACCGTGCTGGGAACAGGGCTTTTCGTGCTCCAGCTGCCGCTGTCCATCGTTCAGGGCGTGCCCCCCGCCGACCCCGCGCGCAAGCTCGTGCTCGACCCGGCGCGGTATACCTTCAGCCGACCGCTGGGACAGATGAATTAGCACTGCTGTCGCACCCTTCGCGTCGACATTGGCGTGGCAGTCCCGGTCCGACCCGGCTGGCCCGTAACCGCACCCCCGGCCGATCCGGGTTGGCATTGATAGACGCGACCGGCTGCGGCCGGTAAAATTTTCGCATCGATCTCGCAACGGGGGGCGCAAGCCCCCCGATTCGTGTGCGCGATCCGAATCTCAACCGATTTTCCCGAGCCGATGACGAACCTCAAGCCGGCCCTTCTCGCCCTCGCTGACGGCAGCGTGTTCAAGGGCGTTTCCATTGGTGTCGACGGTCAGACGGTGGGCGAGGTGGTGTTCAACACCGCCATGACCGGGTACCAGGAAATCCTCACGGATACCTCGTACCGCCAGCAGATCGTGACGCTCACCTACCCGCACATCGGCAACGTCGGCACCAATGCCGAGGACGACGAGTCCGGCCAGGTGCAGATTGCCGGGCTGGTGGTGCGCGAAGTGCCCCGGCCATCCAGCAATTTCCGCTCGACCCAGGACTTCTGCGACTACCTGCGCGCCCAGAACGTGGTGGCCATTGCGGGCATCGACACGCGCCGGCTCACGCGCATCCTGCGCGACCAGGGCGCGCAGAACGGCTGCATCGTGGCCGGTGCAGGCGCGAACGTGGACACGGCGCTGGCCGCCGCCCGCGCGTTCCCGGGCCTGAAGGGCGCCGACCTTGCCAAGGTGGTGTCCACCGGCCAGGCCTACGAATGGGCCACCGGCTCGTGGACGCTTCAGACCAATCGCGAGACGCAGCCGGGCGCGTCCCGGTTCCACGTGGTGGTGTACGACTTCGGCATCAAGCGCAACATCCTGCGCATGCTGGCGGACCGCGGTTGCCGCCTCACGGTGGTGCCGGCGCAGACCTCGGCGGCCGAAGTGCTCAAGCTCAAGCCGGACGGCGTGATGCTGTCCAACGGCCCCGGCGATCCGGAACCCTGCACCTATGCCATTGCCGCCACGCGCGAACTGATGAAGAAGAAGCTGCCCGTATTCGGCATCTGCCTCGGTCACCAGATTCTCGGCCTTGCCGCCGGCGCGAAGACCCTGAAGATGAAGTTCGGCCACCACGGCGCCAATCACCCGGTGCAGGACCTGGAGTCCGGTCGCGTGCTCATCACCAGCCAGAATCATGGGTTTGCGGTGGACGAATCCGCCCTGCCGGCCAACGTGCAGGTGACGCACCGCTCGCTGTTCGACGGCAGCAACCAGGGCATCCGCGTGCTCGACGCCCCGGCCTTCAGCTTCCAGGGACATCCCGAAGCCAGCCCGGGCCCGCATGACGTGGGCTACCTGTTCGATCGTTTCGCGAAGCTGATGGTGGAGCGCGCCTGACCGCCGGACGCCTCCCGGCAGAGCGAATGACGGAGGACCAAGCTTTAAGGTGCTCGCGATCGACGCTTTCATGGGCCGGACGAACCAGGGCACTCGGATATACTTTGGATATTCCAGGAACGGAGCCGGGCATGCAGGTCAAACTCGCGAAGTGGGGCAACAGTCTGGGCGTGCGTCTGCCCGGACCCGTGCTTGCCGAAACCAAGCTGGTGGCCGGTTCCACGGTGGAGGTGGTGGCCGAGAACGGTGGCATTCGCTTGAAGCTGGTGAAGGCGCGCAAGCGCAAGGGCTACACGCTCGAAGAATTGCTCAAGGGCATCACGCCGGAAAACGTGCACCCGGAAATGGATTGGGGTCCGGACGTCGGGCGCGAGGGGATTGAATGACCGCGACGGTGGGCGCTGGCGCCCATCTGCCGGATCGCGGGCAGATCATCGTCATCGACTTTGATCCCAAAGCCGGTAGCGAGGTCGGCAAGCGTCGGCCTGCATTGGTGATGTCGCCGAAGTCGTACAACCGGGCGACGGGCTTCGTGCTGGTTTGCCCGGTCACGATGCAGCCGCGTGGGAATGCGCTGGAGGTGCCGGTCGTGGGTGCCAAGACCGCCGGTTCGGTACTGGTGGATCGCGTCCGCTCGTTCGACTGGCGGGCTCGCCGTGCCTCGCTGGTCGAGAAAGCGCCGGCAGGGTTGTTCGAGGAAGTGAGTCTCCGTCTGCTGCCATTGATCCAGTAATCCACGTCATGCCAAAACGTAGCGACATCAAGTCCGTCCTCATCATCGGCGCCGGCCCCATCGTCATCGGCCAGGCCTGCGAGTTCGACTACTCCGGCGCCCAGGCCTGCAAGGCGCTGCGCGAGGAGGGCTACCGGGTGATCCTGGTGAACTCCAACCCGGCGACGATCATGACCGACCCGGAGATGGCCGACGCCACCTACATCGAGCCAATCCGCTGGCAGACCGTGGCGGCGATCATCGAGAAGGAGCGGCCGGATGCGCTGCTGCCGACCATGGGCGGGCAGACCGCGCTGAACTGCGCGCTGGACCTGGCCAAGCACGGCGTGCTGGAGAAGTTCGGCGTGCAGATGATCGGCGCCAACGCGCACGCCATCGACCTCGCCGAAGACCGCCAGAAGTTCCGCGACGCGATGACGGAGATCGGCCTGGGTTCGGCACGCTCCGGCGTGGCGCACACGCAGGCCGAGGCCGACGCGATCCAGGCCGGCATCGGTTTCCCCGTCATCATCCGCCCCAGCTTTACCCTCGGTGGCACCGGCGGCGGCATCGCCTACAACCGCGAGGAGTTCGACGAGATCGTGACGCGCGGGCTGGACCTGTCGCCGACCACCGAGGTGCTGATCGAGGAGTCGCTGCTCGGCTGGAAAGAGTTCGAGATGGAGGTGGTGCGCGATCGCAAGGACAACTGCATCATCGTCTGCAGCATCGAGAACTTCGACCCGATGGGCGTGCACACCGGCGACAGCATCACCGTCGCGCCGGCGCAGACGCTCACGGACAAGGAGTACCAGATCATGCGCAACGCGAGCATCGCGGTGCTGCGCAAGATCGGCGTGGACACCGGCGGCTCCAACGTGCAGTTCGCGATCAACCCGGACGACGGGCGCATGATCGTGATCGAGATGAATCCTCGCGTGTCACGCTCCTCGGCGCTGGCGTCGAAGGCCACGGGTTTCCCGATTGCGAAGATCGCGGCCAAGCTCGCCATCGGCTACACGCTGGATGAACTGCGCAACGACATCACCGGTGGCGTGACCCCGGCGAGCTTCGAGCCGAGCATCGACTACGTCGTCACCAAGATCCCGCGCTTCACCTTCGAGAAGTTCCCGACCGCGGATTCGCGCCTGACCACACAGATGAAGTCGGTGGGCGAAGTCATGGCCATGGGGCGCAACTTCCAGGAGTCGCTGCAGAAGGCGCTGCGCGGGCTAGAAGTGGGTTCGGATGGCTTCGATCCGCAGGTCAAGCTCGGCTCCGAAGAGGCGCTGAACAAGATCATCGAGGAACTGGTGACGCCGCGCGCCAAGCGCATCTGGTTCGTGGCCGACGCCTTTCGTGCCGGGCTGTCCGTGCCCGAGGTGTTCCGGTATTCGAAGATCGACCCGTGGTTTCTGGACCAGATTGCCGAGCTGGTGGCGGTGGAATCCGAGATCGCGCAGCAGCCGCTCGCCACGCTGGAAGCGGACGCGCTGCGCCGTTACAAGCGCCTGGGTTTTTCCGACCGGCGCCTGGCCCGGTTGATGGCGGCGGAAGAAGGCGCGGTGCGCAGTCGGCGCATCGCGCTCGGCGTGCGCCCGGTCTTCAAGCGCGTGGATTCCTGCGCGGCGGAGTTCCGCTCGTCCACCGCCTACCTGTATTCGAGCTACGACGAGGAATGCGAGGCTGCGCCCACCAACCGCGACAAGATCGTGATCCTGGGCGGGGGGCCCAACCGCATCGGCCAGGGCATCGAGTTCGACTACTGCTGCGTGCACGCGGCGCTCGCGCTGCGCGAAGACGGGTTCGAGACCATCATGGTCAACTGCAACCCGGAGACCGTCTCCACCGACTACGACACGTCCGATCGTCTCTACTTCGAGCCGCTCACCTTCGAGGACGTGATGGAAATCATCGACCTCGAAAAGCCCAAGGGCGTGATCGTGCAGTTCGGCGGGCAGACGCCGCTGAAGCTGGCACGCGCGCTGGAAGCGGCGGGCGCGCCCATCATCGGCACCTCGCCGGATTCCATCGACCTGGCCGAAGACCGCGAGCGGTTCCAGAAGCTGGTGGACCAGCTCAAGCTGCTGCAGCCGCCCAATGGCACGGCCACCAGCGAGCAGAAGGCGCTGGCGGTGGCCAACAAGGTGGGTTATCCGCTGGTGGTGCGCCCAAGCTACGTGCTCGGCGGCCGCGCGATGGAAATCGTTCACGACGACGGCGATCTGAACCGCTACATGACCGAGGCGGTGAAGGTCTCCAACGACTCGCCGGTGCTGCTGGACCGATTCCTCAACAACGCGGTGGAAGTGGATGTAGATGCGCTGAGCGACGGTGAGACCTGCGTCATCGGCGGAATCATGGAGCACATCGAGGAGGCCGGCGTGCACTCCGGCGACTCGTCCTGCTCGCTGCCGGCCTACTCGCTGCCGCAGGGCGTGCTCGACGACATCCGCGACCAGATCTTCAAGCTGGCCAGGGCGCTGAACGTGGTGGGCCTGATGAACGCGCAGTTCGCGGTGCAGGGCACTAAGGTCTACCTGCTGGAAGTGAACCCGCGCGCCTCGCGCACCAGCCCGTTCGTGAGCAAGGCCATCGGCCGCCCGCTGGCGAAGATCGCCGCGCGCTGCATGGTGGGCCAGAGTCTCAAGAGCCAGGGCGTCGAGAAAGAGCTGATCCCGCCGTATTTCTCGGTCAAGGAAGCGGTGTTCCCGTTCAACAAGTTTCCGTCGGTGGACCCGCTGCTCGGGCCCGAGATGCGCTCCACCGGCGAGGTGATGGGCGTGGGCGCCACCTTCGGCGAGGCCTTCCACAAGGCCCTGCTCGGCGGCGGCAACGCCATTCCACGCAGCGGCACCGCGTTCCTGTCCGTGCGCGACGGCGACAAGGCCAAGGCGGTGGACGTGGCCCGCCTGCTCGCCGCCAAGGGGTTTCGCGTGGTGGCCACCCACGGCACGGCAACGCTCATCCGCGAGGCCGGCGTGCCCTGCGAGGGCGTCAACAAGGTCAAGGAAGGCCGGCCGCACTGCGTGGACATGATCAAGAACGGCGAGATCCAGTTCATCGCCAATTCCACCGAGGGCAAGAAGTCCATCGAGGAATCACGCTCCATCCGCTCGGCCGCCATCCAGCACAAGGTCTGCTACTTCACGACCATTTCCGGCGCCCACGCCGCGGCGGTGTCGATGGATTTTCTCGATCGGCAGGATGTCAACCGCCTGCAGACGCTGCATGAGTCGGTGAGCTAGAAACGACTCAAAAGCTCGGACCCAAGTGACAGAGCGGCAAGCTGGCGCGGGGGCGCTCACCGGACCGCCGCCGCGGGCGGCGAAGGCGAGTCGTTGTCCAGAATGGTCACGGATGCCCGTTTCGCCCCGTCAATCTTGCTGCCTTTTGGATTGGAGAGCACGAGATCGAAAGTCTCCTCGGGTTCGTCTTTGAGGTCGTCGAGGATCCTTAACACCACCGTCTTCGGACGCTGATCGTCGGCGGCCCAGCGCAAGGTGCCAGACTTGCTCTGGTAGTCCGCGCCGGCAATGGCGCTGCCGGGTGTCGTGGCAATGTTCACGCTGGCGCTGGCGCAGTTGTCGGAACCCAGGCGATTGATGGTGACGTTGCGTGTGCCCACGTTCTCTGCCACGCGGAAGCGGTTCTGCGACAGGCGCAGGCGGCAGGCGATGTCGGTCTTCAATACCTGCACGTTATCCTCCGGCTTGATCGGGTCCACCTGCCCGGCTTCCAGGCGCACGCGCAGGCTGATCTGGGTTTCGCGGTCCGGTGCGTCGACTTCGATTTCCAATGTCGCGGTCTGCTCGGGGGACAGTCCGCCCTTGCGCTCGCACTCGAAGGCCACCGGCGTGGTGTCGCAGTCCCAGTTGGGTCCGCCCACCCGGCCGAGACGACCGTTGCCGTTGGTCCCGTTGATCGTGCCCCGCAAGCTGACAGGCAGCGCCCGGCCAATCTCCCGCCGGATTTCCGGTGGGCCGCCGACGTCGGCTTCCGCTTGCAGATTCTCGACCCGCGCCAGGAACAGCTGCGTGGAGCCCGGCACGGGTGTTCCGGATTCAGCCGTGTCGCGTCGGACCTTCAGGGCGAGGTCGATCTCGGCCGAGGCGAAACGCCGGGCCACGATGTCGTCGGCCTCCTCCTGCGCCTGCAATCTCGCGCTGGCCGCGACGACAAAGTCCCCGTCGGCGTCGGCCGCGATGTCGATGTCGCGAAAGTCGTCCTTGCCCTGCGCGAAGACCACCTGGGGCGCGCCATCACGCTCGGTCCCCGAGATATTGGTCCGCAGGGCGAATACCTGTTCGGCAACCGAGTCTGGCGCACGATCTTCCCAGGCCACGACGAAATCGCCTACGACGGCTCCGAGCACCCTGGCGCTGCCCGCCACCGCCGGCACGCCGAGGTTGCCGGTGATGCTGTTGACCAGGGTCAGGACCGGGAACGGACTCCCGGAAGGCCGCGTAAGGCCGCGCGCGAGAACGAATCTCGACCCGTCGTCGCCGGATTGCGTCCAGGTGAGCAGAAAGTCGCCCAGGGGATCGGCCGCAATGGCTGGACTGTCCTGGCGCGCCGTGCCCGCGAGAATGCCGTCCTCCGGACCGCGCGCACTGCCGTCGGCGTTGTAGGCGCGTATCCGCACGCTCTGATCGAGGCGATCCACCTTGTCGCTTTCCCAGGCCACGGCAAAACTGCCGTCCGCGGACATGGCGATGGCCGGGTGATTCTGGAAGTCCTGCCTGAGATCGTTCACCCGCACCGATGGCCCGCGCGCGAAGCCGCGTGTATCGAAGCGCCGCACGAAGATATCGTCCTTGATATCGCCGACCGTGAAGCTGGAGTAGGCCACCGCGAAATTGCCCTGAGCGTCCATCGCCACCACCGGATCGCGCTGGTGCGAGGCGGTGATGTCGTTCACCCAGAAGAGGCCCTCCTTGGATGGTGTCCCACCGGCTGAGAAAACCAGTCCGGAAACGCCGCTCGAATCTCCATCGCCCGTGCCGCCGTCCGAAGTCGCCTGCTCCCACACCACCACGAAGTCGCCGGCCGCGTTCATCGCCACGTCGGGCGATTCGTCCAGGCCCGTCGCGGAGGTCACCGGAAAGGCAGAGCCGCGCGGTGTTCCATCGCTACGGAACAGGCGCGCGAAGATGTCCTGGCCTCCGGGCCCGGGCCCCGCCCAGACGACAACGAAATCGCCGTCCGCATCGCGCGCCACCCGGGACTGGATCAGGTCGGACGACGCGGCCTCGGCGACGGTCCGGTTGCCGCCAAGTGGCCTGGCCGGTGCCGCCAGCGCATTTTCCGCAGGTAACAGAAACAGTGCGATAGGAACGGCCGCGAAGATTCTGAGAACAGAAAACATGGCGTTCACCCCAGGTCATTCCCGATGCCGCGGAAAGCCTACGCCCAGGCAAATGGCTTTGCATCCGCGCCATCCACCTGTCGGAGCCCGGCGGTCTGCGCGATACTTGTCCGGCTGTTTGTCATACAGGCGCGGTGCCCACCCGCCTGATCCACCGCCGAAGCGCCCGTGTTTCGGCGACCTGATCGTTGAATCGATGACCATGAGCCGAATCCCCATCACCCACCGCGGTGAAGCCAAGCTGCGCGAAGAGCTGCGAGCCCTGAAATCCGAAGCCCGTCCGAAGGTGATCGCGGCCATCGCCGAGGCGCGCGCGCACGGGGATCTGCGCGAAAACGCCGAGTATCACGCGGCCAAGGAACAGCAGGGCTTCATCGAGGGCCGCATCGCGGAGATCGAGAGCAAGCTCGCCGTCGCACAGGTGATCGACGTCACCAAGATCGAGGCCCGCGGCAAGGTGATTTTCGGCACCACGGTGCAGGTGGCCGACGCCGACACCGGCGAGGAGTACCGCTACCAGATCGTGGGTGACGACGAGGCCGACTCCCGCCAGGGCCTGATCTCCTACAACTCGCCGATCGCGCGGGCGCTCATCGGCAAGGTCGAGGGCGATGTGGTGGAAGTGGCCGCGCCAGGCGGGCTGCGCGAACTGGAAGTGGTCGCCATCCAGTACGTCTGAACGTCTGAACAGCCGCCGGCACGCTGCGTCGTGAGCCGCAAGCGCAGCGCCAGCTCCTCGCGCTGGCTGGCGGAGCACGAGTCCGACCCCTACGTACGGGATGCCCGCAAGCTGGGGTACCGCTCGCGCGCCGTCTTCAAACTCAAGGAAATCAACGAGCGCGACCAACTGCTGCGACCGGGCATGGTGGTGGTTGACCTGGGCGCCGCCCCGGGCGGCTGGAGCCAGTGGGCGCGGCCGCTGCTCGGGCCCAGGGGCCGGATGATCGCGCTCGACATCCTTCCTTTCGAGCCCTTGCCGGAGGTGGACATCATCGTCGGCGACTTCCGCGAAGACAACGTGCTCCGCGAACTGGAGGCGCGGGTTGAGGGTCGACCCGTGGACCTTGTTTTGTCGGACATGGCCCCCAACGTCACGGGCATCGACAGCGCCGACCAGGTCGGGCAGCTGTATCTGTGCGAACTGGCGCTCGAATTTGCGAAGGCCCATTTGAAGCCGGGCGGGGCATTCCTGGTCAAGGTGTTTCAGGGTGAAGGATTTGAGGCCTACTTGAAGGCGGTGAGGGCGAATTTCGAATCGGTGACGATCCGCAAGCCCAAGGCTTCAAGGCCACGCAGTAGAGAGGTGTACCTGCTGGCGAGGAGTCTGCGGCGGGTGTAATGTGCACTTGGCGGTCCAGCATTGGCTGTCCCGCGGTCTTGAGGATTAAGGCATTGAACGATCTCGCTAAGAATTTGCTGCTCTGGGTGGTCATCCTCGTGGTGCTCATCACCGTGTTCCAGAGCTTCGCCAATCGGGGCCCCGGACAGCAATCTGTGGCTTATTCCGACTTCCTGGAGCAGGTCAAACAGGGGCAGGTCGCCGAAGTCCGCATCGCGGGCGATTCGATCGAGGGCCAGCTCAAGGGTGGCACGCGGTTCGAGACCATCAGCCCCGAAACCGACAACCGCTCGATGGTCGGTACCCTCATTGAGCACGATGTGAAGTTCACCGGCGAAATGCCCAAGGGCACGCCGTGGCCCCTGCAGCTGCTGTTCAACGCCTTCCCGATCCTGCTGCTAATTGCCGTCTGGGTGTATTTCATGCGCCAGATGCAGGGCGGTGGTGGCGGTCGCGGCGCGATGGGGTTCGGAAAATCGCGTGCCCGCATGCTCAATGCTGACCAGGTCAAGATCACGTTCAATGACGTGGCCGGCGTGGAAGAAGCCAAGCAGGAAGTCAGCGAACTGGTCGACTTCCTCAAGGATCCGAGCAAGTTCCAGAAGCTGGGTGGCAAGATTCCCCGCGGCGTGCTGATGGTGGGCTCGCCCGGCACCGGCAAGACGCTGCTGGCCCGGGCCATCGCCGGCGAGGCCGGTGTGCCGTTCTTCACCATTTCCGGCTCGGACTTCGTCGAGATGTTCGTCGGCGTCGGTGCCAGTCGCGTGCGTGACATGTTCGAGCAAGCCAAGAAGCATGCGCCCTGCATCATCTTCATCGACGAAATCGATGCCGTGGGCCGTCACCGCGGCGCCGGGCTGGGCGGTGGGCACGACGAGCGCGAGCAGACCTTGAACCAGCTGCTGGTGGAGATGGACGGCTTCGAGGGCAGCGAGGGCGTCATCATCATCGCCGCGACCAACCGCCCGGACGTGCTCGACCCTGCGCTGCTGCGCCCGGGCCGTTTCGACCGCCAGGTTACCGTGCCGCTGCCGGATGTGCGCGGGCGCGAGCAGATCCTCAAGGTGCACATGCGCGCGGTGCCGCTGCACGATGGCGTGAAGCCCGAAATCATCGCCCGCGCCACGCCGGGTTTTTCGGGCGCGGACCTGGCCAACCTCGTCAACGAGGCGGCGCTCTTCGCCGCGCGCGGCAACAAGCGGCTGGTGGACCACGACGACTTCGAGCGCGCCAAGGACAAGATCATGATGGGCGCTGAACGCCGCTCCATGGTCATGTCGGAAGACGAGAAGAAGCTGACCGCTTACCACGAGGCCGGGCACGCCATCGTCGGCATGACGGTGCCGTCGCACGATCCGGTCTACAAGGTCACGATCATCCCCCGCGGCCGCGCGCTCGGCGTGACCATGTTCCTGCCGGACGAAGACCGTTACAGCTACACGCGCGAGCGGCTGAACTCGCAGATCTGCTCGTTGTTCGGCGGACGCCTGGCGGAGGAAATGATCTTCGGGCTGGACAAGATCACCACCGGCGCGAGCAACGACATCGAGCGCGCTACCAGCATTGCCCGCAACATGGTGACCAAGTACGGCATGTCGCAGGTGCTGGGTCCGCTTTCGTATGGCGAGGACAACGGCGAGGTATTCCTGGGCAAGAGCGTGACTCAGACCAAGAACGTCTCCGACGACACGGCCAATTCGATCGACCGCGAGATTCGTGCGGTGATCGACCACAACTATGCTACGGCCAAGAAGATTCTTGAGGACAACCTGGACAAGCTGCACATCATGTCGGAGGCGCTGCTCAAGTACGAGACCATCGACTCCGGGCAGATCGACCGCATCATGCGCGGGCTCGATCCCGGCCAGCCAGAATCCTGGAACGACGCTGGACGTTCCCCGCCGCCCAGCACGCCGCCGCGCCCCGGAAATGCCAGTGCTGGGGGGACCATCCCGTCTGCCGGTACCGCGGAGCCGAAGCCAGCGAGCCACTGACGGAATCGGCCCGGGCTTCAGATTGGAAAGCCGCCTGTCGTCCAGGCGGCTTTTTTCACGCCGATGAACATCCGCCTGATTGATCGTGTCGTTGACCTCACGACGCCCCTCGTCATGGGCGTACTCAACATCACGCCCGATTCCTTTTTCGACGGCGGGCGCTGGGTGTCCGAGAACGATGCAGTGACGCGCGCGATGGAAATGATCGCCCAGGGCGCGGACTTCATCGACGTTGGCGGCGAGTCCACCCGACCCGGCGCAGCGCCCGTGTCCGAACAGGAAGAGCTTGACCGGGTGATTCCGATCATCGAGCGGCTGCACAGGGAAACCGCCGGCGCAATTTCCATCGATACCTCGAAACCCGCCGTGATGCAGGCAGCCATCCGCGCAGGGGCGAGCATGATCAACGACGTCAACGCCTTGCAGGCCGAGGGCGCAATGGAGGTGGCGCGTTCGAGCGGCGCAGGCATCTGCCTGATGCACAGGCAGGGCGAGCCCGGGACGATGCAGCAAGATCCCCATTACGCCAATGTGCTGAGCGAAGTGGCCGAGAGCCTGTCCGAACGGGCCAACGCGTGCATCGCGGCCGGAGTTCGTCGGGAATGTATCGTTCTGGACCCGGGTTTCGGGTTTGGAAAGCGCCTGGAGCACAACCTCCAGTTGCTGGCCGGTCTGGACGCCATTTCCGCTCTGGGATATCCGGTCCTGATCGGGGTCTCGCGAAAATCCATGCTGGGCGGCGCAGGCGGCGAGCCGCAACAGAGTCGCCGGATGCCCGCCGGGCTGGCTGCCGCGGCTGTCGCGATCATGAAGGGCGCGGCAATCGTCCGCACGCACGATGTGTGGGAAACTCGCAGTGCGGTGCAGATGGCGCACGCCATCCGCCGGGCAGGGGAGGAGCGCCAGTGAAGCGCAAGTATTTCGGGACCGACGGGGTCCGCGGGCCAGTCGGAAAGGCGCCGATGACGCCGGATTTCGCACTCAAGCTGGGGTGGGCCGCGGGCCGCGTGCTGGCGCGCACGCCGAACGCGCGCGTGCTCATCGGCAAGGACACGCGGCGATCCGGCTACATGCTCGAATCGGCGCTGGAGGCGGGCTTTGCCGCCGCTGGCGTGGAGAGCGACATGCTCGGCCCGCTGCCCACGCCGGGTGTGGCCTACCTCACTCGCGCGCTGCGGGCGCAGGCGGGCGTGGTCATCTCCGCCTCGCATAATCCGCATCACGACAACGGGGTCAAGTTCTTCGGCCCTGACGGCGGCAAGCTCAGCGACGAGGTGGAGTCGGAGATCGAGGCCATGATCGAGCAGCCGCTGGCCTGCGTGGACTCCGAACATCTCGGCCGCGCGCGCCGCATCGACGACGCGCAGGGGCGGTACATCGAATTCTGCAAGAGCAGCTTCCCGCTCAACCGAAGCCTCGCCGGTCTGCGTATCGCGCTCGACTGCGCCAATGGCGCCGCCTACCGCACCTCGCCGGCGGTGTTCGCGGAACTGGGCGCGGAACTGCACGTCATCGGCAATCGGCCGGATGGCTTCAACATCAATCTTGATTGCGGCTCCACGCAGCTCGCGGCCCTGCGCCGGCTGGTGCTCGATCGGCAGGCCGACGTCGGGATTGCGCTCGATGGTGACGCCGATCGCTGCCTGATGATGACGGCGGACGGGCGCGAGGTGGACGGCGACGAGATCCTGTTCATCATCGCGCGGCACCGCAAAGCCGCTGGCCAGTTGCGCGGACCGGTGGTGGGAACGCAGATGTCCAACCTGGGCCTGGAGCGCGCGCTGCAAGGCCTGGGCATCGAATTTCGCAGGGCCCAGGTCGGCGATCGCTACGTGCTGGATATGCTCAAGGCCGGCGGTGGCGAACTGGGCGGGGAGACCTCCGGTCACACCCTGTGCCTGGACCGCGCGTCCACAGGCGACGGCACGATCACCGCACTGCAGGTGCTCGCCGCCATGCTGGAGAAGGGGCAGACGCTGGCCGCGCTGGCCAATGGGGTGACGAAATTTCCGCAGGTCCTGATCAACGTGCGTGCCGGTGCTCCCGGGACCGTGGCGACCGCACCCAGCGTCGCGGCCGCCGTGCGCGAGATGGAAGCCCGCCTGGGGCCCCGCGGCCGGGTGCTGCTGAGGCCCTCGGGCACCGAGCCGCTGGTGCGGGTGATGGTGGAGGCGCAGGACGAGGGCGAAACCCGCAGCACCGCCGAGTTCATCGCCGAACGCGTGCGCGCGCTGGCGGCGTGATTATCTAAAAATCAACAATACAAACAGGAGGATTCACGCCATGAAAAGGCAGTATCTGGTTGCCGGCAATTGGAAAATGAACGGCAGCGTCACGGCCAATTCCGCGCTCGTCGAAGGGATCGCGGCCGGGCTCAAGGGTGTTCCCGCGGTCGAGGTGCTGGTGTGCCCGCCTGCCGTTTACGTGCAGCAGGTGGCGACGCTGATCGGGACCCGCGCCATCGCACTCGGCGGGCAGAGCCTGTCGGACCAGGAAAAGCCGGGCGCTTTCACGGGCGAGACGCATGGCGCCATGCTGCGCGAACTGGGCTGCCAGTACGTGCTGGTCGGTCACTCGGAGCGCCGCGCCCTGTATGGCGAGACCGACGCGGTGGTCGCCGCCAAGTTCTGCACCGCGCAGAAGTTGGGTCTGGTCCCGGTTCTGTGCCTGGGCGAGACTCTGGAGGAACGCGACGGCAATGCCACCGAATCGGTGCTGGCGCGCCAGCTCGGCGCCGTGCTCGAAGCGGCCGGCGTGGAAGCCTTCGCCAAGGCCGTGATCGCCTACGAGCCGGTCTGGGCCATCGGGACGGGCCGCAACGCCACCGCCGCCCAGGCGCAGGCGGCGCACCAGTACCTGCGTGGCCTGATCGCGCAGCGCAGTGCTAGCATAGCGGGCTCGGCTCGGGTCCTTTACGGCGGCAGCGTGAAGCCCGACAACGCCAACGAGCTCTTTGCCTGCCCCGATGTGGACGGCGGACTGATTGGCGGGGCGTCATTGAAGAGCGGCGATTTTCTGGCGATCTGCGCTGCCGCTCAGGCACAAACTTCCTAGGTTGTTTTTCTTATGCATACGGTTCTGGTCGTCGTTCAGGTTCTGGTGGCGGTCGCCCTGATCGGGCTGATCCTGATTCAGCACGGCAAGGGTGCTGACGCGGGCGCCGCCTTTGGCAGCGGGGCATCCGGAACCGTGTTTGGCGCGCGCGGTGCGGCAAATTTCCTCAGCCGCACCACAGCTTGGCTGGCCGCCGCATTCTTTGCCTCGAGCCTCGCGCTCGCCTACTTCGTGAGTGACCGCGGCGCGTCGTCGCGCAGCGTAGTCGACTCGCTCGACGCGCCGGTCGCCGTTCCGGCCACCGGAGAGACCGCCACCCCGGCAAGCACCAGCGATGCCCCCGCGGTGGTCCCGCCCGCAGCGCCTGCGGCGGCGGGCGAAGGCGATGCGCCCAAGGTTCCGGAGTAGCAAGGACCGGAGGCTGTTTGCTGTCGCGAACGGGCCGCCCCATGGGTGCCCGGTCGCGCGCCGTCCGGGCGATTGGCCAAGCGCACCGGCCGTGATGGGCTGCGACGGCGCCCGCCGGACCGCGCCGCGTCGCTCGTACCAGATCAAGCTCGGAGGGCATTCGCCATGAATTTGCGATCAGACGTCCATACCGTCCCATCAAGCTCGCGAGCGCACCGGTGATCGTCTTCGTGAGCGGTGCCACGGCGGGCTTCGGCGAGGCCATTGCCCGACGGTTTGCACGGGATGGCGCACGCCTGGTCATTGCCGGCCGCCGCCAGGAGCGGCTGGAAAAGCTCGCGGCCGAACTCGGCGTGCCCACCCTGCCCCTGGTGCTGGACGTGCGCGATCGCGCGGCCGTGGAAGCCGCCATTGCCCAACTGTCGGCCGACTTCGCGGCCATCGACGTGCTGGTGAACAACGCCGGCCTCGCGCTGGGCCTCGCCCCGGCGCACGAAGCCTCGCTCGACCAGTGGGAACAGATGGTCGACACCAACGTGAAGGGCCTGATGTACCTCACCCGCGCCATCCTCCCCGGCATGGTCGCGCGCAATTGCGGGCACGTGATCAACATCGGCTCCACCGCGGGCGAATGGCCCTACCCCGGCGCCAACGTGTATGGCTCGACCAAGGCCTTCGTGCGCCAGTTTTCGCTGAACCTGCGCGCCGACCTGTTCCACACCGCCGTCCGCGTCAGCGAGGTGGCTCCGGGGCTGGCCGGCGGCACCGAGTTTTCCAACGTGCGCTTCAGCGGTGACGACGCCCGCGCCGCCAAGGTCTACGAGGGCGCGCAGGCCCTGAGCGCGCAGGACGTGGCCGACACCGTGCACTGGGTGGCCATGCTGCCGCCGCACGTCAACGTCAACACCCTCTCGCTGGCGCCCGTGTGCCAGGGCTTCGGGCCGGTGGCGGTGCACCAGGCCCAGAGCCTGTGAAAATTTGAACACCGTAGCGAGGGCGTTGCTGCGTGCTTCCGCAGTAGGTGGGCGAATTTTTCACAGGCTCTCCCGCCTGAGCGTTCCGGGGCCGGGCCGTTCCCTGTACCTTAGGGGCGGCGTACCGTGGCAAAGGCGCTAGGGTCTTCACCGATGGCACCCCGCACCGCATTCGCGGGAACATGCGCAACCTGGTCCGTCCGGCGCAGGCCGCGGGCACGGCAATCACACCACCCAGACTTTGAGGAGAGCAATTCCATGAAACTGTTGAATTCGTTTGGCCCGAATCCGCGCATGGTGCGCATGTTCCTGCTCGAGAAGGGGATTGACGTTCCCATGCAGGAACACGATCTGCTCGGCGCCGAAAACCGCAAGCCGCCGTTCACCAGCAAGAATCCCGCGGGCCAGCTGCCGGCGCTGGAACTGGACAACGGCACCGTGCTGGCCGAGACCGTGACCATCTGCGAGTACCTCGACGAGGTGAACCCTGGCAACACGCTGGTGGGTGCCAATGCCGAGGAAAAGGCCATCTCGCGCATGTGGCAGCGCCGCGTGGAGCTCAACATCACCGAGAGCATCTACAACGGATTCCGCTACGCCGAGGGCTACGACCTGTTCAAGGACCGCACGCACGTCATCCCCGAAGCGGCCGCGGGCCTGAAGGCCGGTGCGCAGCGCAACCTGAAGTGGCTGGACGGCCTGGTGGCCGGCCGCGACTTCATTGCCGGCAACCAGCTGCGCATCGTCGACCTGGTGCTGTACTGCTGCCTGGATTTCGCCAAGGGCGTCGGCCAGCCCCTGAGCCCGGAGTGCGGCAACCTTTCGGCCTGGTTCAAGCGCATCGACTCGCGCCCCAGCGCCAAGGGCAGCCTGCACCCGGCCGCCGAACAGGTGGGCATGCGCGGCTGATCCGTCGCCGGTCGAGCCTTTCGTCCGCTACGGGCGAAAGGCTGCCGGTTGTGAAGTTGCAGCCCGCGCCTGCAATCAGGCGCGGGCTGCATTGGCCGAAAACAGCTCTGCCCAGCGCGGCATGAGCGAGGGCGCAAGGTCGTGGCCCATGCCGGGGATCAGCTCCAGCCGCGACCCTCGGATCAGGCTCGCGCTGCGCTGGCCGCAGGCCGGACGCAGCAGCGGGTCCGCCAGACCGTGGATGATCTGGGTGGGCGCCACGATCTGCGGCAGCAGGTGCTCGAAACTCCCGGTGGCGACGATCGCATGCGTCTGGCGCAGGTGCCCGCCGGGACGGAACGCGCGGTCGTAGGCCCGCCCCGCGAGCCGCGCGCGGTATTCGAACGGCGTGGGAAAGCCCGGGCTGCCCACCCGCCGCAGCATCTGCGTGGCGCGGCGGATCACCTGCTCGCGCGTCTTCACCCGAGCGCCAAAGCCCGCCAGCCGCCACAGCACGTCCAGGCGCGCCGCCGGCAAGCCCGGGTGGTTGGTGCTGGACATGATCGAGGTCAGGCTGCGCACGCGGTGCGGGTAAGCGCCGGCCACGATCTGCGCAATCATGCCGCCCATGGAGGTGCCGACCAGGTGCGCCCGCGCAATGCCCAGCGTGTCCAGCAGGCCGATGGTGTCGTCGGCCATGTCGTGCAGGGTGTAGTTGGCCCGCGCCGGCAGGCCCAGGCGACACCGCAGCCAGTCCCGCGCCAGGTTGATGCGCACGCCACGGTCCGACTCGCCGGACAAGCCGCTGTCGCGGTTGTCGAAGCGGATGACGCGAAAGCCGCGCCCCACCAGTTCGCTCGCCAGCCGGTCAGGCCAGTGGATGAGCTGTCCGCCCAGGCCCATGACCAGCAGCACCGGGTCGCCGTGCGCGGGTCCGGTTTCCTCCCAGTTCATCTGCAGGCCATTGACGCAGGCGCTGCCGGCGGACCAGCACATTTCCATGACAGGTGGGTTGCACTCCCGTGACGATTCGGAGAAAGGGCGCGGAAATTAGCAGGCGCACCCCCCGGCACAAATAGGGGCCAGGGTGTCATGCGATGAGCGGGGCCCGGGGCGTGGCACGACATTCGCTGCCCCGGTTCCGGACCCCCCGTCAACGGAGACCCGATGAAGCCGCTCACTGGCCTGGACAAGGTTTTCACCCTCATGGAGAAGCGCAACCAGCCGCTCCACGTGGCCTACCTGAACCTGCTCACGCCGCCGCCGGGCGCGGCCGCGGACTTCGCGCAGAAGCTGGTGGAACGCCTGCGCTCCTACGCCAGCCCGCTGCCGCCGTTCAACCAGCGCCTGGAGTCGCGCCTGGGCTCGGCGCGCTGGGTGGACGAGCCCGAGTTCGACATCCACCAGCACGTGGTGCATCTGGCCCTGCCGCGCCCCGGGCGCATGCGCGACCTGCTGGCCATGGTGTCGCGCATGCACGCCAACCACCTGGACCGCGCCTACCCGCTGTGGCGCACCTACGTCATCGAAGGGCTGGAGGACGGCCGCATCGCCACCTACTCCAAGGTGCACCACGCCGTGGCGGACGGCATTGCCGGCACGCGCCTTACCCTGCGGTCCATGTCCATGGACCCGACCGAGGTGCTGCCGCCACCCTGGGCGGTGCCGCCGCAGGGCCGGCGCGCGCGCCCCGCCAGCCTGCTGACCAACCCCGTGGGGCGCGCCGCGGGTCTGGCCGCCGGATTCCGTCGTGCATTCGGCAGCGTGCCGGCCGTGGTCCGTGAAATACGCAACGCCGGGCGCGAGCGGCGCGCCGGCAATCCCGATCACCTCTCCGGCTCCGAGGCGCCGGCATCCATCCTCAATTGCAGCATCAGCGCCTCGCGCCGCTATATCGCCCGCAGCTACTCGCTGCCACGGGCCAAGGCGGCGAGCCGCGCCCTGCACTGCAACGTCAACGACATCGTCCTCGCCATGTGCAGCCACGCCGTGCGCCGCTACCTGATGGAACTGGGCGCGCTGCCGGATAAACCGCTGATCGCGGGCGTGCCCATGTCCACGCGGCGCGACCGCAGCGACTCCGGCAACCAGCTGGGGTTCCTGCTGGCCAATCTCGGCACGCACCTGGCTGACCCCGCCGCGCGCCTGGGCGCCATCACGCGCTCCATCGAACACGGCAAGCAGCGCTACCTGAAGATGAAGCCCGGCGAGATCCTGGGCTACAGCGTCGCCATGATCACGCCGGGCATGCTCAACATGATGCTCAACCCCGCCGGCGGCTCGCTGGCGTTCAACGTGATGATTTCGCACGTGCCCGGTCCACGCTCGCAGATGCACTGGATGGGCTGCTCGGTGGACGCCATGTACCCCGTGGCCGTGGTGGTGGACGGCATGGCGCTCAACATCTCGCTCACCGCAATCCAGGACCGGCTGGACTTCGGCATCCTGGCCTGCCGCCGCTCGCTGCCGCGCATCCATCACCTGCTCGACTACCTCGAAGACGGCCTGGTGGAGCTGGAACAGCTGGCCGCGGTCTCGGCCCAGGTGCTGACGCAGATCGAGCAGGAAGAACCCCTGGCGGTGGCCAAGGAACGCATCGGACCCAAGACGGGCTCCGGCGCCCGCCGCAGCACCGGCAAGGGCGCGGCGAACGGTGCATCGCACCGCCCTACCAACGGCGCAGCGGTGCCGCAGGGATGATCCTGGCGTGGCCGTGAACTCGCCACAACCGGTCGTTGCCCGCGCCGAGCGCGGCTTTGCCGCGTCACCGGAGCGCGTCTTCGACGCCCTGCTCGATCCGGATCAGGCGCGCCACTTCCTGTTCGCCACGCCCAGCGGGCAGATGGTGGCCGCGGAAATCGACCCGCGCCCCGGCGGCCGCTACCGCTTCGTGGACCGGCGCGCCGGCGAGGACGTGGAACACACCGGCCAGTACCTCGATATCGAGCGCCCGCACCGCCTGGTGTTCACGTTCTCCGTTCCGAAGTACGCGCCGGGAAGCGATCGCGTGACGGTGCACATCGAGCCGCTCCCCGAAGGCTGCACGCTGAGCCTGTGCCAGGACATGAAGCCGGAATGGGCCGGGTTCGCAGACCGCACCGCCGCCGGCTGGGCGAGCATCCTGAACGGGCTCGCCGCCACGCTCCGGCGCCAGGCCCCTAGGCGCGCGCCGCGTTGGCCGCGATGAGTTCCGCCCAGCGCGGCATGAGCGCCTGCGGGCAGTCGTGGCCCATGCCTTCGATCAGTTCCAGCCGGGCGTTGCGGATGAGGCGCGCGCTGCGCAGGCCGCAGGCGGGCCGCAGCATGATGTCGGCGGTGCCGTGGATGATCTGCGTCGGCGCGGTCACGCGGCCCAGCAGCGGCTCGAAACAGCCGGTGGCGATGATGGCGTGCTTGTGTCGCAGGCTGCCGCCGGGACGAAAGGCGCGGTCGTAGGCGCGTTCCGCGAACTGCCGCATCTCTCCGAGCGGCGTGGGGTAGGCCGGGCTGCCGATCAGCAGGGACGTTTCCAGCGAGCGCGCCACGACCGTTGCGCGCGCGTAGTCCGGCAGCGGCTGTGCCATGCGCAGCAGCAGGTCGAGCCGCGTCTGGCGCGTCCACGAATGGTTGGTGCCCGACATGATCGAGGTCAGGCTGCGCACGCGCTGCGGGAACGTGGCGGCGGCAATCTGCGCAATCATCCCGCCCATGGAGACGCCGACGAGGTGCGCGCGATCGATCGCCAGCGCGTCCATCAGCCCCACCACGTCGGCGGCCATGTCATGCAGCAGGTAGTTGGCCGGGCCGGCGCCCAGGCCCAGGCGCACGCGCAGGTAGTCGCCGCGCAGGTCGAAGCGCACGCCGCGATCGGCCTCGCCTGACAGCCCGGCGTCGCGGTTGTCGAAGCGGATGACGCGAAATCCGCGCGCGACCAGGTCCGCGCACAGCGATTCCGGCCACTGGATGAGCTGGCAGCCCATGCCCATGACCAGCAGCAGCGGCTCGCCGTCCGCCGGGCCGGACGCCTCCCAGTGCAGGTTCAGGCCCTTGACCCGCGCATTGCCGCGTGTGCACGGAAAGGCGCTGCTTGCGGTCGCGTGGCGATTCATGCCGGCACGTTAGCAAGCCGCAAGGCGCGGGGAATGGGCCGCCGCGCCAGCTTGCGGCGGCGGCGTTCCGGCATGGATGGGCTCGTCCAGGCGAGACGCTAGTCCTTGATCCAGCGCCAGAGCGTGGTGCGCGAGATTCCCAGGGCCTGCGCGGCAAGTTTGCGATCGCCGTTCACCCGGGCCAGCGCGCGCCGCACGTCCGCGAGGTCCGGACCCTGCGCGGGACGGCGCCTGCGCGCAGGCGATGCGACGGGCGCCGCGCCCGCGAGGGCCGAACCCGGGTTTGCGGCGAACAGCTCCGGCGCGCAGCGGCGCAGCAGGTCGAGGTCGATGGGGGCGCTAGCGCCTTCGCAGAACACGGCGAGCCGTTCCACCAGGTTGCGCAGCTCGCGCACGTTGCCGGGCCAGGGGTGTGCGCGCAGCGCGTCGAGCGCGGCTTGGCTCCAGTCCACGGTTGCGCCGCGCAGGGCCGAGTTCAGGAAATGCCGGGCGAGCAGCTCGACGTCGCCCGGCCGTTCCGCCAGGCCGGGGACGCGAAGGCGCAGCACGTTGAGGCGGTAGAACAGGTCGGCGCGGAAGCGGCCGTCCGCGACCATGGACGCCAGGTCGCCGTGCGTCGCGGCGATCACGCGCACATCGATCGGCACCGGGCGCGAGGCGCCCACCCGCAGCACCTCGCGCTCCTCCAGCGCACGCAGCAGGCGCGTCTGGAGCGCCAGCGGCATCTCGCCGATCTCGTCCAGGAAAAGCGTGCCGCCGTGGGCGGTTTCCATCAGGCCGGTGCGGCCGCCGCGGCGCGAGCCGGTGAAGGCGCCTTCCTCGTAGCCGAAGAGTTCGGACTCCAGCAGCGACTCGGCGATGGCGCCGCAGTTCACGGCCACGAACGGCCCCTTGCGCCGCGCGCTGGCGCTGTGCAGCGACTGCGCCACCAGTTCCTTGCCGGTGCCGGTGTCGCCCGCGACCAGCACCGTGCGCTCGCTGGGCGCAAACAGGGCGATATCCCGCCGCAGCGCCTGCATCACCGCGCTCTCGCCCAGCAGGCTGGACAGCGTGTAGCGGCCCTTTCCGGCGGGCCCCGTGCGCGCGGCGGGGGCCTCGGCAATGCCGACGGCGCGGGCGATGTCCAGCGCCGATTCAAACGCCTGGCGGATGGTGTCGGCCGAGTACAGGAGAATGCCGACCGCGCCCGCCTGCTCGGCCAGGTCCGCGGCCATGCCGGTGCCCACGATCACCTCGCAGCCCGCGGCCAGGAGTTCGCGCACCTGCCGGCGCGCGTCCTCGGCGGTGGCGAATGCGCGCTGCGCCACGTCCAGGCCGAAGCTCTTCTGGAACTCGGCGAAGGCCGGCACCTCGGTCTGGTGCGTGAGCAGGCCGATGCGCGAGGACACGCGGTGCGCGTGCGCCAGCGCCTGCATCAGGTCAAAGCCGTCAGGCCGCACCAGCACCACCGGCTTGTCCAGGCGGTTCTTCAGGTAGGCGCCGTTGGAGCCGGCGGCGATCAGCACGTCGCAGCGCTCGGTCTGCAAGCGCCCGCGCAGCGTGGTCACGGCCTCGTCGAAGCCCAGGTGGATGTTTTCGATCTGCGCGCGCGTATCGAACTCGGGCGTGACGTCGTGCAGCAGGCGCGAGAGCCGCGACACGCTCACCGTCCAGATCACGGGCTTGGTTTCGCCCGACGGACCGGCGTGCGGGCGGGGACTCTGCCGACGTTTCATATCCGGATTATGAAACATGCGCAACGCGCAATGGAACGTCGGAACACGCGGCGGCCGGCATCTGCAAGGCTGGTCGCGCCCCGCAAGCCTGATGTCCGTTACCTTTCGCGCCGCCGCGATTAAACTCGCGCTCGCTGGCACGCCCCTTGATCCCAAGGCTGCGCACGTTTCATCCCGCGGGCCACGCAGGCCCCTTTGAAGGAGAACACCGCATGAGCACTTCCGCAGGCGCCCGGTTCCGCGCCGCCCTGCTGGCCGAAAAACCCTTGCAGGTGGTCGGCACCATCAACGCCAACCACGCCCTCATCGCCAAGCGCGCCGGGTTCAAGGCCATTTACCTGTCCGGCGGCGGCGTGGCCGCGGGTTCGCTGGGCTTGCCGGACCTGGGCATCAGCGGGCTGGAAGACGTGCTGATCGACGTGCGCCGCATCACCGACGTGTGCGACCTGCCGCTGCTGGTGGACGTGGACACCGGCTTCGGCTCCAGCGCCTTCAACGTGGCGCGCACGGTCAAGAGCCTGATCAAGGCCGGCGCCGGCGCACTGCACATCGAGGACCAGGTGGGCGCCAAGCGCTGCGGGCACCGGCCGGGCAAGGAGATCGTCTCGCAGGCGGAGATGGTGGACCGCGTGCGCGCCGCGGTGGATGCGCGCACCGACCGGGACTTCGTGATCATGGCGCGCACCGACGCGCTGGCGGTGGAAGGGCTGGAGAAGGCCATCGAGCGCGCCGTGGCCTGCGTGGAAGCGGGCGCCGACGCCATCTTCCCCGAGGCCATGACCAGCCTGGACATGTACCGCAAGTTCGCCGCCGCGGTGAAGGTGCCGGTGCTAGCCAACATCACCGAGTTCGGCTCCACCCCGCTGTTCACGGTGGAGGAACTGCGCGGCGCCGACGTGAGCCTGGTGCTGTACCCGCTTTCGGCGTTCCGCGCCATGAACAAGGCGGCGCAGAACGTGTACACCGCCATCCGCAACGATGGCACCCAGAAGAACGTTGTGGATACCATGCAGACGCGCATGGAGCTGTACGACGTCATCGATTACCACAGCTTCGAGCGCAAGCTCGATGCGCTGTTTGCGGCAGGCAAGAAGTAGGGCGGCCAGGCGGTCGTCACATCGCGATGGCGGGCCCGGCCCGCCCAACCCAGGAGAGAAGATGAGCGAAGCAACCGTTCCCGGATTCAAGCCCAAGAAATCCGTCGCCCTGAGCGGCACCGCGGCCGGCAACACGGCGCTGTGCACCGTCGGCCGCAGCGGCAACGACCTGCACTATCGCGGCTACGACATCCTGGATGTCGCCTCGCAGTGCGAGTTCGAGGAAATCGCCCACCTGCTGGTGCACGGCAAGCTGCCCAACGCGGCCGAGCTCAAGGCCTACAAGACCAAGCTCAAGAGCCTGCGCGGCCTGCCCGCCGCGGTGAAGACGGCGCTGGAGCAGCTGCCGCCCTCGGCGCACCCCATGGACGTGATGCGCACCGGCGTGTCCGTGCTGGGCTGCGTGCTGCCGGAGAAGGACGACCACAACCACGCCGGCGCGCGTGACATCGCCGACAAGCTCATGGCCAGCCTCGGCTCCATGCTGCTGTACTGGTACCACTACAGCCACAACGGCAACATCATCGACGTGGAGTCTGACGAGGATTCCATCGGCGGCCACTTCCTGCACCTGCTGCACCAGGAGAAGCCCAAGGCATCCTGGGTGAAAGCCATGCACACCTCGCTGGTGCTGTACGCCGAGCACGAGTTCAACGCCAGCACCTTCACCAGCCGCGTCGTCGCCGGCACCGGTTCGGACCTGTTCAGCTGCATCTGCGGCGGCATCGGCGCGCTGCGCGGGCCCAAGCACGGCGGCGCCAACGAGGTGGCGTTCGAGATCCAGAAGCGCTACGACAACCCCGACGAGGCCGAGGCCGACATCAAGGCGCGCGTGGAGAAGAAGGAAGTGGTCATCGGCTTCGGCCACCCGGTGTACACCATCAGCGATCCGCGCAACAAGGTCATCAAGCAGGTGGCGCACGAGCTGTCCAGGGAAGCCGGCAGCACCAAGATGTACGACATCGCCGAACGCCTGGAATCCGTGATGTGGGACATCAAGAAGATGTTCCCCAACCTCGACTGGTTCAGCGCGGTGAGCTACCACGTGATGGGCGTGCCCACCGCCATGTTCACGCCGCTGTTCGTCATTGCCCGCACCAGCGGCTGGAGCGCGCACGTCATCGAGCAGCGCATCGACGGCAAGATCATCCGCCCCAGCGCCAACTACGTGGGGCCGGAAGACCTCAAGTTCGTGCCCATCAAGGATCGCCGCTGACGCTCGTGAGGCGTGGGGGGTGAGGCGTGAGGCGAAGAAGCCGCGCCAGCCCCAACGCCTCACGCCTCACCCCTCACGCCTCACGTCCTCATGAACACCGCCCACCGCAAGAACCTTGATGGGCACGAACTTGAGGTCTTCCGGCCCCACGTAGTTGGCGCTGGGGCGGATGATCT
>JBQTJW010000023.1:0-58828 GCA_052386745.1 Panacagrimonas sp. | reverse complement strand
CCTGGTGGGCGACCTGTTCCAGATCATCCCGGAACTCACCAGCAAGGTCTGAGCGCACGCCACACCGCCACACCGCAACACCGCCACACCGCCACACCGCAACATCAAGAGGCCGGGAAACCGGCCTCTTCGTTTGGGGGGTTGGTTTGCGGGGAGCGCGGCGCCCGCTTCAGCTGAACCCGGAGAAGTCCGGCTTGCGCTTCTGCAGGAAGGCGCCCATGGCTTCCTGCGCTTCGGGCAGGGACAGCATGGGGACGAAGTGGAAGCCCTCGACCGCAATGGCTTGGTTCACGTCGGGCTCGGTCCAGCGCCGCAGGAGTTTTTTGGCGGTGCGCAGGGCATTGGGGGGCTGCTGCGCCAGCCGGGCCGCGCGCTCCAGGGCGCGCGCCTCCACCTGGTCGTTGGGCAGCACTTCGTTGACCAGCCCGCATTCGCGCGCGTGCGCGGCGGTGAACGGTTCGCCGAACAGCACCAGTTCCGCGGCGCGGGCGTGGCCCATGAGGCGCGGCAGCAGGTAGCTGGAGGCGAATTCCGGCGCGATGCCGATGTTGACGAAGGGCAGGCTGAACCGCGTGCCTTCGCCGGCGTAGATCAGGTCGCAGTGCAGCAGCATGGTCACGCCGATGCCGATGGCAAGGCCGTTGACCGAGGCGATGATGGGCTTGGGGAACGCGATGAGCGCCTGCATCAGGCGGAACACCGGGCGGTCGGGGCCGCCGCTGCCGGCGCCCTTGACGAAGTCGGCCAGGTCGTTGCCGGCGCAGAACGCGTCCCCGGCCGCGGCGATCACCAGCACGCGCACCGAGGGGTCGGTGGCGGCGGCGCTGACGCCCTCGATCATGGCCGCGTACATGGCCTGCGTCAGGGCGTTCTTCTTTTCGGGCCGGTTGAGGCGCAGCGTGAGGACGCCGCCGTCCCGGCTCGCAAGGACGGGGCTGGCAGGTGCTTCGGACATGGGGTTCACCGTTGGAAAGGGAGGCGCCGGATTCTACCGAAGCGCCCCCGCCGTCCCGCGGCCCTGGGAGCAGGCCTAGGAACCGCCCTCGTGGCCGGCCCTAGAACAGGTCGGCCTTGTCGCCGTTGCCCTTCACGTTGGCGCTGCGCGATGGGATCCAGTCGCCGGTGATCATCTGGTCGTAGCCCATGCCGGGCCCGACCATCGGGTAGACCGATGCCGCGGGGTCGATGATGACTTCCAGGAACGCCGGGCCGGGGAAATCGATGAATTCCCTGACCACCCCGGCCAGGTCTTCCTTCTTGTCCACGCGCCTGGCAAAGCCGTAGCCGTCGGCCTCCGCGGCCTTGACGAAGTCCTTGCGGTGCAGGCTCTTGTCCGACGCCGAGAAGCGCGAGTTGAAGAACAGGCGCTGCCACTGCCGGACCATGCCGTCGCCGAAGTTGTTCAGCACCACGATCTTCACCGGCAGGTTGTAGGTGGTGGCGGTTTCCAGTTCGCCCAGGTTCATACGGATGGAGGCGTCGCCGTCGATGTCGATGACGATGCGGTCGCGCCGCGCAAACGCCGCGCCGATGGCCGCCGGCAGGCCAAAGCCCATGGTGCCCATGGAGCCCGAGGTCAGCCACAGCCGCGGTTCCTTGAAGTCGAAATACTGCGCCGCCCACATCTGGTGCTGGCCCACGCCGGTGGCAACCACGGCGAGGCCCCGGGTGTGGCGGTTGATCTCCTCGATCACCGCGTGCGGCTGGATGGCATCGCCGCCGCGCTCGTAGTTCATCGCGTGATCGCGCTTGAGCTTCGCGATGTGCGCGTGCCACTCGCTGTAATCCGCCTTGAACGCGCGGTTCTGGCCGTAGCTCGCCAGCGCACCCAGCGCCTGGCGCAACTCGCCCACGTGGTGCCAGTCGGCGCGCTTGACCTTGCCGATCTCCGCCGGGTCCACGTCCAGGTGCGCGATGTGCCGCGCGCCGCGAGCGAAGCGGGCCGGCACGCCGGCCACGCGATCATCGAAACGGGCGCCGACGGCGATGAGGAAGTCACAGTCCTCCACCGCGTAGTTGGCAAAGGCGGTGCCGTGCATACCGAGCATTTCCAGCGACAGCGCCTCGGTGGTGTCGAAGGCGCCGATGCCCATCAGCGTGGTGGTCACCGGGATGCCGAAGGCCCTGGACAGCGCGCGCAGCTCGGCCGCGGCCTCGCCGTTGATGACGCCGCCGCCGGCATAGATCAGCGGCCGCTTCGACTGCCGCAGCAGCTCGAAGAACTGGCCCGCCCCGGCGGCACCGAGCGAGTTCGACAGCACGCTCTTGAGCCGCGCCCGGTAGCCGGGAATGGGCAGCACGCCGGCGCCGGCGAACTTGCCGGACCAGTTCTGCACGTCCTTGGGGATGTCCACCACCACCGGACCGGGGCGGCCGGTGCGGGCAATCTCGAAGGCCGTGCGCATGGTGGCTTCCAGCTTGCTGGCGTCGGTCACCAGGAACACGTGCTTGGCGGCCGAGCCCATGATGGTGCTCACCGGCGCTTCCTGGAAGCCGTCGGAGCCGATGGCCGCCGTCGGCACCTGCCCGCAGATCACGACGATGGGGATGGAGTCGGCCATGCAGTCGCGCACCGGCGTCACGGTGTTGGTGGCGCCCGGCCCGGAGGTGACCAGGCACACGCCCACCTTGCCCGAGGCCCGCGCGTAGCCGGCGGCCATGAAGCCCGCGGCCTGCTCGTTGGCGGGCACGATCAGCGGCATGGACTCGGTGCCGTCGGCGTTGCGGTGCAGCCCGTTGTAGCGGAACACCGCGTCGTAGGTGGGCAGGATGGCGCCGCCGGAGTAGCCGAAAATCACGTCAACGCCTTCATCCGCCAGGACCTGGACGATGGTGTCCGCACCGCTCAGGGTGCTGCCGGCAAGGGGATGGAAGGGGTGGGGATTCTGGGCATTCATGGCACTGCACGCACGCGACGGCGAAAAAAGATGCGCCTTATAGCACAAGGGCCCCGCCGCGGCTGCGGCCGGCCCGCGCCTGCAACAGGGGCGGGTCTATGATGCGCCCGGACTCGAACGCGCCCGGACATCGCAATGGTTCCTGAAACGAATTCCCCGAACGATCGCCGGATTCGCCATTTCCGCGAAATCATGGTCTGGCCGCTGCAGCTGATGCCCATCCGCGAGGGCGCACAGGTGCAGAACCACTGGGAAATCCTGCAGCGGGAACATCACGACAACCCCTGGCGCGAACTGGAGGACGAGTTCGGCAACCCGGCCGACTTCCAGGAGCGGCACTACAACGAGTTCGTGGCCTTCCTGCCCTACGCGCAGCGCATGCTCTACGGCGAGGGCAAGGGCTGCGGCTCGCCGGGCGGCGAGTCGCCCATGCACGTGTTCCGCCGCAGCGACGTGGCCAAGGTGCGGCTCACGTTTCCGGATGCGCAGTCCAGTTGCGTCGAGCTCGCCGTTGCCCACATCGACCTGTACTTCTTCCACGACCTCGACGTGGCGATCCTCGCCGTGGAGGTGAGTGCCGACGACCTCAGCTTCGAGCAGGCGCACGAGATCCTCTACCGGCTCGGCCGCGCCTACCCGACCTACTGGGACAACGCCGGCCGCGGCGGCAGCTGTTTCAGTCGCGTGGAATGGCTGGCGGCTGACGGACGCACCCTGGCCGCGTCCGACTACGAGCGCCAGGACAAGTACCTGGCCTTTGCCTGCCGTTACCGCGCGCCGTGCATTTCCTCGCACTGGGAGGCGCTGCTGCGCCCGATGGTGCTGCACCACTCGGACACGCCGGGCCCCATCCGCTACCGGCTGGTGGAGTACCACCGCATGCCGGTGTGCGCCTTCTTTGCGCTCGACAATCCGCGCGCCCTCACCCGTGCCGACTTCATGCGCCTGGCCCTGATGACGCGCCCGGGCCCCAGCGAGGTGGAACCGCTGCCCGAGCGCATGGGCTGGGACTTCGAGCGCAACTACTGCTACGACCGCTTCTGGGGCGAGGGCAGCGGCGTGGCGCCTACCCGCGCCATGTGCAACGGCGACGTGTTCATCATGGTCGGCTCGGCCGGCGAGGCGCTGTACGGCGGCGGCGGACCCTCGCTGAAGGAGCTGTTCCGCCACCAGTATTTCCTGGTGTTCCTGGTGGCCCACCTGCAGAAGGCCTCGCTGCACATGCTGGCCGACCGCCTGCTGCACGCCCTCAACCTGCTGGAGGTCGGCAGCGCCGATTCCGTGCGCCGGTTCAAGCGCGACATCCGCCAGATGAAGGAAATCTTCCTGCGCTTCACCCACCGCTACTGGCACCACGAGCTGTCGGACGAGCCGCTGTCCAAGGCCATGTTCCGCATGTGCCACGACCAGCTCGGCACCGAGCGGCTCTACACCGAGGTGCGCGACGAGATCGACGAGATGAACAAGTACCTGGACAGCGACTCGCTGCGCCGCCAGGCCAACATGGTGGTGCGCCTGACCGTGGTCACCATCTTCGGGCTGATCGGCACCATCGCCACCGGCTTCCTGGGCATGAACCTGTTTGCCGAGTCCGAGCACCCGGCCTGGGTCAAGCTGCTGCTGTTCCTGCTGGTGTTCGTGCCCACGGTGGCGCTCACCTTCTACACCATCGTCAAGTCCAAGCCGCTGTCCGATTTCCTGGACGCGCTGTCCGACGACCGCATGCCCACCCGCGCCAAAGTCGGCGCGCTGCTGGCGGTCTGGAAGCATCGGCGGCCGGGTTGATCGGGGGCAGGTCGAAGCCGGGTTGCCGCGCCGGTTGCCTGAAAAGGCCGGCACCTTTACAGTCGCGCCCCCAAAACCGTCTCCCGGCAGTCCTGCGTGCGTCACATCGTCTCCATCCTGCTGCAGAACGAGGCCGGCGCCCTGGCGCGCGTGGCCAACATGTTTGCTGCGCGCGGCTACAACATCGACTCGCTGTCGGTGGCGCCCACGCACGACGCCTCGGTGTCGCGCCTGACGCTGGTCACGCAAGGGTCGGATGAAGTCGTCAACCAGATCGTGCAGCAGACGCGCAAGCTGATCGACGTGGTGGAAATCCAGGACCTGGCACAGCGCGATCACCTGGAATGCGAGCTGGTCATGCTCAAGGTGGAAGCCCGCAACGGCGCCGCGCGCACGGTGGTGGACTGCGCCCGCCGGCACCGCGCGCTGATCCTGGACGAGTCCGAAAGCACGCGCACGCTCCAGCTGGCCGGCACCGGCGTGGAGGTGGATGCGTTCATCGCCGAGGTGTCCCGCATCACCTGCGTGCTCGAACTGGTCCGCAGCGGCGTTGCCGCCCTGGGCCGCGGCCACCAGGTCATGGCGCTGCCGGCCTGAAGATTTCTTGCGGGAGCCCGTTCACAGGCTTCCGGTCAATTCCCGCTGCACCGATTCCGGAGTGTTGAAATGAGCATCAAGGTCTATTACGACAAAGACGCGGATCTCTCGATCATCCAGTCGAAGAAGGTCGCCATCCTGGGTTACGGCTCGCAGGGTCACGCCCATGCCCTGAACCTCAAGGACTCCGGTGTCGACGTCACCGTGGCCCTGCGCAAGGGCTCCAAGAGCTGGCAGAAGGCGGAAACCGCCGGCCTCAAGGTCAAGGAAGTGGCCGAGGCGGTGAAGGGCGCCGACCTGGTGATGATCCTGGCGCCCGACCAGGACCAGAAGAAGATCTACGACACCGACGTGGCGCCCAACCTCAAGCATGGCGCGGCGCTGGCCTTTGCCCACGGCTTCAACATCCACTTCCAGCTGATCGAGCCGCGCGCCGACCTCGACGTGGTGATGATCGCGCCCAAGGGCCCCGGCCACACCGTGCGCAGCACCTACGCCCAGGGTGGCGGCGTGCCCAGCCTGATCGCGATCCACCAGGACGCTTCTGGCCAGGCCAAGCAGATCGCGCTGTCCTACGCCTCCGCCAACGGCGGCGGCCGCGCCGGCATCATCGAGACCAACTTCCGCGAGGAAACCGAGACTGACCTGTTCGGCGAACAGGCCGTGCTCTGCGGCGGCGCCACGGCACTGGTCCAGGCCGGCTTCGAGACCCTGGTGGAAGCCGGCTACGCGCCCGAGATGGCCTACTTCGAGTGCCTGCACGAGCTCAAGCTGATCGTCGACCTGATGTACGAGGGCGGCATGGCCAACATGCGCTACTCCATCTCCAACACGGCCGAGTACGGCGACTACACGCGTGGCCCGCGCGTGGTCACCGAGGACACCAAGAAGGAGATGAAGAAGATCCTCACCGAGATCCAGACCGGCCAGTTCGCCCGCGAATTCGTTCTGGAAAACCAGGCCGGCGCGCCCACGCTCAAGGCGCGCCGCCGCATCGGCGCCGAGCACCAGATCGAGGAAGTGGGCACCAAGCTGCGCGCGATGATGCCCTGGATCGCCAAGAACAAGCTGGTCGACAAGACCAAGAACTAGCCTGCTCCGCAGTACCCGGCTCCCGGTTTCCAGCGGCACAGCGTCCGCCGTTCTGGAAACCGGGCACCGAAAGCCGGACACTGCCGCCCCATGGACCCCAGCGAACCGCCGCGCCTTCGTCGTAGAGGCATCTACCTGCTGCCGAACCTGTTCACGACCGTGACCCTGTTCGGCGGGTTCTACGGCGTGGTCATGGCCATGTCGGGGCGGTTCCACAATGCGGCGCTGGGCGTGCTGGCGGCGATGATCGCGGATGCCCTGGACGGGCGCATCGCGCGCATGACCAACACCTCCACAGATTTCGGCAAGGAGTACGACTCGCTCTGCGACATGGTGGCGTTCGGCGTCGCCGCCAGCCTCGTGGTCTTTGCCTTCAGCCTGCGCTACCTCTCGGAGTACCAGTGGCTGGGCGGGCGCCTGGGCTGGGTGCTGGCCTTTACCTATACCGCCTGCGCCGCCCTGCGGCTGGCGCGCTTCAACGTGCTGACCGCGATCTCGGGCGGCAGCAAGGACTTCTTCGGCCTGCCCAGCCCGGCGGCGGCGGGGCTCGTCACCTTCTTCGTCTGGGCCACCTACGATGCCGGCTACACCGGCGTGCAGATGCTGCCCATCGCCGGCCCGCTGACCCTGGTCACCGGGCTGCTGATGGTGTCCAGCTTCCGCTACAACAGCTTCAAGAAGCTGAACCTGGGCGGACGCATGCGCTTCGTGCCGTTCGCCGCCGTCATCGGTGTGCTGGCGCTGGTGATGATCGACCCGCCGCGCATCCTGTTCCTGGTGTTCCTGCTGTACGCGCTGTCCGGGCCGGTAGCCGCGGTGGTCCAGCGCGTGCGGCGCGGTGCCCAGGGCTCCTAGGTCTGCCCGAAGGCGGACTACCGCAGCGGACCATTCCGGGCGATCGAGACATCACGTCCCAGCCTGATCGTCCGGCATCTCTTTCATCGAGAACACCGCTCACCCTGTCGCTGTGCGGATGCTGGCGCCGGCGCGCCTTGGAATTTCAACTGGGGCGATGATGCGTTACCCCTTACCTCGTGCCCCGGAATCGCTCACGTGGACCGCCGACGATAGGATTTGCGCATGAAGCACCTGCTTGTCGTCTACAGCACGCAGAGTGGCCGCACGCGCCGACTGGCCGAGGCGGCGACCGCAGGTGCGGCAGAACTGGGCGAAGACGTGGAAACCCGATGCCTGCGCGCTTTCGACGCCGGACTGGAGGATCTGCTGTGGGCGAACGGCCTGCTCATCGGATCCCCGGAAAATTTCGGCTATCTCTCGGGCGCGGTGAAGGACTTTCTTGACCGCACCTACTATCCCGCCGAAGGAAAGACCATCGGCCTGCCCTACGCCATGTTCGTGTCGGCCGGAAACGACGGCAGGGGTGCCGTGCGTGCGCTGGAGCGCATTGCCTTGGGCTATCAGTGGAAACGCGTCGCCGATGCACTGATCTGCAAAGGGGACCCCGACGAGCCCTGCATCGCGGCGGCACGCGAACTCGGCCAGACCCTGGCCGCAGGGATCGCGTTCGGAATTTTCTGACGCCGCCCGCGGGGTGCACGCGGACGGGTCGTGCGGGACAATTCCGCACCCACCATTGCCCGCCGCATCGCATGCCTCGCACCGTCGTCGTACGTCGCTCGTCCATCCATGGAAAGGGCGTGTTTGCAGTGCAGGACATGCCGGCCGGACACCGGGTCATCGAGTACCGCGGCGCACTCGTGACGCACGACGAGGCCAATGAGTTGCACGACGGTGGGGTGGAAACCGGCCACACATTCCTGTTTACCCTGAACGATCAGTACATCATCGATGGCACTCGACGCGGCAACGCCGCACGCTGGATCAATCACAGTTGCAGCCCGAACTGTGAGGCCGTCATCGTCGAGCACCCGGGGAGGGACCGCCGTCGCGACCGCATTTTCATCGACACCATCCGCGCCATCCGTGCCGACGAAGAACTGAGCTACGACTACGGCATCAAGCTCGATGTTCGGCACAGCCGACGCCTCAAGCGCCTATGGGCGTGCCGATGTGGCGCAATTGATTGCAGCGGGACCCTGTTGAAACCCAGGCGGTAGGGCAACGAATCGGCGATGGTCGAGGGAGTTTGCCGGGCAAGTCGGCGCAAAGTTCGAGGCGCGCGGCAATCCTCCGCGCAGGGCCGACCGTTATGCCGGCGTCCAGCCTGCCACGGAAATCCGGGTCACCTGCCTCGACGGCCCTGAACGGCAGAAGGCGAGATCACGATTCTGGATGGCAATGGGCGGCCCAGCGCATGCTCAAACAACGCTCTCGAAACTCACACGTTGTTGGCGGGAGGCGAGACGGCACGCGATGGTCCCGGAACAGGCCTGGCGCGTACGTTCTGAACCCGCGGCGCCACTCGTTCAGGCCCCGGACTGCGAAGCCCGCCGAGCCTTTGAACGCGCGCGCGAGAGCTGTTCCAGCGTGATGGTCTTGGCCACCTGCTGGCTGCGGCGGATGTGCTGGGTCATGGCCTGCTGGGCGGCCACCGCGTCGCGCCGGATCAGGTGCTGGCAGATGGCGTGGTGCTCCTTGTAGGTCACGTCCACGCGCGTGTTTTCGGTGAAGTCCAGCCGGCGGATGATGTGGATGCTGTGGTTGATGCGCTGCAGGTAGTCGGCCAGCACCAGGTTGCCGCTGCCTTCGGCCAGCGCGATGTGAAAGCTCTCGTCGCGCGCCGACATGGTCTCCACGTCCTGCTCGTCGCTGGGCTGGTAGGCCGGGTCCCACTGCCGCGCCAGGTCCTTGAGCGCGCGGTCGGGCATGTGCGTGCAGGCCAGTTCGATGGCGCAGAGTTCCAGCGCGATGCGCACCTGGTAGTGCTCGTCGATCTCGCCGATGTCCACCTCCCGGATGAAGCAGCCCTGCTTGGGCCGCACCGTGAGGTACCCCTCCAGCTGCAGGCGCTGCAGGGCTTCGCGCACCGGCGTGCGGCTCACGCCGAAGCGCTCGGCCAGCTCGGTTTCGGTCACGCGCGAGCCGGGGTACAGCTCAAAGCCCATGATCAGGCCCTTGAGCTGGGTGTAGACCTCCAGCGCGGAGCCGGCGCGGACGGGCAGGGGCGAATTCATGGCGCTCGCAGGTTCACGGAGCAGGCGCCGGGGCGACCGGCAGGGCGAAAGCATTCATGATCGGGATTCTATGCAGCCCTCGGCATCCATGTTGCATACATCATTGAACGCGCAGCGATTACAACCCCAAAACATGACATCAGGCTCCCTTTCACCCCTGTCCGGCGAGCTGTCCCTGCCGGCCCTTCGCGCCGCATTCCGCAGCGGCAGCCTCACCCCGCGCGGCCTGATCGCGGGCCTGCAATCGCGCGCAGCGGCGCTCAACCCGGAGTTCCACCTGTACATCGAGCTGCTGAGCCCGGCGCAGCTCGAACCCTACCTGCGCGCGCTCGAATCGCGTGATCCGGCCTCGCTTCCGCTGTACGGAATTCCGTTCGCCATCAAGGACAACATCGACCTTGCCGGCGCCACCACCACCGCGGCCTGCCCGGCCTATGCCTACGCGCCCGCGCAATCGGCCCACGTGGTGCAGCGCCTGGTCCAGCTCGGCGCCATTCCCACCGGCAAGACCAACCTGGACCAGTTCGCCACCGGCCTCAACGGCCTGCGCTCGCCGTACGGCGAGTGCCGCAATTCGGTGCTCGCGGACTACCCCAGCGGCGGCTCCAGCTCGGGCTCGGCCCTCGCGGTGGCGTTGGGCGTGGCGAGCTTCGCGCTGGGAACCGACACCGCCGGTTCCGGGCGCGTGCCCGCCGCGCTCAACGGGCTGGTGGGCTGCAAGCCCACGCGCGGCATCGTGTCCACCGGCGGCGTGGTGCCCTGCTGTCCCTCGCTGGACTGCGTGAGCCTGCTGACGCACACCGCCGCCGACGCGGCCGAACTGCTCGCGCTCATCGCCCAGTTCGACGCCGCGCAGCCCTTCAGCCGCCGCAACCCGGTGTGGAACCGTGCAGCCCCCGCGGGCCGGCTGGCCGGGTTCCGCTTCGGCGTGCCGCGGCCGCAGGACCGGGCCTGGCTGGGCTGCGACGAAGGCCCGGCGCTGTTCGCGCAGGCGCAGGCGCGGCTGGAACGCCTGGGGGGAACGGCGGTGGAACTGGACTTCGCGCCGTTCCTGTCCGCCGCCCGCATGCTGTACGAGCCGGCCGGCGCGGCCGAGCGCTACGCCTCCTTCGGCGCCATCCTGGAGCAGGAGGACGCCGTGCTGCCGGTGATCCGCGCCATCGTCGCGGCCGGTGATGGCGCCAGTGCGGCCGACCGCGTGCACGCTGCCCAGCAGTTGCAGGCGCTCAAGCAGCAGTGCGACCAGATGATGGAGTCGGTGGATCTGGTCCTGACGCCCACCATTCCTCGTGCCGCCACCATCCGGGAGCTTCACGCCGAACCCATCCTGCGCAACAGCGAGCTGGGCACCTACACCAATTTCATGAACCTGCTGGATTACGCCGCCGTGGCGGTGCCGGCGGGGCGGCTGCGCAACGGCCTGCCCTGGGGCATCACCCTGTTCGGGCGGGCCTTCACCGACCAGTACCTGCTCGCGGTCGCCGGGCGCTTTGCCGCGGCCGAAGGTCCCGCCGCGGCCCCGGCCCCGGCGCGCGGGCGCGAACTCATCGCCGGCGACCGCATCCGCGTGGTGGTGTGCGGCGCGCACCTGCAGGGGCTCGCGCTCAATCACCAGTTGCTGGACCGTTCCGCCGCCCTGGTGCGCGCCACCACCACCGCGCCCGGGCACCGCCTGTACGCGCTGCCCGGCGGACCGCCGTTCCGACCCGCGCTGGTGCGCGATGCCAGCGGACGGTGCATCGACGTGGAGGTCTGGGAGATGCCGAGCACCGAACTGGGCTCGTTCCTCAACGGCATCGGCGCGCCGCTGGGCCTGGGCAAGGTGGAACTGGCCGACGGCACGCTGGAGAACGCGTTCATCTGCGAGCACGGCATGCTGGACGGCGCGCGCGACATCACCGAGTTCGGCGGCTGGCGCGCTTACCTGGCGTCGCTTTCACCGCGCTAGCAAACGCGGCGATCGCACGCCCTTGGGGCGGGGCGACCGGGTAAGCGGGGCGCAGGCAAGTTCGCCACTCCGGGTTCGGGCGCGGCCCGGGCTTCCCGGGAAGCGCGGCTGGCCTCGTGACGCCGTACCAGCGCTGCGCGCCCGTCCCGGCGCACCAGAATCGACCCTGACCCATCATGCATGCAACGTAGCATCCTGGCATGGATGCTGCGTTATGCCCTGCATGGCCACGCGGCGATGCGCCGCAGGGGAACGCCGTGAAACCTGTGATCCAAGCGGAGCCGTACGAGCTGCCCTTCCAACCGGCCAGTACCGCGCTGCTGATCATCGACATGCAGCGCGACTTCATCGAGCCCGGCGGCTTCGGCGTCATGCTCGGCAACGAGGTTGCGCTGCTGCGCCGGGCCATCGACCCCATCCACGCCCTGCTCGCCGCCTGCCGCAAGGCCGGATTGCTGGTGCTGCACACGCGCGAAGGCCACCGGCCCGATCTCACCGATGCGCCGCCGGCCAAGCTGGCGCGCGGCAAGGGCGACACCCGCATCGGCGATGCCGGGCCCATGGGCCGCATCCTGATCCGCGGCGAGGCGGGCCACGACATCATTCCCGAGCTGTACCCCATCGCCGGCGAGCCGGTGATCGACAAGCCCGGCAAGGGCTCGTTCTGCCAGACCGACCTGGAACTGATCCTCAAGAATCGCGGCATCCGCACCCTGATCGTGTGCGGCGTGACCACCGAGGTCTGCGTGCACACCACGGTGCGCGAGGCTAACGACCGCGGCTTCGAATGCCTGGTGCCGGCGGACTGCGCCGCCTCCTACTTTCCCGAATTCCACGAGGTGGCGCTGCGCATGATCAAGGCGCAGGGCGGCATCTTCGGCTGGGTATCGGATTCGGCCCGCGTCATCGCGGCACTGGGCTGACGCGGGACGCCCTGCGGACGGGCGAATGCGTTCGCGACATGGTTTTTGGGGACGTGGCAATCAACGGGAGTAGCACATGAGCACCGCAACCGCTTTCAAGCCCAAGGTCTGGGTTCCAGGCGACTGGAATGCGTTCTTTGGCTTCGGCACCAACATCCTGGTCAACCTGCTGACGCTCACGGCGCTCATGCGCTACGTGCTCAAGCTGCCGGACGACCTGGTGTTTGGCCGCATCCTGCCCGCGACGGGGCTGATGCTGTTCCTGTCCACGGTGTACTACGCGTACCTGGCATACCAGCTCGCGAAGAAGACCGGCCGCAGCGATGTCTGCGCCCTGCCGTCCGGCATCAGCGTGCCGCACATGTTCGTGGTGGTGTTCGTCATCATGCTGCCCATTGCCGCGGCCACGGGGGACCCGGTGAAGGGCTGGGAGGCGGGCCTCACCTGGGTGTTCGTGCAGAGCTTCGTGCTGATGGCCGGCGGCTTCGTGGCGCCGTGGATCAAGAAGATCACGCCGCGCGCGGCACTGCTCGGCGCGCTGGCCGGGGTGTCGATCGCTTTCATCTCCATGCGCCCGGCGCTGGAGATGTACATGGACCCGGTGATCGGCATCCTCTGCTTCGCCATCCTGCTGTCGAGCTGGTTCGGCGGTGTGCGCTACTTCAAGGGCATCCCGGCGGGGCTGGTGGCGATCGCGGTGGGTTCGCTCATCGCCTGGGGAGGGCTGGCGCTGGGCTTCAGCTTTGGCGGCATGAGCCTGGAAAAGCTCGGCAGTTCGTTCGCCAGCTTTGGATTTTCGGTGCCCTTGCCGGTATTCGGCCATGTGTTCGGCGGCTTCGAGTACCTCGCGGTGATCCTGGTCACTGCGATCCCCTTCGGCATCTACGATCTCGTCGAGGCCATGGACAACGTGGAGAGCGCGGAAGCCGGTGGCGACCACTTCCCCACCACGCGCGTGCTGACGGCTGACGGCGTGGTGAGCCTGATCGGCTGCTGCCTGGGCAATCCCTTCATCAACGCGGTGTACATCGGCCACCCGGGCTGGAAGGCGATCGGCGGGCGCATCGGCTACAGCGCAGCCACCGGCGTGATGGTGCTGGTGCTGTCCTGGTTCGGAATTCTTGCCGTGATGATGGCGCTGATCCCGGTTGTCGCAATCTCTCCGATCCTGCTCTACATCGGCATGCTGATCGGCGCGCAGGCCTTCCAGGAAACGCCCAAGAGCCACGCACCGGCGGTGATCCTGTCCTTGATCCCGCAGGTGGCCGGCTGGGGCAAGCTGATGATCGACAACGCGCTCGGCGCCGCGGGCACCAACGCCGCCGCGGTGGGCATCGACAAGCTCGCCGGCATGGGCGTGCTCTACCACGGCCTGGAACTGCTCGGCAGCGGCGCCATCCTCACCAGCCTGATTCTGGCCGCGGTGGCCGCCTGCATCATCGACCGCGCGTTTGCCAAGGCCGCCGGGTTTGCCGCGGTGGGCGGCGTGCTGACCTTCTTCGGCTTCATGCACAGCGAGGCGATCGGCATCGGCAAGACGCCGATGGTGGCGCTGAGCTACCTCGGCGTGGCAGGGCTGCTCTACGGCTGCGCGAAGTTCAACTCCGCCGCGGTGCCCGCCAAGCCGCGACCGCAGGACGCCGTTCCCGGCGGCGAAGCGGCGATCTAGCCGCCGCCTGTCCCAGCTCTCCATCGACCCATCCGGCGCGCCACCGCGCGCCGGACCGGGGTCGCTTGCTCCCGATCACTGAAAACGGAAGAAACCATGTCCCGACTTTGCACCCGTCTTGCCCTTCTGCTACTCGCCTGTTCCGCCTTGCCCGCGCACGCCGGCAGCGCGCTGTTCGGCACCACCAACGTCCAGTACCTGTACGGGACGCGCTACGCCGACTTCAGCACGCGCAAGCCCGGCGATTTCCAGGAAAGCGACGAGGCCAGCGTCATCACCATCGAGCATTTCGACGTCTGGAAGTACGGCGACAACTTCTTCTTCGTGGACATCACCAACGCCGAGCGCGAGGGCGATGACTTCGCGACGCCCTTCATCGGCGCGCCGCGCGGCTTCGGCGCCTATTACGGCGAACTCTCGCCGCGCCTGTCGTTTCCCAAGATGCTCGGCAGCAAGCTGGAACTGGGCCCCATCGTCGACCTGCTGCTCAGCTTCAATCTGGAAATTCCGTCCGAGGGCGTGGAGCAGACCTTCCTCTACGGCCTTGCGGCGGATTTCAAGGTGCCGGGCTTCCAGTTCGTGCAGCTCAATTTCTACGAGCGCAACGCGCAAAGCGCCGCGCTCGAAACCGGCTTCCAGGTGACGGTGGTCTGGGGCGCGCCGTTCAAGATCGGACCGGTGGATTTCCGTTTTGAAGGCTTCTTCGACTACGCCTGGGGTGAAGACCCCAAGACGCCAGGCGGACGCTACCAGGACAACATCATCACCGCGCCGCGATTCCTGGTCGACGCGGGCGGCCTGTTCGGCTCGCCGGGCGTGGTCCAGGCGGGCCTGGAGTACCAGATCTGGAAGAACAAGTTCGGCATCGACGGCATGGACGAGGACGTTCCGCAGGCCATGGTCAAGTGGATTCTCCAGTGATGCCCGGCGTGCGCCGCAACCCTTCCGTCCACCCTTCTTCCTGATCCCGTCATGACGCTCTCCCGCCGCCAGTTCCTTGCCTCCTCCGCCAGCCTGCTGGCCACCGGCCTGCTCACGCCCTACGAGTGCCTGCTCGCCGCCGCCGGCAAACTCACCGTGGGCGCGCTCTACGTGGGTTCGCACGACGACTATGGCTACAATCAGGCCCACGCCCAGGCGGTGGCCAAGCTCAAGGCGCTGCCGGGCGTGAAGGTGGTGGAGCAGGAAAACGTGCCGGAGACCGTCGCGGTGCAGAAGGCGATGGAGGCCATGATCGTGGAGGACGAAGCGGCGCTGATCTTCGTGACCTCGTTCGGCTATTTCTCGCACGCGGTGAAGCTGGCGCCCAAGTTCCCGCAGGTGCGGTTTGCGCACTGCGGCGGGCTCTGGCAGTCGGGCAAGGACCCGGCCAACGTCGGCAGCTATTTTGGCTACATCGACGAATGCCAGTACCTCAACGGCATTGCCGCCGGCCACGCGACCAGGAGCAAGAAGATCGGCTTCGTCGCCGCCAAGCCCATCCCGCAGGTCCTGCGCAACATCAACGCCTTCACCCTGGGCGCGCGCTCGGTGAAGCCGGACATCAGCACGCAGGTGATCTTCACCGGCGACTGGTCCATGCCGGTGAAGGAGGCCGAGGCCACCAACTCGCTCGCCGACCAGGGCATCGACGTCGTCACCTGCCATGTGGACAGCCCCAAGGTGCTGGTGGAAACCGCGGCCAAGCGCGGCCTATTCGTGTGCGGCTATCACGCCGACCAGTCGGTGCTGGCGCCCAAGTTCTACCTCACCGGCGCCGAGTGGAACTGGGAGACGGTCTACAAGCAGTACGTGGCGGCGGCGCAGGCCGGCGCCGCCTTCGCCAACCTCACGCGCGGCGGGCTGAAGGACGGCTTCGTGAAGATGTCGCCCTACACGCCGGTGACGCCGGCCGCCGCGAAAACGCAGATCGACGCGATCAAGGCCGACATGACCGCCGGCAAGTTCGACATCTTCAAGGGCCCGCTCAAGGACAACACCGGCAAGACCGTGATTCCCGCCGGCACCGCCCTGGTGCAGACCGACATCACGCTGGAAAGCATGAATTACCTGGTTGAAGGGGTGATCGGCTCCACCGGCGCATGAGCCAGGGGCTGAGCCGCGTCGGCCGCCGGCTGGCCGCGGCCGCGCTGGGCGCCGTGCCCACGCTGGCGGCGGTGGTGGCCGCGCTGGCGATGTTCGGCGTGTTCCTGGAACTGCGCGAGGTCTCGTCCATCGCCGCCCTGCAGGTGATGGTGAAGGGCGCGTTCGGTTCGTCCTTTGCCCTGGCCAACACGCTTCAGCGCGCCGCGCCGCTCATGCTCACCGCGCTGTGCGTGGTGCTGCCGGCGCGCGCGGGGCTGATCGTGATCGGCGGCGAGGGCGCGCTGGCGCTTGGCGGCCTGGCGGCGGCATCGGTGGCCGTGGCCGCACCGGGGCTGCCGTGGACCGTGGCGCTGCCGCTGATGGCCTTGGCCGGCATGGTCGCGGGCGGGCTGTGGATCGGCGCGGCCGGGCTGCTGCGCCAGCGCCGCGGGGTGAACGAGACCATCGGCAGCCTGCTGTTGTCGTACCTGGGCATCGCCCTGTTCAATCATCTGGTGGAGGGCGCGCTGCGCGACCCGGCGAGCCTCAACAAGCCCTCCACGCTGCCGCTGCCGGAGGCCTGGATGATCGGCCCCATGCCCGGCCTGGACGCGCACTGGGGCTTTGCCGCGGGCCTGCTGCTGTGTCTGGCGGGGTGGATCTTCCTGCGCTGGACCGTGCCCGGCTTCGCCCTCAACGTGGTCGGCGGCAATGCGCAGGCGGCGCGGCTGGTGGGGCTGCCGGTGGACCGCCTGGTGATCGGCGCGTGCTTCGCTGGAGGCGCGGCCGCGGGGCTGGCGGGCATGTTCGAGGTGGCGGCGGTGCAGGGAAGCGCCAACGCCTCGATGCTCGCGGGCTACGGCTACGGCGGCATCCTGGTGGCGTTCGCGGCGCGGCAGAACCCGCTGGCGGTGATCGTGTGCGCCATTCTCGTGGGCGGCATTGGCGCCAGCGGCAGCCTGCTGCAACGCCGGCTCGACCTGCCCGACGCCGCCACCCTGGTCCTGCAGGGCCTGATCTTCGCCAACCTGCTGGCCTGGGAAGCGTTCAACGGCCGCATCGGCCGCTGGCAGCTCAGGCTGGCTTCGCCGGGGGCGGAGGCCGCGCATGTCTGAGAGCCTGGTCACGCTCGCCATCGGCATGATCGCCGGGGCGGTGCGCGTGGGCACGCCCTACCTGTTCGTGAGCCTTGGCGAGTGCATTACGGAAAAGAGCGGGCGCGTGAACCTGGGGCTGGAAGGCATCCTGATTGCTGGCGCGATGTGCGGCTACGCGGCCTCGTACCTGTGGCAGTCGGCGTGGATCGGCGTTGCCGCCGCGGCCGGCGTGGGCCTGCTGATGGGGCTGCTGCACGGCCTGGTGTGCTCGCTGCCGCGGGTCAACGACATTGCCTTCGGTATTGCGCTGATGCTGCTCGGCACCGGCTTCGCGTTCTTCCTCGGCAAGCCCTACATCCAGCCGCAGGCGCCCCAGTTGCCGAGCCTGCCGCTGGGCGCGTGGACGGGCGATGCGCGCTGGGAGAGCGCGCTGGCGGTCAACGCCCTGTTTCCCATCGGGCTGGCGCTGGCGCTGCTGCTGCACTGGGGGCTGCGCAGCACGCGCCCGGGACTTGCCCTGCGCCTGGTGGGCGATCACGAGGGCACGGCGCGAGCGCTGGCCTACCCCATCGCCACCGTGCGCATCGCCGCCACCGCCACTGGCGGGGCGTTCGCCGGCGTGGGCGGGGCCTACCTGTCGCTGTGCTATCCGGGATCCTGGAGCGAGGGTCTTTCCAGCGGCCAGGGCATCATGGCCGTGGCGCTGGTGATCTTTGCGCGCTGGCGGCCGCTGGGGTGCCTCGCCGCCTCGCTGCTGTTCGGCGCCGCGGGCGCGCTGGGGCCGGCGCTGCAATCCGTCGGCTTCAGCGCCGGCTACCACCTGTTCAACGCGGCGCCGTACGCGCTGACGTTGGGCATTCTCATTGCCAGCTCGCGCCCGCGGCAGACGCTGGCCGGCACGCCCGGCGAACTCTCGCTGACCCGATGAGCGCCGCGCCAAAGTCCCGGCCGTCGGCCATCGCGCTCGAAGTGATCGGCGCCGGCAAGTCCTTCGGCGCGTTCCGGGCGCTGGACGCGGTGTCGCTGAAGCTTGCGCCCGGCAGCGTGCACGCCCTGCTCGGCGAGAACGGCGCCGGCAAGAGCACGCTGGTGAAGGGGCTGATCGGTTACCAGCCGCTGGACCAGGGCCAGATCCTGCTCGACGGCCGCGAGGTGGACATGCCCAGCCCGCGCGCCGCGCAGAAGCTGGGCATCGGCATGGTCTACCAGCACTTCACCGTCGCGCCCGGCTTCACGGTGGCCGAGAACCTGCTGCTGGCGCGCGGCGCGCTGCCCTGGCGCATTCCCTGGAAGCGCGTGCGCGGGGAGCTGGGCGCGTTCATGGGCCAGGCGCCGTTCCGCCTGCCGCTGGACGCGCCGGTGGCCAACCTCGGGGCGGGCGAAAAGCAGAAGCTGGAGATCCTCAAGCAGCTGTACCTGCGGCACCGCCTGCTGATTCTGGACGAGCCCACCTCCGTCCTCACCGTGCAGGAGGCCGACGAGGTGCTGGGCCTGCTGCGCGACATGGCGCACCGCGGCGACATCACCGTGCTGATGATCACGCACAAGTTCGGCGAGGTGCTGGCCTACGCAGACGAGGTCACCGTGCTGCGCCGCGGGCGCCTGGTGGCGCAGTCGCCGGTGGCCGCGGCCACGCACGAGCGCATGGCGCGCTGGATCATGGGCGAGACGGCCGAAGACGCCGCCCCGTCCGCTGCCGGGCCCACCAGAGCCACCGCCGCCACCGGCGCGCGGTCCATCGCCCGCGTGGCGTCGTCCACCGTCCCGCGGCTACAGGTGAGCGGGCTCAGCGTGCTGGACGATCGCGGCCTGCAACGCGTGCACGAGGTGTCGCTGAGCGTGAACGGCGGCGAGCTGGTGGGCCTGGCCGGCATCTCCGGCAATGGCCAGAAGGAACTCATCGAGGCGCTGACCGGCCAGCGCGAGTCCAGCGCCGGCAGCGTCCGCATCGACGCCCACCCGTACCGCGCCACCCGCGCGCAGATGCGCCGGCACAAGGTGTTCAGCCTGCCCGAGGAGCCGCTGTTCAAGGCCTGCGTCGGCAAGCTGGGCGTGGGCGACAACATCGCGCTGCGCAACTTCGACCGCGCGCCGATCCGCCGCGCCGGGATGTTCGTGTCCTACGCCGCCATCCGCGAGCAGGCGCGGGCGCGCATCGCCGCGTTCAACGTGCGTCCACCCGACCCGGCGCGGCCCATGTCCACGCTCTCCGGCGGCAACGTGCAGCGCGCGGTGCTGGCGCGCGAACTGTCGGAGCCGCTCAACGTGCTCATCGTCGCCAACCCCGTGTTCGGCCTGGACTTCAAGGCCGTGGCCGATGTGCACGCGCGCCTGGTGGAGGCGCGCAACGCCGGCGCCGCCGTGCTCGTCGCCAGCGACGATCTGGACGAGCTCCTCCAGCTCGCCGACCGCCTGCTGGTCATCAGCGGCGGCCGCATCGTGCACGAAGTGACCGCCGCCGCTGCCGACCGCGCCGTGATCGGCGGGTTCATGGCGGCGGGGCACTGAGAAGTTGTTGCGGCGGCAGTCGGCCGGCGGATTGCGCGCGTTCCGCGCTGCCTACTTGCCAGCGTCAATACGGCCCGAGAAATCGCTGACCGTTGAAATGGATCAGGTGGGTTGGAGACTCGGCGCACCAGGCTTCGGTTTCCCATCCGATCTTGGTCAGATACTTCGCCATCATGGCGCGGGTCGGGAAGGCCGTGACGAAGACGAGGCCGGCGGAACAGTGCGCGAACAGCTTCTTGAGTTCGTCGTGCCGCTTGGCGTTGACCGGACCATGGCTTGTCACGGACTCACACAGCAGCAGCCAGTTCCTGTCGGGCATGTAGATGACCACATCCGGCATCTTGCCGTGGGAGTCCACGACGACGCCCAGCGCATTCAGTGCATCGGCATCGAAATAGCCCCACTTGTTGCCGGCATCTCCTGCATAGATCAGACGACCATCGGGCGCGTAGTGCGCACCGAACACCTCGACGATCTGGCGGATCAAGGTGCTGTGCTGACCGGGCGAGAGCATCACCGTTTTGCCCGGCGCAACTCGCAACGGAACGTGCTGCATCGCGCGCTCCATCGCGTAACGCTCTGCCAGGCCAGCTCGCTGCCTCTTGAACAGCGTCAGCGATTCTTCCCATTGAGGTGTTGCGAAGGCCCGGACCAGCGCCAGCGCTTCGGACGTAACCTGGTAGACCGCTGCCGGGGAATTCACAGGTCGGTCAGGCTTGTCAGGGTTGTAGAGCGAAATCCCGCCATCGCAGAACTGGTGCATCGTTTGACGGCGGATCGTCTCGCGCGTGTTCGGCGCGTACGGCTCTTTCATGTAGTGCGCGGCAGCGAACTTCATGATGGGCGTGATGCCGATCAGCGGGGCCGAAGCATTCGCCCACGGGTCGGCGCGCTTGAGTTCGCAGAGCGCCAGAAGACAGAGCGCCGAGCGATCGTTCTGCTGGGCGCTGGGCATCCGGATATCCGTCAGGATGCGGCGTGCTTCGTGGACTTTTCGATGCATTGACGCCCCATTGCTTTGAGTTCTTCGATTGCCGGGTAGCGTAGCCTGCGCAAATCCGTGGCATTGACCTGCGTGTGTCCGCTGAAGGTCCGGAAGTAATCGTCCACGGGTTGAGAGTTGAGATAGCAGCAGATTCCACTCGCAACGTCCGGGTCCAGGCCGTGCCGGTCCTGGTGGATGACGTTCAGATGGTTTTCAAATCCGATCCAGTCACCCGGAAGCGCGTCCGCCGGAAGCAGAAACGCCACCACCCGCCGCCGTTCCTCCTTCGACGTGAACCGCCTCAGGACCACGTAACAGCCGTTCCTCATCAGCCAACGTCGCGTGCACGGATCAACCATGATGGCGTTTGGCTTTCGCGACGGTCTCGGCCACGCGAACGCACCGTGAGCGAAATGGCTTGCGTAAAGCAGCGGCGCGCTCCCTTCTTCGGGTTGCTGACGGAGGTAGTCCCGCAGCCGAAAGTCCACGACCGGACCGGTACATACATCGAGACCTAGTTCCCTCAGCGTTTCGCCGGGGAGGCCCACGGTGTCGGCAGCCCCAACGGACGGAACGTGAATGAATTTCTCCTCGTCGTCCGGAGTGACGATCAGGGAGAAAGGCACCGTTCGCCGGCTGATGTCGGCGAAGGTCTGGTCGAAGGAGGCAGAAACCGTGACGTCACCCTGCTCGCCACCTACGAGCGTCCTGAGCACGACGTTCTCCTGCAGAACCTCGTCATCGATGAAGGCGCGGTCGCGGCTCTCGAATATGTGCAGGTGGGTCAGCGCGACGTGATCGAAGAGCCAGTAACGGAACGGCTTGAAGTACAGGCCATTCATGAACGAACGGGGCACGATCGCGACGACCTGCGCCCCAGGCCGGCACAGGCGGATGGCGCAGACCAGAAAGCAGGTGTAGAGGTTGGAGGTTTCCACGCCGAGCTTGCGGACGAGCGTCCGGTGAGCGCTTCCAGTCTGAATTTTCTTGTACGGTGGGTTCAGGATGGCAACGTCGTAGCCTGGGGATCGCCGAGTCCCCACGAGTTCGACGGCATGGTGGATGAAGTCCTGGCACCTGACGGCGTGATCGCCAGCGAAACCGCGGAGCGTGCGTGCGAGTTCGGCTTGAAAGGCCGGCTCTATTTCGTACGCCGTCGCGGTGGCGCGGTCACCAAGGCGTGCAAGCGCCGCAGCCGACAGCAGCCCGATTCCCGCGCCTGGGTCGAGGATCGATACGTTGCCGCTTTCCACCGGCGTCAAGAGGGAGGCCATGAAGCGGGATACCGGCTCGGGCGTAAAGAACTGCCCGAAATTGGAGCGGTGAGCCCGGTCCAGGTCCCTCGTGGCCTCCTTCCGGCGAATCTCCAGCTCGGTTATGGCGTGATCCATTGATGGATTGTAAGGGTGCGCCAGGCCATTCCAGGGTTGCGCACATTGGCAGCGCAATTGCTGATCCGGGCCATGATCTCGCCTGACCAGGAGCCGACCATGCAGACCCTCGCCGAGCTCAACCGGCAATTCGGAATCGACGAACACGCGGTGTTCGACGAACACGCGCCCGGCATGATCCGGCTGCGGCTGGGCGCGGCCGCGTCGGAGGCCACGCTGTACCTGCAGGGCGCGCACCTCACGCACTGGGCGCCGCGCGGCGCGGAGCCGGTGCTGTACCTCTCGCCGCGGGCGGTGTTCGCGCCCGGCACGCCCATCCGCGGCGGCGTGCCGCTGCTGTTTCCGTGGTTTGGCCCGCGCTGGAACGGCGCCGAGTTTGACGCCGCGCATGGCACACGTTCTCCGGCGCACGGATTTGCGCGCACGGCGCTGTGGACGGTGGAGTCGGTGCAGCGCACGCCGGATCAGCACGTGGTGGCCGTGCTGTCGCTGGCGCCGGACGCGCGCTCGCGCGAACTGGGTTACGACCACTTCGCGCTCCGGCTTGAATGCCGCGTGGGCCACGGGCTGGACCTGGCGCTGCACGTGAGCAATCACGGCACCGCGCCCATGGCGTTCGAAAACGGCCTGCACACTTATTTTGCCGTGGCGGACGTGCACGCCGCGCGCCTGCACGGCCTCGCCGGCTCCACGTACCTGGACAAGCGCGACGACTCCAGACGCAAGACCCAGCACGACCAGCACTTTGCCTTCACGCGCGACGTGGACCAGGTCTACCTGAACACCGGGGCGGCCATCGATCTGCACGACCCGGCCGGCGGACGCGTGGTGCACATGGCCAAGACCGGCTCGCAGACGACCGTGATCTGGAACCCGTGGTCCGTGCTCACGCCAGGCTTTGCCGACCTGGCCGCCGACAGCTGGCAGCGCTTTGTCTGCGTGGAGGCGGTCAACTCGGACGAGAACCGCGTGGTGCTGCCGCCCGGTGCCACGCACACGCTGGCGATGCACCTGGGCGTTTCTCCCGCTTAGCCGCCGACCCAGGAACAGCGTGCGCCAAGTGCCGAACGCAACGCCGTTCAAGGCGCGCTCCTTGCACACAGTCGCCTGCCGGGAACCCGGCGCCCCAAGGTGGATCGCTGCGGACGGCGAACGCCTGGCCCGGCGCGTCGAAACGCTGTCGGGAATGGGGCCAGCGGAAGAACAGGAGAACGAGAGATGAGCGAACGCTACGTGCAGGGCGAGCCCTACCGCTGGCCCTACAACGGTGATCTGCGGCCGGAGAACACGGCGCTGATCATCATCGACATGCAGACCGATTTCTGCGGTGTGGGCGGCTACGTGGACAGCATGGGCTACGACCTGTCGCTCACGCGCGCGCCCATTGAACCCATCAAGCGCGTGCTCGCGCTGCTCCGCCAGCAAGGTTTCCACATCATCCACACGCGCGAGGGGCACCGGCCGGACCTGTCCGACCTGCCGCCCAACAAGCGCTGGCGCTCGCGGCAGATGGGCGCGTGCATCGGCGACGCCGGCCCCTGCGGGCGCATCCTGGTCCGCGGCGAACCGGGCTGGGACATCATCCCGGACCTCTACCCGCTGCCGGGCGAACCCATCATCGACAAGCCCGGAAAGGGCTCCTTCTGCGCCACCGACCTGGAACTGGTGCTGCGCGTGCGCGGCATCGAGAACATCCTGCTCAGCGGCATCACCACCGACGTGTGCGTGCACACCACCATGCGCGAGGCCAACGACCGCGGCTTCGAGTGCATGCTGCTGGCCGACTGCTGCGGCGCCACGGACCACAACAACCACCTCGCGGCGCTGCACATGGTCAAGATGCAGGGCGGCGTGTTCGGCGCCGTGGGCACCTCGGGCGCGCTGATCGAAGCCCTGAGCTAAAGGCTGCGGGCGCACGACCAGGGCCTTGCCCGGCGTTCCCGTTCGGTCGAGTCCGTCATGCCCGCGCGGGCGGGCGGGCCTACTGCCTTGGTCGCTGGCCGAAGCCCGGCCGGATTCCGCGAGCCTTGCATTCGGTTGCCGTGGAACCTGGTGACCGGTGTTCCTCACGTGCGTCCGACCGTCTACGACATGATGGGCGAGGTTCTGCTGCGCCACGGTTGAAGTCTTGCGCCGGGATGCCGTCCACCCCACCCGCCACCGCCCCTGACCTCAGCCGCCGAGCAGGTCCGCCAGCACCGCCGTCACTGTCGAGGTGGCGCCGCGCAGGTCACTGAGCCTGAGGCATTCGTCCGCGGCGTGGCCGTTGGCTTCGGCGAGCGTGCGCGGGCCGGCGCCGTAGAGCACGGTGGGGATGCCGGCGGCGGCGTAGTGCCGCGCATCGGTGTACAGCGGCACGCCGTGCGTGGCGATGGGCCTGCCGAAGTAATGCGCACCGTGCGCTTGCAGCGAGCGGGTCAGCCGCTCCGACCCCGGCAGCGAGACCAGCGGCCGCGCCAGCATCAGGCGCCGGATGTCGATGGAAATGCCGGGGCAGGCCGCGCCGGCCGCCCGGATCAGGGCGTGCAGATCGGCCTCGACCCGGGCGGCGTCCTCTTCCGGGATCACCCGGCGATCCAGCCGGAAGCTCACGCGATCCGGCACCACGTTGGTATTGATGCCGCCTTCGATCAGGCCGATGTTCAGCGTCGGATGGCGGATGCCGGGGACGCCCGACTGCCGCTGCTTGAGCCCCTCGCGCGAGTCGTACAGGGCGCGCAGCACCGTGGTGGTGGCCGCCAGCGCATCGACGCCGGACTTGGGCATGGCGGCGTGGCCCTGGCGGCCGCGCACCGTGACTTCCAGGTGTAGGCAGCCGTTGTGGGCGGTGGTGACGGCGTAGGAGAAGCCGGCGCAGATGGCGTAGTCCGGCCGGCTCAGGCCCTGTTCCAGCAGCCAGCGCGGGCCGATGTCGCCGCCCACTTCCTCGTCGTAGGTGAAGTGCAGTTCGACGCAGCCGTTGAGGCTCGGGCCATCGCCCGCGGCCAGCGCCTGAAGCGCGCGCAGGGCGAACGCGTAGGTCGCGAAGTCGGACTTGCTCACCGCCACGCCGCGGCCGAGCATGCGCGCGCCGTGCGTTGCGTCGTCCACCACCGCCGCGCCGTAGGGGTCGTGGGTCCAGCCCTGGCCCGGCGCCACCACGTCGCCGTGCGCGTTCAGCGCAATCGTCGGGCCGCCGCTGCCGAAGCGCCGCCGCACGATGAGGTTGGTGGCCGACACCATTCCGGCCGCGCGCACCGCATCTGCCGGAACCGGGTGCGCTTCCACGGCAAAGCCCAGCGCTTCCAGCATGGCCTGCGTCTTGTGCGCCGCCCCCGCGCAGTCACCCGGCGGGTTGTCCGTGGGCATGCGCACCAGGGCGGCGAGGAAGTCGCAGGACGCGCCGAAATCAGCATCGACCTGCCGGGCAATGGCCTCGTACAGCCGGGGGGTCAGGGCGTTCATGCGCTCGTTCATGCGCTTGGAAAATGGTGCAGAAAATCGGCGAAGGCGCGCGCCGCCAGGTCGGCATCCGCGGCGCTCAGGGTCTCGGCGGGATGATGGCTGATGCCGCCGTTGCCGCAGCGCACGAACAGCATGCCGACGTCGGCGATGCGCGCCAGCATCATCGCGTCATGGCCCGCGCCGCTAGGCAGGTGGCACGGGTCGGCAATGCCCGCGGTGCGCCGGATGCTCGCGGCAAGCTGCGCCTGCAAGGCTGGCGCGCAGGGCGTGGCGGCGGCGCGCAGCACGCGCTGCACATCGATGCTGACGCGCCGCCGCTGCGCGATGTGGCCGATCTCCGCGAGCACGTCGGCCACGGCCGCATCGCGCAGGTCATCGTCCGGCGCGCGCACGTCGATCGACAGCTCGCAGCGGCCCGGGATCACGTTGACCGCGCCATTGGGCACTTCGAGCCGCCCCACCGTGCCGACCAGCCCCGGAACCCGCGCACAGCGGCGCTCGACCAGCAGCACGATCTCGGCCGCCGCGGCGGCGGCATCGCGGCGCAGGCCCATCGGCACCGTTCCGGAGTGCCCGGCCAGGCCGGTGATGGAAACCAGGTAGCGCTCGCTGCCCGCGATGGCCGTGACCACGCCCAGCGCCTGCTCGCGTTCCAGCAGCACCGGGCCCTGCTCGATGTGCACCTCCACGTAGGCCCGCACCTGTTCGCGGCGGCGCGCCAGCGCGGGAATCTGCGCGGATTCGTGACCGGCCTCGGCCAGCGCCGCGGCCAGGATGATGCCGGCGCCATCCACGCGGCGCAGCAGCGCATCGTCGAAGGCGCCGGCCAGGGCGCTGCTGCCCAGGAAGGTGCTCTTGAAGCGCACGCCCTCCTCGTCGCTGAACGCGATCACCTCCAGGTCGTACGGCAGTCGCACGCCGGACTGATTCAGCGCGGCCACGACCACGATCGGCAGCAGGATGCCCAGGCGCCCGTCGTAGCGGCCGGCGTCCACCACCGTGTCGTAGTGCGAACCGGTGAGCAGCGCCGCGTCGTTCGGGCCCGAGCCGCGCAGCCGGCCCACGACGTTGCCGATGGCGTCGATCCGCGCCTCCATGCCGGCCTGCAGCATCCAGTCGCGCAGCTGCGCCGCCACGCGCCGGTGCGCCGGCGTCAGGAAGGTGCAGGTGAGCGCATCCGGCTGCTCGCTGTGGCGGGCAAGGCGATCGGCCATGGCCAGGATCAGCGGGCCCGCGGGCTCGCTCACCAGCGCCGCCAGGCGGAAGGCGGCGATGCGGTCGATCTCGTCCAGCGCCGTGGCCAGCTCGGGGTCGGCGTCGTGGTCCAGCCGCTGCTCCAGATGGCGCAGGATCGAGGCGCGGTCGTGCCCCTTCACCGACAGCACGAATGGAATGCCGAAACGCGCGCGGTAAGCCGCGTTCAAGGCCTGGAGGCGGTCGAACTCCGCCTGCGTGCAGGCGGCCAGACCGGCGCCGTGCTGCTCGCGCGCGGACTCGGCGGTGAGTTCGCCGCGCACCGCCGCCTTGCCGGCGAGCTCCGGGTGCGCCCGCACCAGGCCGACCTGCTGTTCGCGCGGCGCCTGGCGCACCGCCGCGCACAGGGCCTCGTGCAGGTGCAGCCGCGTCTCGAACGGGCGCTGGCCGGCCACCTGCGCCGCGACCCAGGGCGAGTGCTCGAAGATGCCCGCCAGCGCCGCCACGAAAGCCTCGGGCGCGCAGCGGTTCAGCGCGTCGAGCGTGATCACGCGCCGCAATCCGGTGCCGGAAAGCGGCTCATCCAGTGCCGCGCGATGTCGATGCGGCGGCAGATCCAGACCTGCGGTCGCGCCGCGGCGTGGTCAATGAACCGCGCCAGCGCCGCCAGCCGCGCCGGCCGCCCGACGATGCGCGAATGCAGGCCGATCGAGAGCATCTTCGGGGCGTCCAGGCCGCCCGGGTCGCCCTCGGCGTAGAGCACGTCGAAGGCATCGCGCAGGTAGTCGAAGAACTGCGTGCCCGAGTTGAAGCCCTGGGCGCTGGCAAAGCGCATGTCGTTGGTGTCCAGCGTGTAGGGCACCACCAGGTGCGGCACGCGGCCGCGCGAGGTTTCCACCGTGGTCCAGTAGGGCAGGTCGTCGGCGTAGGAGTCGGCGTCGTAGACAAAACCGCCGTGCTCCACCACCAGGCGGCGCGTGTTGGGACTGTCGCGGCCGGTGTACCAGCCCAGCGGCGCGCTGCCGGTCAGCTCGGTATGCACGGCCACCGCTTCGCGCAGGTGCGCGCGCTCGGTGGCCTCGTCCACGCCCTGGTAGCTGATCCAGCGCAGGCCGTGGCAGGCCAGTTCGTGGCCGAGGCTGCGGCAGGCCGCGGCGGCCTCCGGGTTGCGGCGCAGCGCATCGGCCACGGCGAACACTGTCAGCGGCAGGCCGCGCGATTCGAACAGGCGCAGCACCCGCCAGAAGCCGGCGCGCGAACCGTACTCGTACAGCGATTCCATGCTCCGGTGCCGCGCCGCAATCGGCTGGGCGCCGATGATCTCCGACAGGAAGGTCTCCGACGCCGCGTCGCCGTGCAGCACGCAGTTCTCCGCGCCCTCCTCCACGTTCAGCACGAATTGCACGGCGATGCGCGCGCCGCCCGGCCACTGCGGGTGCGGCGGGTTGCGGCCGTAGCCGACCAGGTCGCGGGGATAGGCGGGAGGCGTCATGCGGAACCGGTGCGCGTGCCGCGAATGTAGACCTGCCGCACCGCGCGGTCATCCCCCAGCATCATCAGCACCAGCAGCTTTTCGGCCAGGCTGCGCGCCGCCCCGAGCCGGCGCCGGAGCAGCGGCGTGGCGGCCAGGTCCAGCACGATGAAATCCGCCTCGTTGCCCGCGCGGAAGCTGCCGATGCGGTCGTGCAGGTGCAGCGCGCGCGCGCCACCCAGCGTGGCCAGGTAGAAGGCGCGCAGCGGCGGCAGGTGCTGGCCCTGCATCTGCGCCACCTTGTAGGCCTCGCCCATCGTGCGCAGCGCGCTGAAGCTGGTGCCACCGCCCACGTCGGTGGCCAGGCCGTAGCGCAGGCCGGCCGCATCGCTCGCCGCGAGGTCGAACAGGCCGCTGCCCAGGTACAGGTTGGAGCTGGGCGAGAACGCCGCGCAGGCGCCGCAGGCCCCCAGGCGGCGGCGATCGGCGTCGTCCAGGTGGATGCAGTGCGCAAAGGTCGCGCGCTCGCGCAGCAGGCCGTGGCGTTCGTACACGTCCAGGTAGGTCGCGCTCCACGGAAACAGCGCCTTCACCCAGTCCAGCTCGGCGCGGTTCTCCGCGAGATGGGTGTGGATGTAGACGTCGGGGTGGGCACGGGCCAGGCGGCCGGCGCTGGCAAGCTGCGCCTCGGTGGAGGTGGGCGCAAAGCGCGGCGTGATGGCGTAGTGCAGGCGGCCGCGGCCGTGCCAGCGTTCGATGAGCTCGCGGGTCTCGCGCTCGCCGCTCTCGGCGGTGTCGCGCAGGTACTCCGGGCAGTTCCGGTCCATCAGCGCCTTGCCCGCGATCATGCGCAGCCCGCGCGCCTGCGCGGCGTCGAAGAAGCTGTCGACCGAGGCGGCGTGCACGCTTCCGAACACCTGCGCGGTGGTGGTGCCATTGCGCAGCAGTTCGTCCAAAAAGAACTCCGCCACCTCGCGCCCGTGCGCGTAGTCCGCAAACCGCGCCTCGGTGGGAAAGGTGTAGTCGGCCAGCCAGTCCAGCAGCTGGCGCCCGCCGGAGGCGATCATGTCGGTCTGCGGGCAGTGGATGTGCGTGTCGATGAAGCCCGGCAGCAGCAGCGCGTCATCGTGCTCGGTCAGCGGCGTGCCGGCGGGAAGCTGCGGTAGCAACTCTTTCGCAGGGCGGATGCGCTGCACCGCGCCGTCGCCGACCAGCAGCAGGCCGTCGTCGAAGTATTCGTAGGCTGCCGCGGCGTCGTGCTCGCCGGGGTCGGAGAGAAAGTGCAGCAGCGCGCCGCGATGCGCGCTCAGCCCGCCCCCCGGCATGTTCGTGGCGTTCACGGCGGCGATCCGGCGTCGGTCCAGGCCAGCACCGTGGCGCGCTCCGCCTCGGTCATGTGCGTGAGGTTGCCCACCGGCATGGCGCGCGTGCTCACCTGCTGGCGGATGTCCGCGCGCTGGCTGGCGATGCGCGACGGCGTGTCGAACAGGCGGCCCTTGGGCGCGGCGACGAAACCGGGCTGGGTCGGATGCTCGGCGTGGCAGCTGGCGCAGCGCGCCTGAATGATGGCCTGCACGGCCGCGAAGTCGGGCGCGCTCGCGGCCGCGCCGGGTACGACCAGCCGCGGCGCGGGCCTGAGCGTCCAGGCCACCAGCAGGATCGACAGCACGCCCGCGGCCAGCGCGAGCGGCGGCGTCTGGCCGCCAAGGTCACGGGCCTTGTGCCGCTGCACGAACCACAGGCGGATGGCCGCACCGCCCAGGCTCAGCCCCACGAGCGCCGCGGCGTTGTGCGGCGCGCCGTAGGTCATGGCGTAGTGGTTGCTGATCATGGTCAGCAGCACCGGCAGCGTGAAGTAGGTGTTGTGCACCGAGCGCTGCCTGGCCCTGAGCGCCGCCGCGGGGTCGGGGGCAAGCCCCGCCGACGCAGCCGCCACCATCGCCCGCTGTCCGGGAATGATGACGAAGAACACGTTGCCCACCATCAGCGTGCCGAGCATGGCGCCGAAGTGGATGTAGGCGCCGCGGCCGCTGAACAGCGAGCACAGGCCAAAGGCCGCAAGGCCCAGCACCAGCGCGAGGCTGGCCGTGAGCAGGCGCTCGTCGCGGACCAGCGGCGAGCGGCACAGGCCGTCGTAGACCAGCCAGCCGCCGACCAGGAACAGCAGCCCCAGCCCGACCGCGGACCCGCGCCCGAGCGGCGCCACCGCCGGGTTGATCAGGTAGGTCTCCGGCGCGAGGTAGTACAGCAGGCACAGCAGGAAGAAGCCCGACAGCCAGGTGCTGTACGCCTCCCAGTAGAACCAGTGCAGTGTCTGCGGCAGGCGCGCGGGCGCGAGCCGGTACTTCTGCGGGTTGTAGAAGCCGCCGCCGTGCACCGCCCACAGCTCGCCGCCCACCCCCTTGTCCAGCAGCGCGGCGTCGGTCGGCGCGTGCAGGTGGTTGTCCAGCCACACGAAGTAGAACGAGGCGCCGATCCAGGCGATGCCCACCACCACGTGCAGCCAGCGGCCCAGCAGGCCCAGCCATTCCAGCAGGTAGGCGTCCATCAGCGCGGCGCCGGCCGGCGGAGAGGGCTGGCGCTAGGCATCCGGGTGAAAGCTCTTGCCCAGCGACGCCGGCTGGTTCAGCAGGATGGTCTTGGGATCGCGGCAGATGATCACCAGCACGATCACCGTCGCCAGGTACGGCAGCATCGACAGGAACTCGGACGGCACATGCAGCCCAAACCCCTGCGCGTAGAGCTGCAGCACGGTCACGCCGCCGAACAGGTACGCGCCCAACAGCACGCGCAGCGGCTTCCAGGTGGCGAAGACCACCAGCGCCAGCGCAATCCAGCCGCGGCCGGAACTCATGCCCTCCACCCACATCGGCGTCAGCGCGGTGGACAGGTAGGCGCCCGCCACGCCGCTGCACGCGCCGCCGAACATCACCGCCAGGTAGCGGATGCGCAGCACCGGGTGGCCGATGGCGTGCGACACCCCCGGCGCCTCGCCGATGGCGCGCATCCTCAGTCCCGCGTGCGTGCGCGTCAGGAACCAATGCACGCCGACGAACAGCAGCAGCGAGCCGTACACCAGCAGGTTGAAGCTGAAGAGCAGCGGCCCCAGCAGCGGCAGGTCGCTCAGCAGCGGAATGTGCAGCGGCCCCGCGCCCTCGATCGGCTGGCCCACGAATCGGCGCCCGGCAAAGGCCGATAGCCCCACGCCGAACAGCGTGAGCGCCAGCCCCGTCGCCACCTGGTTGGTCTGGAGCGTGAGGGTGAGAAAGCCGAAGATCAGCGCCATCGCGACGCCCGCGAGCGCGGCCGCTGCGTAGCCCAGCACCAGGCTGCCGCTGTCCAGGCCCACCATGAAGGCGGTGACCGCGCCCACCAGCATCATGCCCTCCACGCCCAGGTTGAGGACGCCGGCCTTCTCCGTCACCAGTTCCCCGAGCGCGGCGTAGATCAGCGGCGTGGCCGCGATCACCGTGCTCACGAAGATCGGCACGAACGCGTCCAGGTTCATGCCGCGGCCCCGGCCAGCAGCAGCGGCCTGCGGCGCCGCAGGCGGAAGTTCACGAACAGGTCCGCGCCCAGCAGGTAGAACAGAAGCAGGCCCTGGAACAGGCCGGTGACCGCCGAGGGCAGCGCCAGCTCCATCTGCGCCTGTTCACCGCCCAGGTACAGCAGCGACATCAGCAGCGACGCCAGCACGATGCCGCCGGGATGCAGGCGCCCGACGAAGGCCACGATGATGGCGGCAAACCCGTAGCCCGGCGACACCTGCGGCTGGAGCTGTCCGATGGGCCCGGCCACTTCGCCGATTCCGGCCAGCCCCGCCGCGCCGCCGCTGATGAGCAGCGCCAGCCAGATGTTGCGCCGCTCGCTGAAGCCCGCGTAGGCCGCGGCGGCGGGCGCCAGTCCCGCCACCTGCATGCGGTAGCCCGCAAAGGTCTTGCTGGTGAAGAACCACGACACGCCCGCCAGCAGCAGCGCGAGCACAAACCCCAGGTGCGTGCGCGTGCCCTCCCACAGCAGCGGCAGGATCTCCCAGTCGTTGAACGTGCGCGACTGCGGAAAGTTGAAGCCCTGCGGATCGCGCCAGGGGCCGTGCACCAGGAAGGCCAGCAGCAGCTGGGCGATGTAGACCAGCATCAGGCTGACCAGGATCTCGCTGGTGTTGAAGCGCGTGCGCAGAAAGGCCGGGATGGCGGCCCAGGCCATGCCGCCCGCGATGCCCGCCAGCAGCATGGCCGGCAGCACCCAGGACGATTCCGTCTCGCCGAAGGCCAGCGCCACGCCCGCGCCGGCAATGGCGCCAACCGTGAGCTGGCCCTCGGCGCCGATGTTCCAGACGTTGGCCCTGAAACCGATGGCCAGGCCCAGCGCACACAGCAGCAGCGGCGTGGTCTTCAGCAGCAGCTCGCCCAGCCCGTACACGCTGGCCAGCGGCTTGACGAAGAACACGCGGAACGCATTCACCGGGTCCTTGCCGAGCACCAGGAAGATCACCATGCCCGTCACCAGCATCAGCACCGCCGCCAGCAGCGGCGCCGCCAGGCGCATGGCAGACGAAGGCTCGGCGCGCTTCTCAAGCCGCAGCATGGGCTGCCTCCGCCGCCTGCGCGGCAATGAATCCGCCGGCCATCCAGCTGCCGATCTCCTCGACGCTGGTCTGCGCCGGTTTGCGCGAGGGCGAGAGCCGCCCCTGCGCGATGACCGCGATGCGATCGCAGATGGCGAACAGCTCGTCCAGTTCTTCCGACACCACCAGCACCGCCACGCCCTGGTCGCGCAGGCCGATCAGCGCCTGCCGGATCATCTGCGAGGCGCCCACGTCCACGCCCCAGGTGGGCTGGGCCGCGATCATCACCCGGGGCGACAGCAGGGTTTCGCGGCCCACGATGAACTTCTGCAGGTTGCCGCCGGACAGGCTGCTGGCCACCGACCGGTCGCCGCCGCACTTGACCTTGAAGCCGCTGATGGCACGGCCGGCAAAGGCCCGCGCCGAGGCCTGCTGCACGATGCCGAAGCGCACCATGCCGGCCTGCGCGCCGGTCAGCAGGGCGTTGCCCGACAGGCTCATGGGCGGCACCGCGCCGCGGCCCAGGCGTTCCTCGGGCACGAAGGTGAGGCCCAGCCGGCGCCGTTGCGCGGGGTTCATCAGGCCCACCGACTGCCCGCACAGCCGCACCGCGCCGGCGTAGCCGCCCGGCATCTCGCCCGAGAGCGCGGCCATGAGTTCCTTCTGCCCGTTGCCCGAGACCCCGGCAATGCCCACGATCTCGCCGCGGCGCACGCGCAGGTCGATGTTGTGCAGGTGCGTGCCGAAGGGGTCGCGCGAGGGCAGGCTCATGTTGGTCAGCTCCAGCATGATCTCGCCTGGTTCGCGCGGGCTGAGCTGACACACCGACAGCTCGCTGCCGATCATCAGCCGCGCCAGGCTCTCGTTGGTTTCCTGGCGCGGGGTTGCGGTGCCGCTCAGGCGCCCGCCGCGCAGCACCGTGGCGGTGTCGCACAGGGCGCGGATCTCGTCGAGCTTGTGGCTGATGTAGAGGATGCTGATGCCCTCCGAAGCCAGCCGCCGCAGCGTGCCGAACAGCTTCTGCACGGCCTGCGGCGTGAGCACCGAGGTGGGCTCGTCCATGATGAGCAGTCGCGGTGCCTGGAGCAGGCAGCGCACGATCTCCACGCGCTGGCGCTCGCCCACCGACATGCTGTGCACCAGGCGCTTGGGGTCCACCGGCAGGCCGTAGCGTTCGGACACTTCGCGGATGCTCGCGTCCAGCGTGGCGGGCGCGGCGCGGTGGTCCAGCGCCAGGGCGATGTTCTCGGCCACGGTCAGCGTCTCGAACAGCGAGAAGTGCTGGAACACCATGCCGATGCCCAGGGCGCGCGCATCGGCCGGCGTGCGGATGCTCACGGGCCGGCCTTCCCATTCGATGGTGCCCGCGTCCGGCCGCGTCACGCCGTAGACGATCTTCATCAGCGTGCTCTTGCCGGCGCCGTTCTCGCCCAGCAGCGCGTGGATCTCGCCGGGCTGGACGGTGAGGTCCACGGCGTCGTTGGCCACCACGCTGGGGTAGCGCTTGGTGATGCCGCGCAGGGCCAGGCGCGGCGGCGCGGCCATCATGGAATCGGCGGGCATGCGGCGCAGTCTCCGGTGCAGGTCGGGGGAGCAATTGGTGCGGCGACGGACGCGCGCGCCACGTCAGCGGTCAGCGATTGCAGCAGCTGCGCGGCCACCGCCACGGCGATCGCCGCCGGCCACTTGCTGGCGATGCCGTCCACGCCGATCGGGCAGACCAGGCGCGCGATGCGTTCCGGCGCCAGGCCCTCGCGCGCCAGCCGCGAGCGGAAGCGCGCGCCCTTGCTGTGCGAGCCGATCAGGCCGACGAAGGCCGCGTCGCCACGCGCCAGGATGGCGCGGCACAGGGCGTAGTCCAGCGCGTGGTCGTGGGTCATGACGAGGTAGCGCGCGCCCGGCGGCGCGCTGCCGAGGGTGCTCACCGGCGCGGCCGGCGCCAGCACCTGCACGCCGTCTGCGAGGTCCGGCGGAACCAGCCCGGCGCGGCTGTCGATCCAGGTGATGCGCAGCGGCAGCCCGGCCAGCACCCGCACCAGCGCCTGGCCGACGTGGCCGGCGCCGAACAGCCACAGCGGCGCACGATCGTCGTCCATGCGCTCCAGCAGCGTGACGCCGGCACCAGCGCCGGCCCCGGTGCGCAGAAGCCGCACCCGCGCGCCGGCATCGGAGGCAGCTCCGGCGCTGTCCGGCCGCTCGCCGGCCGGGCACACCCTGCGCTCGATCCGCCCGTCCGCAAGCTGCGCCACCAGCGTCCCGGAACCGGCCGCGAGCTGCGCCAGCAGCGGTCGATCGGCCCGCGTGTAGCGCTCCGCCAGCAGCTCCACCACGCCGCCGCAGCACTGCCCCAGCTCGATGCCCAGCACGTGGCGCGACAGGCGCGCGGGCGTCGCGTCCAGGGGCAGCAGCCGGCGGGCCACGGCCACGGCCTCGTACTCCAGCCGGCCGCCGCCGATGCTGCCGAAGACCCCCGCCCGCGTGACCAGCATGCAGGCCCCGGCCTCGCGCGGCGCCGAGCCGCGCAGGCTCGCCAGCAGCACCCGCACCACCGACGGCGATCCTTCCTGCGCCCCGACCGGTACCCCGTGCGGTACTCCATCCAGTACGCCATCGAGTATCTCGATCGCCGTGGCCGGCCAGCGCCCCAGCGGGCGCAAGGCGGGGGCAGGGTCCGCTGCCGGCAGAAGCTGGTGGACCGACGCGTTCACGCCACGGCCTCCGGGCGCAGCGCGTCGATGGCGCGCAGCACCGCCTCGGGCGTGGCCGGTGCGTGCAGCGCCGGCAGGCAGCGCGCCGGGCCGCAGCTCGCCACCGCGTCGCGAATGGCATACAGCGCGGACATCGCCAGCATCAGCGGCGGCTCGCCCACGGCCTTGGAGCGGTGGATGGTGTCCTCGCGGTTCGGCTCGTGCTGGAGCAGGCGCACCGTGGCGTGCTGCGGCCAGTCGCGCGCGGTGGGAATCTTGTAGGTGGACGGGGCGTGGGTCTTGAGCTCGCCGCGGGCGTTCCACCACAGCTCCTCGGAGGTCAGCCAGCCCACGCCCTGCAGGAACCCGCCCTCGATCTGGCCCAGGTCCAGCGCCGGGTTCAGCGAGTGACCCACGTCGTGCAGGATGTCCACGCGCAGCAGCTCGGTTTCGCCGGTGAGCGTGTCCACCGCCACCTCGGTCACGGCGGCGCCGTAGGCGAAGTAGAAGAACGGGCGGCCGGTGAGCGTGTTGCGGTCCCAGTGGATGCCGGGCGTGCGGTAGTAGCCGGTGGCCGAGAGCGAGATGCGCGCGGCGTAGGCCTGCGCCACCAGCTCGGCGAAGCTCAGCCGGCGCTGGTCCAGCCACACCTGGCCGTCGCAGAAGCGCACCTGCCCGGGGCTCAGCCCGTGCGCCGCGCAGGCCCAGTCCACCAGGCGCGATCGCAAGGTCTGCGCCGCGGCCTGCGCCGCCTTGCCGTTGAGGTCGGCGCCGCTGGAGGCGGCCGTGGCCGAGGTGTTCGGCACCTTGCTGGTGTCGGTGGTGGAGGTGCGGATGGCAGACAGCGGCAGGCCCAGCTCAGTGGCGACGACCTGCGCCACCTTGGTGTGCAGGCCCTGGCCCATCTCGGTGCCGCCGTGGTTGAGCAGCACGGTGCCGTCGTTGTACAGGTGCACCAGCGCGCCCGCCTGGTTGTAGACCGTGGCGTTGAACGAGATGCCGAACTTCACCGGCGTGAATGCGAGCCCGCGCTTGATCACCGGGCTGGAGGCGTTCCAGTCCGACACGGCCGCGCGGCGCGCACGGTAGCCGCTGCTGGCTTCGAGCTGATCGGAGAGGGTGGGCAGCACGTTGTCCTCCACCGCCTGCCCGTAGGGCGTGAGGTTGCGCGTGCCGTGGCCGTAGAAGTTGAGGCGGCGCACGTCGAGCGCGTCCAGGCCCAGGGTGCGCGCGATGTCGTCGAGCACGCGCTCGATCACCATCATGCCCTGCGGCCCGCCGAAGCCGCGGAACGCGGTGTTGGAGACGGTGTTGGTCTTGCAGCGGTGCGAGACGATCTCCACGTGTTCCAGGTAGTACGCGTTGTCCACGTGGCAGATGGCGCGGTCGTTCACCGGCCCGGAGAGATCGGCCGAGTACCCGCAGCGCGAGGCCATCATCACCGTGAGCGCCAGCACGCGGCCCTGCGCGTCGAAGCCGGCCTCGTAATCCACCACGAAGTCGTGGCGCTTGCCGGTGGCGAGCATGTCGGCGGCGCGGTCCAGCCGCAGCTTCACCGGCCGGCCGGTCTTGTGTGCGAGCACCGCGGCCGCCGCGGCCAGCAGCGCAGGCTGGCTCTCCTTGCCGCCGAAGCCGCCGCCCATGCGCCGGCACTGCACGGTCACGTCGTGCGAGCGCCGCTTCAGCGCGTGCGCGACCACGTGCTGCACCTCGGTCGGGTGCTGGGTGGAACTGTGGATGAGCATGGCGCCGTCTTCCTGCGGCAGCGCGACAGCAATCTGGCCCTCCAGGTAGAAATGGTCCTGCCCGCCGATGTGGAGCGTGCCGCCCAGGCGGTGCGGCGCCTGTGCCAGCACTTCGCGCGGACGGCCGCGCAGCAGGCGCTGGCTGGGAATCACAAAATTTTGCGCCGCCAGCGCGCTGCGGATGTCGAGGATCGCCGGCCGTTCCTCGTAGTCCACCCGGGCCTTCTGCGCCGCGCGGCGCGCCAGCGCGTGCGTGGTGGCTGCCACCGCGAACAGCGGCTGGCCGGCGTACTGCACCAGGGTGTCGGTGAAGATGGGATCGTCGTGGACGATGCCGCCGTAGTTGTTCTCGCCGGGGATGTCCGCCGGCTGCGCCACGGCCACCACGCCCGGCGCCGCGCGCACCGGGCCCAGGTCCATGCCGCGGATGACCGCGTGCGCGTGGCTGCTGAGGCCGAACGCGGCGTGCAGGGTGTGGGCGGGCAGCGGGATGTCGTCGCAGTACAGCGCCCGGCCGCTGACGTGCAGGTGCGCGCTCTCGTGGCGCACGGCGCTGCCGGCCACCGCCGGCGCTGTCGCAAGGCCGGTCATGCCACGCCCGCCCGCGCCTGCTGCGTGCGCATCGCGGGCGGTGCCTCGGCATGCGCCAGCCAGAACCGGAACAGCAGGTTGCCGGCGCTGCGCAGGCGGTAGGCGCCGGACGCGCGCAGGTCCGACAGCGGCTGGAAATCCTCGGCCAGCGCCGCGATGGCTCGCTGCACGCTGGCGCCGTTCCAGACCTCGCCGCGCAGTGCCGCCTCGGCCCGGCGCGCGCGGCTGGGGACCGCGGCCATGCCGCCGAAGGCGATGCGCGCCTCGCGCACCCGCGCGCCGTCCAGCTCGATGGCGAAGGCGGCGCAGACGGCGGAAATGTCCTGCTCGATGCGCTTGGACAGCTTGTAGCTGGCCAGGCGCAGCCCAGGCTTCGCGGGCGGCACGGTGACGCTGCTGATGAACTCTCCAGGCGCCAGATCTTTTTTCTGGTAGCCCAGGTAGAACGCGTCCAGCGGCAGCCTGCGCACCGCCTTGCCGCGGCGCAGTTCGAGCACGGCGCCGAGCGCCATCAGCGCCGGCATGGCATCGCCGATGGGCGAGCCGTTGGCGAGATTCCCGCACAGCGTCCCGGAGTTGCGCACCGGCGGCGAGGCAAAGCGCTGCGCCAGCTCGGCCAGCGCCGGATGCGCCTGCACCAGCGCGGCCCACGCGTCCGCGAGTGTGACCGCGGCGCCGATGCGCAGGCCCTCCGGCGTGGACTCGACGTGCTGGAGCTCCGCCACCTCGCCCAGGTAGACGAGGTGCGGCAGATCACGCAGCTGCTGCGTCACCCACAACCCCACGTCGGTGCCGCCGGCCAGCAGCAGCGCGCCGGGATGGCGCTCGGTGGCCGATGCGAGTTCGTCGAGCGTGCGCGGCGCGGTGAAGCCGGGCAGTTGCAGCGCGTGCTCGCGCGCAAGGCCGGTGAGCGCCTGCCTGCGCGCGGGTGATTGCGCGTCCGCGCGGCCCCAGCGCGCGGGCTCGGTGCGGCCGGCGAGGTCCAGCGCCGCGTCCACGATCGGTCGGTAGCCGGTGCAGCGGCACAGGTTTCCCGAGAGCGCCTCCACCACCTGTTCGCGCGTGCACCGCTCGCCTTGCAGGTACAGCGCGAACAGCGACATCACGAAGCCCGGCGTGCAGAACCCGCACTGCGAGGCGTGGTGATCGACCATCGCCTGCTGCACCGGGTGCAGGCGCTCGCCGTCCTGCAGGCTCTCGACCGTGACCAGCTCCTTGCCGTCGAGCGTGGGCAGGAAGCGGATGCACGCGTTGATGGCGCGGTAGCGCATGGCGCAGCCCGGCGTGGCCCCGGTCTCCGGCTCGCCGATCACCACCGTGCAGGCGCCGCAATCGCCCTCGGCGCAGCCTTCCTTGGTGCCGGTGCGGCCGGCGTGTTCACGCAGGTAGTCCAGCAGCGTGGTGGTGGCCGGCAGGCCGGACACCTGCACGGTCTCGCCATCGAGCCGGAAGCGGACGGTGGCGCTTTCCGGGCTCATGCGGCGCTCAGCTTCCGCGGTAGGTCGAATAGCTCCACGGCGACACCAGCAGCGGCACGTGGTAGTCGGACTGCGTGTCGGAAATGCCGAAGCGCACCACCACCTCCTCCAGGAACGCGGGCTCCGGCAGCCACAGGCCCTGGGCGCGGAAATACTGGCCGACGGCGAACACCAGTTCGTAGACGCCGTACATGAAGGTGTGGCCATGCAGCAGCGGCTGGTCGGTGCGGCCGTCGGCGTTGGTGGTGGCCATGGTCAGCAGCATGCTCTGGCCTTCGCGGCAGTAGAGCGAGATGCCCACGCCGCCGGCGGGCCTGCCGTGGGCGGTGTCCAGCACGTGTGTCGTCAGCCTGCCCATGCGCCTTGCCCCAGGTAGCGGCGCGCGGTTGAGCCCGGCGCGCCAGGTTGCATACACAGGGTGAGGGAATCGCAACGCGCGTGCCACAGGTGCCTGCATGGACCGCCCGCAATCGGGGCGGTGGACGGCCGCGCGCCCGGAAGCATCGCGCGCGCGTGCGCCTGCACCAGCCTGGAAGTGGTCGTGCATGACCCAGACGCATGAAGCGCCGCAGGACGGCGCCCATCACCCTTCGCACGGCCCGTTTCTGCCGGTGGCGGGCGCTCGCCGCGGCCGCGTCGCAGCGCCGCACCGTGGCATGGCGATTGCGTTCCCGTGATGACCAACTTTGCATGCAATCGGTGCGCGTGGCACGCGGCCCATGCTTCGCACGCGCCGACCCATTCCAACCAGGGGAACACGATGAACGCATTTCGCGCCGGGAGCGGCTCACGGTGGGTGTCCGCGCTGGCGGGCCTGGTGCTGGGCGCCGCCACGCTGTCCGCGCAGGCCGACCCGCTCAAGGTGGCCTTCGTCTACGTGGGCCCGGTGGGCGACGCCGGCTGGACCTACGCACACGACCAGGGCCGCCTGGCGCTGGAGAAGGAACTGGGCGACAAGGTCAAGACCACCTACGTGGAGAGCGTGCCCGAGGGTGCCGATGCCGAGCGCGTCATCCGCCAGCTGGCGGCGGACGGCAACCAGCTCATCTTCACCACCTCGTTCGGCTACATGGAAGCCACGCTCAAGGTCGCCAAGACCTTTCCCAAGGTGAAGTTCGAGCACGCCACCGGCTACAAGACAGCGAAGAACCTGGGCGTGTACGAATCCAAGTTCTTCGAGGGCGCCTACCTGCTGGGCATCCTGGCCGGCGCCATGAGCAAGAGCGCCACGCTGGGCTTCGTGGGCTCGTTCCCCATCCCCGAGGTGCTGCGCAACATCAACGCCTTCACGCTGGGTGCGCAGAGCGTGAACCCGAAGATCAGGACCAAGGTGATCTGGGTCAACACCTGGTACGACCCCGGCAAGGAGCGCCAGGCCGCCGAAACGCTGGTGGCCCAGGGCGCCGACGTGATGTGCCAGAACACCGACTCGCCGGCCACGCTGCAGGTGGCACAGGAGAAGGGCGTGTACGCCTGCGGCTGGGACAGCGACATGGCCCGCTTCGCGCCCAAGGCGCAGCTGTCCGCCAACATCAACAACTGGGGTCCGTACTACATCAAGACCACAAAGGACGTGCTGGCCGGCACCTGGAAGCCGGCCGAGACCAAGTGGGGCATCGCCGAGGACACGGTGAAGCTGGCGCCGGTGCTGCCGGTGGTGCCGGCCGAGGCCACCAAGACCTTCAACGAGAAGATGGTGGCCATCAAGGAAGGCCGCTTCCACCCGTTCCAGGGCCCGGTGAGCGACCAGTCCGGCGCGGTGAAGGTGCCGGCCGGTTCGGTGCTGCCGCTGGGCGAGCTGATGTCCATGAACTGGTACGTGGCCGGCGTGGAAGGGTCCATCCCCAAATAGGCTCGTGGACGCGCCCGTGGACGCGCCCGTGCTGCCACCCCCGACAGGCCGGGACGCGGGCGGCATGGAAGCGTTCATCCGCGGCCTGCCCAAGGCGGAGCTGCACCTGCACATCGAGGGCACGCTGGAGCCGGAAATGGTGTTCCGCCTCGCCGCCCGGCATGGCGTGACCTTGCCGCACGCCTCCGTGGACGCGCTGCGGCAGGCCTACGATTTCAGCGATCTGCAATCGTTTCTCGACCTCTACTACGCGGGCGCCGACGTGCTGCGCACGGAAGACGATTTCCGCGCCATGACCCTGGCCTACCTCGCGCGGGCGCACGCCGACGGCGTGGTCCACGTGGAGATCTTCTTCGACCCGCAGACGCACACGCTGCGCGGCGTGCCGTTTGCCGCGGTCATGGCCGGCATCCGCAGCGCGCTGGTCGAGGGCGAGTTCCACTACGGCATCACGCACCGCCTGATCCTGTGCTTCCTGCGGCACCTGAGCGAGGAAGACGCCCAGGCCACGCTGGAGCAGGCGCGCCCCTATCGCGAGCTGATCGCCGGCATCGGCCTGGATTCGTCCGAGACGGGCCACCCGCCCGCCAAGTTCCAGCGCGTGTTCGCCGAGGCCCGCGCCCAGGGCTATGCACTGGTGGCCCACGCCGGCGAGGAGGGTCCGGCGGACTACATCACCGAGGCCCTGGACCTGCTCCAGGTCTGCCGCATCGACCACGGCGTGCGCTGCGAAGAAGACCCCGCCCTGGTCGAGCGCCTGGCGCGCGGCCGCATCCCGCTCACCGTCTGCCCGCTGTCCAACCTGCGGCTCAAGGTGGTGGGCTCGCTGGCGCAGCACAACCTGCGCCGGCTGCTGGAACAGGGCCTGTGCATCACCGTGAATTCCGACGACCCCGCGTACTTCGGGGGGTACCTGGTGGCGAATTTCCTGGCCCTGCAGCAGGCGCTGGACCTGAGCCGTGCGCAGATCGTGCAGCTGGCCAAGAATTCCTTCGAGGCGTCCTGGCTCAGCCCTGCCGAACGCCAGGCCTGGTTTGACCGGATCGACCGCTACGCCGCCGCGGACGGAGCGTGAGCGCGCCCGAAGACCCCGTCCTGTTCGACGACTGGCACCCGGTGCTGGCCGCGGACCGCCTCGCGCCGGGCCAGCACCAGGCCGCGCAGCTGCTTGGGCACGAGCTGCTGCTGTGGCGCGGCAGCGACGGCGAGTTGCACGCCTGGGAGGACCGCTGCCCGCATCGCGGAACGCGCCTCTCGCTCGGCCAGGTGGACGGCAACGCCGTGGTCTGCCGCTACCACGCGTGGCGCTTCGGCGCGGACGGGGCCTGCCAGCTCGTGCCGGCGCAGCCCGGCGCACCACTGCCCGGCCGCGGCGTGCACCGATTTGCCGCCTGCGAGGCCCACGGCCTGGTCTGGGTCTGCCTGGGCAACGCGCACCGCGCGGTCCCGCCCTTCCCCGAGTACGCGGACTCGCAACTGCGGAAGCTGGTCTGCGGCCCTTACGCGGTGGCGGCGAGCGGCCCGCGCATCGTCGAGAATTTTCTGGACATGGCCCACTTCGGAACGGTGCACGACGGCATCCTGGGCGATGCGGCGCACCGCGACGTGCGCCCTTACGCGGTGCAGACCCTCACCGACGAGTACGGCGCGCAGAGCCTGCACGCCACGCGCTGCATCGCCTGGCAGCCACGCACCAACAGCCTGGCGCACGCCGGCAGCGAGGTGGAATACGCCTACCGCGTGCTGCGCCCGCTCACGGCGGTGCTCACCAAGCTGCCGCAGGCGCAGCAGGGTTTCCGCGAGGCCATCAGCCTGCACGTTCAGCCGCTGGGCGAGACCGCGAGCCAGGTGTGGTTCGTGCTCGCGCTCACCGACCTGGGCCAGACCGACGAGGCCATGCGCGCGTTCCAGAACACGATCTTCATGCAGGACCTGCCGATCCTGGAAAACCAGGTGCCCGCGCGGCTGCCGCTGGACCCGCGCGCCGAGGTGTCCGTGGCCTGCGATCGCCTGTCGCTGGCCTACCGCGACTACCTGCGAAGCTGCGGCCTGCGCCACGGCGTGATCCGGGACGCGGCGTGAGGCTGCTGCTGCGCCATGCCGAGGTGCTGGCGACCCAGGACGATGCGGGCACCGAGATCCACGACGGCGCCGTGCTGGTCGATGGCGGCTGGATCGCGGCGGTGGGCGGCACGGCGCAGATCGAGGCCTGGATCGACCTGGCGCCGGCACAGCGCAGCCCCGATCGCATCATCGACCTGCGCGGCTGCGTGCTGCTGCCGGGGCTCATCAACGGCCATCACCATCTTTTCCAGACGCTCACGCGGGCCATCGGCACGGCCGGCGGCCTGGGGCTGTTCGACTGGCTGAACACGCTCTACCCCGTCTGGGGCCGCATGGACCCGGAGGCGGTGTACCTGGGCGCCAAGCTCGGACTGGTGGAACTGCTGCTGTCGGGCATGACCACCACCGCCGATCATCTCTACCTGTTCCCGAACGGCGCGCGCCTGGACGACACGATTGCCGCCGCGGCCGAACTGGGCGTGCGCTTCCACCCCACGCGCGGGGCCATGAGCCTGGGCCGCAGCCAGGGCGGCCTGCCGCCCGATGCGCTGGTGGAGCGCGAGGACGCCATCCTCGAAGACAGCCTGCGCGTGATCCAGCGCTTTCACGACCCGGCCCCGGGTTCCATGCTGCGCATCGGGCTGGCGCCCTGCTCCCCGTTCAGCGTCAGCGCCACGCTGATGCGGGAGACCGCCCGGCTGGCGCGCAGCCATCCGCGCGTGGCGCTGCACACGCACCTGGCCGAAACCCTGGACGAGGAACGCTATTGCCTGGCCAAGGTCGGCCTGCGCCCGCTGGACTACGCCGCCTCGCTGGACTGGCTGGGGCCGGAGGTGTGGTTCGCGCACATCGTGCATGCCGGCGCGGCCGACATCGCGCGGCTGACCCACAGCTGCAGCGGCGTCTGCCATTGCGCCAGCAGCAACATGATCCTGGCCAGCGGCATCGCGCCGGTGCGGGCCATGCTGGACGCGGGCGTGCGCCTGGGCCTGGGCGTGGACGGTTCGGCCAGCAACGACGGCAACCACCTGCTGGGCGAGGCGCGCCAGGCCATGCTGCTGCAAAGGGTGGGCTGGCCAGGCTTCGAGTCGCGAGCCGACCGGCTGTCCGCGCGCGAGGCGCTGCGCATCGCCACGCGCGGCGGCGCGGCGATGCTGGGGCGCGAGGAACTCGGCAGCGTGGAAGCCGGCAAGGCCGCGGACCTGGTGGCCTTCCGCGTGGACGGCCTGGAACACGCCGGCGCGCAGACTGACCCCGTCGCCGCGCTGCTCACCTGCTCGCCGGTGCGCGCCTGGGTCTCGGTCATCAACGGCCGCGTGGTCGTGGACCAGGGGCACATCCCCGGCCTCGACCTGCCGTCCCTGATCGCGCGCCACCAGGCCGCCAGCCGGCGCCTGCTGGATGCGTGAGGCGCGGCGTCCGCAGTAAACCGGAGCCCCTTCAGGAAGGGGTATCCCGCTATCGCGTGGATCGCGTTTCCTGCGTATGGTGGCCGTGGAGTGGACTTGAGGAGCGCCCCGTGGCTCGAATCTTCACTACAGACGCAGTCGATCCTGCCCGGCGGAAAGAGTACTGGGTGGATGCGATCTGCGACGCCTACGTGAAGCTGGATTGCGAACCGGGAAAGATCGACACCGGGAGCCATTTCAGCGGGCATATCCAGCAGAACCAGCTGTCTGCCATCGACGTTTCCGTTGTCGACGCGTGCCCGCAGTCGGTGCTTCGGACCAAATCGCTCATCAGCCGGTCGAGCGAAGACGTCTTCATCGTCAGCATCCAGGTCAAGGGCCGCAGCCAGATCATCCAGGATGACCGTTCGGCGGAGTTGCAGCCGGGCGATTTCGGGATGTACGACAGCACCCGGCCCTATTCGCTGCTGTATCCGGAAGGCCTGCATCAGATCACCCTGAAGGTTCCCCGGCAGCTGGTGTTCGAGCGCCTTCCCAAGGCCGAGATGCTGACCGCCCGGAAAGTGTCGGGGCAGAAGGGCGCAGGCCATCTGTTGATCACGATGATCCATACGCTGCTGAACGACATCCACGATCTGGATCCGATCTCCTACGAGGCCGTGTCGGCCGGCGTGATCGACATTCTCACCGCCGGCCTTCGCACGCTCGACCGGGGTTCGCTGCCGCCGCCGTCCAATGTGACCAACTATCATGTCCAGCGTATCCGGGCCTACGTGCAGGACCACCTGCATGATCCGTCGCTCACGGTTCAGGGGACCGCGCAGGCGCTGAAGATGTCGGTGAGCAGCATCTATCGCGTGTTCGAAACGCAGGGCGTGACGCTTGCGGACTGGATCTGGACGCAGCGGCTGGACCGGTGTCGCCGGGACCTCGCCGATCCGCAGCTGGTCAATGTCAGCGTGACGCAGATCGGGTTCCGCTGGGGCTTCAGCGACGCGTCCCATCTGAGCCGGCTCTTCAAGCAGGTCTATGGAGCAAGCCCGCGGGAATTCAGGGCCCGGACCCTGGCACTTGAATAGCGCCGCTCCCGGCCCTGCGTCGAAACCGCAGGCAAGTGCCGCCGTTCAGCGGTGTGCCTCGAACTGCGCGCCTATGGCGCAGAGCGCACTTCGGGCAAGGCAACGCCGATCAGCACGTTCTTGGTGATGAGGCCGGCCAGCTGTTCTTCGGTCCAGCCCTCCGTGCCGGCTGGCCGAAGGGGCAGCACCATGAAACGCGTTTCCGCGGTCGTGTCGACTACACGGATCTCGACCGACTCGGGCAGATCGAGCCCCATTTCCCGCAGCAGGCTGCGCGACTCGCGGACCACCCGGGATCGGTACTCGAAGCTCTTGTACCACTCGGGCGGCAAGCCAAGAATCGGCCAGGCCGTGCATGAGCAGAGCGTGCAGACAATGACGTGGTGGAGCGCCGGCGTATCCACCAGCGCGACCATGTATTCACCCTGCGGACCGCCGTACCCCAGCTCGGCGCACGCAGAGGTTGCGTCGTCCAGCAGGCGCGCGCGGAACGCCGGATCGAGCCAGGCCCTGGCGACGACGTGCGCGCCGTTCCGGGGTGTCCACTCGTTTTCAGCCGTGTGGGCAAAGTCCTCGATGTAGCGATCGGGGATCAGGTTTTTCTCCTCCAGCGCCTTGCGCAAGGCGTGGGCCCGCGACGCTCTGGACGCCATGGGTACATCGGTCTGGTGTTCGCTCATCGTCGGATTCCTCGTTGCGGGCTATGCCGCGGTCTGGGTGCGTGGCTATTGCGTAGCCGTGGCCGGTTCGAGATAGCTCTCCCACAGGTCCACGACCACGCTGGTGTTCTCTGGGACGTCACTCCAGAGATCCTTGGCGTCGAATCGCACGTGGTAGGTCGGCTCCAGCTTTGCTTCCATGCCGTGCCCCGCGGCGCTGGCGTAGGGAAACTTGTGGGCCTTGTGCAGGATGGTCCCGCTCTTGCCGCGGACGTACTTGGGCATCCGCGTGTGGCCGCGGAAATGATCCTTGCGGACGGTGACCCGGTCGCCCGTCCTGAAGCCGGCGGACTCCGGCCTGGCCGGTTCGCCCGAAGTGGGCGGGCGCGCCAGCGGGAAGCGGCCGCCGGCCATGCGCTCCAGGGTTTCACGCGTGATGTAGCCCTTTTCCACGAACAGCGCGGCCACCCCGGTGACGATGCGCTCGTAGTAGGTGGAAGCCAGGTAATGGCGCGGGTCCATCCGCTCGATGGCATGGCGCAGTTCGTCGATGGTGAAGGCGTTGAGATTGGCGGCGCCCAGAAAAATCAGCGCGTAGCCGATCGGCTCCCATCCTTCGTGGAAGACCGGCTCATTCAGAACCGGCGTCACGGACCCAAATCCGTTGACGCCTCCAAGGTCGTGCAAGCCGTCCATATCACTTCCTCCATCGAGGTCACGCGACGTCGATCGCCGCTGGTTTCCAGAACTTCAGGGTAGGGACCGCAACGACGCCTGTCCCGACCGGGTTTCCCGAATTTCTTGGCTGAGGTTCCCACCGCGCCCCTGCCCGCGGACAAAGCCGGATCGGGTCGCCTGGATGACGGGAAATGGGATCATGTTCTGCGAGAAACACGGCGGAGAAACCGGCGCCGTCCCGTCGGAAAATGCGGCAACCGGCCACCGTCGTGGTGACGGCCCATTCCCGGACGCCTCATGAAAAAGCCCACTCCTCTCGAATTGAACCGCGTGGCCGAGTCGCTAGGCCTGCACCTGTCTCCCGCGCAGCTCGACAGCTACCTGTCGCTCATGGACGGCGCGGTCGCGGGCTACGAGCTCCTGGAGCAGATGGGCGACGAACTGCCCGTCGTGAAATACCCGCGCACCCCGGGTTACCAGCCCGGCGCAGCCGAGAACCCCTACAACGCCTGGTATTACAAGAGCACCATCGAGGGCGCGCCGAAAGGAAAGCTGCACGGCAAGACCTTTGCCATCAAGGACAACGTCTGCGTGGCCGGCGTGCCGATGATGAATGGCGCCTCCACCTTGCGCGGGTACGTGCCCGACGTCGATGCCACCGTCGTCACGCGCATCCTCGACGCGGGCGGCACCATCGTCGGCAAGTCGCACTGCGAATATTTCTGCATGTCCGGCGGCAGCCACACCAACGCAACCGGTCCGGTCATCAATCCGCGGAAAGCAGGCCATCTTTCCGGCGGGTCGTCCTCCGGGAGTGCGGCGCTGGTGGCCGCTGGCGAGGTGGACATGGCGATCGCGGCGGACCAGGGCGGGTCCATCCGCATCCCGTCCGCCTATTGCGGCACGGTGGGGATGAAGGCCACGTTCGGCCTGGTGCCCTACACCGGAGCGATGCCCATCGAAACCACGCTGGATTACGTCGGGCCGCTGACCTCCAACGTGGCGGACAACGCGCTCTTCCTCGAAGTCCTGGCGGGAACCGACGGGCTGGACCCGCGGCAGATCGGGGTGCGTACCGCCGAGTACACCCAGGCGCTCGGCCAGAGCGTCAAGGGGATGAAGATCGCGGTGGTCAAGGAAGGGTTCGGTCTGCCGATCTCAGAGGCCGACGTCGACGAGGCGGTCATGGGAGCTGCGCATCGCTTCCGCACCCTCGGTGCTCAGGTCGAGGAGGTTTCGATTCCTGCGCACCGCACGGCGCCGGTCATCTGGTCGGCCATCGCGCACGAGGGGGCAACCGTGCAGATGCTTCATGGCAACGGATTCGGCTTCAACTGGAAGGGGCTTTACGTTCCCAGCCTGATGCAGGCGCACGATGCCTGGCGCCAGCGTGCCGACGAGTTCTCGGACACGCTCAAGGCCACGATCCTGTTTGGGCAGTACGTGCTCGGCAAGTATCGCGGGATGCACTACGCGCAGGCGCAGAACCTGTCGCGCCGCCTGACTGCGTCCTACGATGAGGTGCTCAAGCGTTTCGATCTTCTCCTCATGCCGACCGTGCCGCTGAAAGCGCCCAGGGTGCCGCCACGCGATGCCGGGCCGGCGGAAAACTGCGCGCGTGGTTTCGAGATGATCGCCAACACCGCGCCGTTCAACGTCACCGGGCACCCCGCGATTTCCGTCCCCTGTGCCATGAGCGAGGGCTTGCCCATCGGGATGATGCTGGTCGGAAAGCACTGGGAGGAGTCCACGATCTACCGCGCCGCACACGCCTTCGAAGCGTCGTTTGACTGGAAGCTTTGAAGAGATTGGGGGAGGGGACGCGCAGGCCTCATGCCGGATCGGCGGTCATTGATCGCATATCGTTGGGCTGTCAGCGGACCCATGTCGAGCGCATGAAGCGCGGCGGGCTCGCTGAAGCGGGCGTCGCAGGAATGGTCCGGCTTCCGGCGGCGGGTTAGGCTCGCACTCCCACTCATGACGGATTGATGGCGCGGATGGATGCGATTGCACTGCGGGGCCTGTTCGACATGGCGAGCTTCGCCAGCGCGCACGCGTGGCAGCCGTTCCATCCCGGCATCGACTGCCTGCCCATCTACGAGACGCCCGACGGCGGTCCCGCCGCCATGCTGCTGCGCTACCAGCCGGGGGCGAGCGCGCCGGTGCACGTGCACCAGGGCATCGAGCACATCCTGGTGCTGTCCGGCAGCCAGGAGGACGAGCGCGGCCACCATCCGGCCGGCAGCCTGATGATCCATCCGCCGGGCACCGATCACCACGTGCACAGCGCCGAGGGCTGCGTGGTGCTGGCGATCTGGGAGCGCCGCGTGAAGATGGTGGACGCGGCATAGCGGGCACCGGCCGCGGCCCGGCGCCAGCGCCGGCCGTGCGCACCGGCGTCCGCCGGGACGCGCGCTGCGTAGACTCGTCACCGCCGCCACGATCTACCACGGGATTCCCGAACGATGTCCAGCACCCAGCGCATGCCGCCCGGCATTCCCTACATCGTCGCCAACGAGTTCGCGGAGCGCTTCTGCTTCTACGGCATCAACGCGGTGCTGTCGGTGTTCATGGTGCAGCACCTGCATTTCGGCGAGGCGCAGGCCACCACCTGGCAGTCGCTGTTTAAGTCCGGCGCGTACTTTTTCCCGCTGCTGGGCGCCATCGTGTCGGACGTGTTCTGGGGCAAGTTCAAGACCATCATCACGTTCTCGCTGGTGTACGTGGCGGGCTGCACGGTGCTGGCGCTGGGCGAGGGGCAGGCCTCGCTGGCGCTGGGGCTGTTCCTGATCGCCTTCGGCACCGGCGGCATCAAGCCCTGCGTGTCCACCAACGTGGGCGACCAGTTCACCTCGGCCAACCAGCACCTGATCGAGCGAGCGTTCTCGTGGTTTTATCTCGCGATCAACGCCGGCGCGCTCGTCTCCATCTACTTCTGCCCGCAGTTGCTGGAGGACTACGGACCGCGCGCGGCCTTCGGCCTGCCGGCGGTGGCCATGGCGGTGGCCACTCTGGCGTTCTGGCTGGGGCGCAGGCAGTTCGCCATCGTCCCTCCGGCGGGACGGCAGTGGCTGCGCGATGCGCTTTCGCCCGAAGGCCTGGGCGTGATCGGCAGCCTGTCGCTGATCTACGTGTTCGTGGCGGTGTTCTGGGCGCTGTGGGACCAGTCCAACGGCACCACCTGGATCCTGCAGGCGCAGTCCGACCTGCTGGACAAGCGCATCAGCGTGGCGGGGCTGTTTGCCTTCACGCTGCTGCCGGCGCAGATCCAGGTGGTGAACGGCCTGTTCATCCTGCTGCTGGTGCCGGTGTTCAGCTACGGCATCTACCCGCTGCTGGGGCGCTTCTTCACGGTGACGCCGCTGCGCAAGATCGGCATCGGGCTGTTCGTGTGCGCGTCCTCGTTCGTCATCATCGCGGGCATCGAGAGCCGCATCCAGAACGGCGTGTCCACCAGCGTGTGGTGGCAGATCCTGGCGTACGCGGTGCTCACGGCGTCGGAGGTGCTGGTGTCGATCACCGCGCTGGAATTCAGCTACAAGCAGGCGCCGCTGCGCATGAAGAGTTTCATCATGGCGCTGTACCTGCTGTCGGTGAGCATGGGCAACCTGCTCACGGCGGTGGTGGCGGATTCCATGGTGCGCCCGCTGCACGACGTGCGGGTGGAGACGGCGCCGCAGACGCGCGTGCTACTGCCGGCACAGGCCGGCTTCGTGCGCGGGCAGAAGATCGACTTTGCCGGCGACACCGGCCTGCGAGTGACGCGGCCCGATGGCTCGTCGCAGGACCTGGCCGGCACCTACATCGTGGGCGAGATCGGCGCCGACGGCTCCGCCGCGCTGCTGGACGTGGCGCATCGCCAGCCCATCCAGGCCAGCGGCAGCTTCGACGCGGCGCGGGCCGAAGTCTCCACCTACCGCCTGGTGGGGCCGCAGTTCTTCCTGTTCTTCGCCTGGATGATGGCGGGCATGGGCGTGATCTTCATCTTCGTGGCGCGCGCCTACCGCGAGCGCAGCTTCGTGCGTGAGTCGCCGGCCTGAAGGCTTCGGCCGTGGCCTTTGGTCAGGGTTTGGGGTCGGCCGCCAGGGCCCAGCGCACGGCGGCGGTCTGAAGTTCCAGCGCGTTGCTCAGGCCGAGCTTGGACTTGATGCGTTCGCGGTGCGAATCCACCGTGTGTGCGCTCAGTTGCAGCTCGGCGGCAATGGCCTTGCCGTTCAGGCCGCGGCCGATCAATCCGAAAACCTGCAACTCGCGGTTGCTCAGCACGTCCACCGGCGAAGCGGCCCCCGATGAGCCTCCCAGCGCGCGCCCGACCAGGCGGCGATTCATCTCAGGGCTGAGATAGCGGCCACCGTCCAGCACCAGGCGCAGGGCAATCAGGACGCGGCTCTGCGCCTCGCTCTTGCCGATGTAGCCGTGGGCGCCGGCCTTGAGCGCGCGCTCGGCGTACAGCGCATCGTCGTGGGCCGACAGCACCAGGATCCGGCCGGCGTAGCCCTCGGTGCGCAGCCGCTGGATCAGGTCCAGGCCGCTGCCCGTGCCCAGGGTGATGTCCACCGTGACCAGGTCGGGCGACAGTTGCTGGACGCACTGCAGCGCCTCTTCGACCGTGCCCGCCTCGCCGCACACCTGCATGTCGCTCTGCGACGAGATGCGCAGGCGCAGGCCTTCGCGGACGATGGGGTGATCGTCCACGATCAGGATGCTGAAGCGGCGGCCCTCAGGCGCCGCGCTCATGGCTCACCACGTCCCCCCCCCCCGCAATCGTGAAGATGCACCTCACCTGCGTGCCGCCGGAGCGCGACGGGTCCAGCTTCAGGGTGGCGCCGATCTGGCTGGCGCGGTAGGCCATGATCTGCAGGCCGCGGCCTTCACTGCGCTTCTGCGGCAGGCCGCAGCCGTTGTCGCTCACCGTCAGCACGCCCCGGCCGCGCACCAGGGACAGGCGGATGCTGATGCGGCTGGCGCCGCTGTGGCGCACGGCGTTGTTCACCGCCTCCTGCGCGATGCGGAACAGGTGCGTGGCGGCCACGCGGTCCTGCGCTGCCACTTCGACGCCTGCGAACACGCACTTGGGCTGGCCCAGGCCGTCGGTGGACCGCGCCAGGCGGTGCAGGGCGGGGAACAGGCCATCCCGTTCCAGTTCCACCGGAACCAGTCCGCGCGACAGACGGCTGACACGGGTGGAGGTTTCGCCGATCTCGTGCGTGAGTCGGGAGCACACGGCGTGCGCCGCGTCCATCGGAATGGCGGACCCGGAGGCGAGGGTTTCACACAGGTTCTCGGCGATCAGCCCCAGGCCGGTCAGGCGCTGCTGGATGTCGTCGTGCAGTTCGTGGCCGATGCGCTGCTGCTCGCGCGTGACCACGTACTGCATTTCCAGCTCCACGGCCTTGCGTTCGTCCATGTCGGCCTTCACGCCCACCACCTGCGCCGGCTTGCCGTCCTTGTCGAACAGCACCTGGCCGCGGCCCACCAGCCAGTGCACGCTGCCGTCCGGCCACACCACCCGGTACTCGGCCGAGAACGTGAGATCGATGCCCTGCATCGCCCGGTCCAGGAGGGTGGCCACCCGTTCACGGTCGTCGGCGTGAAGCGTCGATTTCCACGCCTCCAGGCTCTCGCCGTTGAAGCTCCGCCCGTAAAGCCGTTCCAGGCGCTGGTCCACGAAGCAGAGCCGGTCGTGGATCGTGACCGTCCAGGTGCCCATGTGCCCCGCGTCCAGTGCCGCCTGGAGCTGTTTTTCCTGCGCCTGCAGGTTGAGCAGGGAATCGTTGAGCTCCGCAGTGCGTTCGCGGACGGCCCGGTCCAGGCCCACGTTCAGATCGTGGAGCAGGGCGTGGTCGTGTTCGGCCTGGGTGACGTCGATCAGGGCCATGTGGCAGTGATCGGTTCTGGACGCCGTCCGAATCAGGCTGGTGCACTCGGCACGCACCCGCAGCGTCCTGCGGCCGGCGCTGCGCATGTCCAGCACGCAGGTGGTCTTGAACGGGGCTGTCTGGGCGACCTGCCGGAAATGCGACCGGAAGGCATTGACCGTGGCTGGCACGAGAAACCCCTCGAAACTCTGCCCGATCAGCGCCTGCCGCGACAGGCCCAGCAGCTCGGCCGCGGCGATATTGCAGTGGTGGATCAGCGCATCCCCGTCCAGCGTGAGATAGGCGACCGGTGCATGGTCGTACAGCGCGCTGATGCGGTCGCGGGACTGGGCCAGCTCGGCCTGGGCGTGGCGCAGGTTCTCGTTCTGCAGTTCCAGTTCCGCCTGGTGCGTCTCCAGGTCCTGCAGGAGCGAACGGACCTCGCCCAGCGGCAGGTCGGAGAGCCGCGTCAGGGTGCCCGTCATCATCGCGGAAACGCGCTGCCAGAGGGAGCGGCGCTCGGGTGCCGCCGCGATCGCAGGGGACTTTCCGCGCGGTTTAGGGCCGGCGGCTTCCCGCGCCGCCCGGCGGCGGGCCTCGGCCTGTTCAAGCAGGGGATGCAAGGGGGTCGAATTGCTCATTCAGGGAATCTCAGGGGGCGGCAGCCCGGGGGCGGCGCGCGGTACGGCGGGTCGAGGTCATCGGGGAATGCCCGCTCCCGGGTCGGCAAATCCGCGGCCGCGGCGGCGGCGACGAAAGGTCTTCGGCAAGGCAGCTTGGCTCATGGCGCCCGGGTTCGCCATCGCAGCCCTTCGAACGGGTCCCTGTCTGAATCCGGTGCCATACCAACTCGGGGACGCACCGCTTCAGAAGGCCCGATGTCTCGATGAATTGGGGGGAACTGGTGCTTCGCTTCAGGAAATCTTGCCGCACAAACACCATGTTATGGACACATACTTTATTTTTCCGCACGTTCGATTCTCGTCCGGCCCCTGAGGCACAGTTTGATAAAGCGGGCGAGCCTGTCAATGGCGGAAACCGCCATGCCCGCGTGGTGAAAGCTTCGATTGGAAGACGCCGGGAAAATCGGCAAATTGGCGGGGTCAGGGCTGGAGTGAGAACAGCCGCGTTGCCGGATTGCCAGTGGCAACGCGGTTTTATCCTTTGACCCATCGCAATCAGCAAGGGATGTGCAGCGCCTCATTCATGCGTTACGAACTGGTCAAGGTCATCAGCCGCGCAACCCTGCTCAATTCGGCGCAGATTGAATGCCCGTACGTGCTGTCCACGGGTCGCACGCTCGCCAACGGCATCTACGCCGTGGTGTGGCCGGATGCCGACGGCAGCGATGCTTCGGACAAGTGGCGCAGCGCCGCCCGGGCAAGAACGTACGACGGCAGCGCCAGGTTCCACGGGCCGTTCCGTTCCTGGAGGGATGCCGAGCGTGGCGTGCGTACCCTGTCGGAATCCGGCGCAGGCCAGGTGGACGGCGCAACGACGGACATGCGCGTTCCCTTCATGACGGCGCTGGCCCGCTGGCTCGACCAGGGGCCGCGTTGAATCCCCGCGGGGAATGTCTCTGGAATTCATCGGGCGAGGATCGCCCAGGGTGGGAGGACGCATGCATTACCGCCTGGTGAATGTGCCGCCGGCCGCGTCGGCAACGGTCCCCCCGCCTTCAGCGCACCTGAGCGTGGACGGCATCGCGCCCGTTCCCGGCGAATACGCGACCACGGTGCTGGAGCTTCCCGCTTCGCAGACCCTGGACGGCCGCCCCTTGGTGCGAGGCTACTACGCGGTGCTGTGGCCGATGGACGAAACGGTGCCGCGCTACGACGAGTGCCCGCTCTATTTCGGGCCGTTCGTCTCCAGGCAGGTCGCGGGCCAGCTGGTGGATGAGATCGTGGCCAGCGGCTCCGTGCGGATTCCCGAGTATCAGCAGGCGCCGGCCCGGCCCGAACGCACCCAGCCGCGAAAGTCCCGGCATCCGCCGGGCGCGGATGCCGCGTCCCGCGATGGCCTGCTGCGCATGCAGCAGCAGTCCGGCTGAACCGCACGATTGGTGAAAGCTGGCGGGCCCCGGCCAGCCGCTCAATCGTTTTCCGCTTCGGCCTCCACCGTCCAGCTCTGGTCTTCCTCGCTGACGCGCAGGCGGACGCGCATCGGCTGGCAGCACACGGAGCAGTCCTCGGTGTAGGTCTGCGAACCGGCGGACAGGTCCAGTTCCAGCACGATGGTTTCCCAGCAGTAGGGGCAGGTGACTTCGGTGTCTTCGAGCACGGTCTGGACCTTCAGAGGAACAGGCTGAACAGCCGGTTCTGGTAGCGGCGACCGGCCTCGGTCGGGCGGATGTGGGCGGCGATTTCCTCGACCAGCCCCAGCCGCAGGGCCTCGCCGAGTGCCGGGTCCAGCGCGGCCAGCGCCAGCCCGGTTCGCGACTCGAACTGCGCCCGCGTGAATCCCTGGTGCAGGCGCAGCGCGTTCATGCAGAACTCGAACGGCAGTTCGTGCGCCGCGAGCCTGCGCTGTTCCTGCATGGCCGCGCCGCTGCCCGCGGTCTCCATATAGGTGCGCGGGTGCTTGTGCCGTGCGCGGCGCTCGATGCGCAACGCGCCGGGCGCCGCGAACGTGCGCTTGGCGTGCGCGCCGGCGCCGATGCCCAGGTAGTCGCCGAATCCCCAGTAGTTGAGGTTGTGACGGCTGCGCCGGCCCGCCCGGGCGAAGGCGGAGGTCTCGTAGTGCCCGAAGCCGGACGACGCCAGCAGCTCGCAGCCGGCGTCGTGCATGTCGGCGGCGGCATCGGCATCGGGCAGCGGCGGCGGTCGGGCGGCGAACTCGGTGTTGGGTTCGAGCGTGAGGTGGTACCAGGACAGGTGCTCGGGCGCGAGATCGATGGCCTGGCGCAGGTCGGCCAGGGCGCCGGCGATGGCCTGCGCGGGCAGCGCGAACATCAGGTCCAGATTGAGATTGTCGAAGCCAGCCGCCCGCGCCAGTTCGAAAGCGCGCATCGCCTCTTCGCGACCGTGGATGCGGCCGAGTGACGCCAAGCGAGTGTCGTCAAAACTCTGCACGCCGATGGACATGCGATTGACGCCCGCCGCGCGGTAGCCGCGGAAATGGACCGCGTCGGCGGTGCCGGGATTGGCCTCGAGCGTGATCTCGATGTCGGGCGCAAAACCCAGGCGCTTGCTGGCTGCATCGAGGATCCGGCCGATGGCGCCGGCGGAAAACAGGCTGGGCGTGCCGCCGCCGAAGAACACGCTGCCGAGCGTGCGCGGCTCGGCGTCGTGCAACTCGAAGTCCAGGTCGCGGATCAGCGCGGCGACGTAGGCGTCCTCCGGGATCGGGCCGCGCGCGGCGTGGGAATTGAAGTCGCAGTACGGGCACTTGCGCGCGCACCACGGCAGGTGCACGTAGAGCGCAAGCGGAACGGCGGTGTCGGGCGACGCGTCCGGTGCGTGCGCCGCGGGGGCGCTCACTCGCCGCTGATCTGCCGCAGCAGGCTCCGCATGGCGCGACCGCGGTGGCTGACCTGGTTCTTCTTGTCCGGCGCCAGTTCGGCCGAGGTGCAGTTGTGGTCGGGCACGAAGAACAGCGGGTCGTAGCCGAAGCCCTGCGCGCCGCGCGGCGCCCGCACGATCTGCCCGCGCCAGCGGCCCTCGGCCATCAGCGGGATGGGGTCGGTGGGCGAGCGCAGGAGCACCAGCAGGCAGACGAATTGCGCGCCGCGGCCGGGATCGGGCACGTGGTCCATCTCGGCCAGCAGCTTGGCGTTGTTCACTGCGTCGGACGCCGGCTCGCCGGCATAGCGCGCGGAGCGCACGCCGGGCGCGCCGTCGAGCGCGTCCACGCACAGCCCGGAGTCGTCGGCGATAGCCGGCAGACCCGAAACGGCGGCGGCGTGGCGCGCCTTGATCAGGGCGTTTTCGATGAAGGTGGAGCCGGTTTCCGCGGGGTCCACCGGGGAGAATTCGCTGACCCTGCGGACCCGCCAGCCCAGATGTCCCAACAGGTCCTCGATCTCCCGGGCCTTCTTGAGATTGCGGCTGGCGATGACGATTTCTTCCATGCCGCGATTGTACGCCGGCGCCCGCGCGCCGAAAGCGCCGCCGTCAGCCGGCGAGCGCCTTTCGCTGCGCCACAACCAACTCGGCGATGCCGCCCTGCGCCAGGTCCAGCAGCTGGTTGAATTCCTCGCGGCGGAAGGCGTGGCCCTCGGCCGTGCCCTGCACCTCGATGAGGTGGCCGGCGTCGTTCATCACCACGTTGACGTCGCACTCGCAGTCGGAATCCTCGACGTAATCCAGGTCCAGCACCGGCTGGCCGCGGTAGATGCCCACGCTGACCGCGGCCACCTGCCCGTGGATGGGGTTGGTCCTGATCTGGCCCTTCTTCTTCATGGCGGCGACGGCGTCCACCAGCGCCACGTAGCTGCCGGTGATGGCCGCGGTGCGCGTGCCGCCATCGGCCTGCAGGACATCGCAATCGAGGGTGATGGTCCGCTCGCCGAGCGCGCCGAGGTCGACCACCGCGCGCAGGGCGCGGCCGATCAGGCGCTGGATCTCCTGCGTGCGGCCCGAGGCGCGCCCCGCCGTCACCTCGCGGCGCGTGCGGTCGGAGGTGGCGCGCGGCAGCATGCCGTACTCGGCCGTCACCCAGCCGCGCCCCTGGCCCTTGAGCCAGGGCGGCATGCGCTCCTCCAGGCTCGCGGTGCAGTTGACGTGCGTGTTGCCGAATTTGATGAAGCACGAACCCTCCGCATGCATCGACACCGCCCGCTCGATCGAGACGCGGCGAAGCTCGTCGGGCTTGCGCTTGGAGGGACGCATGGGCGGCGGCGGGTTCGAGTTGTCGGATAGGCCGCCACCCTAGGCGAGCCGTGCCCCGCCTTCAACCGCAAAAGCCGAGTCGAACCTCGGCTGTTTGACGGACGCTCGGGCTTCACCCTAGGCTCTCGGGCCAAGGATCAATGCGATAGCACATGACCGCCGACAAGCCGTTCAGTCCCTCACCTTCTCCTGGCAGCCTCAGCGAGCTGCAGAAGCTCAACGAGCGCTCGCGCACGATCGTTCGCCAGATCGTCGAGTCCTACATTGCCACAGGCGATCCTGTGGGCTCGCGCAATCTGTCGCGCCAGCTGCCCATGACGCTGTCGCCGGCTTCGATCCGCAACGTCATGTCGGATTTGGAGCATCTGGGCCTCATCTACGCCCCGCACACCTCGGCAGGTCGGCTGCCGACGGAGGTGGGCCTCAGGATGTTCGTCGACGGCCTCTTGGAGATCGGCGACCTCACTGACGACGAGCGCCGCCAGATCGAGGCGCAGTTGCGCATCCGCCGCGATAAGTCGCTCGAGCAGGTGCTGACCGATGCCGGCGAGATGATCTCGGGCCTCTCGCACTGCGCCGGCGTGGTGCTCGCCGACAAGCAGGTGAGCCGGCTCAAACACGTCGAGTTCGTCGCGCTCGAGCCGGGCAAGGCGTTGGTGGTTCTCGTCGGGGACGACCAGAATGTCGAGAACCGGGTGATTGATCTCCCCGCCGGGCTGCCGCCATCGAGCCTGATCGAAGCCGCCAACTATCTCAACGCCCACATCCTCGGCCTCACCCCCGGCGAAGCCAGGGCCAAGATCGAGAAAGAGCTGGCCTCGGCCAGGGCCGAGCTCGACCAGCTTACCCAGAAGGTGATCGAGGCGGGGCTTGCCACCTGGTCCGGTGCGCTGGGCGACCATAAGAGCCTGATCGTGCGCGGCCAGGCCAACCTGCTCAAGGATATCGACGGGCTCGAGAACCTCGAGCGCATTCGCCAGCTGTTCGCTGACCTGGAGACCAAGCGCGACCTTGTGCAGCTGCTGGGGCTCTCCGAGCGCGGCGAGGGCGTGCATATTTTCATCGGCTCGGAAAACAAGCTGTTCTCCCTCACCGGCTCCTCGTTGATCGTGGCGCCGTTCGAGGACCAGCGGCGCAAAGTCGTGGGCGTTCTCGGCGTCATCGGCCCGACG
>JBQTJW010000022.1:0-98758 GCA_052386745.1 Panacagrimonas sp. | reverse complement strand
CAGTATCGATTCAATCGGCGATACGACTTGGCAAAAATCCTCCAGCGCCTGATCCAAGCCTCCGCCACTACCCGAGCATATCCCGCACCCGTACTCAGATTGGCTGAGGATCGTTGCTAATCAGGTTTGCTTTTTTGTTTAACTCGGATATCTCAGTATCACTTGTTAAAAGATATTTATTGGAAAGTTCTACTGCACTCTGGTAGTCATTTAATGACATTTAAATTTTAATTTTTATCTCATCAACGATGGCACTCCTGCTTGATGAGAGCAGTTTTTGGGCATCATTTTTTTCTTGGGCTGCTTTTGCGACAAGTGTGGCTTGCTCTTGTTTGTTTTTTTCTTCTACTCTTTGCGCCGCCTCGTTACCGGAGATCGAGATTGAGACGCCAAAAAATACGAGCACGAGGACAAGTCGAAGTGCGGGTGGTATTGCGATGTTAATTTTTAAAAAAAGAAATCTCTGGCTGGGGGAAACACTAATAACGCCGCGAATATTGACGGGATGGCAGAATAAATGCTGCTGAACAACAATGAAAATCTAAAAATGATGAAAAATAACCCGACTACCCAACTTACTATTCTGTGAAGCAATTGCATTTATCTGCTCTCCATCGATGGTGATTTAGGCCCAACCCTATGTAGGCTTCACAGACAAAGCGTAGTTTAAAAAACGTTAATGATTTCAATGTCGCATCCGTGTAAAACACTTCCTGACGTCAATTCGATCACCTCCTTGTCGCCAGATCGTGCGGACGAGCCGAGCGGGCCCAGTTCGATCGTTCTAATTTCGGCTCCCGATCCCACCAGCGCCGCGATTGGTGAATTGGACGGCTACATCTTCGTGGTTGCAAGCGGCCGGTCTACAGTACCGCCATCAAATGTGACATCGGTCACATTTGGCAATTTTTTCCTATCGGTGCAGGCGCCAGAACACGATTGGGCACGGCGGCAGCCGGAAGTGCGTGGCAATGGAAGTCGAGTGGACCCGGTAGTGCGGCACGAGCGGGTCGTTGCCGGCGAAGGATCCAGAAATCATCCCGCCCCATCAGAGCGGAAGCTTCTACCCCCGCCCGATCACACCGTGAGGTGGTGTTTCACCATGTCGTCGGTGAGTTCGCCCATGGCGCCGCCGGCCACGTAGCGGCCCTTGTCCAGGATGCGAAAGTCGCTGGCCACGCGGCGGGTGAAGGGCAGCTTCTGCTCGACGATCAGCACGGTGAGGCCGGTCTCGGCGTTGAGGCGCAGGATCAGGTCGCCGATCTCGTGGACGATGTTGGGCTGGATGCCTTCGCAGGGCTCGTCGAGGATGAGCAGCTTGGGTTGCAGCAGCAGGGCGCGGCCGATGGCGAGCTGCTGCTGGTTGCCGGAAACATCCGCACCGATCCAGATCGTCATCGTCACCCTCCCAACCGAACACGCAGGGGAACCCACGATGAGCCGCTTCGCTTGTACATCCGGGCTCACCTCCCGAGGAGGGGCCTGGGTTTACCGTCCAGCGTCGTGTGGGCTCAAAGGCGGAGCCCGAGGGGCCTTGTCTTCGCTCCAGGCTCAAAAACCTCTGCGAAAGCTCAGACTTCCCTCGGCTCCTGTCCCGCTGCGCTGCGGGACGACTTCAGATACAAGCGGAGGCAGGACCGTCGGCTGGAGTGATGGAATGGACTCCTCCTGCTGTTTTGATCGGCATCGAAGTACCACGCTGGAAGTAGGTCATCAGCAGGAACTACAGGAGGGTCCGGGTATGGAATCTACGCTCATTGCGGTGGATACGGCAAAGCTGGTTTTCGAGGTGGCGGAGGCCGGTGATTCGGGGAAAGTGGTTCGGCGCCTGAGGTTGAACCGTCCGCAATTTCAGGAATACCTGGTCACTCGGCAAAAGGCCCGATTTGTATTGGAAGCCTGCGGCGGGGCGCATCACTGGGCGCGCCTGATGCAGCGCTCTGGGCACGAGGTGCGGCTGCTGCCGGTGCCCTACGTGTGCGCCTACCGCCGCCGCAACAAGACCGACCGGGCGGACTGGCGATGCTCGAAGCGGCGAAGAACCCCGAGATTCTGCCGGTTCCGGTCAAGACTCCCGAGCAGCAGGCGATCCAGGGCCTGCATCGCTGTCGCAGCGCCTGGATAGGTGTTTGGCCCAGGCGAGGACTGACCGATGTCAGTCCGAGTTAAGCCAAACACCGCACCGCACGGATCAACACCCTGCGCGGGCTGCTGCGCGAGTTCGGGCTGATCGTGCCGCTGGGCGCAGCCACCGCGCTGCAACGCATTCCCGAAGCCCTGAGCGACGAAGCCTTGCCGCCGATGCTACGGCCCAGCTTGCAGGCGCTGCTCGACGAGGTCCGCGAACTGGAAACGCGCGTTGAGGGCGTCGAGCATCAGCTCGATGCCATCCGCCGGCAGAACCCGGTGATCGATCACTTGCAGAACATCTCTGGCATCGGCCTGCTTACCGCCACGGCCCTGTATGCCAGTGCCGGCGACGCCAAACACTTCCGCAATGGCCGGCACCTGGCCTCGTGGCTGGGCCCTGACGCCGCGCGAGCATTCCAGCGCCAACGTGCGCAAGCTCGGCGGCATCAGCAAGCGCGGAGATCGCTACGTGCGGATGCTGCTCACCCACGGCGCCCGAGCCGTCCTACTCAGGGCCGGACAGATCGAACGTGCCGGCAAGCCGCTGAACGCCCTTCAGCGATGGGCGCTGGCGCTCAAGGCGCGCAGTAACCACAACAAGGCGACGTGTGCGCTGGCCAATATTGAGCCGTATACGGCGAGCGCGCGCATCGCCTGGGCCACCTGGAAGCACGGCACCGTGTTTGATCCCGATCAGGCGGCGGCGACTGCCGCCTGATCGGAAGCCCCAGCAACAGCAGCACCCAGCAGCACGATTGGTACCCTCTCAACGGTTGCGCAGGAGAAGACAGCAGATCATGGCGCATTTGGCTTACTCCGAAGCGACATTCAGTCGCTTCGCAGCTGGGGCCAAACACCAGTCGGATCGTCCGGGAAACAAAGCCGATAACAAGCGTGAGCGAACCCTCAAGGTCAGCTCGTTGCGAGCGTGTGGCTCTCCCGGTGCGAATTTCCATGAAGGCTCGGTCTGCCTCGCAGACCCTCGATGAAGCCGAATATACAACTCCAACCACCTTCACACGCCACGATCAGCGATCCGCTTCACCTGAGCCTTGCGGGAGGAGTCCATAAATGATGGTTAGGCGTCACTGACCTTCGGAGCCGTTAGGCAAGCTTTTCTTGTGCCGCTTAAATAGCCTGACAAAGAGATAGTCGGCCCGATTGGCGATGACACCGCTTGCAGCAGTGAGCGCGCACCAGAGAAGTGGCTCTGGTATCTTGATATCCGGATTATTTGTCAACTTGGCTAGCATCAGTGGAATCGTGGTGAGCGACCCGGTGCCAGCAAGGACGAAGAGTACGACTACTGTTGCGGTAACCGCATCAGCTATTCGGTCTAACCTGTGTGACCACAGGCGAAATCGAGGATTGTCTGCATACTCATTGCTCGCGACGATCTGTGGTAAGACAAGCATGTGTACGGCAATGCTGAACCCCAAACCTATAGCCGTGACTAGCTCTAGCCAAGATGGAAGAGGGTTCAGCTTTAGATCATTGAGCTGTAACGAATAGAGAATCCACGCGGCGGTAGTAGCCAAGCTCAGTGCGTTCACTACCAGCCACGCAGGCGACTCTGCTGCATTGACAGAGCTTCTGGCTGTAGTTGAAACGGACGGTGTGTCGGATCCATTCGACCGCGGTTCCACCGGCTGTTCGCGTCCCCGTAGCTTCCTGCGTCTCTTTCCGGTCTTGCTCATGCGGTGCCGTGATGAGTGTACAAGGAGAATGCACAGAATCTGCTTTGTGACGCCTAGACAGTATGACTTCCGCCGTCAGAGGTGCTGACCTCCGCTAAGGCTGTAGCGCGGGTTAGCTTGACGCCAGAGCCGCAGGAGCGAGATAGAACTGCGCTCATCGATCGGTTTCCCTTTGCGGAGGTCAGCATGTCAAAAGATAGCACCGTCTTCGTCGGTTTGGACGTCCACAAGGAGTCGATCGTGCCGGTCTATTCGGTGGGCTTTGGCGAGGTATTGAGCCTGGGCCATGTCGGGATTCGCGATGGCGATATCAACCGGCTGTGTACCCGCATGCAGTCGAAGGCCTCACAGGTCCGGTTTGTGTACGAGGCCGGACCCTGCGGGTTATGAACCGCCCGAAAATTTTGGAGGCTCCATAACTTTAGACTCGTCAGCTATCAGAATAGAACCCTCAAATGTCCCCGCCCGATTACACCGTAAGGTGGTGTTTCACCATGTCGTCGGTGAGTTCGCCGATGGCGCCGCCGGCCACGTAGCGGCCCTTGTCCAGGATGCGGAAGTCGCTGGCCACGCGGCGGGTGAAGGGTAGTTTCTGTTCCACGATCAGCACGGTGAGGCCGGTCTCGGCGTTGAGACGCAGGATCAGGTCGCCGATTTCGTGGACGATGTTGGGCTGGATGCCTTCGCAGGGCTCGTCGAGGATGAGCAGCTTGGGTTGCAAGAGCAGGGCGCGGCCGATGGCGAGCTGCTGCTGCTGCCCGCCGGACAGGTCGCCGCCTCTACGGCGCAGCATCTGCTTGAGCACGGGGAAGGTGGTGTAGACGCGCTCCAGGGCGTCGGCCGGGCGCTCGCGCTTGGCGAACAGGCCCATGCGCAGGTTTTCCTCGACGGTGAGCTGCGAAAAGATCTCGCGGCCCTGCGGCACGTAACCAATGCCCATGGCGGCGCGCTCCTCGGCGGCGCGCTTGCGAAGGTCGGCGCCGGCGTAGCTGATCTCGCCGGAGGTGGCGGGAATCAGGCCCATGACGCACTTGAGCAGGGTGGTCTTGCCCATGCCGTTGCGCCCCATCAGGCAGGTGCGCGAGCCGGTGGGGATGGACATGGCCACGTCCCACAACGTGTGGCTGCCGCCGTAGAACTGGTTGAGGCCCTCGATCTCGATCATGCCGCGTCTCCCAGGTACACCTCGATCACCTTGGGATCGCTCTGCACCTGCGCCATCGTGCCTTCGGCAAGCACCGAGCCCTGGTGCAGCACCGTCACGGTGCGGGCGATGGAGCGGACGAAGTTCATGTCGTGCTCCACCACCACCACCGAGTGCTTGCCGGCCAGCGACACCAGCAGCTCGGCGGTGCGCTCGGTTTCCTGCGGCGTCATGCCGGCCACAGGTTCGTCCACCAGCAGCAGCGCCGGGTCCTGCATCAGCAGCATGCCAATCTCCAGCCACTGCTTCTGCCCGTGCGACAGGCTGCCCGCACGCATGGCGTGCAGGTCCTTCAGGCCGATGGTGTCCAGCACCTGCTCGATGCGCGTGCGCTGCTCGGGGCTGATCTGCGCGAACAGCATCTTCCACACCGACTTGTTGCCGGCCATGGCTAGTTCCAGGTTCTCGAACACGCTGTGCTCGGAGAACACCGTGGGCTTCTGGAACTTGCGGCCGATGCCGGCCTCGGCAATTTCGGGCTCGCTCATACTGAGAAGGTCCACGGTCTGGCCAAACCAGGCGGAGCCTTCGTCCGGCCGGGTCTTGCCGGTGATGACGTCCATCATCGTGGTCTTGCCGGCGCCGTTGGGGCCGATGATGCAGCGCAGTTCGCCGGCTTCCACGTAGAGCGAGAGGTTGTTGAGCGCCCGGAAGCCGTCGAAGCTGACCGTGATGCTCTCCAGGTAAAGGACGATGTTGTGGCTGAGGTCGAGCCTGGGGGCGTTGGCGCTGCCATTCTTCTGGAGCACGCGACCGAACGTGTGCGCAATGCGGCTCATGCCGCTGGACACCGGGCGGGCGCTCATGACGACTTCACCTTCAGCTTTGGAACCAGGCCGACGACGCCGCGCGGCAGGAACAGCGTCACCACCACGAACAATGCGCCCAGGCCGTAGAGCCAGATTTCCGGAAATGCGCCGGTGAGCACGGTCTTGGCGTAGTTCACCAAAATGGCGCCCACCACCGCGCCGTAGAGCGTGCCGCGACCGCCCACCGCCACCCAGATCACGATCTCGATGGCGTTGATCGGCGCGAACTCGCCGGGGTTGATAATGCCCACTTGCGGCACGTAGAGCGCACCCGCAACACCCGCGAGCATGGCCGAGAACACGAACAGCCAGAGCTTGTAGTTTTCCACCCGGTAGCCGATGAAGCGCGCGCGGCTCTCGGCATCGCGGATGGCCTGCACCACCCGGCCAAAGCGAGAACGCACCACGTAGCGGCAGGCAAAGTAGCCCAGCCCCAGGCTGATGGCGGTCAGCACGAACAAGGCCACGCGGGTGGTGTCCTGCTTCAGATCGAAGCCAAGCAGTTCCTTGAAATCGGTCAGGCCGTTGTTGCCGCCAAAGCCCATCTCGTTGCGGAAAAACGCCAGCAGCAGGGCGTAGGTGAGCGCCTGGGTGATGATGGACAGGTACACGCCGGTGACGCGCGAACGGAACGCAAACCAGCCGAACACGTAGGCCAAAAGCCCCGGCGCCGCCATCACCATCAGCACTGCAAACCCGAAGTGATCCATCCCGTGCCAGAACCAGGGCAGTTCCTTCCAGTTGAGGAAAACCATGAAGTCCGGCAGCACCGGGTCGCCATAGACGCCGCGCGTGCCGATCTGGCGCATCAGGTACATGCCCATGGCGTAGCCGCCCAGTGCGAAGAACGCCGTGTGGCCCAGGCTCAGGATGCCGCAGTAGCCCCAGATCAGGTCCACCGCCACCGCGAGCAGCGCGAAGCACAGGTACTTTCCAATCAGCGTGACCGTGTAGGTGCTCAGGTGCAGGGCCGAGCTTTCCGGCACGACCAGGTTCAGGATGGGCACCAGCACGGTGACGACCGCGAGCACGGTCAGGAACACGCCGGACGGCCGGTCCTCACGCATCAGTACCTGGTAGGGCGTGGGGGGCGCGTGTTTCTTCAGTACCGGCGGCGCGTCCACTTCCGGGTTCACGGCGTCGGTCACGGCCTCGGTCTCGGGACGGTTCATCAATGCCCCTCCGCAGCGCGGCCTTTCTGCGGGAACAGGCCCTTGGGCCGGCGCTGGATGAACAGGATCAGCGCCACCAGCACCAGAATCTTGGCGAGGACAGCGCCGGCAAAAGGCTCCAGCAGCTTGTTGATCACGCCCAGCGACATGCCGCCGATCAGCGTGCCCCACAGGTTCCCCACGCCGCCGAACACCACCACCATGAACGAGTCGATGATGTAGGCCTGCCCCAGGTTGGGGCCCACGTTGGTGAGCTGCGACAGCGCCACGCCCGCCACCCCGGCAATGCCGGAACCCAGGCCGAAGGTCGCGGCGTCCACCCAGTCGCTGCGTACGCCCAGTGCCCGCGCCATGGCCCGGTTCTGCGACACCGCCCGCACCTGCAGCCCGAGCGGCGTGCGCTTGAGCACCATCAGCAGTCCGGCAAACACCAGCAGCGAGAAGATCACGATATAGAGCCGGTTGAAGGTGAGCGCGAACACGTCGTTGATCTGCCAGACGCCGCTCATGAACTCCGGCATCGACACGGGCCGGTTGTTGGGCGAGAACACCGAGCGCACCAGCTGCTGCAGAACGAGCGAGATTCCGAAGGTGGCCAGCAGCGTCTCCAGCGGCCGGCCGTAGAGAAAGCGCACGATGCCGCGCTCGATGGCGACGCCAAAGGCGCCGGACACCAGGAACGCGGCGGGAATCGAGAGCCCCAGCGCCAGCCCGGTGTTCTCCGGCAGGAGCAGCTGCATCACGTAGGTCGTGTAGGCGCCGAGCATGATGAGCTCGCCGTGGGCCATGTTGATCACGCCCATCACGCCGAAGGTGATGGCAAGACCGATGGCCGCCAGCACCAGCACCGAGCCCAGCGACAGGCCGAAGAACAGCGTTTCGGCCACGCCGTAGACGGAGCGCCAGAACTCGATGTTGTCGATGGCATTGGAAGCCGCGATGCGGATCTGGGCGTCGGCTTCCACCGGGCTGCCATCCGGCTGCGTCGCGGTGATCGCGGAAAGTCGGTTGTGAACGTCGGGCGACAGTTCACCTTCGAGCGTACGCACGGCGGCCAGCCGGACCACGGGGTCGGCGGTCTCCAGGTCGGCCAGCGCAAGGCCCACTTCCAGGGCGCGCTTGACGGCCGAGGTGTCCTCCACCGCGAGCCGCGCGCGAAACGCGGCGATGGTGGTGTCGTCCAGCGAGCGGCGCGATTCCTTCACCGCCGCCAGGCGGACATCCTCGTCCGGGTCCGACAGCGAGATCTGCGCGAGCAGCCCACGGAGCAGCTTGCGCAGGGAATTGTTGGTGCCAATCTTGGTATAGCCCTCGGCGGGCTCGGTCCCGACCAGTTTCAGATCTGCGGGATCGGCAAGGCGCAGGGACTCACCCTCGGGCTCGGCAATGAACACCACGCCGTCAGCCTGGCGCGCGAACAGCTTTCCATCCAGAAATGCCGCCAGCACGGCGCGGGCATTGGGATGCCCGGAGGACGCCAGCTGCTGCGCAACCGCCTCCTTTTCGGCAAAGCCACCGGTCGCGAGCGGTGCGAGCAGGGCGGCGAGTCCGGCTTGGTCGGCTCGCGCTAGGGGGCTGCCGGCCGTCAGGCCCAGCACCATGACGCACAGGCCGGCCAGCCGGTGGAAGCACAGGAACCTGGAGATCAATGTCATGGTTTCGATTAGCGAAGACCGGGCCAAGGCCGGCGCCATGCGGTTTGTGCATGGCGCCGGCTCCCTGGGGTCTTCGGAGTCTTGTGGAGACTGGTCGAGTCCTGGTTTGCCGCTGTCCATGCCCCGCTCGCGTGCAGCCGGTGCGGGTCGGGGCATGGTTCCATTGCGGCGGGTTTAGAAGTTCTGCCCGGAGCACACCTTGGTCTTGGTGTTGTAGTTGCCGCACTTGAGCGCCACCCAGTCCGCCTCGATGTCCTTGGAGCCGTCCAGGAAATCGCTCCAGGCGTCGCCCGGCACTTCCTTGTCGGTCTTCCAGACGATGTCGAGCTGGCCGTCCTCGCGGATCTCGCCGATGTACACCGGCTTGGTCAGGTGGTGGTTGGGCAGCATGGTCGCCGTGCCGCCGGTGAGGTTGGGCACCGACAGGCTGATGATCGCGTCGCTGACCTTGTCCACCTCCAGCGTCTGCGCCTTTTCCACCGCCGCCACCCACAGCTTGAAGCCGATCACTGTCGCCTCCATCGGATCGTTGAAGGTGCGCTTGGGGTTCTTGGTGAACGTGCGCCAGGTCTTGATGGCCGCTGAGTTGGCGGGGGTGCTGAAGGTCTGGAAATAGTTCCACGCCGCCAGGTGGCCGACCAGGGGCTTGGTGTCCAGACCGGCGAGCTCTTCCTCACCCACCGAGAACGCCACGACCGGGATGTCTTCGGCCGAGATCTTCTGGTTGCCCAGCTCCTTGTAGAACGGCACGTTGGCGTCGCCGTTGATGGTGGAGACCACCGCCGTCTTCTTGCCCGCGCTGCCGAACTTCTTGATGTCCGACACGATCGACTGCCAGTCGGAATGCCCGAACGGCGTGTAGTTGATCATGATGTCCTCGGCCTTCACGCCCTTGGCCTTGAGGTAGGCCTCCAGGATCTTGTTGGTGGTGCGCGGGTACACGTAGTCGGTGCCCGCCAGCACCCAGCGCTTCACGCCGAGATCGTTCATCAGGTAATCCACCGCCGGAATCGCCTGCTGGTTGGGCGAGGCGCCGGTGTAGAACACGTTCTTGGACGACTCCTCACCCTCGTACTGCACGGGGTAGAACAGCAGGCCGTTGTTCTTCTCGAACACCGGCAGCACGGATTTGCGCGAGACGCTGGTCCAGCAGCCGAAGGTCACGGCCACCTTGTCCTTCACCAGCAGCTGCTCGGCCTTCTCCGCGAACAGCGGCCAGTTGGAGGCCGGGTCCACCACCACAGCTTCGAGCTTCTTGCCGAGCACGCCGCCCTTCTTGTTCTGCTCGTCGATCATCATCAGGACCGTGTCCTTCAGCGTGGTCTCGGAGATGGCCATGGTGCCGGACAGCGAGTGCAGCACGCCCACCTTGATGGTGTCGGCCGCCTGCGCCAGGCCGCTGAGCGCCATCAGGCCCAGCGCCGCGGCGCCGGAAATCAGTTTGAGTTTCATGAGTTCACCTTATGTAATGAGAGTGGAGCGGGGAATCAGATGCGAACCTGCACGCCGAGCCCGATCTGGGTCACGTCGGGCGCCACGTCGTCGTACGACGAGTCGATGTAGAACAGGCTCAGGCGCGCGTCGAACGCCTTGATGATGTAGTTGAGGTTGAATTCGGTGGTCTCCTGGCTGAAGTCGCCAACCACGCCGTCCTCGTAGTCGGTGTCGGCAAACTTGGCCAGCACCTGGAACTTGCCGATGCCCACCTTCTGCGGGAACAGGTAGGCCACGAGCCCGAAGAATCCATCGCTTTCCGCGAAAGCGCCCGGAGGCAGGCCCCCGGCGGTGGTGTAGCCGCCGAACTCGTCGTACTTGGCGTACTCGCCTTCGAAGGTGATTGCGCCACCGCCGCCCACCTTCTTCTCGATCAGCACGTCGGCCGTGTAGGCCTTGGTTCCGCTGGTCTCGGCGTGGCCGGCAACACCGATCGAGAAGATGTCCTTCTCGCCGTAGTAGGTACCGTTGAGGTAGTAGCCCGACTCGATATCCCAGAAGCTGTAGTGCAGGCGGCCGGCCACCACCGTGTCCTGGTCGCCCAGCGTGTTGCCGGCGTCGAACAGGCCGAAGGAGACCTTCAGGCGATTGAAGTCGCCCCAGAACGCGAGGCCGTTGTCGCGGCCCATGGTGATGAAGGGATAGCCGTCCTGCACGCCATCCACGTAGACGCCGAAGTTGTTCGCGAAGTACGGGCCGTAGAGATTGGCGCGATCCGACGGCGGCAGGAAACGGCCGGCCCAGATGTTCATCGTGGGCGAGAACTCGAAGCGCGCGATGGCGTCGATGATCTGCACGGAGTTGTCCGCGTCACCCTTGTAGTCGGTGTTGATCGTGAACTTGATCTGCTCGGTGACGGTGCCGTTGATGTTGAGGCGCGCGGTATCGAGCGTGAAGTCGTTGACGTCCTCGGCGGCGTCATCGTCCACGTCGGTGCTGCGGAAACTGCTGCGCAACTCGCCGCCGAGCGTGATCGGCGGAAGGGTCACGGTAGCGGCCTGCGCCGGGGCGCAGAACAGGGGTGCGATGCCCAGGGCCAGGACACCCAGGCCCGGGATGGCGGATACGACGGTTGCGGCGGTTGCGGCGGTTGCGGCGGTTGCGACGGTTTTTCGGCTCATGAGGTGAATCTCCCTGCGGTCAATTGAGTACGCGGAGCAAGCGCTCCTTCCCTTCCGAAACCACTGCCGTCGGATGCGGCGCACACGTGGATGGCGGTCTGCGTGTGCATCAGGCATCGGCCGGCGAGGTGCCGGCCCGTCCCTTGTTGAGTGCCACCGTCGTCGCGGCCGTGCGCGTCTCGACGTTGAGCTTTTGAAAGATGTGTTCCAGGTGCTTGTTGACCGTGCGCGGACTCATGGCGAGCACCGCGCCCACCTCGGTGTTGGTCTTGCCCAGCGCCACCCAGTGCAGCACCTCGGCCTCGCGCTGGGTGAGCCGGAGCGCGCGCACCAGCGCCTCGGGCTCGGGTACGTGCGTGCGCGACTGGATCAGCAGGCGCTCGTCGCCGCTGCGCGCCGCGCCCAGGCGGCTGAACACCAGGCGCCGATCCGGCGCAGGCACGGTCAGGCTGGGCTCCAGGTTCTTGCCCAGCCACTGGCGCAGAACCATGGGCAGGCGGCCGTCGTCGTCGATCACGCCCTGCAGCCAGCGCCGGGCCAGCGGCGTGGCCCAGCGCACGCGGCGCTCGGCATCCACGGCCACGATGGCGTCGCCCGCAGCGTCGGCGGCCTGCTGCGTCTCGGCCATCAGGCGGGCGTTGGCCAGGTGCGCGGCGATGCGCGCCAGCACTTCCTGCGGGCGGATGGGCTTGGTCACGTAGTCCGCGCCACCGCACTGGAAGCCGCGCACCACGTGGTCGCTGTCGGTGAGGCCAGTCATAAAGACCACGGGGATGTGGCGCGTGACCAGGTCCGCCTTCAGGCGCAGGCAGGTCTCGAAACCGTCGAGCCCGGGCATGAGCGCGTCGAGCAGGATCAGGTCGGGCGGTTCGAGCTGGGCGCTGTCCAGCGCGCGCTGGCCGCTGGTGGCCACGCGCACGGTGTAGCCGGCCTGTTCCAGGGCGTCGTGCAGCATGGCGAGGTTGGCCGGCACGTCGTCCACGATCATCACCACGGACCCGCCCGGGCCGCCGGCAAGACTACTGGGCCGTGTCATGCGACACCTCCCGGAGCAGGTGCATGAACTCGGGCAGTTCAAAGGCCTTGACGTGCGCGCGCAGGGGCGCGGTGAAGCGGGTGTTGCGGGCGTCAAGGCGGTCGATCTCGTCCAGCTTTTCGAGGATGCCGCGCACGTGCCCCAGGTCGCCCAGCTCGCGCAGGCTGCGCAGGAGCGATTCGTCCGGGCGCAGGAGGTCGCCGGGAGCAGCATCGGACGCGCCGCTGCAAGCGGACACAGCGGGTGCGGCGGCCGGCGCGCGTGCGATCCAGATCAGGTCCAGCTTCTCGCGGATGCGCTCCAGCAACTTCACCACCTGCACCGGCTTCACCAGGAAGTCCACCGCCGCGATGCCCGCGCTCTCGCCCTCGCCCCGGTCGAAGGCGTCCGCGGAAATCACGACGATGGGAAGGTGGCGCAGGTGGTTGGCGCGCAGCAGCCGGGCGGTCTCCCAGCCGCTCATGCCCGGCATGCCGATGTCCAACAGCACCAGTTCCGGCCTCGTGTGCGCGACCAGGCGCAGCGCCTCGATGCCGGAACCGGCCTCCGTGACCTCGAACCCCATCGGCTGCAGCACGCTGGTGAGAAAGCGCCGGTCCACCGCCGAGTCGTCCACCACCATCACGCGGCGGCGCGGCCCGGCGTAGCCGGCAATGTCCAGGCGCTGCGGCTCGCTGCCCGGGCGCGGGTTGCGCACTTCCGGCAGGAACAGGCGCAGCCCGAAGGTGGTGCCCTGGTCCGCGTTGGGGCTGGCGCTGAGCTCGCCGCCCATCAGGCTGGTGAGCATGTTGGCGATGGTGAGGCCCAGCCCGGTGCCGCTCTCGGACGTGGCCGCCGCGCTGGCGCCGCGCTCGAACGGCAGGAAGACGCGCTCCAGCTCGTCGGCGCTGATGCCCGCGCCCGAGTCGCGCACCTCGAAACCCACCATGTCGTTGCGCGCCCGCACCTGGAACCGCACCGAGCCGCGCTCGGTGAACTTCACCGCGTTGCCCAGGATGTTGATGAGGATCTGCCCCAGCCGCTTCTTGTCCGCGCGCACCACCGCGGGCAGGCGGCCCTGAACCTCGTACTCGAACCTCAGGCCCTTGTTCTCGGCGGCGAGGCGGAACATGCCAACGATCTGCGCCAGGAATTCGGGGAAGCGCAGTTCCTCGGTCTCCAGCCGCAGCTTGCCGCTCTCGATCTTGGCGATGTCCAGCAGCCCGTCCACCAGCGACGCCAGGTGCTCGCCGCTGCGGCGGATCACCGCCAGCGCGTCGCGCCGGTGCGCGGGAATGGCCGGGTCGTATTCCAGGATCTGCGCGTAGCCCAGGATGCTGTTGAGCGGCGTGCGCAGCTCGTGGCTGATGCCGGTGACGTAGCGGCTCTTGGCCTGGTTGGCCTTTTCGGCCAGCTGCTTGGCCAGCTGCAACTCGGCGTCGGTCTTCTGGTGCGCCTCGATCTCGCGCATCAGCAACTGCGTCTGGCGATCGGTTTCCTGCTGCGCCACGCGCCGGCTCTCGGCCGTTAGCACCACCCACCACGCGCCCACGCCGCTGGCCAGCAGCAGCACGGCGAACAGCGTGAGCAGGCTGGGTTGCAGGCTGGCGGCCACGTCGGGCGCGTTGGACGCCTGGAACACGTAGATGCAGCCGAGCACCGCGGCCAGCACCGTGCCCGTGGCCACGAACAGCATCAGGAACTGCCCCAGCCGCGAGTCGATGCGCGCAGCCTCCAGCCCCGGGAACAGCCAGCGCACGGTCGCCCCGACCTGGTCGCCCAGCGCCGCGCCCGGCTTGCAGGCGTCCTGGCAGCGCGCGTCCAGCGAGCAGCACAGCGAGCAGATCGGGCCGCGGTAGGCCGGGCACAGCGCCATGTCCTCGGCCTCGTAGCGCTTCTCGCAGATGGAGCAGCAGCGCGCGTCCTTCTGCCGAGCCAGCGCCGCCGCGGAATCGCGCGCGATGTAGTAGCGCCCGCCGGTGGCCCAGGCGATCAAGGGCGCGAAGACGAAGGCCGTCACCAGCGCGATGAATGCCGAGAACGCCTGCGCGTACACCCCGAACAGGCCGGCGTAGGCGGCCACCGACACCAGCGAGGCGATCAGCATGCTGCCCACGCCCACCGGGTTGATGTCGTACAGGTGCGCGCGCTTGAACTCGATGCCCTTGGGCGACAGGCCCAGCGGCTTGTTCACCACCAGGTCCGCCACCAGCGCGCCGACCCAGGCGATGGCAATGTTGGAATACAGCCCCAGCACCTTCTGCAGCGCCGCGAACACGCCCAGCTGCATCAGCAGCAGCGCGATCACCACGTTGAACACCACCCACACCACCCGGCCCGGGTGGCTGTGCGTGAGCCGCGCAAAGAAGTTGGACCAGGCCAGCGAGCCGGCGTAGGCGTTGGTGGTGTTGATCTTGAGCTGCGACAGCACCACCAGCGCCGTCATCCCCACCAGGGCCAGCTGCGGCGAGGCGAACACGTACTGGTAGGCCGTGAGGTACATCGTGGCTGGTTCCATCGCGTGCGCGATCGGCACCATGCCCTTGATCGCGACCACCGCCAGGAACGCGCCGCCCAGCATGCGCAGCGCGCCGAACGCGATCCAGCCGGGACCGGCGAGCAGCAGGCTGGCCGTCCAGCTCGCGCGGTTGGCGCGGGTGCGGGCCGGAAGAAAGCGCAGGAAGTCGATCTGCTCGCCCACCTGCAGCACCATCGACAGCACCAGGCTGGCGGCGGCGCCGAACATCAGCACGTCGAAGCCCGCGGTGCCGCGCCCGACGAAGGAAGTGAGTTCGCCCACCACCTCCGGCGACTTGATGAACACGAACACGTACGGCGCCGCCAGCAGCACCAGCCACAGCGGCTGGGTCCAGGCCTGGAAGCGGTTGATGAGCGTGATGCCGTGCGTCACCAGCGGAATCACCACCAGCGCGCTCACGAGGTAGGCCACCGTCAGCGGCATGTCGAAGCACAGCTTCAGCGCCAGGGCCATGATCGAGGCTTCCAGCGCGAAGAAGATGAAGGTGAAGCTGGCGTAGATCAGCGAGGTGATGGTGGAGCCGATGTAGCCGAAGCCCGCGCCGCGCGTGAGCAGGTCCATGTCCAGCCCGTGCCGCGCGCCGTACCAGCTGATGGGCAGGCTCACCAGGAAGATCACCACGCTGCCGAAGACGATGGCGTACAGCGCGTTGCTGAAGCCGTAGCTCAGCAGCAGGGAAGCGCCCACCGCTTCCAGCAGCAGGAAGGCGATGGAGCCGAAGGCCGTGTTGGCCACGCGCAGCGGCGACCACTTGCGAAAGGAATGCGCGGTGAAGCGCAGCGCGTAGTCTTCGATGGATTCGTTGGCGACCCAGGTGTTGTAATCCCGGCGCACTTTCACGATCCGCTGGATTGGCGGTTCGTTCACGGGCACGCGATGGGGAGGGAGCGGGGGAGCCATGAATCGGCGGCGTTGCAGGGGATTGCGTCGGCGGGATGCGGGTCGGGTGCGTACCGGACACGGGAGCGCAAATTGCGGGCCGTTCGTCGGCCGCGCAGGTACGTCAATCGACGTATGCGCCTGCCGCAACGCGCCGCCGCACAGTCCGCGGCGCACGAGCCTTTTCCCTGGCGCAGTCCTTGCGGCCCGGCGCTCACTTTCGCGGCGCGACATCGACGCGCCCCCTTTCGCCCGCCGTCGAATGCCTCAACCCCCGCCCGCGTCCCATGCTTGAGTCGCCCGCCGCGCCGCAGTTGCGTGTGGCGGTGGAAGCGGCCGCGCCGACGGCGCTGCCGGGCACGCGCCGCAAGCCAGAATGGCAGGCGCAGCTGGACTTGCGCATCGAGCGGCGCGGTGATCGCACCGTTCTTGCGCACGCGCACCATCATGGCCCGCTGCGGGTGCAGAAGCCGTTCTACCCCGAAAGCCCCGGCCGCATGGACCTGCTCATCCTGCACCCGCCGGCCGGCATCGCGGGCGGCGATCGCCTGACGCTGGACGTGTCGCTGGCGCGCGGCGCGCAGGCCCGCATCACCACGCCGGGCGCGTCCAAGTGGTACCGCTCGGACGGCGAGCCGGCGCAGCAGACCCTGCGCATCCAGGTTGCGGACGAGGCGGTCCTGGAATGGCTGCCGCAGGAGGCCATCGTGTTTGACGGCGCCCGCGCACGCACCGAAACGGACATCGCCTGCACCGAAACCTCGCGTGCCTGCGGCTGGGACATCTGGATGCTGGGCCGCAGCGCTTCCGGTGAAAGCTTCCGCCGCGGCCATGTCCAGCAGCGCACACGCCTGCACCGCGACGGCCGCCTGCTGTGGAGCGAGCGCGTGAACCTGGCCGCCGACGACGCCATCCGCACCTCGCCCCTGGGCTGGAACGGCGCGAACGTGATGGGCAGCCTGTGGGCACTGGGCCTGCCCAACGACGAGAGCCTGCTGGAGCGCTGCCGCGAAGTCGCCGAGCCGGGCGTGCGCATCGGCATCACGCGATTCGAGCACGGCCTGTGGCTGTCGCGCGCGCTCGGCCCCTCGGCCGAGCGGGTGCGCGCCGCGCTCACCCGCCTCTGGTGCCTGCTGCGACCCGCGCTGTGCGGTGCGGCCGGCGTCCCTCCACGCATCTGGGCCACCTGATGGAACTCACCCCCCGCGAAAAGGACAAGCTGCTCATCTTCACCGCCGGCCTGCTGGCCGAGCGGCGCAAGGCGCGCGGCCTCAAACTCAACTACCCCGAGTCCGTGGCCTACATCAGCGCCGCCATCCTCGAAGGCGCGCGCGACGGCCGCAGCGTGGCCGAGCTCATGAGCTACGGCACCACGCTGCTGCACCGCGAGGACGTGATGGAGGGCGTGCCGGAGATGATCCCGGACATCCAGGTGGAGGCCACGTTCCCCGACGGCACCAAGCTGGTCACCGTCCACCATCCCATCATCTGAAGAGGCCCGCATGATCCCCGGAGAACTGCTGGTGGACGAGGGCGAGCTGGAACTCAACGCCGGCCGCGAGACCTTGACCGTGGTGGTCGCCAACACCGGCGACCGGCCGATCCAGGTCGGCTCGCATTACCACTTTTTCGAGACCAACCCGGCGCTGGATTTCGACCGCGCCGCGGCGCGCGGCTTTCGCCTGAACATCGCGGCCGGCACCGCGGTGCGCTTCGAGCCGGGCCAGGAGCGCACGGTGGAGCTGGTGGCGCTGGCCGGCGACCGCGTGGTCTACGGCTTCAACGCCCTGGTGTCGGGGCCTCTGTCGCATGCGCGAGGCGGGAGGCGGAAGGCGGGAGGCGCAAAAACAAGGAAACGTCCGTCACGCCTCTCGCCTCCCGCCTCCCGCCTCCCGAAAAAGCCATGAGCGCCCGGATCTCGCGACGCGCCTATGCGGAGATGTTCGGCCCCACGGTGGGCGACCGCGTGCGCCTGGCCGACACCGCGTTGGTCGTGGAGGTGGAGAAGGACTACACGGTCTATGGCGAGGAGGTGAAGTTCGGCGGCGGCAAGGTGATCCGCGACGGCCAGGGCCAGTCGCAGCGCCTGGCGAAGGACTGCGCCGACACGGTCATCACCAACGCGCTCATCATCGACCACTGGGGCATCGTCAAGGCCGACATCGGCATCAAGGATTCACGCATCGCCGCCATCGGCAAGGCCGGCAACCCGGACATCCAGCCCGGCGTGAACATCATCATCGGCGCGGGCACCGAAATCATCGCCGGCGAGGGCATGATCGTGACCGCGGGCGGCATCGACAGCCACATCCACTTCATCTGCCCGCAGCAGATCGAGGAGGCGCTGATGTCGGGCGTCACCACCATGATCGGCGGCGGCACCGGCCCTGCCACGGGCACCTTCGCCACCACCTGCACGCCCGGCCCCTGGCACCTGGAGCGCATGCTGCAGGCGGCCGATGCCTACCCGATGAACATCGGCTTCCTCGGCAAGGGCAACGCCAGCCAGGCCGGGCCGCTGCTGGAACAGATCAAGGCCGGCGCCATCGGCCTGAAGCTGCACGAGGACTGGGGCACCACGCCGGCGTCCATCGACTGCTGCCTGTCGGTGGCCGAGGACACCGACACCCAGGTGGCCATCCACACCGACACGCTCAACGAGTCCGGCTTCGTCGAACACTCGGTGGCCGCATTCAAGGGCCGCACCATCCACACCTACCACACCGAGGGTGCCGGCGGCGGCCACGCGCCGGACATCATCAAGGTGTGCGGCGAGGCCAACGTGCTGCCCTCGTCCACCAACCCGACGCGCCCCTACACGGTGAACACGCTGGACGAGCACCTGGACATGCTCATGGTCTGCCACCACCTGGACGCGAGCATCGCCGAGGACGTGGCCTTCGCCGAATCGCGCATCCGCAAGGAGACCATCGCCGCCGAGGACATCCTGCACGACCTCGGCGCGTTCTCGATGATCTCGTCCGACTCGCAGGCCATGGGCCGCGTGGGCGAGGTCATCATCCGCACCTGGCAGACCGCGCACAAGATGAAGACGCAGCGTGGCGCGCTTGCCGCGGACAATGCCCGCCACGACAACTTCCGCATCAAGCGCTACGTCGCCAAGTACACCATCAACCCCGCCATCGCCCACGGCATCTCGCACATCGTGGGCTCGGTGGAAGTGGGCAAGTGGGCCGACCTGGTGCTGTGGAAACCGGCCTTCTTCGGCGTGAAGCCCTCGCTGATCGTGAAGGGCGGCAGCATCGCGGCGGCGGCGATGGGCGACCCCAACGCCTCCATCCCCACGCCGCAGCCGGTGCACTACCGGCCCATGTTCGCCAGCGCGGGCGGATCGCTGGCGCGCAGCTCGCTGAGCTTCGTGTCGCAGGCCGCGGTCAAGGCCAGGGTGGCCGAGCGCTACGGCCTGCTCAAGCCGGTGGAGGCGGTCCGCAGTTGCCGCAGCGTCGGCAAGCGCGACATGGTCCACAACCACCTGATGCCCGACATCAGCGTGGACCCCGAAACCTACGAGGTGATCGCCGACGGCGAATCGCTCACCTGCGAGCCGGCCAGCGTGCTGCCCATGGCGCAGCGCTACTTCCTGTTCTGACCCATGCTGAGGATCGAGCAGAAGCTGGACGGCGCGCTGGCCGGGCAGCCCTTGCAACCCGGACGCACGCTGTGCCTGCGCTACGCCGAGCGCTGCAAGAGCCGCCTGCGCGTGCTGCTGGACGATGGCACCGAGGCCGGCCTGTTCCTGCCGCGCGGCACCGTGCTGCGCGGCGGTGACCTGCTGCTGGACAGCGACGGCACGCCGGTGCGCGTGGAGTCCGCGCCCGAGCAGCTTCTCCAGGTCACGCCTGCGGCGGGTTCGGCGGACCCGCACTTCGACCTGCTGCGCGCCGCCTATCACCTGGGCAACCGCCACGTGCCGGTGCAGCTCGCGCCCGGACGCCTGCGGCTGGAGTCCGACGCCGTGCTGCGCGACCTGCTGCTGCGCCTGGGCCTGGACGTGAGCGAGATCGTGGCACCGTTCGAGCCTGAGGCCGGCGCCTATGGCGGCGGGCATCGCCACGACCACGACGCCAGCGGCGGCACGCTGGGCGAACTGCTGTCGCGCGAGGCGCACGCGGGCCCGGTGCCCGATTTCGCCCGCGCCCGATTCCAGCCGGTGTCATGAGCCAGGCACTCACCGCGCTGCTCCAGCTGGCCAGCCCGGCGCTGCCCGTGGGCGCGTACAGCTATTCGCAGGGGCTGGAAAGCGCCATCGACGCCGGGCTGGTGACCGACGAGGCCAGCGCCCTGCGCTGGATCGGCGACGGCCTGCGCCTGGTGCTGGCGCGCTACGAGGGGCCGGTGTGGCTGCGCCTGCACCGCGCTGCCGTCACCGGCGACGGCGACGCACTGCGCAGCTGGAACGCGGATGTTCTCGCCACCCGCGAAACCGCCGAACTGCGCGCCGAAACCGTGCAGATGGGCTACTCCCTGGTGCAGCTGCTGGGCACGCTGGGACACGCATCGATCTTCGACGACGGCGAGGTGGCCTATCCCGCCGCCCACGCCTGGGCCTGCGCCTGCTGGAACATCGGCGAGGAAGAAGGCCTGGTCGCCTACCTCTACGGCTGGACCGAGAACCAGGCCATGGCCGCGCTCAAGACCGTGCCGCTGGGCCAGACCGCGGGCCAGCGCATCCTGCTCGGGCTGCGACCGCTCATCGCCGACGCCGCGTCCCGCTCCAGCGCGCTGGCCGACGATGAGCTCAGCACGCAGACGCCCCTGCTCGCCATCCTGAGCAGCCAGCATCAAACCCAGTATTCCCGCCTGTTCCGGAGCTGAATCCTCATGAACCCCAAGAACGCATCCGGCCCCCTGCGCGTGGGCGTGGGCGGGCCCGTCGGGTCGGGCAAGACCACCCTGGTGGAGGTGCTGTGCAAGCGCATGCGCGCGCGCCATCAGCTCGCGGTCGTCACCAACGACATCTACACCAGGGAGGACGAGCGCCTGCTGGTGGCGGCGCAGGCGCTGCCTGCCGAGCGCATCCTGGGCGTGGAGACCGGCGGCTGCCCGCACACCGCCATCCGCGAGGACGCCTCCATCAACCTCGAAGCCGTGGACCGCATGCAGAAGCGCTTTCCGGACCTGGACCTGATCTTCATCGAGTCCGGCGGCGACAACCTCGCCGCCACCTTCAGCCCGGAACTCTCCGACCTCACGATCTACGTGATCGACGTCGCCGGCGGCGAGAAGATTCCGCGCAAGGGCGGCCCGGGCATCACCAAGGCCGACCTGCTGGTGATCAACAAGATCGACCTCGCGCCCTACGTGGGCGCCTCGCTGGAGGTGATGGAGCGCGACGCCCGGCGCATGCGCGGCGAGCGGCCGTTCGTGATGACCAATCTCAAGACCGGCGAGGGCCTGGACACCGTGGTCCGGTTCATCGAGCGACAGGGGATGCTGGCGGGCGCGTCGTAGGGCAGGAGCGGCAAGAGCGGCAAGTGCGGCCGGCGCGGGTCGCGCGCGCTGCACGATTTTCCGTGGCTCCGGCATCGCGGGCCATGCCGCTGATGTGGAACTATTCCTGCCCTGGCCCATCTATCCGCCTGCCACAGGATGGCGTGGATTTTCACCGGGATGGACGCAATCTGACCGCATTGATGACCTTGGACACCGACTCCACGCGCGCCGGCATCGCCGCGCTGCGCCAGTACCTCAACACCCAGATTCTCGGCCAGGAAAACCTGGTCGAGCGCCTGCTGGTGGCCCTGCTCGCCGACGGCCACCTGCTGGTGGAAGGGCCGCCGGGCCTGGCCAAGACACGCGCCATCAAGGCGTTGGCACATGGCCTGGAGGGCGACTTCCAGCGCGTGCAGTTCACGCCCGACATGCTGCCCGCCGACCTCACCGGCTCCGACATCTACCGCCCCGAGGAAGGCAGCTTCCGCTTCCAGCGCGGCCCGCTGTTCCACAACCTGGTGCTGGCCGACGAGATCAACCGCGCCCCGGCAAAGGTGCAGGCGGCGCTGCTGGAAGCCATGGCCGAGCGCCAGATCAGTGTCGGCACCACCACCTATCCGCTGCCGCGCCTGTTCCTGGTGATGGCCACGCAGAACCCCATCGAGCACGAGGGCACCTATCCCCTGCCCGAGGCCCAGCTCGACCGCTTCATGCTGCACGTGCTGGTGGACTACCCCGACCGCGCCACCACCCTGCGCATCATGAAGCTGGCGCGGCGCGAGGCCATTTCGGCCGAGGAACTGCCGCCGCCGGCGCACCGCCTGACCCAAAATGCGGTGTTCGCCGCGCGCCGCGACATCCTCGGCATCACCCTGGCCGACGCGGTGGCCGAATACATTGCCGCCCTGGTGGACGCCACCCGCCGCCCCGCCCAGTACAGCGCCAAGCTCGCGGAATGGCTGCGCTGGGGCGCCAGCCCGCGCGCCGCCATCGCCATCGAACGCGGCGCCCGCGCCCTGGCCTGGCTGCAGGGGCGGGACTACGTGAGCCCCGAGGACGTGCAGGCCATCGCCCCCGACGCGCTGCGCCACCGCATCTTTCTCGACTACACCGCGCAGGCCCGCGGTGCCAGCGCCCAGACCTGCGTGGAGGAACTGCTCAACCACGTCCCGGCGCCATGATCCTGCCGGACCTGGCCGAACTGGTGGGACTGCGTGGCGCCGCGCACGGCCTGAGCCTGCGCGCGCACCGGTCCAGCCTTGCCCGCCAGCAGGGCAGCCATCGCGGCGCCGAGCGCGGGCGCGGCCTGGAGTTCGAGGAGGTGCGCCCCTACGCGCCCGGTGACGACGCGCGCAGCATCGACTGGCGCGTGACCGCGCGCCGCGGCCGGCCGCACACCAAGCTGTACCGGGAAGACCGCGAGCGCCCGGTGTGGCTGCTCGCCGACCTGCATCCCGGCCTGTTCTTCGGCAGCCGCCGGCAGTTCAAGTCGGCGCTGCTGCTGCGCGCGGCGGCGCTGCTCGGCTGGGCCGCGGTCAACGGCGGCGATCGCCTGGGCGCGGTGATCGCCACCGGCGGCCGGCCGCCGCAGCTCCTGGCCCCGCGCGGCCGCGCCGCCGGCGCCCTGCCCATCCTCCAGGCGCTGGTCGAATCCCAGCCGCGCGGGCCCGGGGCGATGGCGCCCGGCGGCCTCGAACACGCCCTGTCGGTGCTGCAAGGACTGCTGCGTCCCGGAAGCCTGGTGCTGCTGCTCAGCGATTTCGCCAGTCTGGACGCGGCGACGGAGACCCTGCTCACAGCCGTGACCGCGCGCTGCGACGGCCACCTGTTCTGGATCGCCGATCCGCTCGAATCCAGCGGCCTGCCCGCGGGCGAGTACCGCGCCGGGGTGCCCGGCCGCGTGCAATGGCTGGACGGCGCACGCAGCCGGGCGGCCTGGCAGCAGGCCTGGGCCACGCGCGCGCAGCAGCTCGATGCGCTGGCGCATCGCCTCAACCTGCCGCTCACGCGCCTCGACACGCCGGACGACGTGCGCGCCGTGCTCCCTCCCCTGCTTCGGGCGCCCGCGTGGGCGGCGTGAACGCCGACCTGCTGGCGCAGCTGGCGCCGGCACACGCGCCGCCCCCGGCCGGCTGGTGGCCGCTGGCGCCCGGCTGGTGGCTGCTCGCGGGGCTGCTCGCCGCCCTGGTCGCGCTGACGGTCTACCTGCTGCGGCGGCGGTCCTTCCGCCTGCGCCGCGCGGCGCTCAAGGAACTGCGGCAGATCGAGGCCGCCGCGTCTGCCGGCGGCGATGCGGCCCTGGTGGCACGGCGCATCGAGCAGTTGCTGCGGCGCTTCGCACTCGCGCGCTTCGGCCGCGCGACGGTGGCGCGCCTCAGCGGCGAGGCTTGGATCGCATTTGTCGCGGCGCACGGCGGATCGGCGCTGTCGGGTGAGCCCGGGCAGCAGCTCCTGCGTGCCACTTACACCGGCTACGGCGGCGCAGCGACGGCCGACAGCGCCGCCTGGCTGGACGGCGCGCGCGGCTTTCTCAGGAAGGCGCGCCCGTGATCCAGCTCGCCTGGCCGTGGATGTGGCTGCTGCTGCCCCTGCCCTGGCTGCTCACGCGCGCGCTGCCGCCGTCGCGGCCACAGGGCGCGGCGCTGTTCCTGCCGTTCGCGGCTGGCCTGGCGGCCGATGGCGTGCCCAACTTGCGCGCGCCGCCGCGGGCACGGCAGGTCCTGTTCGTCGCCATCTGGTTGCTGGTGCTGGGCGCGGCCTCGCGCCCGCAGTGGCTGGGCGAACCCGAGCCGGTGCCGAGCACGGGCCGGCGCCTGCTGCTGGCGGTGGACGTGTCCGGCTCCATGGCCGCGCAGGACATGGCCGGCGGCTACACGCGGCTCCAGGTGGTGCAGGCGGTGGCGGGCGAATTCATCCAGCGCCGGCACGGCGACCAGGTGGGCCTGATCCTGTTCGGGTCGCGCCCCTACCTGCAGGCGCCGCTGACCGCCGACCTGGACACGGTGAGCCAGTTCCTGCACGAGACCATGATCGGCGTGGCGGGCAAGGAGACGGCCGTGGGCGATGCCATTGGCCTCGCCATCAAGCGCCTGCGCGAGGACGCCGCCCCCACGCGTAAGAAGGGCGACACGGTGCTGATCCTGCTCACCGACGGCCGCAGCAACGCCGGGGCCCTTCAGCCCTTGCAGGCGGCCAGCCTCGCCGCCGCCGACGGCCTGCGCGTCTACACCATCGGCGTGGGCGCTCTGGACGGCTCGGGCTTTCTCGGCCTGGGCGGCGGCAACAGCGACCTCGACGAGGACACGCTGCGCTCCATCGCCCAGGCCACCGGCGGCGAATATTTCCGCGCCGGTGATGCCAGCGACCTGCAGAAGGTCTACGCGCAGATCGACCGGCTGGAACCCGGCGCCGGCCTCGAGCAGTGGTTCCGGCCGAGCACGGAGTGGTTTCCCTGGCCGCTGGCCGCCGCGCTGCTGCTGAGCGTGCCGGCCGTGGTGCTGCGGGCCGGGTCATGGCGCTGAACGTGCTGCTGCACGATTTCCACTTCCTGCGGCCGCTGTGGCTGGCGGCGCTGCTGCCGCTCGCGGTCCTGCTGGTGTGGCTGGCGCGACGGCGCGCCGGCGAGGGCAACTGGTCGCGCCTGATCGATGCCGACCTCCTGGCCAGTCTCCAGATCGAAGCCGGCAACGCCGTGCGCGCGGCCTCGCCCCTGCCCTGGCTGGCGCTGGCCTGGCTGCTCGCGGTGCTTGCCCTGGCCGGCCCCGCCTGGCAGCGCGACGCCGCGCCCGCGTTCCGCGCGCCGGCCGCCTGGGTGCTGGTGCTGGACCTGTCGCCCTCCATGTCCGCCGCCGACGTGTCGCCCAGCCGCATCACCCGCGCGCGCTACGCGCTGGACGACCTGCTGCGCGCGGCGCGCGACGCCAGGGTCGGGCTCATCGTGTTCAGCGGCGAGCCCTACACTGTCACCCCGCTGACCGACGACGTCACCACCGTGCGCGCGCTGCTCCAGCCGCTGGAGCCCGGCATCATGCCGACCCCCGGCGATGCGCTGGCGCCGGCGCTGCAAAGGGCCGGCGAACTGGTGAAGAAGGCCGCCACCCACGACGCCCGCGTGATCGTGCTCACCGACGGCTTCGACGACCCCTCGGCCGCCCTGGGCGCGGCGGAAAAGCTGCGGTCCGACGGCGTGAAGCTGGACGTGATCGGCGTCGGCACCGCCAGCGGCGCGCCACAACCGCAGGCCGACGGCGGCTTCGCCACCAACCCGCAGGGGCGCACGCAACTGTCGCGGCTCGACGCCGACCTGCTGCGCCACCTGTCCCACGCCGGTGGCGGCACCTACGCCGAACTGCCGCAGGTTCCGTCGCTGGTCGAAGATCTCCAGGTCCGCGTGGAAAGCACCAGCGACGCCAACCGCCGCGACGACGTGGAAGTCTCGCGCTGGCGCGACGTCGGCGCCTGGCTGCTGCTGCCGGTGCTGCTGCTGGCGGCGCTGCTGTCGCGACGGGGATGGCTGTGAGGCACGCCGTGCTCGGGCTGGTGCTGGCGGCCTTCGCGCCTGCGGCGTTTTCTGCGGACGCCGGTTCCAGCTGGTGGCTCAATGCCGACCAGCGCGGCGAGCGCCTGCTCCAGAGCGGTGATGCCGCCGCGGCGGCGCGCACCTTCTCCGACCCGCGGCGCAAGGCCTACGCCGCGCTCAAGGCCGGCGACGCCGCGGCCGCGGCCAGCGGCTATTCCGGCCTGGACGATGGCGACGCGCACTACAACCGCGGCAACGCCCTGGTCCAGGCCGGCGACCTCAAGGGCGCGCTGGACGCCTACGACCGCGCGCTGGCCCGCGACCCGTCCAACCAGGACGCGAAACACAATCGCGAGCTGGTGCAGGCGGCGATGAAGCAGCAGAACGATGCGCCCGGACAGGACAACCAGGACGGCAAGCGCAATCAGCAGAAGCCCGGCGACAAGCCCCCGCCGGACCAGGAGAAGCAGCAGAAGGGCGATGCCGGCGAAAATGGTGATCGCAGCAATCGCGGCGAAGGATCGAAGGACCAACCGAAGCCCGTCGCGGACTCGCCGCCCAAGGATCAAGCCGCCAGGGGAAATGACGCCGCCGACGGGAAACAGGGCGGGCAGACCCCGCCAGCCGACGAGTCCGGCAAGCGCGACGCGCAAGCATCGCAGGCACAGGAGTCCAAGCCGGAATCGCCCGACGATGCGGCAAAGGCGCGCCGCGACGTGGCCGGCAACCTCGACCGGAAACCCGGCGAACCGAAACCGGCCGAAGCGGCGCAGCCGGCCGGCGATGGCAGCGCGCAGCCAGGGAAGGATACCGCTGCCGTGACCGCGCCCCCGCCGCGCACCGAGCAGCAGCTTGCCGAGGAGCAGTGGCTGCGCCGCATTCCCGACGATCCCGGCGGCCTGCTGCGGCGCAAGTTCATGATCGAGCACATGCTCCGCAACCCGCAGAACAACCCGCCATGAGCCTTGCCCGCCGCCTCGCCGTCGCGCTGTGCGCCTGCGGTTTCACCATGTCCGCCGCGGCCGCCGTCACGGCCTCGCTGGACCGCGCGCAGGTGGCGGACGGCGAGACCGTGCAGCTCACGCTGAGCCACGACGGGCGCTCCAGCGACAAGCCCGACCTGTCGCCGCTGAAGCGTGACTTCGACATCCTCGGCACCAGCACCAACTCCAGCTACCAGATCGTCAACGGCGATCTTTCGGCGCGGGTGGAGATGCAGCTGACACTGGCACCCAGGCGCACCGGCACCCTGGCGATCCCGCCCATCAGCTGGGACGGCGAGCGCTCGTCCGCGCTCGAGGTTCGCGTTGCCACCGGCGGCGCCCGCGGCCAATCCAGCGACGCCAGCGGTTCCAGTGGCGGCGCCGGCAGCGCGAGCCCGAACGTCTTCCTGAGCAGCGAACTGGAAACGCGCGCGCCCTACGTGCAATCGGCCGTGATCTACACGGTGCGCCTGCACACCGCCGCGCAGCTCGCGCAGGCCGGCCTTGAACTGGCCGGCACCAACGAGGTGCTGGTGCAGCAGCTGGGCAAGGACCGCCAGTTCCGCGAGACGCGCGAGGGCCGCAGCTTCGAAGTGGTGGAGCGCCAGTACCTTCTGCTGCCGCAGCGCAGCGGCAAGCTCAAGCTGCAAGGTCCGGTGCTGGATGCTCAGGTCGCCGACAGCCGCGACATCGACCCGTTCTTCGGGCGCGCCTTCGGCGGCATGCTCAACACCACGCGGCCGCTGCGCCTGCACGGCGAGGCCATCGAGCTCGACGTGCGCCCGCGCCCGCCCGGCACCGATGGTCGCGCCTGGCTGCCCGCGCGCCAGGTCAGCCTGGAGGAAACCTGGCAGCCCGACGCCGCCACGGTGAAAGCCGGCGAGCCCCTGACCCGCCACCTGCGCCTGAGCGCGCTGGGTCTGACCGGCGCGCAGCTGCCCGACCTCGCCGCGCTGATGGGCGTGCCGGACGGACTGCGGGTCTACCCGGACCAGGCCAAGCTGGATACCTCGGTGGAGGACGGCAAGCCGCGCGGCACGCGCGAACAGAACATCGCGATCATCGCCACCGAACCCGGGCGCCACGAGATCCCGGCCCTGCGGCTGGCGTGGTGGGACGTGGCGGCCGACGTGCAACGCGAAGTCGTGCTGCCGGCGCGGGTGATCGAGGTGCAGGCCGCGGGCAATGCCGCGGCCCCGCTTCCCGACAAGCCAGCGCCGGCGACGGCGGCGCCGCAATCGCCCCCCGCCGCAAGGCCTTCCGCGGCGGCTTCGGTCCAGATCGGCGATGTGGCTTCGTCCGGCCCCTGGATCTGGGTCAGCCTGGGGCTGGGCCTGCTGTGGCTGTCGACGCTCGCCGCCTGGTGGCTGCGCTCCAGGCGCTCCGGCGCGGCGAACATGCAGGAGAAGGCCAACAACAACGTCGAGCCATCGGCGACCGCGGGCGCTGCCATCCAGGCATTCAAGACAGCCTGCGCCGTCAACGATGCCCCGGCGGCGCGCCGGCACCTGCTGGACTGGGCGCGCGCGACGTGGCCGCAGGACGCGCCAAGGGGCCTGAGCGCGCTGGCGCAACGGCTGGGCGATGCCGAACTGGCCCGCCTGCTCCAGGAACTGGACCGCGCCTGCTATGCCGGCGGTGGGCCCTGGCAGGGGGAGTCCCTGTCGCGGGGCAGGTTCGCGGTGGCAAAACCGTCGGCCGCGAAGCCTTCGCCGCTCGCAGACCTCTACCCGTGAGCCACCCCGCCGCGTCTGCGCGCGTGATCCGGGTGAAACTTGGCGGCGCCGTCCAGCGCCTAGAATTGGAATCCGGCGCGAATTGGCCGTGAAACCTTGGAGAGCGGTGAGATGGCCCTGGTGAAGAAGCTCGGCGCACTCGCATCGACAATCCGGGCGCTGCTCGTCGCATGCCTGCGCGCCATCTTCGGGTCGCTGGAATGGCACGCGCCGGGCTGGATGCGATGGCTCAGGTCGAAATGCATAGCCACGATCACCGGGCTGCGCGCGGGTTTTCGCGAGCGCCCCGGGCGCAGCTTTGGCGTCCTGGCGCTGGTCCTCGCGGTCCTGGCGGGAGGAGCCGGCGCCTGGCGCTGGTACCAGAACCTGCCCAAGCCGCAGCTCGTCACCTTTGAAGTCACCGCCCCCGGGCGCACCTGCTACGAGTGCGATCCACCCGGCAAACCCAATCCGCTGACGGTGACGTTTTCCGAATCCGCCGCGCCGCTGGACATGGCCGGCAAGGTGCTCGACCCCGCGCAGCGGCGGGTGCAACTCAGCCCCGCGCATCCCGGCCAGTGGCGCTGGCTGAACGATCGCACGCTGGCCTTCGAGCCCGCCACGGACTGGCCCGTGGGCCAGGCCTTCGAGGTGGAATTCGCGCGCAAGCCATTGATCGCCGATCACCTGCGGCTGGACCGCGACGGCTTCGAGTTCACCTCGCCGGCGTTCGTCGCGCAGGTGAAGGGCGTGGAGTTCAGCCAGGACCCGCAGGTGGCGGACAGCAAGAAGGCCGTGCTGACGCTGGCTTTCAGCCACCCGGTGGACGCATCCGACCTGGAGAAACGCATCAGCCTGAAATTGTTCGACAAGATTGCCGATGGCAAGGAAAACGAGCTGGGCGAGATCGCGCACCGTGTCACCTACGACAAGCTCAGGCTCGAAGCCTACGTGAGTTCCGAGGCGCTCAAGGTGCCTGAGAAAGAAGGCCGCCTCGCGTTCGTGGTCGACGACGGCGTGCAGTCCGACCGCGGCGGCAACCGCACACAGGACGCGCTGAAATCCGAGGTGAAGGTGCCCGGCCGCGACTCGCTCGCGGTGAGTGCGCTCAAGCTGGACATTGCCCGCGACGAGAACAACGAGCCGCAGCAGGTCGCGGTGCTCGAATTCAACTTTCCCGTGCCGGAAAAGGACACGCCGCCGCGACTCAAGGCCTGGCTGCTGCCGGCCAGGCACCCGGACCCGGAGACGCAGAAGGCGTTCGCGCAGGACCATCCCGGCAAGCCCTACGACTGGAGCGGCGGCGTGGACAACCGCGTCGTCGAGCAGTCAGCGCCGCTGGAGCTCAGGCCGGTGCCCGGCGAGCGCGACACGCGCGAACTGCACTCCTTCCGCTACACCGCCGAACCCGGGCGCTACGTCTACCTGCGGCTGGACAAGGGCCTGACCTCGTTCGGCGGCTACCGGCTGGCGCAGTCGCTGGAACGCGTCCTGCCCGTGCCCGAGTACCCGCGCGAGCTGCGCGTGGTCTCGCCCGGCGCGCTGCTGGCGCTGTCCGGGCCCAAGCTGGTCAACGTGGTGTCGCGCGACGTGCCGGCCATGAAGGTGGAAGTGGCGCGCCTGCTGCCCAGGCAGCTCCAGCACCTGGTGACGCAGACCCGCGGGGACTTCGCCAGGCCCGAGTTCAACAACTGGAGCATGAACGAGGACAGCCTGTCCGAACGCTTCACCCGGACCGAGCGCCTGCCGCGCCTGGAACCGGGCAAGCCGGCCTACACCGCGCTGGACCTCGCGCCCTATCTCAAGGACGAGGCCAGCGATCGCCGCGGCATCTTCCTGCTCAGGCTCCAGGCCTGGGACGCCGACCACAACCGCGCCGTGGGAACGCCGCAGACCAACGAGTGGGGTGGAACTTTTGACGCGCCGGTGACCGACAAGCGGCTGATCGTGGTGACCGATCTGGGCCTGCTGGTGAAGCGCAACCTGGATGGCTCGCAGGAGCTGTTCGTGCAGTCCATCCACAGCGGGCGGCCGGTGGAGGGCGTGCAGCTGGAAGTGATCGGCCGCAACGGCCTGCCGGTGCTGGAACGCACCACCGACGCCGACGGCCACGCGCGCTTTCCCGTGCTCAAGGATTTCACCCGTGAGCAGCAGCCGGTGATGTTCCTGGCGCGCAAGGACGGCGACACCAGCTTCCTGCCCATCGACTACCGCATACGCGACCTAGACCTGTCGCGCTTCGACGTCGGCGGCGTGGCCAACAGCGCCGACCGCAACGCGCTCAGCGCCTACCTGTTCTCCGACCGCGGCGTGTACCGGCCGGGCGAGGAGATCCGCATCGGCGCCATCGTGCGCACCCAGGACTGGCGCGCGCTGCCCAAGGGGCTGCCGCTGCTGCTGGAAGTCACCGATCCGCGCGGTCAGACCGTGCGCAAGGAACGCCTGCCGCTGTCGGCGGCCGGGTTCGAGGACATCCGCCAGCTCACGCAGCCGGCCTCGCCCACCGGCACCTGGACGTTCAGCCTGTCCATCGTCAAGGACCAGTACCGCAACGACCTGGTGGGCTCGGTCACGGTGCTGGTGCGCGACTTCGAGCCCGACCGCCTGAAGATGAGCGCACACCTGTCCCGCGAGGTGGCGCAGGGCTGGGTGTCGCCCGATGACCTCGCCGCGCGCATCGACCTGCAGAACCTGTTCGGCGCGCCGGCCCAGGGGCGCCGCGTCACCGCCACGCTGCGGCTCACGCCCAGCGTCCCGCGCTTTGCGCAGTATCCGGACTTCCAGTTCTCCGACCCGCAGGCCGCGCGCGAAGGCTTCACCGACGAGCTGGCCGAAACGCGCACCGACGACCACGGCGCCGCGCAGATCGACCTGCGCCTCAACCGCTTTGCCAAGGCCACCTACCGCCTGCAGCTGGTCGCGCAGGGTTTCGAGGCCGAGGGCGGGCGCGGCGTGGCGGCGGAAGTCACGCAGCTGGTGTCGAACATGCCCTTCCTGGTGGGCGTGAAGCCGGACGGCGACCTGGGCTATGTCGGCAAGGGCGCGGCGCGTTCGGCGCAGCTCATCGCCATCGACCCGAAGCTCGCCAGGACCGAGGCGCGCGACCTGCACCTGAAGCGCATCGAGGTGAAGTACGTCTCCACCCTGGTGAAGCAGAACAACGGCACCTTCAAGTACGAATCGCGCCGGCGCGAGGTGGAGCTTGGCGATCGCCCGCTCACCATTCCCGCCGCCGGCCAAAAGCTGGAACTGGATTCGGCCCAGCCCGGCAGCTTTGCCTACCTGGTGCTGGACGGCGCGGGCCAGGCGCTCGCGCGCCTCGACTACACCGTGGCCGGCGACACCAACCTGTCCGCGCGCCTGGAAAAGAACGCGGAGCTGCAACTGGCGCTGTCCAAGAAGGACTACGCGCCGGGCGAGGAGATCGAGCTTCAGGTGAAGGCGCCGTACACCGGCGCCGGGCTCATCACCATCGAGCGCGACAAGGTCTACGCCTGGAAATGGTTCCGCGCCGAGACCACCGCCAGCACCCAGCGCATCACCCTGCCCCGGGAGCTGGAAGGCAACGCCTACGTCAGCGTGAGTTTCGTGCGCGACCCGGGCTCGCCGGAGATCTACACCAGCCCGCTGAGCTACGGCGTGGCGCCGTTCTCCATCAACGTGGATGCGCGCCGCAGCCGTGTGGAGGTTGCCCTGCCCGCGCGGGTCAAGCCCGGTGAGACGGCGACCTTCCGCTACCGCAGCAGCCGACCATCCAGGCTGGTGCTCTTCGCGGTGGACGAGGGCATCCTGCAGGTGGCGCGCTACCAGACGCCGGACCCGGTGAGCTTCCTGTTCCAGAAGAAGAGCCTGGACGTGGGCACGGTGCAGATTCTCGACCTGATCCTGCCCGAGTTCCGCGCGGCCATGATGCAGTCGGCCCCCGGCGGCGATGCCGACGGCCTGCTGGCCCGGCACCTGAACCCGTTCAAGCGCCGCAACGAAGCGCCGGTGGCCTACTGGTCGGGCATCGTGGAGGCCGACGCCGCCGAGCGCACGCTCAGCTACACCGTGCCCGACCATTTCAACGGCCGCTTGCGCGTGATGGCGCTGGCGGTGTCGGCCGAGGCCATCGGCGTGTTCGAGGGCGCCACCCTGGTGCGCGGCGACTTCGTGCTTTCGCCCAACGCGCCTACGTTCGTGGCGCCGGGCGACCGCTTCGACGTCAGCCTGGGCGTGTCGAACCAGGCCGAGGGCTCGGGGCCGGACGCCAGGGTGGCGCTGAAGCTGGACGCCGGCCAGGGCGTGGAGGTGATCGGCCCCGCGGAGCAGACGCTAACCGTCGGCGAAGGGCGCGAGTCCTCGCTGCGCTTCCAGCTCAAGGCGACGCAGGCGCTCGGCGACACCGCGCTGAAGTTCACCGCCACGCTCGGGGCGCGCAGCGCGCGGCGCAGCGTGAACCTGTCCGTGCGGCCCGCCGTCCCCTACCAGACCACCCTGCTTGCCGGCGTGGTGAAGCCCGGCGCCAGCCTGGACCTCGCCGTGCCGCGGCGCCTGTTCCCGCAGTACCGCGAGCAGGAGGCGGGCATCTCCGCGCTGCCGCTGGGACTGGCGCGCGGTTTCATGGCCTACCTCGGCCACTACCCGTACTCCTGCACCGAGCAGCTGGTGAGCCAGGCGATGCCGGCCATCGTGCTGGCGAAGCGGCCGGAGTTCGGAACCATCAAGGCCGACAAGGCCGTCAAGGCCGCGAGCCTGTCCGGCCTCGTCGGCGAGCTGCGTGCGCGCCAGAACCCGGACGGTGCGTACCGCTACTGGCCCGGAGGATTCGATACGCAGGAGTTTGTCTCGGTGTACGCGCAGCACGTGCTGGTCGAGGCCGGCGAGCGTGGCCTTGCGGTGCCGCGCGACCTGCTCAGGCAGGGCAACGAGTACCTGCACGCGCTCGCCGCGCGCGATGGCGATTCGCTGGACCAGGACCGCAACGGTGCCTACGCGCTGTACCTGCTCACGCGCCAGGGCCAGACCCTGGGCAGCGAGGCCAGCCGCCTGCGCGAGCGCCTGGAGACGCGCTACAAGGAACTGTGGCGTACCGACATCGCCACCGCGTACCTGGCGGCCGGCATGAAGCTGATGAAGCAGGATCGCGAGGCCTCCGAGCTGTTCGCGGGGCTCAACTGGAAAGCCCAACGCGGCGCCGCCACTTGGCACGACGCCATGACCACGGACGCCGAGCAGCTGTACCTCGCGGCCCGCCACTTCCCCGAGGTGCTGCAGAAGCTGCCGGCGGATTTCGTCGATCGCCTGGTGACGCGCATCACCGGCAACCAGTACCACTCGCTGTCCGCTGCCACCACGTTGCTGGCGCTGGATGCCTACGCCAGCGTTGCGGGCCCGCAGGCGGCCGGGAAGCTGTCGCTGGCCGCGGTGTCGGGTCAAGGCGCGGCGCAGCCGCTGGCCGTGCCGGAGGGCCTGTTCCCGAAGGCGGACTTCGGTGCCGATGCCACCACCCTGCGCTTCGGCAACCCGTCCGAGCTGCCGGCCTTCGCGGTGATCGCACAGAGCGGTTTCGACCTGGCGCCACCGAAGGACGCGGTGCGCCAGGGCTTCGAGATACTTCGCGAGTACACCGACGCCAGCGGCAAGCCGGCGAGCGAGGTCCGGCAGGGCGAGGAACTCAGCGTGCACCTGAAGTTCCGCGCGCTGGGCAAGGACCGCTACGCCAACGTCGCGCTGGTGGACCTGCTGCCCGGCGGCTTCGAGCTGGTGGTGCCCCCGAGCTCCGCGCAAACCCAGGCCGGACAGGCTTCGCCGGACAACCAGGCCGCGGAAGCCGCATCGCCCGACGGCGAAGACGCGCCCGAAGACATGCCGGACGACGCGCCCGACGGTGCGCCGACCTGGGCCTGCCCCGTCTGCCAGGCCGGCACCAGCGCGCCGGTGGCGTACGCCGACTTCCGCGAGGACCGCAACGTGTTCTACGTGTCGCTGGGCCCCGACGTGCGCGAGATCGTCTACCGCATCAAGGCAACGAATGCCGGCACGTTCACCGTGCCGCCGGCCTTCGGCGAGGGCCTGTACCGGCGCGACCTCACCGCCCGTTCAGCGGGCGCGAGCCTGGAAGTAAAGGCGCCGTGACGGCAGGCACCGCAGGGAGTGCCGACGCGGCGCAGGTTCTGCTGACCCCAGCCTGAGGCTCGTCTCACAAGTTGTCGTAGCGGCTAAGGTCGAACAGCGCAGCTTCGATCGGCCGGGTGCGCTGCACGTAGCGCGTGAGGTCGTGGAACACCGTCCAGAAATCGGGGTGGGTCCGCCGCACGCCCCAGGTCTGCGCCACGGCTTGCATCTGCTCGTCGGTCGTCACCATCAGCATGCGGGAGACCAAGGGCACGAGGTCCGCCAGCCGCACGTCGAAGATGAAGTTCGGATAGCTCCCCAGCGGGCCGGGATGGATGGTCAGCGTGTCCTTGTCGGGCTCCAGGCGGCGTTCTTCGCCGATCAGGAAGGCCACGCTGCTGTGCGCGCGGTTGTGCACCAGCGAGTACACCAGCGGTTCGCCGTCGGGCACGGTCACGCGCAGGTAGCTCAGCTCGGGCATTCGCGTGATGAAGGGGAAGGCGTCGGCGGGCGCCTCGGCCAGCAGCCGCAGCGCGCGGTTGGCCTGCCTCATGCTCTCGCTGTGCGTGGGAACCTGGCAGTCCGCCTCGGCGCAGCGGTTGATCACGTCGGGCGGCCCCATGACCTTGCGCAGGTGGCTGAAGACCAGGGTCGCGAACTCCGTCTTGCTGTCGTCCGTCGCATAGCGCACCTGCGTGGGCACGGACTCGTCGGGCGCAGCGTAGGTCGTGAACAGCTTCTGCTTGCCCTTGCGCGCGTACCACTGGCGCCGCAGCCGGTCGCGGTCCGCGGGGGGCAGGAAGCGCAGGAAGTTGTACTCGGCCTCGTTTCGGATGAGGTCGAAATACAGCCGCGTCTGGAGCTGGTGCGAGAGGCTGCCGAACACGTTGAAGTTGACCACCAGCTGGTAGTAGCTGCGCTCCAGCAACGGGTAGTCGAATACCCACAGGGTCTCGGGGATGGCCCCGATCAGGCCCCGCTCCACCGCCGCGTTGTCGTGGTGGCGGAACACGGTGAGCAGGGCGTCGTGGTTGCGGCCGTCACCGTCCCAGAGGTCGTCCAGGTCGGGGCCTTCGGGTTCGTCCCTGGCGTACTCGGTCTGCCGCAGCGCGGTGTACCCGTTGCGCTGGCCGCGATACCGGTCCCACTCCTCCTTGATCTCGATCAGCGCCGTATCCTGCCCCGGCACACCGAGCAGGGGCGTGGCCTGGAGACGGTAGGTGGCGCTGTTCACGTAGCGCTCGGTCGCGGGGTTCTCGAACATCACCCAGAACTGGTCGCGGATCACGGACGTGGCGATCTGCCCGCTGCACACCGGCCCGCGGATGAAGCTGCGGACGAAATACTCGGCGTTGTCCAGCATGAACCGGTAGCGCGAGCGCGCCGGAATGGCCGCGAACGTGGCGAAGGCGTTGGCGCGGTCGGCCGCCGTATAGCCGGGCAGGTCCGTGTCGGACGCGGTCCAGTCGCCGCCGAAGAACAGCTCGTCGTAGCGCCGGAGCCGCTGCTCGTTCAGGGCGTAGGTGATGTGGGTCTTCTCGACGATGGTCTCGGTGATCAGCCGGAACCGGTAATAGACGATGCCGCGGGCGTCGTCATTGGGCCGGGCGGTGGTGACCGGGATCAGGTCCTGCCCGGACGGGGTCCGGGAGCGGACCAGTTCGAAGAAGTGTGGGCTGCCCTCGTCCGAGAAATGCAGGTGCGCCAGGAAGAGGTGCTCGAACAGGTAGCGCGCCACCAGGCGCTCGCGCGGGCCGCCACGGTTGAGATAGGTCTCCCAGCGTTCGACGGCCGCCAGTTCCTTCGACGTGGGCCGGATCGGTGACGGCTCGACGACGCTGCCCTCGGCCACCCAGGTGGTGAGCGTGCGGTATTCGCGGTCGGTGAGGCCGGTCATGGCCCAGGGCATGCCCTGGTCGGGGCGGTCCTCGGCGTAGTCCTCGAACTCGTCCATGCTGGGACACTGGTTGCTTCGCTCGCGGCCCAGTTCGATGGTTTCGGGCAGGCGCGAGTTGGGCGCCCACTTCTGCTGGTGGCCCAGTTCCACCATGCTGTGGATCAGCGAGGCATGCAGCGGCTGCGTCTCCTCGTCCTCGGGCGCGAAGCGGGTGGAGAAGAACCCCTTCTGCCGCCACTGCTCCACGCCGAGTGCATCCGTCCCCAGCCGCGTGGGCGCCTGGTCCTTGTCGCGGAAGGCGCTGTACACCTTGAGCTTGGAGGCGCCGCGCTCGACCCCATCCCAGCTCGAAAGCTTGAGCTGGCACGGCGCGTCGTTGCAGGAATGGCAGGCCACACACTTGCTGTCGAAGATCGGCTGCACGTCCTGCTGGTAGTGCACGGTCTGCCGGGGCGCCATCGGCGGCGGCGTCTCTGTGAAGGTGGTCACGCCGCTGCACGCCAGTGCCAGCATCAGGGCCGATGCGATGACGCTGCCCATCGCCAGTCGGCGCAATCCCCGAATTCTTCTCATCATTCCTGCGCTTGTGATCAGGCCGCTCGCCCGCGCGGCGAAAGCCTGAAGCGTAGTGGATGACCCGCCGGCCGTCAGCCCGGTGCAACTCCTAGAAGCCGTTGCGGCTGCCGTAGATGCGGCCGCTGTCGTCGTCCATTGGCAGGGCGATGCCAGCCTCGAACTCCACGTTCACCAGCTGCGTGAGCCGTACGCGCAGGCCCAGGTTGAAGCTCCAGCGGATCTCGGTGTTGATCTGGTCGGCATCCTTGTAGACGTTGCCGGCTTCCACGCCCGCCACCAGGCGCAGCCAGTCCCAGTACAGCGGGCGCAGGTAGCTGGCGTTGACCAGGTAGTAGAAATCGCCCTGGAAGCTGTTGCGCTCGTAGCCGCGCAGGCCGTTGGTGCCGCCCAGCGAGAAGTCCCAGCTCTTGTCGCGCGGGCCGCCGTTGGCGTTGCCGGCCTCCACGCCCCACTCGAAGGTCTGGTGCGGCACGCTGCCGAGCGCCAGCGACTGCTTGAAGTCCAGCGTCACGCGCGTGTAGCTGTAGTCCGACAGCAGGTGCTGGTCGGCCGTCTCCAGGCCGATGGAAAACCGTGTGCCGGTCTCGCTGAAGATGCGGTCCTGCACGTTCTTGAAGCCCATGCGCGCCTGCACCGCGTAGGCGTCGCCGTAGGGATCGGGCGCGCCGATGCCGGAGGTGTCCTCGCGCCGCCACAGCAGGCCGCCGCCGGCGCTCCAGCCCTGGCTGGCGGAGCCGAACATGCCGAACTTGCGGCTGAGCAGCACGTTCGCCTCGTCGACGGTCTCGTCGTATTCGGGCATGCCGGTGATCTCCGATTCCACGGGCGTGGCGGCATGCGAACCCGACAGGTCCAGCGTGTAGGGCGAATCGAACACGAACGGAATGCGGTAGCTGCCCAGGAAACTGAGCTGCCGGCCGCGGCCCTCGTCCTGGCGGTCGGCGCTACTGACCAGCGCGCGCAGGCTCTGGTTGCGCCCGCCGATGTTGTTCCAGCGCAGTTCGGCGCCGACGGAATTCTGCCCGTCGGTGTTGGCCGACAGCCGCGGGTACGGCAGCAGGTACCACTTCTCGCGCACGGTGAAGATCACGCGAACGCCGTCATCCAGCGGCTCCTGCGAAGTCACCACGCTGCGGAACAGCCCCAGGTTCTGCACCGCCTGACGGCTGGCCTCGATGGCGTCCTCGTCGGCCGGCTGGCCGGGGGCAATGGACATCTCGCGCAGCATCACCTCCGGCAGGGTGACCTCGTTGCCGCGAAAGGCGATCTCGCGGATGGGCGGCTGCGCCCCGGCCTGCACCGCGCCGGGCTGCAGGAGAATGCCGGCCATCAGCACCGCGCCGACCAGTGCCGCTGCGGAAACGGCACGCGGATCGGGCACCCGCACCGTCGCCGGGAACAGCATCCGGCGCGCCAGCAGCGAGGCCGCGCTCCAGGCCACCAGCGCGCTCCACAGGTCGTGCGACGGAAAGTGCGCGCCCCGCGCCCATTGCGTGGCGGCATAGCCCAGGCCCAGCAGGAAGCTTGCAGCAAGGGCCTGCCGAGCGAGCTGGCGCCGCCGCACCGCGACCACGAAGGCCACGGCCATCAGCGAAAACCCGCCCGAGGAATGCGCGCCGGGGAAGCAGTGGTTGCGCGCGCTGCCCGGCGCCTTGGCCTGGAAGACGTGCACGTAGGCGTTCTCGCCGCCGTATTCGGCCACGTCCCAGGGGCAATCGATGTCGGTGGACTGCTTCACCAGCGCCACGGCGCCGGTGGTGAGGGCGATGCTCGCGAGCACGAACACCGCCTCGCGCCGCCAGGTCCGCAGCCGCGGATACCGCAGTGAGGCGGCCAGCACACCGCCCGCCGCGATCACCGTGAGCACCACCAGCCAGATGCCGCCGCGATGCAGCACGTCCTCGGCCCAGAAGGCGTGGCGGGCGGGGAACGCGCCGCGGGTCGCATCGTAGAAATGCGCGGCCACGGCGTGGTCCAGGCCGCCCAGGTCGCAGCACACGGCCGCCACCAGCAGCACCAGGGCCAGTGGCAGGTACGCGGGCAGCACCTCCCGCCCCGCCCTGCCCGCACGGCACGCCACGTCGCTTTTCATTGCAGTGTCCTGGCCGGGCTCAGCGGTAGCGGCGCTGGGTGAACTGCTCGTAGGCCGTCTGGTAATAGGCGGTGGCGAGGTCGAGCAGGTCCGAGTCGTCCGCGGCGGGCGCGAAGTGCGTGGTGTCCTCGCCGGGAGCCCCGGGCGTACGCTCGTAGTGCTCGCAGCGCACGGTCTTGCGCAGGCCAAGGATGCACAGCTTGTCGCCGCGCAGTGCCGCCACGTCGTGGTTGTGGTTGAACAGGATCGTGCGCGGCAGGTGGGCCGGCCACTTGAGCACGTCCTGCCCGAAGAACGGCGCCTGGTATTCAAGCCCCAGCAGCCCGAGCAGCGTGGGCGCCACGTCCATCTGGCTGGTGACCGTGTCCACGCGCTGCGGCTTGATGTGCGCGGGCGAGTAGATCAGCAGCGGGATCTCGTAGGTGTTGAGCGGCACGTTGGCCTTGCCGTAGACGCGGGCGTCGTGATCGGCCACGACCACGAACACCGTGTCGCGGAACCACGGCCGGGTGCGCGCCGCGCGAATGAACTGGCCGATGGAATGGTCGGCGTACAGCACGCCGGCGCGCCGCCCGCCGCCACGCGGCTTCACCCCGGCCACGCCCTCCGGGAAGGTGAAGGGCTTGTGGTTGGACGTGCTCATGATGACGGAGAAGAACGGCTGGCCCCTGGTCGCCGCCTGGTCGAAGTAGCCCAGCGCGTGCTCGAACAGGTCCTCGTCCGACACGCCCCAGGGATTGGTGAAGCGCGGGTTCTCGATCTGGGTGCGGTCGGAAATGGCAAAGCCGTTGTGCCCGAAGTACGGGTTCATGTCGTCGAACGCGCCGTACCCGCCGTACAGGAAGCTCGACTGGTAGCCCAGCCCGTTCATGACCTTGCCCAGGGTGGCGATGTCCTCGTTGCCCTTGCGCTTGACGATGGACTCGCTGGGGATGGGCGGCAGCGAGGCGGTGATGGCTTCGAGCCCGCGCACCGTGCGCGTGCCGGTGGCAAATGCGCGGGTGAACAGCATGCCCTGGCGCGCCAGCGCATCGAACTCGGGCGTGAGCTTGCGCGTGCTGCCGTAGGCGCCCACGAATTCGGCGCCGAGCGATTCCTCCACCAGGATCACCACGTTGAGCCGACCCAGCCCGGCCGGGTTTGCATCGAAATGGCGGGTGAGATCGCCCCCCGGCAGGTTCACGAAACGCCCGCCGCCGGGCGCGAGGTTCGCGGTGAGGCGATCGAACATCTCGCCGGAATCGCCGTTGCGGTAGAACGCGGGGTAGTCGATGTGGTTGTTGTTGAAGGCCGCCACGAAGCGCGCCGGGCCGTTGGCGGCCAGTTCGTTGGCGACCCGGTTATGGAAGACCGAGAGCGAGTCCGATGTCCACAGCAGCGTGATCAGCCCCAGGGCCGCGGCGTGCAGCGCCAGCGTGACGGCCCTCAGCCTGGGCGTGGGAGACGTGACGAGGCGGCCGCCCTGCAGGTGGCGCAGCAGCCGCCAGGTGCCGAAGGTGGCGATCACCGCAATGGCCGAAAGCAGCGTGCCCACCGGGTACTCGTCGCGGATGTCGCCGATCACCTCTGTGGGGTAGATCAGGTAGTCCACCGCCACCAGGTTGAAGCGCGAGTCGAACTCCTGGAAAAAGAAGTACTCGCAGGCCGCGATGAACAGCATCCCGACCAGCATCAGCCATACGCCCAGGGCCAGGACACGACGCGAGCGCGGGCGCCGCTGCACCGGCACAAGGGCCAGCCACAGCGACAAGGGGATGAACAGGTAGACCGCCTGCATGGCGTCGTTGACCAGGCCCAGGGCGAGGATGGCCGGCACCTGCACGGCCGGCACGCCCGCCGTCAGGCCGAAAGCGCCCCACAAGCCGAGGCGCAGCGCCGCAGACAGCACCAGGTAGAGGGAAAGCAGCGCCCACAGGGGCCGTAACCAGGCCCAACGGGCCGCTGAAAGCGTGACCGGAGAATGGGCAGCGCGTGCCGATGCAACCGCGTCGGCCGTGGGGGAAGAACTGATGGCGTGCATGGGGCGTCGTTCGGGTTCGAGGTTCGGAATCCCGCGCCGCGCGGGACCGTCCCCGTGCACCGGAGCAACCGCGATGCCGCTGCCCGAAAGCGGCAGCACCGACCATCAATCCTTTTCAAATCAACCTTCAGGACGCAGTGCCACCGCCCCGGACTAGCTCTGGACACCCTGCTGAAACTTGCGGGGGTGCAGCTTGTGTCGACAAATCTTGCGGGGTTGCAAGGCAGACCCGACGGAATCCGCTGGCTGAGACCAATCCGTTCGGAACTGCCATGCTGCGGCGGCAGGAACGGCCGTCCCTCAAACCCGCACACCCATGAATCAACCCGCGTTGTCCGCCTTCATCTGGTCCGTTGCCGATCTGCTGCGCGGCGACTTCAAGCAGAGCGAGTACGGCAAGGTCATCCTGCCGTTCACCGTGCTGCGCCGCCTGGATTGCGTGCTGGAACCCACCAAGGCCGCCGTCCTTGCCGAGCTGGCCGATAAGAAACTGCTGCGCGAGAACGTGGCGAGCGAGTGCGGGCGTCGCGGGCAGGCGCGGCCAGAGGTGCCGGAGGCGTGACGGTGTTTGCGTGCCTGCCACGGGCAGCATCGCAGCCTCGCCGGCAAATTCAACCTGCCGGCGACGGCAGAAGTTCCCAAAGCGCGTGTTGCAATCCGCTGAAGAAGCCAGGAACCATGCGCGGGTCGTGCAAGTCCGAACCCAGTGCCAGCGCTAATCAATTGCTTCCACTCGACCACGAAAGCCGACCCTCCACAGGAGAAATCCGATGCCCCGCACCATCACCATCAGCCTTCCCGTCGCCAGGCTGGAAGCGTCGAAGGCCTTCTATACCGCCCTGGGCTTCGTGAACAACGCGAAGTTCTCGGACGAGACCGCGGCGTTCATGGCGTGGAGCGAGGCCATCAACGTCATGCTCGTGACCCACGCAAAGTGGTGCACCTTCACCACCCGCCCGATTCCGCCGACCACGTCGAGCGAGGTCGCGCTCAACATCTCCTGCGATTCGCGCGACGCGGTCGATGCAATGAACCGCTCGGCCCGGCGCAACGGCGGCATTGCCGACATCAACCCCGTCCAGGACCACGGCTTCATGTACGGCCGCGACTTTGCCGACCCGGACGGCCACGTCTGGGGCGCGTACTGGCTGGACGAGTCCGCGATGCCCTCAAGCTGACCGCGCACCCACACGAGCCTCACCACCGGAGCATTCCGCCATGTCCCTCACCAGCCTGGCAGGCAAGCGCATCCTGCTCACGCAGTCCGACATCTTCATGGGCCCGACGCTGATGGAGGTGCTGTCGCAACTCGGCGCCACCGTCATCACCGACCCGCGCCCGCTGCTGGACCCGGAGTTGCCCGCGCAGCTCGTGCGCGACGCCGGCCACGTGGACGTGCTGATCGCCCACCTGGGCGTGCCCGCGCCGCGCTCGCTGGCCACGGACAGCACCGAGGACGAATGGCGCGAGATGTTCGCGTCCATGGTGGACCCGCTGCCGCGGCTGGTGCGGGCCGTGCTGCCGCAGATGATCGAACGGCGCGCGGGCAAGATCCTGCTCATGGGCAGCGCGGCGGCCCTGCGCGGCATGAAGCGCGCCTCGTCCTACAGCGCCGCTCGCGGCGCGCAACTGGCGTACATCCAGGCCGTGGGCGTGGAAGTGGCGCCGCACAACGTGCAGGTCAACGCCATCGCCCAGAACCTGGTGGCAAACCCCACCTACTTCCCGCCCGAGGTGCAGGCCAGGCCCGCGTTCCAGGAACGCATCAAGTGGGAGATGCCGCTGGGACGGCTGGTGTCCGCCAAGGAGGACGCGCACTTCGCCGCCTACCTGTGCAGCGAGGCCGCCAACTGCTTCGTGGGCCAAGTGTTCCCGGTGTGCGGCGGCTGGGTGCCGCGCTAGAGCGGCGTCCTAGCGCCGATGTCGTCACGCGCGATGCCGGATGGGCGACGCCCAAGCCGCTCTCACCCCGCCGCCAGCGCCCGCGTCGGGGGGGTGGTCAGGGTGCGGCGCAGGGATAGCCAGCCGAGCAGGCTCACCAGCGCGCTGCCGCCCAGCGATCCGCCCAGCCACAGCGGCAGGCTGAAGGCGTAGGGCAGGTTGAAGACCTGCGAGGCCAGGCCCCAGCCCAGGGCCTGTGCGGCGGCGGCGGCGACGAGTCCGGCCACCAGTCCCAGCGCCGCGTATTCGGCGAGCAGGCCCAGGCCGATGGTGCGGTTGCTCGCACCCAGGGCGCGCAGCAGCGCGGTCTCGCGCACGCGCTCGGCGCGGGTGCCCTCGATGGCGGCGAGCAGCACCGTGAGCCCGGCGGCCAGGGTGAACAGGAAGATGAATTCCACCGCGCGCACCACGCGGTCCAGGATGCTGCGCACCTGCGCCATGGCGGCGTCCAGGTCCAGCGCGGTGATGTTGGGGAACTGGCTGATGAGCTCGCGCAGCAGCGGACGCTGGTCCGGCTTGAGGTAAAAGCTGGTCAGCCATTGCGCCTCGCTGCCCTCGATCAGGCCCGGCGGCACCACGAGGAAGAAGTTGGGACGGAAGCTATCCCAGCTCACCTTGCGCACGTTGTACACGCTCAACTCCACGGTGCGGTCGGCCATCTGGAGCTTGAGCGTGTCGCCCAGCTTCAGGTCGAGGCGTTCCACGGCGAAATCGTCCACCGAGATCCAGGGCTGGCCGGTGGTGGACGGGTCCCACCACTGCCCCTGGAGCAGGCGGTTGTCGTCGCCGAAGCGGTCGGTCCACGAGATGTTGAACTCGCGATTGATCCAGCGCCGCGTCTCGGGGTCGTCGAAGCTGTCGGCCGTCACCGGCTGGCCGCGCAGTTCCACCAGGCGCGCGCGCGTCATCGGCCACAGCCGCAGGTCGGCGAAGCCGCGCGCGGCAAAGAACTGCTTCAGCGCCGCAAGCTGGTCGGTCTGGATGTTGATGAGGAACTGGTTGGGCGCATCGGCCGGCAGGCGCTGCTGCCAGGTGCTGAGCAGGTCCGAGCGCACTACGCCCACCAGCAGCAGCGCCAGCAGGGCAAGGCCCAGCGCCACGGACTGGCCCACGCTCGCCATGCGCCGCCGCGCGATGTTGGCCAGGCCAAAGCGCACCGCGGTGCCGCCGCGGCTGCGCAGTCCCGCCAGCAGCCGCACCAGCGCCCAGGCCAGGAGTCCCAGCACCAGCGCCGCGCCGCAGGCTCCGGCAATGACGATGCCGGCCAGCCGCAGGTTGCCGGTGTGGAAGGCGATCAGCCCGGCCGCCGCGAGCGCCGCCACCGCGCCGGCCACGCGTCCGCCCGTGCTGTCGGCCGAGCGCTGGAACACGCGCACCGGCGGCGTGTGGCGCGCGGCCAGCCACGGCGGCGCGGCAAAGCCCAGCACCAGCAGCAGCGCCAGGCCCAGGCTCCACAGCGCGGCCTGCGGATGGACCGGCGGCAGTGGCGCGCTCATCAGTCCACCGGCCACGGCGGCAATCACCTGTTGCGATGCCAGCCCCAGGACAAGGCCGACGGCACCAGCGCCCAGCGCCAGGCCCAGCAACCGCCGCAGGGCGCGGCTGGCGATCTGCCCGGACGTGGCGCCCAGCGCCTTCATCACCGCCGCCTCGTCGCGCAGGCGCAGGCCGTGCTGGTGCGCCGACACCGCAATGGCGGCGCCGGCCAGCAGCATGGCCGAGAGCACCGCGATGTCCAGGAACTGCTGCGCGCGCTTGAGTGAATTGCTTATTTCCGGCCGCCCGTCCTGCGGCGTGCTCATGCGCACGCCCTCGGGCAGGGGCAGTGCGCGCAGCGCGTCCACGGCCTGTGGCGGGCCGGCCAGCAGGCGCGTGTACTGCACGCGCGAGCCGGCGGTGACGAGGCCGGTGGCGGGCAGGTCGTCCAGCGCGATGAGCACGCGCGGCGCCAGGTCGGTGAAGCCGCCGCCGCGGTCCGGCTCGTAGGTGAGCAGGCGCGTGACGCGGAAGCTGGAGCGGCCGAGCTGGATGGCATCGCCCATCGCCAGCTGCAGGTCCTGCCACAGGCGCAGATCCACCCAGGCCTCGCCGGGCGGAGGGCCGTGCGGTTCGCTGCGTTCGGCGCCGAAGGGTTCGCCGGCCGTGCGCAGCGCGCCGCGCAGCGGGTAGGCGCCATCGGCCGCCTTCACCGCCGCGAGCGAGGACGCCTCGCCGTGAAACGCCACGCTGGGGAACTGGACCAGTTGCGCGCGTTTCAGGGGCAGGGCATCGAGCCGGGCCGCGAGGTCCTGCGGCAGCGGATCGCGTGAGCGCAGGGCGGCGTCGGCGCCGAAGGCCTCGCCGGACTGGTCGGACAAGGCGCGCGACACGCGGTCGCTGAACAGCGTCACGGCGCTGCTCGCGGCCACCGCGATGGTCACGGCCACCGCCAGGATCAGCAGTTCCGGCGTGCGCAGCCAGCGGCGGACCAGGCTCACTGCAGGCGGCCGTCGACCAGGGTGAGCACGCGCTGGCAGCGCCGCGCCAGGTCCTCGTCGTGCGTCACCAGCACCAGGGTGGTGCCGCGCTCGCGGTTGAGCGCGAACAGCAGATCGATGATGCCGGCGCCGGTCACGCTGTCGAGGTTGCCGGTGGGCTCGTCGGCGAACAGGATGCTGGGGCCGGCGGCGAAGGCGCGCGCAATGGCCACGCGCTGCTGCTCGCCGCCGGAGAGCTGGTAGGGATGGTGGCTAGCGCGCCCGGCCAGCCCGACCTGGGCGAGCGCATCGCGGGCGCGCTGCGGCGCATCGGCGTGGCCGGCCAGGTCAGCGCCCAGGCGCGCGTTCTCCAGCGCGGTGAATCCGGCCAGCAGCTGGAAGGACTGGAACACGAAGCCCACGCGGCCGGCGCGCAGCCGGGCGCGGCCATCCTCGTCCAGCGGGCCCAGATCGGTGCCGGCCAGCTCGATGCTGCCGCTGCTGGGCCGGTCCAGGCCGGCGAGCAGGGACAGCAGCGTGGTCTTGCCGGACCCGCTGCGGCCGATGATGGCGGCCGACTCCCCTTGTGCGATGTCCAGGTCGACACCATCCAGGATCTTCAGGCGCAAATCGCCGCTGCTAATCTGGTGCGCCACGTTGCGGGCGCGCACGGCCCACTCGCTATCAAGTCCCATGTCACTCCGAATCTGGTGCTTCCTGCTGTTGAGTGCCGGCGTGCTGCCGGCGACCGTGGCGGCCACGCCCGCAGCGTCCGCTGCGTCCGCCCGCCCGGTGCTGCTGGTGCTGGGCGACAGCCTGTCCGCCGAGTACGGGCTGAATGCGGGCGAAGGCTGGGTTCATCTATTGGAGCAGAAGATCGCGTCTCAAGGCCTGCCGCAGGCGGTGGTCAACGCCTCGGTGAGCGGCGAGACCACGGCCGGCGGGTTGGCGCGCCTGCCCGCACTGCTGGACCGCCACAAGCCGGCCCTGGTCCTGGTGGAACTGGGCGGCAACGACGGCCTGCGCGCGCTGCCGGTCAAGGCCATGCGCAGCAATCTGGAACGCATTGCCGCGCTGTCGGCGCAGGCCGGCGCCCGGGCGGTGCTGGTGGAGATGCGCATCCCGGCCAATTACGGCCCGGCGTATACCGAGGCCTTCGCCGCCGCATTCGGCGAAGTGGCGCGCGCCATCCAGGCGCCGCTGGTGCCGTTCATGCTGGCGCGCTTCGCCACCGACCCGGGCGCGTTCCAGGCCGACGGCGTGCATCCCAGCGCCGCCGCCCAGCCGCTGATCCTGGACACGGTATGGCCCACGCTGCTGCCGCTGCTCAGGCCCTGAGCGGGTCCGGCGGCGGCATCCACGCCGCGCGGCGCCGCGTAATGCGACCCAGGTTCTCCAGCCTTCTTCCATGAAAATCGCGGTCATCGGTTCCGGCATCTCCGGGCTCATTGCGGCCTACCTGCTGTCGCGCCGCCACGAGGTGAGCCTGTTCGAGCAGGACCGCCGCGTGGGCGGCCACACCAACACTATCGAAGTGCCGCTGCCCGGTGGCGGCGTGCAGCCGGTGGACACGGGCTGGATCGTTTACAACGGCATCAACTATCCCAACCTCACGGCGTTGTTCCGCGAACTGGGCGTGAAGACGCGGCCCACCAGCATGTCCTTCGGCGTGTCGCTGGGCGACGGCGCCTACGAGTACATGGGCAGCGACCAGTTCTGGACGGTGTTCGCGCAGCCGTCCAACCTGCTGCGGATTTCGCACCTGCGCATGCTGATCGACATCCTGCGCCTCAACGACAAGTGCAACCGCCTGTTGCAGGTGGGTGTGCTGCCGGCCGGGTCGCTGGGCGATTTCCTGGCCGGGTCCGGGCTGTCCAAAGAGCTGGCCAGCCGCTACCTGCTGCCCATGGCGGGGCTGATCTGGAGCTGTTCGCCGAAGAAGGCCATGGAGTACCCGGCGGCGGATTTCATGCGCTTCTTCGACTCGCACTCGCTGTTCACCGCCACGCAGCAGCCCACCTGGCACACGGTGATCGGCGGCTCGCACCAGTACCTCAAGCCGCTGCTGGCGGGCTTCGGCGGCAGCCTGCACCTGGCGACGCCGGTGCGGTCGGTGCGCCGCGATGCCGGCGGCGTCACGCTGGCGCTGGACGACGGCGAGCAGCGCTTCGACGTCGCCGTCTGCGCCACGCATTCGGACCAGGCCTTGCGCCTGCTGGCCGATGCCGACGACACCGAGCGCAGCGTGCTCGCCGGCATTCCCTACAACCAGAGCCGCTGCGTGCTGCACACCGACGAGAGCTTCCTGCCGCGTCGGCGCGCCGCCTGGGCGTCGTGGAACTACCTCAACGATCGCGACGAGATCCACGACCGGCCCATCTCCGGCAGCTACTGGATGAACAAGCTGCAGGGCATTCCCGGGCCGGTGAATTACATCGTCACCCTCAACCCGGTGCGCGAAGTGCCGCCGCACCAGGTGCTGTACGACACGCTCTACCACCACCCGCACTACGGCCCCGGCAGCGTGATGACGCACGAGCGCCTGCCCGCGATCCAGGGGCAGCGCCGGCTCTGGTTTGCCGGCGCCTGGACCCAGTACGGTTTCCACGAGGACGGGCTCAAATCCGGCCTGCGCGCGGTGCGCGGCATCGACGCCACCTGCATGCCGGATTGGGCGGTGCTCTGATGGAGGCGGGAGGCTTTCTGTATCCCGCGACGGTGATGCACCGGCGTCGCGTGGCTCCGTTCTATCGCTTCGTGTACCGCGTGTTCTACCTGCTGCTGGATGTCGATCGCGTGGCCGGCGTGGCGAGCGGGCTGCGGCTGTTATCGTACAACCGCTTCAACCTGCTGGCGTTCCACGATCGCGACCACGGGCGCGGCGAGCGCGGCGGCCTGCGCGCCTGGGCAGAGGGCGTGCTGCGCGGTGCGGGGGTCGACCTTGCGGGCGGACGCATCCGCCTCTTGTGCATGCCGCGGCTGCTGGGTTTTGCGTTCAACCCCATCAGCCTGTGGTACTGCGAGCACGCCGACGGCCAGCTGCGCGCGGTGATCGCCGAAGTGCGCAATACCTTCGGTGAAAAGCACAGCTACGTCCTGGCATCCGGTGGCGCGCCCTTCGCGTATGGAACTCCGTTGGAGAAGGAAAAGTGCTTCCACGTATCGCCGTTTTTCGATCTCGTGGGGCGTTACCAGTTTCTGCTGAACGAGCCGGGCGAGCGATTGCAGGTGGTCATCAACGAGTCACGCGAAGGCATCCCCATTCTCGACGCGAGTCTGGCGGGACAACGGCGTGAACTCAGCGATGGCGCACTGGCCTGGCAGGTTCTGAAGATGCCCGCGATGACGCTCAAGGTCGTCGCCGGCATCCACTGGGAAGCCCTGAAGATCTGGCTGCGCGGTGCGCGGTTCCACCCCAAGCCCAAGCCGCCGGCGACCGAGGTCAGTTGAAACATGGATAAGAACGAGAGCCCCATTCCGCACGACGCCTACGGTTCCATCATGAACCGCGACGGCTTCTCGCCCGACCTGCCCGCGGTGCGCACCCAGGGCGACCTGCGCGGCATTTCCTGGGGCATGCGGCTGGCGCTGTACATGCTGTCCGGCATGCGCAAGGGCACGCTCGACGTGCTGCTGCCCAACGGCTCCACGCGCCACTTCGAAGGCAGCGAGCCCGGTCCGCACGGCGTCTGGCGCATCAAGAATCCGGGCCTGCTCATGCGCCACGTCCTGGCCTCGGGCGAGGTGGGCATTGGCGATTCCTACCTGGACGACGCCTGGGATTCGCCCGACCTCACGCGCCTGCTGATGCTGCTGTACCTCAACGAGCCCTACTACAAGGGCCCGTTCGAGAAGAATTGGCTAGGCCGCCTGTACGGCTACTGGCAGCACCGGCGCAAGTCCAACACCAAGGCCAAGGCGCGCAAGAACATCGAGTTCCACTACGACCTGGGCAACGAGTTCTACAAGATGTGGCTGGACGACACCATGGCCTATTCCTCGGCCATGTTCATCGAGCCCACGCAGACGCTGCAGGACGCGCAGGTCAACAAGTTCAAGCTCATGTTCGAGCGCCTGGACCTGAAGCCGGAGCACACCGTGCTGGAGATCGGCTCGGGCTGGGGCGGCTTTGCCATCTACGCCGCCACGCACGCGGGCTGCCGGGTGCATTCCATCACGCTCTCGCACGAGCAGCTGGCCGAGGCGCGGCTGCGGGCCGCGCGCGCCGGCGTGGCCGACAAGGTGACGTTCGAGATTCGCGATTACCGCGACGTTTCCGCGCAGTACGACCGCGTGGTGTCGATCGAGATGTACGAAGCCGTGGGCGAGGAATACTGGCCGGCGTACTTCGATGCCATCAGCCGCGCGCTGAAGCCGGGCGGGCTGGCGGCGATCCAGGGCATCACCATCAACCCCGCCATCTTCGAGCACTACCGCGGCAAGCGCGATTTCATCCAGAAGTACATCTTTCCCGGCGGCATGCTGTGCCCGCCGGACCGTTTCGGCAGCGAGGCGCGCCGCGCCGGCATGACGCCGGCGGACTCCAGGTTCTACGCCATCGACTACGCGGTGACGCTGGCGCAGTGGCACCTCAACCTGCTGTCGGTGCGCGACAAGATCGTGGCCCAGTTCGACGAGCGCTTCCTGCGCATGTGGCGCTACTACCTGAGCTACTGCGAATGCGGCTTCCGCACCGGCAGCATCGACCTGATGCAGATCACGCTGCGCAAACCCTAGCGGCGCGCGGCTTCGCGCGCTGCGTTCGCCGGAGACAGCGGGCGCCGCGACTCGCCGCCCGTGCAATCTTGCGCGGGGTGGTCCAGACCCTAACATCACCGCTTCCGGCGCACGCCGCAGGCCTTGCCCATGAAAGCCCGACTCACCTTTTTCTCCCTGCTCGCGCTCGGCTCGCTGTTTGCCATCTCGGTGTGGGCGAGTCTCCAGATCGGCGTCCTGGCGTCGATCGCCGACGTGCTCGCGCATCCGCGGGACGGCAACAATCCCTGGCTGATCGGCACGCTGCTGGATGCCTACTTCGGCTTCCTGTGGTTCTGGCTGTGGGTTGCGTACAAGGAGACGTCGTGGATCGTGCGCGCGGCGTGGCTGGTGGTGATCCTGCTGCTGGGCAACATGGCCATGGCCACCTACATGCTGCTGGTGCTGATGAAGCTGCCGCCCAATCCTGGCATGAAGGACGTGCTGCTGAGACGCCCATGAGCCATGTGGTCGCCGGTCCGGCGGCCGCGAGCTGGTGGCGGCGACGCCTGCTGGCGCCCGTGGTGGCGCAGCTGCGCCAGGGCACCACGCCGCAGCGCATCGCGCTGAGCGTGGCCGCAGGCGTGGTGCTCGGCATCTTCCCGATCCTGGGAGCCACCACGCTGCTGTGCGCGCTGGTCGCGGCCGGGTTCAGGCTCAACCAGCCGGTGATCCAGGCGGTGAATTACCTGATCTACCCCGCGCAGATCGCGCTCCTGTTCCCGTTCTACCGGCTCGGCGAAAAACTGTTCCGGCAGCCGCCGGTGCCCATTGCTTCGCTGAGCGCCCTGATCGAGCGTTTCTGGGCCGGGCCACAGCAGTTTTTCATCGACTACGGCATGGTGGCGCTGTACGGGATCACCGTGTGGATGCTGCTGGCGCCGGTGCTGTTCGGCCTGTTCTACATGGTGCTGATCGGCCCGCTGCGGCGCCTGGCCAGCCGCCTGCCGCGACGGCGGAGCGCCGCCACCTGAGGCCGGCTGCGCGACCGCTCAGGGCGCGGGCGCAGGCGCAGTGTCGGGGGTCTTTTCGGACGTGCTTCCGGCGCCCTGGCCGGTGTCGTTGCCGGCGGTTTTCTTGGGCAGGTTCTTGTCCAGCCAGGCCAGCATGTCGTCCCAGATCTGCTGCGACTCCTCGGCCGTGGGCATGGTGTTGGCGTTGGGCAGTTCCAGCGTGATGGTCGGCAGGCCGAGCGTGACGCCGGCGTAGTTGCCCAGTGATCCGGGATACACGCCGATGGGCTGCAGGATCAGGTAGCCCAGGTGGTGCGGTGGCGTCAGCGGGCCATCGAAATCCAGGATGCCGAAGGGCGCGTGCACGGAAATGATGGCGTCCGGCTGGAACTCGCGGATCTGCTCGGCCAGCCAGCGCGTCTCGGGTTCGGATGCCGCGGCAGGGCCGGGAAAGCGCCGTACGTCACCGCGCGACACGCGCTTCCAGTACCGGAGCGCGTCGGAATTCCAGTCGGCCGTGGGAAAATTCCGGTTGAGATCCACCCCGTAGGCGTTGGTGCGGCTGGCCTTGGGCGCCAGCAGGCCGTCCGGGTTGGAGCTAGGGATCACGCGCCAGTGGAAGGCGGGGCCATCCTTCTGATCAAGCTTCTGCATCCACTGGAACACGATGCTGACCGAGCTCAGCTCGTCCCCATGAATGCCCCCGATCAGCAGCACCCGAGGCGGCGGAGCGTCCACCTCTGCGGGAACGAAATCGCGATACACCAGCGGCAGACCGTCGTGCGAGACGCTTTCGCCCGACACCAGGCCCACCTTGCGGCACAGCTGCGCGCGCACGCTGTTGAGGCGCGCCCCGATGCGATCGCACAACTGGTCCACCGAAACAGGCAGATCGCTTGGAGCGGGGGCCGGCGACTGGGCCAGGACCCAGCTGGTCGCCGCAACAAAAAGCCCGGCAAGTAGCCGGGCCGGAAGACGCCTCGTCATTCGCGCGCGGTCAATGCTGGCGTTCCTTGCGAACCTTGTCGACCAGGAAATTGATGATGTCGCCGACCTTGGCATTGTCGCCGGCCATGGTGCCATTGGTCTGGTACTTGCCACCCACCACGACCGTGGGGACGCTGAACACCTGGTAGTCCTTGGCCAGCGCATCGGCCCGGCGCACGCGGCTGTCCACCGCAAAGCCGGTGAACGCACTGTCGAAGACCTCGGGAATCACCCCCGTCTCCGCGTTGAAGAACACGCGCAGCTGATCCTGCGTGAAGACCGGCTGGCGCTTGATGTGAATGGCGTTGAACAGCGGCGTGTGGATCTTGTCGCCGAGCCCCAGCGCCTCCGCCGTGTAAAACGCCTTCTGGTGGGAAATGCCTTCCGCCCGACCCAGGCTCGCCGGGATGCGGATGAAATCCACGTCCGCCGCCTTCTTGGCCGCCCAGGCGCCGATGAACGGCTCGAAGTGGAAGCAGTGCTCGCAGCCGTACCAGAAGAACTCCTCGACGCTGATGCGCTTGGGATCCACCGGCTTGGCTTCGGTGCGGACCAGCTTGTACTGCCGTCCCTCCGCATACTGCGCGGGCTTGTCCTGGGCAGAACAGGCAAGCGCAAGCAGGGCCAGCGAGGCCGCCAGTATCCGCATCAAACCACGCATGAAGTCGATCCTTGTCGGAGGGCTATTGCAGCCCGTTCAGGTAGGATGCCAGCGCCGCGATCTCTGCTTCGGTGAGCTTGGCCGCAACGTCCGCCATGATCTGACCGGTGGCGCCGGCCTTGCGTTCACCCTTGTGATAGGCCGTCAACTGGAGCGCGCTGTACTCCGCGTGCTGACCGCCGATGCGCGGATAGCCGGCCGCCGGGTTCCCCGCCCCGTTCGGGCCGTGACAGGCACCGCAGGCCGGAACGCCGCGCCCGGCATCACCGGCGCGGTACAGCTTCTCGCCCACCGCCACCGCATCCTTGCTGGCCACGCCGGGCGAAAATTCCTGGCTCGCGTAGTAAACCGCCAGATCCTGCATGTCCTGCTCGGACAGCGCCGCCACCTGGCCCGCCATCACCGGGTTGTTGCGCGAACCGTCCTTGAAATGCTTGAGCTGGGCGAAAATATACGGGGCCCCCTGCCCCGCCAGCTTCGGCCAGGCCGGCATCGCGCTCACGCCCTTGGGGCCGTGGCAGGCACCACAGGCGGCGGACTTGGTCTCCCCGGCCTTCGCGTTACCCTTCAGAAATGCGCTGCCCTTGCCCGTGTCGGCAGCAACGGCGGCGGACGACAGGCTCACAACGCAGGCCAGTGCAAGGCCACGGACGACGTTCAACATTTGGACTTCTCCCGGTCACGACATGCAGGCGCGCCTTGATTGGACGGCTTTGGGTTACGCGCAAGCGTTTATGGTGGCGCGAATTTTACACAGCGCGCCAAGCGTCTGTTAGTGCCCGGCGGCAGGATTTCCAGGGATTGTTCACCGTCTGCCGATGCGTGCGCCGCCAATCCGCACGCCTGGACTAAAAAAAGGACCGAAGCTTGCTGGTGGCAGACTGGCGGCGTACCACGCCGCTTGCTGTCAGAGTGGCACGCACACGCTGCCAGCCCGCCGTCATTTCCGACCTGACCCGCCTTGCCAATGACTCTTCCCGGCTCCCGCCTGTCGAACCCCTTTGTCCTCGCCCAATTCCTGATGTCGGCGTCCAACGTTGCCCAGTGCCCGCAGGACGATCTGCCCGAAATCGCATTTGCGGGCCGCTCCAATGCAGGCAAGTCCAGCGCGCTCAACACCCTGTGCGGACGCAAGGCCCTGGCGCGCGTCAGCAAGACCCCGGGGCGCACCCAGTTGCTCAACCTGTTCGAACTCCCGGACGGCGGCCGCTTGGTGGACCTGCCGGGCTACGGGTATGCCGCCGTTCCCGGCGCAACACGCAAAAGCTGGGCGCGGATGGTGGGGGGTTATGTTGAGCAGCGCCCCAACCTGCGCGGCATCGTCCTCATCATGGACTGCCGGCATCCGCTCACCGACCACGACCGCGACCTCCTGGCGTGGATCAAGTCATCGAACCGCCTCTGCCACGTACTGCTCACCAAGACTGACAAGCTCAACTACAGCGCCTCCAAGAAAGCGCTTGCCGAAACCCGCAAGGGCGTGGGCGAACTGGGCGTGGACGCCGGCGTGCAGTTGTTCTCATCCATCACCGACCAGGGCGTGGACGAAGCGCGCGCCGCCATCGCCGCGATGTTCGTGGGCGAAGCCCCCGCGATCGGCATCACCTGATCCCGGCGAGGAAATTCCTGGAATGCCGGATCACTTCCCGCCGCCGCCCGTCGTGGTGAAGCTGTCCTGGGAGAGCTTTTCCGGGATCGGGTGGCTGAAGCTTTCGGCATAGCGCTGGTAGACGCGCTCCGCAATCTCGCCCGGCATGGGGCGCGGTACGTCGGAACCCGCCTTGCCTTCCACCTGCAGCGCCGTCCAGTCACGGGTTTCCGTGCCCACCGGCGCGGTCCCGGCCGCCGCGGCCAGCAGGGGAAGGCCATACAGCAGGGCAATCAGGGGCTTGTTACGCATCGTTCATCTCCAGGGCCTGCCGGGACGGCGGGCCTCATCCATTCTTTGCCGGGGCCGCGGCGGCGGGTTTTGCCGGTGACGGGGCCGGGGTCGGAGCCGGCGCGGCCGGCTTGGGTTTGGGTTGCAGGCCCTGAGCCTGCTGGCGCAGGCCGGCCAGGGTTTTCTCGTTCATGCCGGATTCCAGCGCCAGCTTCTGCGCAGCGGGCTCGTCGCCCTTGACCAGCATCAGCAGTACCAGGTTGTTGCGGGCGCGGTTATCGCCGGTGCCGGCCTCCAGTTCCACCGCCGTTGCCAGCTCGGGCAGGGCTTCGGGATATCGCCGCGCCATGATGAGGGCGTAGCCCAGGTCATTGCGCATGACCGCATTGGTCGGCCGCCGCTGCACCGCCTGCTGAAGCTGGGTGATGGCCACGGGCAGGTTGCTGGACGCACTGATGAGCCCCAGCCCGTGATAGGCCTCTGCGATGTACATGCTTTGGAGCAGCGCCTTGTACAGCGCCTGGGCCTCCGCGGCCTGCCCGAGCTTGCGCCGCGCCTCCGCCTCCAGCAGTTGCAGTTCCGGCGTCACCCCCGCTTCGCGGGCCTGTGCCTGGATGTGTGCCAGCGCGGCGTAATACTGGCCCTGGGCGAGCATCCCGCGGATCAGGTCGGTGTGGATGCCCTCGCGCTTTGCCGGGTTGTCCACCGAATCGATCTCGCGTTCGGTATCGGCCAGGACACGCTGCTGCGCCTTCACCGCAACGCAGCCGCTGAGCGTGGCAGCCAGCAGCACGCAGACCAAGCTGCCCGCCGCCGCGCCTTGCCTGACCGAAGGGCTGGCCATCTAGCCCAGCGCCTTCATGATGCCCAGGAACGCCGGGCCCGCGACAAAGATCAGCAGCGCCGGGAAAAAGAACAGGACCATGACGATGGTCATCTGCCCCGACATCTTGTTGACCATTTCGCGCATGTCCAGGGTGCGGCGCTCTTCCAGCGTCTTGAGCAGTTCAAGCAGCGGATCACGCACTTCACCGCCGTACCGGTCCACCTGCCGCAGCAGGTCGACTGCTCCGGTCAGGTCGTCCAATGCGATGGATGCTGAGAGGACACGCAGGGCTTCGTCACTCTCGCCGCCCGCTTCCATCTTGCGAAGCACCAGTTCGAACTCCTTGCCCAGTTCCGGGAGCACACCCTCGCCGTCACGAACCAAGCTGGCCAGCGCCTGGCGAGTGGAGAGGCCGGATTCGAACAGCAGCACCAGCAGGTGGATGAACAGGGGAATCTCCGCCTTCATCCGCCGCATCCTGCCGGCGGCCACCATGGTGAGCACCCGCTTGGGGATGATGAGGCCAAGCATGATGGCCGCGGCCGAGACCATCAGTATCGTCTGCGGAGTGGTGACCTTTGGCGACCCGAACAGCCAGAGCGTGGAAGAAGCGCCCAGCAAAGCCACCGGTACCACGAACTGCGAAGCGTAATAACCCAGCCGATGCTCCTGGTCGCGCCAGCCTGCCTGGAGCAGCAGTCGGGCGCTTTCATTCTTGGTATCCACCGCCTCGCCAATTTTCCGCCCTGTCGCCGCGATGTCACCCAGCGCCCCGCTCTTGACGCCCTCGCGGCCCGTTTCCAGCTTGCGCACGCCCGGATTCAGACGGTCCTCCATCCTCGCGGCACTGCGGGCGCTTACCGCCAAATAGATCACCGCGATCACGGCCGCGCCGGCCAGCGCGATGGTGGCCGTCACGAGCAGGGCAAAGGTTTGCGGTGACATCAGCTGTTGTCCTGGGTTGCGGTCATCATTCGGTAGATGACCACGACTCCCGTCACCTGCAGTACCACGGCCATGATCAACGCAAAGCGGCCGTTTGGTGATTCCCACATGTCGACGTAGTAGAGCCGGTTGCGCAGATAGATGTAAATGCTCAGACCGATTGGAATGACAGCCAGCACAATCGCCGAAATGCGCGTTTCCGCCGTCAGCGCGCGCATCTCCCGTGCGGCACTCTCGCGGGCACGGATGGCCCCGATCAGGCTGCGGAACATGTTGCGCAGCGAGCCGCCGTACTTGCGGTTGATGGAAGCCGCCAGGGCAATGACCTTGAGATTGCGGATGTTGTGGATGTCCGCCATTTCCACCAGCACCTGATCCAGGGGCGCGCCCAGCCGCACCTTGCGGCCCACCGACAGGAACAGTGGCCTGAGCGGGTCCACGCTCTCCTGGGCGGCGGCAGAAATGGATTCTTCCATGGTGTTGCCCGCCTGGAGCACGCGCATGGCCGCCTCCAGGAAGCCCGGCAACTGCTCGCCGATGCGCGCCCGCCGGCGAGCGGCGCGATTGCGCAGGACCAGCAGGCCCAGCACCAGCCCGCCCAGCACCACGCCCGTACCCACCATCCACCCGAACAGGAACAGCGCCAGTGGAACCAGCGCCACGAGCACCAGCAGGATCCTGGTGACCGTCTGCGGCTGCATGTCGGACCCGGTGCGCCAGATCAGGTGACAGGCCGAACGCAGCACCGGGTTGCCCAGTTGCGACTCCCGGGAGCGGTACTTGGGCATGCGCGGCTCGTCGCTGGCACCCAGGCGCTCCATCATCTCGTCGCTGCGCTCGCGGCGGTCGGCGTACACAAACAGCCAGATCGCAAACCCGGCCATGAGCACCGCCAGCGAGAAGATGACGATTGCCGCGATCATGGCGATGACGCTTCGCTGGGGTGAATCTTCGTGTCCATCCCTTCTGTCCCTTCTCGCAAATCCAGATGCAGCCGCCGCTCCACGTCGTAACGGAACAGGTCTTTCAGGATCATGCCGCGGTCGTCATGTCCTGCGAGCTGGGCGACCGACATCAGGCGACGCTCGCCCGATGGCAGGCGCGCCACGTGCACGATCAGGTGGATGGCCGCCGCAATCTGGCTGCGAAACGAGGCATCGCTGCCCTTGAAGCCGGCGAAGCTGGCCAGCAGCTCCATGCGGTGGATGGCGTCCTTGGGCGTGTTGGCGTGCAGCGTGGTCATGGACCCGTCGTGGCCGGTGTTCATGGCCTGGAGCATGTCCAGCACCTCGTCGCCTCGCACTTCGCCCACCACGATGCGGTCGGGGCGCATGCGCAGGGCGTTGCGGACCAGGTCGCGCGCCGTGACCGCGCGCTCGCCTTCCAGGTTGGGCGGCCGGGTTTCAAGCCGCACCACGTGGTCGTGGTCCAGCCGCAGTTCGGCGGCGTCTTCCACCGTCACGATGCGCTCGCCGGGTGGAATCCACAGCGCCAGCATGTTGAGGAAGGTGGTCTTGCCCGAGCCGGTGCCGCCGATCACGATCAGGTTGGCGCGCCCCACCACCCGTGATTTCAGGTAATCCAGCGCCGGGCGGGACACGCTGCCGGAGGCCAGCAGCTGGTCGGTGGTCAGCGCGGTCTTGCGGAACTTGCGGATGGAAACGCAGGGCCCGTCCAGCGCAATGGGCGGGATGATGGCGTTCACGCGCGAGCCGTCCGGCAGGCGCGCATCGACCATGGGGGTGGACTCGTCCACGCGCCGGCCCAGCGGCGAGAGGATGCGCTGGATGACGCGGATCACGTGCTGGTCGTCCACGAAGCGCACCGGCGCCAACGACAGCCTGCCGGCCCGCTCCACGAAGATCTTGGAGGGCCCGTTGATCACGATGTCGTTCACCGTGTCGTCGTCGACCAGCGACTGGATGGGGCCAAAGCCCATCAGCTCGTCGCGGGAGTCCCGTGCCAGCACTTCCGTCTCGCGTGAATTGACTGGCAGCTTCTGCTGGATGACGTACTGCCGCACCTGCTCGTTCACGAACCGCTCGACCCGGGCCGGCTCCCAGCCATCGATATCCAGCCCGCGTTCGTCGATGTACGCGATCAGGCTCTTGTGCAGCGTGCTCTTGAGCTGCTGGTACTGCTCGCTCAGGCGGAACTGGGCCAGTTGTTCGGCGGTCATGGCCCGTCCCCGGCAAACCGCCTGCCAAGCTGCGGGCTCAGCCCCCGATCAGCCCGCGGGGTGTGGGCTGCATGGCGAATAGGCCGGACGTTCATCAGGAAAACAGCTTGCCGAGCAGCCCGCCGGCCCGGGGCACGTCCGTCCCCGTAACCTTGGCCAGGAGCGCACGCACGCCGGCGCAGTACTCGTCACGCGGGGCCACCGTGAAGAGCGGGCTGCCCGTGTTCATTGCCTGCAGGCGGTCGGCGGGCTGCGTGGCGAGCGAGGCGAGCAGTGGAATGCCGAAGGTTTCGGCCAGCTTCTGCGGGTCCAGGCTCAGGCGCTTGCGGTAGTTGTCCACCACCAGGCCCACCCCTTCCATCGGGCATTGCTCCGCCCGCATCGCCCGCAGAAAGTGCTTCACATGCCGCGACTGCAGGATGGACTGCTCCGTCACCACCATCGAGCGGTCGGCTCGCGAGCACACCGCGCCGAGCGCGGACACCGGCTTGTGCCCATCGATGGCAACGACAGTGCAGGCGAAGTGCTCGCTCGCCACGTTGAGCAGTTTGAGCAGCTCGTCCTCGTCCAGGTGCGGCGGGCCGTTGAGATCCTCCTGCAGGCCCAGCACGTAGACGCCGCTCCGGTGCTTGGGAAAGGTGGAGTCGATCAGCGTGGCGTCGAAGCGGTGCACGTCCTGCAGGGCATCCAGCACGCCGTAGGGCGTTTCCAGGTTCAGGAACGCCGCCGCTCCGCCGTAGGGGGCCGCGAGGTCGATCAGCAGCGTGCGCTGGCCGGGTGCGAGCTTCTCGGCGCTGGCCAGCGCCACGTGCTCGGCCAGAAAGGCAATGCTTTCATGCGGGTAAGGGCCCATCACGGCCAGCGTCCGTTGCTGGGTCCGCTCTGCCACCGGCGGGGGTGCCGCCCGCTTGAGCATGCGTGAGATGAGACTGGCGGCGTTGTCGGCGTCCCGCCTCAGCACCAGGAAATCGCGTGCGCCGGCCCGGATCGCCGCCCGCTCCGTGGGCGGATCGTCTTCGTCGCTGATGCCGGCCACCGCGATGCCGGGGTAACGCTCCACCAGGCGCTCCACCATCGCCGCGCGCGCGTCCAGGTTGTCGGCAGCAAACTGCACAAAAACCACGTCGATGCGCCCGCCCGCCAGGTTTCGTGAAAGCGGATCGTCGGCCTCGTTCGGCCGCACGCGCGAAAAGTCGATCCCCGGAACCGACTTCTGCAGCCAGCTGAGGTAAACCGGATCGTCGCTGACGACGAGGGCCTGGGTTTTCACGAACTCTCCGGGGCGGGGACTGTTGGTGCTTTGTCGTTATGTTGGCCCGGATGGGCACGCGCCGTCAGCCGCTGGTTCCCGCCCGCGACGGCGGGCTTCCCGCGCGGTCCGGGGACCGTTTGCGGTGCGGTGCCTCGACGCCCGCGGGAGCGGGAATGCGACCGCGACGGGTGCTCGCTGGGGGTGCTCGATGGGGTTCATGTCCAATCCGGTTGCTGGAGGCTCCGCGTTCCGAAGGCTGGTCCCGATGTCAGCTGCCGGCGGAAGCGGGTCCGCGGCGGCGATTCTCCAACAAATTCAGTCCGGGCGAGGCGGCTTGCAAAGGAAACCCGTCGCTCCCCCTGCCGCCCGCCCGCTCATTTGCTGAATCCGGACTCGGTCATTTCGAAGTCACCCTTTTCACCAAAGATGAGGTGGCCGAAACCGGGGCGGTAGTCGTCGTACTTCTGCCCCGGCAAGGGCGGCAGGGCGGCGGTGCGAGCCAACGGGCGCACCAGGTGCGGCGTGACCACCATGATGAGTTCTTTTTCCTTGCGCTCGTTTCTCACCGACCGGAAGAACGCGCCCAGAATCGGGATGTCGCCCAGCCAGGGCACCTTGTCGACGTTGGCGGACAGGTTGTTGCTCACCAGCCCGGAGATGACGAAGGTTTCGCCGTCGCCCAGCTCGACCGCGGTTTGGGTTCGCCTGACCGTCAGGGCCGGGACCGATACACCGCCCACCTGGATGCCGGCACTGAAATCCAGGTCGCTCACTTCGGGTGCCACCTTGAGCCCGATCCGGTTGGCGGCCAGCACGGTGGGCGTCAGCGACAGGCGGACGCCGAACTCCTTGTATTCCACCGAGATCGACGCCCCCTGCCCGCCCTGGCTGACCGGGACCGGAAACTCGCCGCCCGCCAGGAACGACGCGGTCTGACCGCTGGTGACGGTCAGGCTGGGCTCGGCCAGCACCCGCACCAGTCCCTTGCTTTCCAGGATGCTCAGGATTCCGCCGATGGTCTCGTTGTTGCCGATGTCATGCGGGCTGAAGATGAGATTGAACGCATTGGCCAGCACGCTCGTGGGCGCGGTCGGCGAGTTGAAATTGATATTGCCGTCCTGCCCTGTGCGCCCGTAGGTGAGCCCGGCGCCAAACTGTTTCAGCGTGGTCTTGTTGACCTCCGCAATCTTGATGGTCGTCAGCACCTGGAACTCGCCTTCCACCACGCTCTCGTCGCTCACCGCCCCTTCGGCGGCTGGCAGTGCCGCCTGCCTGGCCCGGCGATAGGCCAGCAGGTTGGGCAGCTTCCCGGCCACGCTGGTCCCGCGCTCGATGGTGGCCTGGGAAAATTCCGGATCGACCTTGGCCACCTTTTCCAGGTCCTTGACCGCCACCACGCGCACCCGGTACTCCGTGGGCCGGATGCCGTTGCGCGGCCACACCATCAGGCTGGTGATGCCCTGCTTCTTGCCCGACACCAGCACGTCGCGGGCATTGATGACGTTCACGTCCGCGATGGTCGGATCACCCACCGCCACCCGGGAGACCCCGCCCGACTCACGCAGCAGCTTCTGGGTGCCCGTTTCCACGCTCAGCGTCTGCATGGCCGCCACGGCGTCCACGGCACGCGCGGGTGCCGGGTGCAGCAGCAGTCCCGCCAGCCCCCAGGCAAGGGCGCCTGCCAGCGTCATCTGCAGGCGATTGCGACGGTACCACGGTCCCTGGGTGATGTTCATTGATTCGGCGCCCAACCTTGTCGATCCGCTCTTGCTGTCTCGAATACACGCCGCCGGATGGCGACACCTGCTGCCTGAACAACCTGCCAGTGCCGCTAGGGCGTGACCGTTTCCATGGTGGAAGACCGGTACACGTACACCTGCTGGCGCACCACCTTCTTGCCCGGCGGCGGCTCGATGTAACCCAGCTGCTCGGCGGTGATGATCTTGTCCGGCGTGATCCGTCGCGGCGGTGTCTTGTCGGCTTCGAGCTTGCGCGCGGCCTCGTTGAGCGCGGCGTCGCTGATGGGCAGCGCGGCAGCTGCCGGGGTGGCTTCCGGCGTGCCCCCAGCACCCGTCGCGGGTGACGTGGAAGTCGCCGGGTCGCCCGCGTTGAGCGCCACCACCTGTTCCTCCGGCTTCAGGCCATGCAGGGCCAGGCGGAGATCGCCGATGCTGGCGCCGAGCATCAGGCGCGTGGTGTCGGCCAGGGGCACGGCCAGCACCGCGGTGCGCGTGCGGCGGTTTTCGTTGGCGCGGTTGGCTTTCTCTTCTTCCTTGAGCCCTTCCGGGCGCTCGGTGATCAGGTCCTCGTAGGCCAGCACGCGCACGCTCCTGAGCAGCACGCGGGCCTGCACTTCCTGCACGTCCTGGGTGCCCTTGAGGTAGATGAGCACATCCACCACGTCACCCGGGCGCACGAATCCGCCCACGGCGATCACGTCGCTGATATCCACCGACACCGCCTGGAAACCCGGCGGTATGGCCTTGGCCAGGGGGTTGCCCTGGGCAAAGTAACGCCCGGTGATGGGCGCGCCGCTGTCAATGTCGGTCAGCGGCTCCTTGCCAATGACCTGGTCCACGCTGGTGAAGTAGTCGGTGGGGGCAATGGCCACTTCCACCAGCTGCACCGAATCCTTGTCGATCTTGTGATAGGCCGCGAGCGGCCGGGCCGCCACCACCGCCAGCAACTTGGGCGCGGCCTGCTCGACGGCCGACTCCGGCTTCACCACGCTGGCAGCCGTCTGCGCGTCTTCGGCAAACGTCCGGCTGACGCGGTACCCCACCATGGCCAGGATCACCGTCAGCAGCACGGCGATGGCGGCGATGATCTTTGCGGCTTTGCTGCTCATGGGTTCCCCTGATGTCCAACGCCTGTGCTGCCCCCGGTTGGCCCGCCAGTATCGGCCTTACCGGTTCCCCGGAGAATGGGCCGGGGCATCGTCAAACTACGTCACGACAAACCGACATAAAAACGTTCTGCGCCGGGCTGGGTTGGGTGTGTAGATACTCGCCCACCCCAAATTGCCATCTTTCAAACCGGCAAAGTTGCCCGGTCATCCCGGGCAACTTTGTTTGATAAGAGTCCTTGATCTACATCCGCCCTTACCAGACTTCTTACGTGCCAGCGTTTTGAACTTCAGTATCGATGGCGTTGAACTTGGTGCTGAGTCCGGTACCCAAAGCACCGGCGCCGAGAATGATGGCCAGAGCAATCAGACCCGCGATCAGGGCGTACTCGATGGCGCTGGCGCCTTCCTGGTGACGTGCAATGATTTTCTTGAACATGGGATAACTCCAGTGAATGACAGTGATTTCGGTGGTGAATCTGGCCGGTGGAGCCAGTGGAGGTATCTTGGGAGCCGGGCCGAAGACGGTCAAAGCTCCCAATCCTGCCGTTTGCACCGCTCATCGGCGGCTTTCCGGCGGTCCCGCCGGTGCTACCGGTGATCCTTGCGTCAAGTTCCCGGCACTGTGCAGGAACCTGTATTCGGGATCCGGCGAATGTTGACCGCCGATCAGCCAGCCAAATCCGCGGTTCCGGCAGCAATGGCGAGGGGATTTTGCTGCGCAGCCCGGAAGCACTCGCACAAGTGGCGCTCGCATGCCCGGAAAACTGAGGTCCATCGCTGGTTCCGGGCATAGTCGTCACTCTGCGCTCGAAAAGCCGCTTCCACCCGTCATTTTGAGAACGCACCGGTTGCGGCCGAGTGGCTGGCCACGGCCAACCCTCGAGGTCCGCATTGAATCAACGGCTTTGCAGGTAAAGCAGGCGCTTGATCTCTCGCTGGCCGCGCTTGACCGATTCAAGAACGACTCCACCGGTCGCTGCCAGCATGGCCACCACCATCGTGCCGGTACACAGCACCGCGGTTGGCACTCTGGGCACGTAGCCAGTTTGTGCAAACTCCACGAACAGAGGAGCTGCGAGGATCAGGGAGACCAGCGATAGCAGGGTCGCGACCACGCCGAAGAACATCAAGGGGCGCTCCTCCTTGAGCAGCCTCGCGATGGCCCGAAGTATTTTCAATCCGTCGGGTATCGCCCTGAGCTTGCTTGACGACCCCGAAGGGCGCATCCGGTACGGTGTTTCCACCTCGGTCATCGGCACCCCGAGCGTCAGCGCGTGCACCGCCAGTTCAGTCTCGATCTCGAAGCCACCGGAATAGACGGGAAACGACTTCACGAACCGGCGGCTCATGACCTTGTAGCCCGACAAGACATCACCGATGTCTCGCCCGAACAGACGGGCAATGAGGCTTGAAAACAACCGGTTGCCGAAACGATGACCAGGACGGAAGGCGGTCAGCTCGTCGCTCATCCGCCGGCCATTGACCAGGTCAAATTGGTAATCGACCAGCAGGTCCAGCATGAGCTGAGCGGACGGCGCGTGATACGTCGCGTCGCCGTCAACGATCACGTAGTACTGCGCCCGCACGTCGGCCAGCATTCTCCGCACCACGTGGCCCTTGCCCTGCCGGTGTTCCGACCGAACGATGGCCCCAGCGGCCCGCGCACGGGCGGCGGTGTCGTCGGTGGAGTTGTTGTCGTAAACATAGACGGCGGCGGCCGGCAACGCCTCCCGGAAATCGGAGACCACCTGCTCGATCGTTGCGGCCTCGTTGTAGCAGGGGATCAGTACGGCGATTGAGGGTTTCAATCTGGACTCCAGTGCAGGCTTCAACTCGATGCGCCCACGGTAGGCCGCACCAAACCTGCCGTTCGTGTCATTCCGACATGCGGTCGCTACGGGCGACGGACCGCAACCGGGCCCCGTCTGACCATCTGTCCGGCGTTTGTCCACGGCGCGACGAGGCTCCACTATCGTCCGCACGTTCGTTGTGCAAATTCAAATCCACCGACAGGCAGGAAGCCGAGACAGACCATGCGCCGCGAAACATCCAACTGGCTCCGGTTCATTCTGGAAGAACTTGTTCCGCCGGTCGTGAAGGACAGCGCGCTGTTTCGGGTGCCTGCGGCACGGATCTGGGGACAACATATCGTCGACCTTGCCGATTTTCGCCGGCGCGCTCCCTTCGTCACCGCCGAGGAGTACGAAGCAATCTATCGAGCGCATCCACGTGTTCACAACCAGACGGACAATTCCGAGTCTTGCCTCGCGAAGATCTTAGATAACGTGGTGGGCGAGTCCGTTTGTGACGTGGGCTGTGGAACCGGTTACTTGCTGACCCGCATCCAGAACCGCAACGGCAGCAACTTGAAGCGCCTGGTGGGTGTCGATTTCGTCCTGGACGATCCGCTCCTACCCGGCATCGAGATGCTTCCGGCGAAGGTGGAGGCGCTGCCATTTGCCGACGGCGAGTTCGATACCGTGATCTGCACCCACGTACTGGAGCACATCCTCGACTATCGGCTGGCCCTCTCAGAACTGAGAAGAGTCGCCCGCCGACGCCTGATCATCGTGGTTCCTCGAGAGCGGGAGACTCGATTCACGTTCAATCCGCACCTGAATTTTTTTGCCTACCCCGAGACCCTGTTGCGGGCACTCATCCCGATTCCTGCCCAGTACGAATGCGTGGATATCCAGCGTGATCTCTACTACCGCGAGGACAGGGACCAGATTGGGAAGGGTGCGCCGTGAACTGGACAACGGCGGCGCTGATCCTGGTGCCCCTGGCCATCAGCGCCGGGCAACTGCTGTTCAAGATCGCAAGCCGCACAGCCGGCGAACTCTCGATCTCCAGCATTCTTGCCCTGTTTGCGAACCCCTGGTTCCTGTCTGCCCTCGTGCTCTATGCGACGGCAACCATCGCCTGGGTTTTCGTACTTCGGCACGTGCCGGTGGGGCGCGCATACCTGTTCATGTCCTTGAGCTTTATTGCCGTGCCATTTGCCGCTTGGGCAGTGCTGGGCGAAATTCCCGACGTTCGCCAAATGGTCGGCGTTCTGGTCATTACGGCTGGAATAGCGATCAGCAGTAGCTGAGTCGTCACGCTCCATCCCCAACCTGCCATCGATTCTGCGCGGAATCGAGCGGCAACATCCATTACTCCCGGCACACGTCATGACCCTCGTGCACCCTTCCACCCTCACCCCTCAGGCATCACGACACGTTGTGCAAAAACCCTTTACCTGGTCACGTCGCCTATGCCTGGCCGTCGCCACCCTCATGATGGCCGTTGCGGTGCTCCGCAGTGGCGTCATGCAGTACGCAGACGTGGCCGCCGCAAAATTTCCCAACCCGGACAGCTACTACAAGCTGGTGCTGCTGGGAGATCGGGTCGACGGCGAGGGTTTCAGCCTGGTGGCGCGGGACAACGCCCCGTCGGGCAACCAGGTGCACTGGTCGCTGCCCCATTCGTGGACCGTCTGGCAGCTTCACCGGCTGCTGGCCGCGTTGGGGCTGGATGAAGCGGCGGCACTGATCTGGGCTGGCGCGCTGCTGACCTGCCTGAGCATGCTGGCCTTGGCGCTGCTGGTGGCCCTGGCGGTGTCCAACGTCTCGCCACTGCGCAGCGCGGCAATCACAGGCCTCTTGCTGGCCACCAATTCTTCCGTGCTGGGCTATGGGCAGCTGATCCAGATCACCCATCACATCTTCATGCTGGTGCCGCTTGCCGCAGCCGCGGCCTGCCTGCTGCGAACCACTGCCCACGACAATTTTTTGATAACCCTGGCCGGCGGACTGTGCCTGGGTCTGGCCGTGTGGATTTCGCCGGAAACGATGCCCTTCGTGGTGTCGCTGGCCGCCGTCCGTGCGGCGATGCGGCTGGAGCCGCCGCACGGTGCACCGGTCTGGCCGCTGGCGCTGGGCATGGCGCTGGTCATGGGCATGGGCTGGGCCATCGATCCTCCCCCACCGACGTTCGACGCCTGGGCACTGGACCATATCAGCCTGTCGTGGCTGCTTTTCTGTGGCCTCCTTGCAGTGGTTACGGTCCTGGCAGATGCCTTGGCGGCAGCGCGCGCCCCGCTGCGCCTGAGCCTTCCCGCGACGGCCGTTGCCGCGGTCGCTGCGGCCGCAGCCTGGCTGCGGTTGGTGCCCGGCGCGCTGGATGGACCCTCCGGGCTGATGCCGGCACAGCTCAAGCCCTTGTTCTGGGACACGATCCGGGAACTGAAAAGCGTGGGGGAGCCCTCCGGTTGGGTGGCCTATGCCGTGGTTCCATTGGTAGCGGCGGCCCTGATGGGACGGGCAGCCTGGCGCGACCGTCGCCTGTGGATGCTGGTGCTATGCCTGGCCATTCTCGCCTACGCAGTCTTGGGCGCGTGGCACGTGCGGATGGGAGCCGCAGCCAGCGTCATGGCGGCGCTGGCCTTCGGCATCGGTGCGGGCCGGCTACGGGTATTTTCCGATGGCAAAACGGCCCATCTGCCCCTGCGCGAGCAATGGGTGGGGGTGGCGCTGACCCTGCTGGGGCCGATCGTGATCGGCGCCGCCATCGGCATGGCTGAACTGGAGCCGGCGCGAAAGCCCATCGTCTGCCCTCTCAAGGACGTTGCAAACGAGTTGAATGCCCTTCCACCGGCCACGATGCTCGCACCGGTATTCAGTGGCCCGGAACTGCTGTACCGCACGCATCATCGGGTGATTGCGGGCCCTTACCACCACAACGTGCAAGGGATCCTCGACAACTACCGCGCCTGGCTGGACACGGACGATCGGACCGCGCGAGCCATCATCGGGAAACGCGGTATCGAGTACGTGCTGGGCTGCACAAACTTTCAAAAACAGCTTGGTGGCACAGCAGGCAAGCCTTCACTGGCAAAGCGGGTAGCGGACGGTGAGGCTCCGGACTGGCTTGAACCCATTGCGCTGCATGGTCCCGCCGATGCGCCCTGGCGGCTGTACCGGGTGTTGGCGACATCGCCGGCAGTTCGAACGGGACAGGCCGCGGCCAGTCCGCGATGAAATCTCTCGGCCTGCCCCAGGACAAAGGAACTCTTGAGCGCGTCCTGCTTTATGCAGCGATTGCGCTGCTGCCTTTTGCGCTGCTCGTCGTGGCGTTCGATCAGTGGCCTTACCTCAGCGATCAACTCAGCCGCGGGCAACCGCTGGGACGTGATGCCTACAATTTCTGGACGGCCGGCCAGCTCTGCCTGGAAGGCCGGATCGGCGACATCTACGACAACACGGCATTCACCGCGGCGCAGAAGGAAGCCATTCCCGGCATCGGCTTCAACTCTTTCCTGTATCCGCCGCCGGCGCTGCCGATGGTTGCGGCCCTGGCGCTGCTGCCCTACCCCGTCGCACTGCTGTTGTGGTCAACGCTCGGGGTAGTGGCATTTCTCGCGGCGGTTGCCGCCCCGCGGTTTTGCCGGTGGCCGGTCCTGCTCGCGCTTGCTGCGCCCATGACGGCGTTCAACCTTGCGGCAGGCCAGAACGGACTCTTGAGCGCCGCGTTGCTCATCGGCGGGCTCCGGCTGTCGTCCACGCGGCCCGTGATCGCGGGGATGCTGTTCGGCCTGCTCGCGTACAAGCCCATTCTCGGGCTGCTGATTCCGGTCCTGCTGATGGTGCGCGGCCATTGGAAGACCGTTGCCAGCGCGGCGGTAACGGTCGTTCTGGTTTGCCTGTTACCGGTCGCTTTGTGGGGCTGGCAGGCGTGGGACCTGTTCATCGTCCATTCCCTGCCCGATCAGCAGGTCACGCTGCACCGCGGGACAGGCATCGGGATGCTGATGATTCCTTCCGCTTTCAACAGCGGACGCCTGCTTGGACTAGACACCACCGCCGCCTACGTCGCGCACGCGGGGTTCGCCGTCCTGGCGCTTGCGACGTTCGCCAACTATCTGCGGCGGACACGGGAGCGGCGCGAGATCAGTCCCTGGGACATCCTGATCCTGGCCGTGGCCACCACGATGGTGTCGCCCTACCTGCACAACTACGATTTTCCCGTCGTGGAAGGCGCGCTGGTCCTGTGCGCAGCGGCCTATCCGGGATTGCGCATGAACCGGATCGAAGCGGGTGCCGTGGCCGTGTTGTGGTCGGTCTCGCTGGTATCCCTGCTCACCAACTTTGTGGGGCTTCCGATTGCCCCGGTCCTGATCCTGACCTCGCTGTTCATCGTGGCCGAAAAATCGTTGGCCGTACCGGCCGCCGGCTGACCTGGACGGCGGGTGTGCCGTGCGCGGATGCGTCGCCACGGCCCTGGCCGCGGGTTTCATTGCTCGGCCCGCGCAGGCAGCGCCATAGACCTGGCAAGGCGTCGCCGCCCGGGCGATATGGCTGGCTCGCGGTTCACGCTACCCTTCCGCCATCCCGCCACCCGGCGACCCACGCCCAGTTCTCCTGCTCTATAGAAGATGTCCTCTTATGCCGTTGGCGATGTCCAGGGCTGTTTTGACGAGCTGCAGGCCCTGCTGGCTCACATTGCCTTCCGGGCGGACCGGGACCGCCTGCTGTTCTGTGGCGACCTGGTGAACCGGGGGCCGAAGTCGCTGGAGACGCTGCGCCTGGTCCGCTCGCTGGGGGGCGCGGCCATGACGGTGCTGGGCAACCACGACCTGCACCTGCTGGCGGTGGCCGAGGGCGGCAAGCCCGGCCGGCGCGATACCCTGGACGCGGTGCTGGCCGCTAGGGACCGCGAAGAACTCATCGACTGGCTGGCGCAGCAGCCGCTGGCCTACCGCGACCCGGGCAGCGGCATGCTGCTGGTGCACGCCGGCCTGCCGCCGCAATGGAGCGGCGACGACGCGCTGCAGATGGCCGACGAGCTGGGCGCGGTGCTGCGTCACCCGATCCGGCGACGCTCGTTTTTTGCCGGCATGTACGGCGACCAGCCGGACCAGTGGACGGCGGCGCTCAAGGGGGCGCGTCGTCAGCGGTTTGTCGTCAACTGCCTGACCCGCATGCGGTATTGCACGGCGGACGGCACGCTGGACCTGCGCGCCAAGTGCGCGCCGGGCCGCCAGCCAGCCGGGCTGATGCCGTGGTTCCAGGTACCGGGCCGGCGCAGCGCGGGCGAGACGGTGGTGTTCGGTCACTGGTCCACGCTGGGCAGCGTGGAGTGGCCGGAGCACTCGGTCTACGGGCTGGACACGGGCAGCATCTGGGGCGGGCGGCTCACGGCACTGTGCCTTGACGACGGGCGCCTGCACTCGGTGCAGGGCGTGGCGTACTCGGCTATCGACTGAGAGCCTGCGGGCGGTCAGCCCATTCCCCACGGCGCGTCAAGGCGCGTGAGGGCGCCGGGCAGACACGGCAGCGCCAGCCAGTCCGCCTGGGGAAGGCCGAGCACGCTCCCCTGGATGACCCGCAGCGGGCCGCCGTGGGAGACCAGCAGGAGGAACTCCGGCGCATCGGCCAGTGCCTCGTGCAGGGCCTCCAGCACACGCTGGCTCATATGCTGGGCACTCTCGCCGCCAGGGGGTGCGAAGTGCCAGGGGTCGGTGGCCCAGGCGTCGATCAGGCGCCGGTCGATGGCGTCGAACGGCTGCATTTCCCAGGCGCCAAAATCGATTTCCTGCAAGCGCGCATCCAGGTGGATGCGGGTGCCCGGCGATGCCAGGCCCTCTGCCAGCACGCGGCAGCGGGATAGCGGGCTGCTGAGGATTCTGGCATTGACAGGCACCCGGGCACGGAGCCCGGCCAGCATTCCGGGCGTGGCGGCCTGGACGGGGACATCGCTGGCGCCGTAGCAGATGCCGGGCGCGAGCATCACCGGCAGGTGCCGCAACAGGAACAGCTGCGTCACGCGACGCGCACGCAGAGCGCGAGGTAGATGGCCAGTTCGGCCACCTGCTGCACCGCGCCCAGGCAGTCGCCGGTGTAGCCGCCGATGCGCCGCCTGAAGTAGCGCACGGCGACAACCGGGACGGCGAGGCTCACCCCCAGCACAAGCGCCGCGGCCTGTGCAGGAACGGCGTTCAGGGCCAGCGCCATGGCCAGCGGCAGCGCGCCCAGCAGCAGGCCCGAGCCCCATTCCGCCGGGCCGATGCCTTCGGCCACCGGCTTGGCCTTGGCGGGGCCATCGACGCGCACGTACGGCAGCGCGGCCATGACGGCGAGCGCGGCGCCGCGCGAAGCCGCGTGCGCGATGGCCAGGGCGATCATGGCGAATGCGAGGTTGACGCGGGCAAGTTCGAGGAGCGCCGCGAACTTGGCGAGAAGGACCACCACCAGGGCGATGGCACCGAAGCTGCCGATGCGCGAGTCCTGCATGATCGCCAGCACGCGGTCGCGCTCGTAGCCGCCGCCGAAGCCGTCGGCGGCGTCGGCCAGGCCGTCCTCGTGGAACGCGCCGGTCAGCAGGATGCTGGCCATCATGGACAGCACGACGGCGGGCATCGCGGGCAGCACCTGGAAGGCAGCGCCCAGCGCGCCCGCCGCAACGAGGCCCACGCCCATGCCCACCAGCGGGAAGTAACGCGCGGACCGGTTGAGTTCGTCCGCCGACCAGCCCACCCAGGCCGGGATGGGCACGCGCGTGAAGTAGCCGGTGGCGATCAGCAGCCTGCGGACTTCGCGCTTGATGGCAGACTTCATTGAATGGTCGGAAATCGCATCAGAAGTAATGTAGCCAGCGAACGTCCACCGACTGCGCCGTGTGGACGATTCCTTCGGACTCGGTCCGTTCCAACTGCCAGGTAAGTCGCAGGCCATTGCGCGCGTGCCAGGAGTACTGCAAACCCACCCCGGCGTTGCGACGGTCGCGGGCGGCGTCGCCTACGCCCTGGAGCCAACTTGCACGCAACTCGGCGCCGAACGCGCCGGCAAGCTGTCCCGAGAGACCCAGACGCGCACCAGCCGCCAGGTCCCGGCCACGATCCAGTTCTCGATTGGCGTCGAAGGAAATCTGTGCAAGGCCGAAAACCTGGGCGTGGTCGCCCAGACCCCATGCCAGGCCGCGACCACCGTCAAAATAGGCGCCGAGTCGGCCCGGTTCGAAGGAATGGGGATGAGTCCGACGCAGGCCAGTATCGACGAACCAGGACCAGGGCCGGAAAAGGGCGTCGCGTATCGCGATCGCTTCGATCGCCAGAATCCGGGCATGGTCGATCTGCAGCCGTTCGTCATCCGCCGCGAAGTCCAGAGACAGAAACTGGATTTCGCCTGCGGCGAGATAGTGATGCGATGGATCAAGGCGATCATGGTAGGCCGGGCGGATACTGACCAGCGCCCGCGCCCGGTCATCGTCGGTGCGACGCAGACCCACGCTGGTTCGCCCGCTCAGGTGACTCGCTTCCGGCGGTTGCGCGGGCAGCGGTGCCGTTGCGGCGGCAGACGGTAATGGAATACGACTGCGCTGAAGCAGGGCCGCGCGGGCGAGCGGAAGCCCGCGATCGCGGTCGAGTTGGTCCGAGCGAAAGCGGAAGTAAAGGAGTTCGTGCGCCAGTTCCAGCGCGTGTGCCTGGTCCTGCGGCGGAGCCTGGCTCAGCCGCGTGTCTTCAAGTGCGGCGCGCTCCCCGGCATAGTCGCGAGTCCAATCCTGCAAGGGCGGCGGAAGCTGCGCGTATCGCGCGAGAAGCTGGCGGGAGAGCGAGGGCCGGTAGGTCGGCTTTCCGAGCAGGCCCTGGTCTTGCAGTTGGCGTAGCGTGTCGAGCGGGATTGCGTACGGCGGGAACGAACGAAAGCGAGGTGTGAGGTGCAAGTCCGGCCGAACGGCTTCCAGCGCCGACAAGAGCTGGTACGAACAGTTGCGGCTTAGAAAGTAATACGCGATCCCGATGCCGCGAAGCTCCCAGAGATGTTCAAGCAGGCGGGCGCTGTCGTCCTCTGATAGCGCAAGCGGATATTCCCACAGGTCGCGGTACTCAATGCGGACGTATTCCTTTACCTTCTCGTAATAAGGGAACAGGCCGAAATAGCCGTCGTATCCGCCACCCAAGCCACGCAGCGCGTAGAGCATCCCGGCGTCAGGACCAACCAGGGCTGCATAGTTCACCGCGTATGCGAGCAGCCGCTCGCTCTGCGCCTGACCGCGAGCGTCCAAGCGCAGCAATGTGTGGCCGAAGAGAGTGGACGGCGCGTCCAGGTCGGCGCTGGCGAACACCAGCGCCAGTTGCTGCACGTCCAGGCCGGCGCGCCAGGCATCGAATCGCGTGCATGGCTGTTCGGGCAGGCGGGTGGCGTCGAACGCAAGCTTTTTCTTAAGCCAGCCGTAGCGGGCACGAAGCCGGCATTGGGTGGGCTCGTCGTCGCGCATCTGGTCGCTGAAGAACAGAGCCAGAGCGGCAGCCAGTTCCTCGTCAGGTTCATGGACTCCGTTCGCGGCGGCGAAAAAACCCCGATCGGTGACGGCGCTTTTCCAGCCGCTGTTCAGACTTCGCGGCTCGTAATGCATCAGGCGCAGCCAGCCAGGGTCGGCCGCGAGTTTTTGCTCCTTGGCCTGCGCCTGTAGTTCGACGAGGTACTTGGCATCCCCGGCAGCCCATAACGGAGGGCACGTTGCCAAGAGGCCCAGGGTGGCGCCCATAAAAAAACGGCGGCCATGAAGGCCGCCGCTCTTCACCTGCTTCACTTCAGGCGAGATAGCGTGCGAAACGCGGGTCGCTGGACATGGCCGCTTCCACGGCCGTGAGCACATCAGCAGTAGTGGCTTCGGAGGAACCGAAGATCGTGCCGTAGTGCGCCTGGGTCATGGCGTAGAAGGCCGCGCGATCAGCCATTTCCACGTTGTACAGCGCCGCCAGATTCTCCAGCGTTTCGCCCTGGCCCGCAGCCATTTCGGCGGAAAGCTGGTCGAGATTTGCGCCGGCGAACATCGGCAGGCGGTTTGCAGCAGTGACCACGCCGTCGCTGGAACAGCCCAGCACGCCGAAGGTCATCGAGATCGTGTTGTAGAGCGTGCCATTGGTGGTCGCCGCCAGGATCTTTGGCAGCAGTCCCTTCTGTCCCTTCCAAATCTGGGTGCCGACGCCGCAGCCGGCGTCCTGATCGGCAAAGCTGGTGAAGGGAATCGCGGCGAGCGCTGCGACGGCGAGAAGCTTCTTCATTGGGTCAATCTCCCTAGGGTGGGTGGCCGAAAGCCGGCGCGTGACGATACCCCAGCCCCGCGCCGTCCGGAAGCATCCCCCTTGAAAATCGCGAACCGGTTCACACTCCCTATCCGGCTGCACCCTTGGCCCCCGACTCCATCTCTGGACGACCCTATTCCGATGACTGCTGAACGCCCTACCGACAAGCACGCCTTCCAGGCCGAAACCAAGTCGCTGCTGCGGCTGATGATCCACTCGCTGTACTCCAACAAGGAGATCTTCCTGCGCGAGCTGATCTCCAACGCCTCCGACGCCTGCGACAAGCTGCGTTTCGAGGCCGTGTCCCACCCCGAACTGCTGGGTGCCGACGAGCTGGCGGTGGACATCGCGGTGGACCAGGACGCCGGTACGCTGAGCATCCGCGACAACGGCATCGGCATGTCGCGCGAGGACGTGATCCAGCACCTGGGCACCATCGCGCGCTCCGGCACGCGCGAGTTCATGAGCAATCTCACCGGCGACCAGGCCAAGGACGCCCAGCTCATCGGCCAGTTCGGCGTGGGCTTCTATTCCTCGTTCATCGTGGCCGACAAGGTGGTGGTGCGCACGCGCCGCGCCGACTCCGACGAGGGCGTGGAGTGGACCTCTGCCGGCGAGGGCGAGTACGAGGTGACGGCCATTGACAAGGCCGACCGCGGCACCGAGGTGATCCTGCACATCCGCGCCGACGACAAGGAATTCCTGGAACCGTCGCGCATCTCGACCCTGGTGCGCCGCTACTCGGACCACATCGGCCTGCCCATCCGCCTGAAGAGCGACAAGGGCGAGCTGGATACCCTGAACCAGGCGCGCGCCTTCTGGACGCGGCCCAAGAACGACCTGAAGGACGAGGACTACCAGGGCTTCTACAAGCACCTGACGCACGACTACGACGACGCCCTGGCCTGGGCGCACCACAAGGTGGAGGGCAACCTCGAATACACCTCGCTGATCTACATCCCCAAGCGCGCGCCGTTCGAGCTGTGGAACCGCGAGCACCACAACGGCCTGCAGCTGTACGTGAAGCGCGTGTTCATCATGGACAAGGCGGCGGAACTGCTGCCCCCGTACCTGCGTTTCGTGCGCGGCCTGGTGGACACGGCGGACCTGCCGCTGAACGTGTCGCGCGAGATTCTCCAGGGCAGCCGCACCACCGAGAAGATCAAGTCCGCCCTGGTCAAGCGCGTGCTCGACCTGCTGGACGACATGGCCGCCAACAAGCCGGACGACTACGCGCTGGTGTGGAAGAACTTTGGCTCGGTGCTCAAGGAAGGGCTGGTGGAAGACAGCGCCAACAGCGCCCGCATCGCCAAGCTGCTGCGCATGGCGTCCACAAAGGAGCCCGAGGGCGCCAAGGTGTCGCTGGCCGATTACGTGTCGCGCATGCCGGACGGGCAGAAGTCCATCTACCTGCTCACCGCCGACTCGATCGCCGCGGCCAGGTCCAGCCCGCACCTGGAAGGCTTTGCCAAGCGCGGCTTCGAGGTGCTGCTGCTGACCGACCGCATCGACGAGTGGGTGGTGTCGCACCTGCACGACTTCGAGGGCAAGCCGCTGAAGTCGGTGGCCCAGGGCACCGCCGAGCTCGATGACGTGGTGGAAACGCCCGAGCGCGCGCAGCAGGAAAGCACGTTCAAGGACGTGCTGGAACGCGCCGGAAAGGTGCTGGAGTCGCGCGTGCAGGAGGTGAAGCTGTCCAAGCGTCTCACCGAGTCGCCGTCGTGCCTCATCGCCCCCGACTTCGGCATGAGCCGCCGCCTGGAAAAGATGCTGAGCCAGGCCGGCGAAGCCATGCCGGGGATCAAGCCCATCCTCGAACTCAACGCCGAGCACCCGCTGGTCGCGCGCCTGAAGGAGACGAACGACGATGCCCTGTTCGCCGACATCGCCGAAGTCCTCTTCGGCCAGGCCCAGCTCACCGAGGGCGGCCAGCTCGATGACCCCGCCGCGTTCGTGAAACGCCTCAACCAGCTCATCCTGGGCCAGGCGCCGGGCGGGCGGATCATCGTGACCTAAGTCTGTACCCGCGCGGGCCACGGCATGAGCGCCTGTCGTTGACCGGCGCTTGTCCGGGCCCTAGTCTGGGCTGACCAGACCAGGGCACCGCTCATGACCGTCATCAACATCCTAGAAGCCAAGACATCGCTGTCGCGTCTGGTGGCGGCGGTTGAAAGCGGGCAGGAAAAGGAGATCGTCATCGCCCGGAACGGGCGGCCGGTGGCACGGCTGGTTCCGCTGAACCCGGTTCCAGGCGTCCGCCTGGGTCTGCGGGACGGCAAGTTCGCCATTCCCGAAGACTGGGACGAACACCATGCCGAGGTGGCAGCGCTCTTCGGCGCCTCGACGTGAGCATGCGGCTGCTGCTGGACACGCACATCGCCATCTGGGCGGTTGCGCAGTCGGACCGCCTGCCGCCCCGCGCGCGTGAACTGATCGAGCGCAACCCGCACGGCGTTCACGTGAGCGCGGCCAGCATCTGGGAAATCGCGATCAAGAACTCGCTGGGTCGCGCGGCAGGCCCCCTGCCGTTTTCGGCCAGCACGGCCATCGCGTTCTTTCGTGAAGCGGGCTTCCAGTTCCTGGATATCCGTCCCGAGCACGCGGCGGCCGTGGAGCAGCTTCCACCCCTGCATGCCGACCCTTTCGACCGCTTGCTGCTTGCCCAGGCGCGGCTGGAGCCCATGCACCTGATGACCAGCGACGAAAGGATTGCCGCCTACGGCGACGGCGTGCTGCGGGTCTGAGCGGCGCCAGTGACGTCGGAACCGGGCCTCCAATCCCCGCCTGTCGCAGGCCGCCTGTGAACGACGACATGGCGAACGCCCACGCAGCCGCGATCGCGGAGCGTCTGCGGAGCGCGGTGCCGGCACTTGCCCGCCAGTTCCACGGTGGCGGCGCCATCCGGCACCTGGTGCTGGACGAGCTTCTGCCGGACGACCTGGCCCGCGCCATCCACACACGCTTTCCGGCGCCCGCGCAGATGCGCCTGCGCAATACCTTTCGCGAGCGCAAGTACGTGTCCGCGCAGATGAACCGGCACGACGCGCTGCTGGAATCGGTGCTGTTCGCCTTCCAGGCCGGGGCCGTGGTGGACGCGGTGCGCGACATCACGGGCAAGACCGATCTGCATCCAGACCCCCAGCTATACGCCGGCGGTATTTCGCTGATGGGGCGCGGGCATTTCCTGAACCCGCACATCGACAATTCCCACGACGCGGAGCGCGAGCGCTGGCGCAATCTCAACCTTCTGTACTACGTGACGCCGGACTGGCCCGAAGCCGCGGGCGGCGACCTGGAACTGTGGCCGGAGGGAACGGGCGGCGCGCCCGTGGTCATCGCCGCACGCTTCAACCGGCTGATCGTCATGGAGACGCACCACCGCGCCTGGCACTCGGTGCGGCCGGTGGCCGCGGACCGCGAGCGCTGCTGCGTATCCAACTACTACTTCGGCGACACGCCCATGCGCGCCGATCAGCGCTTCCACGTCACCTCGTTCCGCGCGCGGCCGGGGCAGCCGCTGCGCAACCTGCTCTCGGTTGCCGACAGCACCGCGCGCATGCTGATCCGCATGGGTTTCCGCAAGGGCGTGGTCAGCAGCGGGCACCGCTACCAGCGCTGAAGATGCGCACGCTCGAAACCCGTCGGCGCAAGCTGCGCGCCGATCTTTCTGCCAGGCAGGAACAGGGGGCCAGGCACAGATCGCGCAGGGAACTGCGAGCCGCCGCGCGAGCATCAGGCTTGCCGGGCTTCGGCCGCGGTCGCAGCCTCCCTTGGGGCGATGCCCCACACCCCTGCCTCCCGTTGCCGCTTTCTGGATGGGTGCCGGCCATGGCAAAGTTAGGTGCATTGATAACTATTGATAAGACCGATACGCTTCGGGCCTCTGCCTTGAAGGGTGATTGCGATGGTCAGTGCCGACCTTGGAAAGCAGCTTGAAGGCTACGTGCAGAAGCTCGTGGATTCGGGCCGCTATGGATCAAAAAGCGAGGTGCTCCGAGAGGGTGTGCGCCTGGTTCAAGACCGCGAAGCCCGGCTGACGGCACTGGATGCCTCGATCATGCGCGGAGTTGCTGATGCCGAAGCGAGCCGCACGAAACCCGCGGATGCGGTGTTCCGACGACTGGCCAAGAAGTATGGCGCGTGAAGGTTCGGATCACGGCGGAAGCCGAACGCGATCTTGAAGGCATCGGCGATTACATCGCCCGCGACAATCTGCCGAGGGCGCTCCCGTTTATCGAGGAGCTGCGGGAGAAATGCCTGAGCCTCGTGGAGGCTCCGCTGGCGTTCCCGTTGGCGCCCCGGTACGAAAGCCACGGTGTTCGACGCCGCGTGCATGGCCATTACCTGATCTTCCATCGCATCGAAGGAAAACAGGTGGTGGTTCTTCACGTGCTGCACGGCGGGATGGATTACGCAGGCCTTATGTTCGAATCCTGAGCATGGCCCCACCGCGCTGCAGCCACCGGCGCAGCGCTCCGTGTCACGAACCCGTCAGGTGGACTTCGAAGGCGTGGCCGGTGAGGTCTTCTTCAGCGGCTGCGAGTTCTCCGGAACGCCCGTGAACTGATCGAACCGCGCGCGGAGATCCGCTTCGCGCGCGCACAAGTCATCCGCACGAGCCGTCGCCGCAATCGCACGCGCGTCGGCGATGTCACGCTCGCGCTCGGCTTCGATCCGGGCAGCGCGTTCCGCCTCGATCTCGTCACGACGCAGATTCAGTTCAGCTTGCATCGCCCGTCGTCTTGAGACGTGTCTGTGCCAGTTCGATACAGCCCATTGTCGACGCGATGCCGCCGCGGCGTCAGCGTCAGCTTCTTCAACGCGATTGCGTTCATTTCTCTGTTCCTGGCCCGTTTCGTGTGGGTCAGGACTTCTACCGCTCGCGACCCACAATCTGACCCGCATCCAAACGGGACAGAGAGGGATAATCGGTTGCGCCAGAAAAAATAAACCCCCGATATTTCGGGGGCTTAGATCAGTCCGGAACACCCCGGGACTGCTTAATGGCGGAGAGAGCGGGATTCGAACCCGCGATGAGACTTTTGATCCCATACACGCTTTCCAGGCGTGCTCCTTCAACCGCTCGGACACCTCTCCAATTCGATAATTATATACGGTGCCGGATGGCCTTCGGCCCGCGCGATCCCATATTCTTTGTCAGGACGACGCACCGGCATCCGGAGCCGTTGCCACCGGTTTCATTCTGGGGGGTTTGTCCAGGCAGACTCCATCGCCGTTTTCGTCCTTCTGCCCGAAGGGCTGTGGATTCGCAGGCGGCTTGGGAAGACGCAGGGCCGAGGGTGAACCCGGGATGGTCAAGCCGTCCACCGGGCGCAACTCCCGCGCAGTTTCAGCGTTCTGGTAGTTCTGCTTGGCGAGGCAATACGAATTGGCGGCGCAGGCGTTGAGCGCCACGCACGTGACCAACAGGACAGCACGCATCATCAAAGCACTCCGGCGGTGCGCAGGGCGGCGCGCACGGTTGGGTGGAAACGGGGGTCCAGCGGGACCAATGGCAGGCGGATGCCGGGCGACAGCTTCTGCATCTGCTCCAGCGCCCACTTCACGGGGATGGGGTTGGGCTCGCAGAACAGGTCGCGGTGCAGCACCGACAGCTTCTCGTCCAGGGTCGCGGCCTCGTCGGCCCTGTTCGCGCGGGCGGCGACGCACATCTGGTGCATGGCGCGGGGGGCCACGTTGGCCGTGACGGAGATATCGCCGCGAAACCCCAGGAGAATGGATTCGCGCGCGGTGGCGTCGTCGCCGGAATACAGCGCAAAGCTCTTGGGCAGATTCAGCGCCAGCAGTTCGCGAACGCGGCCGAGCTCGCCCTTAGCCTCCTTGAGTCCGACGATGCCCGGCACCTGCGCGAGCCGCGCGACGGTGGCCGGCAGCAAGTCCACGCCGGTGCGTCCCGGCACGTTGTAGAGGATCTGCGGCAGCTTGACCGCTTCGGCAACGGCCTTGAAGTGCCGGTACAGCCCTTCCTGCGGCGGCTTGTTGTAATAGGGCGTGACCAGCAGCGCGGCATCGGCACCGGCCTGCTGGGCGGCGCGGGTGAGTTCGATGGCCTCGGTGGTGGAATTGGCGCCGGTCCCGCCGATCACGGGGATGCGCCCGGCGGCGCGCTGCACCACGCGGCGGATGACGCCGATGTGCTCATCGAAGTCCAGCGTGGCCGATTCACCCGTGGTGCCGACGGCGACGATGGCATCGGTGCCCTCGGCGATGTGCCAGTCCACCAGGCGGTCGAGGGCCTCGGTATCGACCTGCCCGTCCGCGTGCATGGGCGTCACAAGGGCAACGATGCTGCCGTCAATCATGGCTGGGCCCGCAGGGGCGGAGAAAAGGGCCGCGGAGTATACGCTCGCGGCGCGGCTCCGGCTTCCTGCGGGAGCAGGCCGGGAACGCAATTCGCAGGTGAATTCCCGCTCCCGGCGATGGCCCGGAACGCGATGGTCATTTGGGTCATGCCTCAATAAACTCCGGCCATTCGGATACTCGCGACATCATGGCAACTCAAGACACTTTGCTCTCCATTTCGGTTCTCGCCCGGACCAAGGCCAACGTGCCGCTGGAACTGTTCCGCGCCATCCGCGAGCGCGGCTGCGAGGTGGAGGACTGCCGCATCGCCCCCATTGGCGACCGCCTGGCCGCCAATCTGGTGGTGTCCGGCAACTGGAGCGCCCTGGGACGGCTGGAGACGGCGCTGCCGGGCATCGCCACCAAGCTGGACCTTCAGGTGCGTTTCGAGCGCTGCGGCCCGCGCGAGCAGAACCCCGAGTTCCGCCCCTACGCCGCCGACGTCATCGCCCCGCAGCAGCCCGACCTGCTGGTGCACCTGCTGGAATTCTTCGCGGGGCAGGACGTGGAAGTGGCGGAGATTTCCACCCAGAAGTACGCCAGCACCTACACCGGCGCCGAGATGTGCAGCGTGCAGATGGTGCTGCACGTGCCGGTCAGCCAGCATCCGCAGGCACTGCGGGAGTCGTTCATGGACCTGTGCGACGACCTCAACGCCGACGGCATGCTGGACCCCATCAAATCATGAGCGAGCACGCACCCGCATGAGCCTGTCGGCTGGCGACACCCTTCCCGACCTCACCCTGGCCGCCAGCGGCGGTCGGGACATCAAGCTGAAGGACTTCGCCGGCAAGAAAAAGCTGGTGATCTACTTCTACCCCAAGGACAACACCCCGGGCTGCACGCAGGAAGGCGAGGACTTTCGCGACCTGTACGCGCAGTTCCAGGCCGCGGGCGCCGACATCGTCGGCATTTCCAAGGACAGCGTGAAGTCGCACAACAACTTCGTGGCCAAGTTCGGCTTTCCCTTCTCGCTGTTGGCGGACGTGGACGGCAAGGCCTGCGACGCCTTTGGCGCGATCGTTGAAAAGAGCATGTACGGCAAGAAGTACATGGGCATCGATCGCTGCACCTGGCTGTTCGGCGCCGACGGCAAGCTGCAACGCGTGTGGCGCGGCGTGACGGTCAAGGGCCACGCCGCCGAAGTGCTGGAAGCCGTCAAGGCGCCCTGATCTTCAGCGCCCGCCAACCGTCTTGCACCCGGACGCTGCCGCGGCCGGATTCGCCCCGTCATCTCACTCCTCCTGGGACGCCGTGAAGAAAAAGATCTTCGTGCTGGACACCAACGTGCTGATGCACGACTCCACCTGCCTGTTCCGCTTCGAAGAACACGATCTGTTCATTCCCATGGTCGTGCTGGAGGAACTGGACGGCCTCAAGAAGGGCACCAGCGAACCGGCCCGCACCGCGCGCCAGGTCAGCCGCCTGCTGGACGACCTGATCGCCGACAAGGACCACGGCCAGATCGAGAAGGGCCTGCCGCTGCCCACGGCGATGCTGCGCAAGGGGCCGCCGAGCAGTGGGCGCCACGGCCAGCCCGCCAGCGGGCGGCTGTTCTTCCAGACGCGGCCCACCGACAGCACGCTGCCCGGCATCCTCCCGGGCAACAAGCCGGACAACGCCATCCTGCTCAGCGCCCTGTCGCTGCAGGGCCAGCACATGGGACGGCGCGTCACCCTGGTCAGCAAGGACATCAACCTTCGCATCAAGGCCACGATCGTCGGCGTCCACACCGAGGACTACCACAACGACCAGGTCCTGGAGGACGCGGACCTTCTTCCCACCGGCTACGCCGAGCTGCCGGAGAACTTCTGGGACGCCCACGGCGAAAAGATGGAAAGCTGGCAGGACGACCGAGGACGCGCCTGCTACCGCGTGCGCGGCCCGAGCGTGAAGGACCTGTACCCCAACCAGTTCCTGTACCTGCCGGACGCCGACCGCGAGCGCGGCCTGGAACTGGTGGTGCAGAGCCTGGACGGCGACGGCGCCACCCTGCGCGTGATCCGCGACTACCGCGCCAACAAGGCGCCGGTGTGGGGCATCCACGCCAAGAACCGCGAGCAGAACTTTGCGCTGAACCTGCTGCTGGACCCGGAGATCGACTTCGTTACCGTGCTCGGCACGGCCGGCACCGGCAAGACCCTGCTCACGCTGGCCGCCGGCCTGGCCCAGGTGCTGGACGAGCCGCGCTACCGCGAGATCATCATGACGCGCGTGACCGTGCCGCTGGGCGAGGACATCGGCTTTCTGCCCGGCACCGAGGAGGAAAAGATGACGCCCTGGATGGGCGCGCTCATGGACAACCTCGAAGTGCTCACCCAGAACGGCCACTCCGGCGACTGGGAGCGCGCGGCCACCAATGACCTGCTGTCCAAGCGCATCAAGATCCGGTCGCTCAACTTCATGCGCGGGCGGACGTTTCTCAACCGCTTCATCATCCTGGACGAGGCGCAGAACCTCACCGCCAAGCAGATGAAGACCCTGGTCACGCGTTGCGGGCCGGGTTCCAAGATCGTGTGCCTGGGCAACCTCTCGCAGATCGACACGCCGTACCTGTCGGAAACCACGTCTGGTCTCACCTACGTGGTCGATCGCTTTCGTGGCTGGCAGCACGGCGGGCACGTGACCCTGGCGCGCGGCGAGCGGTCCCGCTTGGCCGCGCATGCTTCCGACATACTCTAGGCCCGTCCGCCTCTCGCCCGAGCATTTCAGCGAGGCGGCGTTGCACGCGCGGGGCTCAACAAAAATGCCGGAGGAAGCATGTTTGGAAAATTTGCCAAGAGCCTGAAGGACGGTGCCCTGGGCATCGCCCTGAAGCACTACCTCAACGACACCCTGAGCGAATTCGGCGAAGTGCTGGACTGCACGGTGGAAAGCGAGAACGCCCGCATCTCCTTGCGTGCGCTGCTCAAGGGCGAGCGCGAACCCATCAGCGCGGCGGTGGAGCACTACGAACTGTCACGCGAAGGTGAGACCTTCTACGCCACCCTGCGTGGCTTCTCCAGTTCACGGCCCTGGCTGACGCTGCTGCTGGACAAGCTGTTCATGGGCAAGCGCTACAAGCTGCCGTCGGCCGTCGGCAACCTGCTGGAGTGATGCGGTGAGCGGCAAGCTGAGAGTGGGGCTGGTGCAGCAGGCCTGCGTGGAAAGCCGAGCGCACAACCTGGCGGCGTCCGAGGCCGGCATCCGCGAGGCGGCCCAGCGCGGGGCCCGGCTGGTGCTGCTTCAGGAACTGCACACCTCGCTCTATTTCTGCCAGCACGAGTCCACCGCCCTGTTCGACCTGGCCGAGCCGATTCCCGGCCCCTCCACGCAGTTCCTGGGGGCGCTGGCGCGGGAACTGGGTATTGTGCTGGTGGGCTCGCTGTTCGAGCGCCGCGCACCGGGCCTGTACCACAACACCGCGGTGGTGCTGGAGAAGGACGGCAGCGTTGCCGGCACCTACCGCAAGATGCACATCCCGGACGATCCGGGCTACTACGAGAAGTTCTACTTCACGCCCGGCGACGCCGCCAACGGCTCGTCGCGGGAGGGATTTGCGCCCATCCAGACCAGCGTCGGCAAGCTCGGCCTGCTGGTGTGCTGGGACCAGTGGTATCCGGAAGCGGCGCGCCTGATGGCGCTGGCCGGCGCCGACCTGCTGCTGTATCCCACGGCCATCGGCTGGAACCCCGACGACGACGCGGCCGAGCAGCAGCGCCAGCGCGATGCCTGGGTCACCATCCAGCGCGCGCACGCCGTCGCCAACGGCCTGCCGGTGCTGGTCGCCAATCGGGTGGGTGCCGAGCCGGACCCCAGTGGGCAGACGCGCGGCGCGCAGTTCTGGGGACACAGCTTCGTTGCCGGCCCGCAGGGCGAGTTCCTGGCCACCGCTGGCGATGCGCCCGAAGTCATGGTGCTGGACGTGGACCTGGCGCGCAGCGAGAACGTGCGCCGCTGGTGGCCGTTCCTGCGCGATCGGCGCGTGGATGCCTACGGCGACCTCTCCCGGCGCTTCCGGGACTGAGTTTCCCGTCCCGAACAGTGGTTGGACGCTGACCGTGATCACCGCCACCGGATCGGCGCGGGTCGATGCCATCGACGCGCTCCTGCCGCAGACCCAGTGCACGCGCTGCGGCTACCCGGCCTGCCGGCCGTACGCCGAGGCCATGTCCCGCGACGAGGCACCAATCAACCGTTGCCCCCCGGGCGGGTCCGCGGGCATCGAACGGCTGGCGCGCCTGCTGGGCCGGCCCGTGCTGGCGCTGGACCCGGAATGCGGCAGCGAAAAATCCGTGGAGACGGTCGCGCGCGTGGTGGAGAGCGACTGCATCGGCTGCACCAAGTGCATCCAGGCCTGCCCGGTGGACGCCATCGTGGGCGCCATGAACCTCATGCACACGGTCATCGCCAACGTATGCAACGGCTGCGAACTGTGCGTGCCGGTGTGCCCGGTGGACTGCATCGTGATGGACGAAGCGCCGGCCGCGCCGCCTGCCTTTGAGCGGGCAAGCGGATTTCGCGCGCGCTACCGGGCGCACCAGACGCGCATCGAGCGCCAGGACCAGGAGGAAGCAGCGACCCGGGAAGCCCGCAAGCGCGCGCTTCGGGCACAGGACCCACTGTCCGCGGTGCTTGCGCAGAAGCGCGCCCCGTCCAACGACCCCGGCGCGGGAAACGCGGCGTGAACCCCGCCAAGCGCCGCCAGATCTTCGAGCGCCTGCGCGCCGCCAATCCCGCGCCGACCACCGAGCTGGAATTCCGCAGCCCGTTCGAACTGCTGGTGGCGGTGGTGCTGTCGGCGCAGGCCACCGATGTGTCGGTGAACAAGGCCACGCGCCGGCTCTACGCCGTTGCCAGCACCCCGGCGGCGATCGTGGCGCTGGGCGAAGCCGGGCTGCGCGAGCACATCAAGACCATCGGCCTGTTCAACACCAAGGCCCGGAACGTCATCGCCCTGTGCGAAATCCTGCTGCGCGAGCATGGCGGTGAAGTGCCGCGCGAGCGTGAGGCGCTGGAGCGTCTGCCCGGCGTGGGCCGCAAGACCGCCAACGTGGTGCTGAACACCGCCTTCGGCGAATCCACCATCGCGGTCGACACGCACATCTTCCGCGTGGCCAACCGCACCGGCCTTGCGCCGGGGAAGAACGTGCGCGAGGTGGAAGACCGCCTGCTCCGGTTCACCGCCGATGAGTTCCGGCGCGACGCCCACCACTGGCTGATCCTGCACGGACGCTACGTGTGCAAGGCGCTGAAGCCGGACTGCCCAAAATGCGGCATCGCCGACCTCTGCGAGTACCCCCGCAAATCACGCACCCCTTCGACTGCGCAGCCGCGCAGTTCACCCGCCGATTAGGCCGTGTCAACAATTACCTGAGCCAGATCAGGATGCATCGGCAGGTGATCACGGCAGCGAAGTGCGCGGCGGAGTCGTAAGGCTTTGTCAGCCATCACGGCCCCGGCGCTGGGCGCTTTTTCGAGCGGCCGCGTAACCCAGGTGGCAATCACCGCCTCACACACAAAAATTCAGACACGCCCGGATGAGGCCACGTACCACGAAACACATTGTCGACCACTAAAAAATCCTTGTTAGGAGCCAGCCCTACCAGAGCACGCCGTTGACCGGGCGCAGTGGTTCGGGGGCGACTTCGCCGATGGCCTGCAGCAGGTCGATCTCGATCGTGCGGCGCATGGCCGTGAGCGGCACGTCGTGCACCGAGTTGGCGAAAGGGTCCACGAGGTCGTCACCGATCTGCAGCAACGTCAGGAACATCAGCCCGGCCAGCGTGGAGCCGATGGGCGTGGCGTAGTCCAGGGTCTCTACGAGCGCGATCGGCAGCACCACGCAGAAGATGCGCGTGAACAGCTTGGGGAAGAATCGGTACTGGTTGGGCAGGGGCGTGTTCTTGAGCCGCTCCATGCCACCCTGCGCGTTGGCGATGTCGACGAGAATCCGCTCCAGCGAGGCCTGCTGCATGGAGTCGATCCAGCCGCGGCGGCGCGCGGCCTCGATCCGCCTGCCGGTTCCGTCGAGCAGGCCGTTGGCCACATTCGCACGTTCAAGCGCCTGGTCCGCGGAATCGTCGATGATGAATCGGCGCAACTCCTGGTCCACCTCCTGGCGACGCAGCTGCCTCCTCAGGGCGTGCACGTAGGCGATCTGCCGGAACACGATGCTGCGCTTGGCCTCGCGAGCATCCGCGTGCTCGTCGGGAATGTAATTGACGACGCCGCGCGCGAGGCTGCGCGATGCATTGATCATCGCGCCCCACAGCACGCGCCCTTCCCACCATCGCTGGTAGGCGGAGTTGTCGCGCACACCGAGGAACAAAGCCAGTGCGGTTCCGAACAGGGTGAGCGGCAGCGCCGGCGCGGTGAAGGGCAGGTACTGGTAGAAGACCGTCACCGCCACGTCCCAGACAAACAGGATGCTCAGCGGTTTCCAGACCAGCAGGGCGGTACGCCGCAGGCGCGGCATGGCGTCGACGATCATGGGCAGCTCGCAGCGGGGTGAGTTGCAGGGAACAGCGCGTCGTAGCTTGGTGCGCGTCTGCGCAATTTCAACACCCGTCAGCGCTACCGGGGCGCGCGGTCAGGTGCCCCCGCCGGGCGCGCAAGCGCTCAGATCCACCCCATGGCTCCCGGCTCGAAGCGGTGCACGCGCGCCGGGTGATGCGGGTAGGCGTGGATCAGGTAATGCGGCAGCCCCGCAGCGGGTTCCAGGTCGAGCTCGTAGAGCTGGGCGGTATCCGAGACACCGGCCGCGCGCAGGGGCAGGGTGGCCGTGGCGGTGAAGCGGCCGTCGCCGGTACCGTGCCCATCTGCAGGTTCACACCCGGGGCAGGGCCGCGCGTACCCGCGCCTTCAATTGCGCCAGCTCGCGCGTGGCCGCCGCCTCGCCCGTACATCGGTGTGGGGCGGCCCTGGACGCCGGCCCATAGTAGCCGCGCACGTAGTCCATGGCGTGGGGCGAGGATTTGCAGCGCGGGATCAGTCGCCTTCGAGCAGCTGGCCCGCCTCCGCGGCGTCGCGGATGCTGGGATCGAGCACCGGCCGGATCGCATAGCCGTTCTGATGCGGCGCCGGGCGGCACGCTTGCATTTCGGATCAAGACCTTAGTCCTACATCAACGGTTTTCTGAGGTGGAAGTGGTCGAAAGTGAGATCGTCGCTCCAACCATTTTTTGACCTACAGTCTTGCGGACGGACTGAGACTCCCGGCTCAGCGGATGACGCGCACCGCGTCCACGTAGCGGTCCATCCACCAGCGGTTGCCGATGGGCGCGACGATGACCTGCCGGCCGGTGGCGGGCGCGTGCACGGCCTGGCCGTCGCCCAGGTAGAGCGCCACGTGGTCGATGCCGCGACGGCTGAAGCTGTAGAACAGCAGGTCGCCGGGTTCGGCGTCTTCCAGGTCGATCTCGTCGCCGGCGCCGTGCTGCTCGCGCGCGGTGCGCGGCAGGCTCACGCCCTGCTGCGCAAAGATGTACTGCACCAGGCCGCTGCAATCGAAGCCATCCGGCGAGGTACCGCCGTAGCGGTATGGCCGGCCGATCTGGCCCAGCGCGTCCAGCACCAGGCCGCGCCGCAGTGCTTCGTTCTCCGGCGTGGAGTGGTAGGGCGAATGGGTGCAGCCTGCGGCGACCAGCGCGAACGCCAGCAGCAGCGTGGCGCGCAGGCGCCGCATCAGGCCGCGGGCGGCTCGGTGGCGAGCATCGAGGGCCGCTGCGAGAAAGTGTTGAACCAGCGGTCCAGCGGGTCGTGGCCCTTGCGCCACTCGATGTATGGCAGGCGAAAGTTGAGGTAGGCCAGGGCCACGCCGACGGTGACTTCCAGCACGCCGGGCGATTCGTTGGAGAGTTCTGACGCCTCCAGATCGAGTACCGCGACCGAGCGGCGGATGACATCGGCCTGGCGATCCAGGAACGGCACGTGGCGGATGCTTTCCGGCCGCCGCGTTTCGAACACGGTGGCGACGGCCGCGTCGATGATGCCCTCGGCAATGGTCTGTCGGCGCAGCACCGGCCAGCGCTGCGAGCCGCGCGGCAGCGCTTCCAGCCCGCGCCCGCGCGTCTGCAGGTATTCGATGATGAGCGTGGAATCGGGCAGGGCCTCGCCCTTTTCCGTGACCAGCGTCGGGATGCGCGACAGCGGGTTGGAGGCCAGCAGTTCCGGCAGCGGCTGGAACGGGTCGCAGGCGATCTCCTCGATCAGGTCCGCCAACCCCAGTTCCTGCGCCACCACGCGCACCTTGCGGGCATACGGCGAGGTCTTGCTGCAATACAGCTTCATCTTCAAGGCGGGCTCCTCGTTCTGGTTTTGCGCGAGCCTGAACGGCCGCGGGGTTCGACGCAAGGCTGGACGCACCGACGGGAACGCGTCCCGCCGCGCTCACCCGTGCCTGTGATGGGGATTGTCTTTCCGCCCGATCGGCGCTGCGTTGTCAGAGCCTGTGAAAAAGTCGAACACCGTAGCGAGGGCGTCGCTGCGCAGAAGGTGGGCGAATTTTTCACAGGCGCTCAGTCCAGTTCGATCAGCAGCTCCCGGGCATTCACCGGGGTGCCGGACTTGACGTGCACCTTCACGATGCGCGCGTCGCGCGGGGCGGCGATGACCGTTTCCATCTTCATGGCTTCGAGCACCACCAGCGGCTCGCCCTTTTCCACGGCGGTGCCCTCTGCCGCCGCCACGCGCACCACCATGCCGGGCATGGGCGCGCCGATGTGCTGCGGGTTTTTCTCGTCGGCCTTGGGCCGTTCCACCTGCGCGGACTTGCTGCCGGCCTTGGGCACGCGGATGTGGCGCGACTGGCCGTTGAGCTCGAAGAACAGCTTGACCACGCCCTCTTCCTCGATCTCGGTGCGGCCTTGCAGGCGGATCACCAGGGTCTTGCCCTGGTCGATGTCCACGCTGATCTCTTCCTGGTCCTTCATGCCGTAGAAGAAGGTCGGCGTGGGCAGCTCGGAGACGTCGCCATAGAGCTTGCGTGCCTCGGCGAACTCGGCGAAGACCTTGGGATACATCAGGTAGGACGACAGATCGCGGTCGTCGAGCTTGTAGCCGACCAGCTTTTCGCCCTCGGCGCGGGCCGCTTTCAAGTCCACGTCCTTCAGGCTGGCGCCGGGCCGGCCCACCAGCGGCGGCTTGCCCTTGAGCACCTTGGCCTGGAGCGCGGCCGGCCAGCCGTCGGCGGGGAAGCCCAGCTCACCGCGGAACAGCTGCACCACGGATTCGGGGAAATCCACCGGCTTGTCGGGGTTGGCGACGTCCGCCGCGCTCAGGCCGTGGCTGACCATGAACAGCGCCATGTCGCCCACCACCTTGGAGGTGGGCGTGACCTTCACGATGTCGCCGAACAGCTGGTTGACGTCGGCGTAGGCCTTGGAAACCTCGGCCCAGCGCGATTCCAGCCCCAGCGCGCGGGCCTGCTCGCGCAGGTTGGTGTACTGCCCGCCGGGCATCTCGTGGTTGTAGACGTCACCGGTTCCGGCGCGGATGTCGGCCTCGAACGGCGCGTAGTAGGTGCGCACGTCTTCCCAGTAGTCGGAGAGCTGACGCAGCGCGCCCAGGTCGATGCCGGGGTCGCGCTCCGAACCGGACAGCGCCGCCGCGATGGAGCCGAGGTTGGGCTGCGAGGTGAGGCCGCTCATGCTGTCGAGCGCGCCGTCCACCGCGTCGCAGCCCGCTTCCACCGCCGCGAGCACGCTGGCCGCGGCGATGCCGCTGGTGTCGTGCGTGTGGAAGTGCAGCGGGATGCCGATCTCCTGCTTCAGCGCCCGCACCAGCTCGCGTGCCGCGCGCGGCTTGCACACGCCGGACATGTCCTTGATGCCCAGGATGTGCGCGCCGGCCTTCTCCAGCTGTTTCGCCATATCCACGTAGTACTTGAGGTTGTACTTGGGGCGCGCGGCGTCGAACAGGTCGCCGGTGTAGCAGAGGGTGCCCTCGCACACGGCGCCAGATTCGATCACCGCATCCATCGCCACCCGCATGTTCTCCACCCAGTTGAGGGAGTCGAACACGCGGAAGATGTCCACGCCCGCCGCGGCCGCCTGTTTGACGAAGAACTTCACCACGTTGTCGGCGTAGTTGGTGTAGCCCACCGCGTTGGCCGAGCGCAGCAGCATCTGCAGCGGGATGTTGGGGATGCGCTCGCGCAGCGCGGCCAGGCGCTCGAAAGAGTCTTCCTTGAGAAAGCGCAGGGCTACGTCGAAGGTGGCGCCGCCCCAGCATTCCAGCGAGAACAGCTGCGGCGCCAGGCGCGCGTAGTACGGCGCGATCGCCACCATGTCCTTGCTGCGCATGCGCGTGGCGAACAGGCTCTGGTGCGCGTCGCGCATGGTGGTGTCGGTGAGCAGCACGCGCTGCTGGTCCTTCATCCAGCCGGCAAAGCCCTTGGGGCCCAGCTGCCTGAGGATGTCGCGCGTGCCGGCGGGAACCGGCGTGTTGATCCTGAGCGGCGGCAGGGCCGGCGCGGGAAGACGGCCTTCCGGCATCTTGCGTCCCTTCATTTCCGGGTTGCCATTGACCACCACCTCGCCGATGAACTTGAGCAGCTTGCTCGCGCGGTCCTTGCGCGGCGTGAACACGAACAGCTCGGGGGTGGTGTCGATGAAGCGCGTGGTGCACTCGCCGGCGCGGAACAGCGGGTGGCGGATCACGTTGTCCACGAACATCAGGTTGGTGGCCAGGCCCCGGATGCGGAACTCGGTGAGCGCGCGATGCATGCGCGCGATGGCCTCGTCCGAGGTCTGCGCCCAGGCCGTGACCTTGACCAGCAGCGAGTCGTAGTACGGCGTGATGACCGCGCCGGCATAGCTGGTGCCGCCATCGAGGCGGATGCCGAAACCGGCCGGGCTGCGGTAGGCGATCAGCCGCCCGTAGTCTGGTGTGAAGCCGTTCTCCGGGTCCTCGGTGGTGACGCGGCATTGCAGGGCGTGGCCGTCCAGCTTCACCGCGTCCTGCGCCGGCAGCAGGGAGTCCGGGTCGCCGATGCGGCCGCCGTTGCAGACGCGGATCTGGCTCTTGACGATGTCCACGCCGGTCACTTCCTCCGTGACCGTGTGCTCCACCTGCACGCGCGGGTTGACCTCGATGAAATAGAACCGGCCAGTGTCGGCATCCATGAGGAATTCCACGGTGCCGGCGTGCGAATAGTTGACGCTCTTGCACAGGCGCACGGCCGCGTCGCACAGCTCGGTGCGCTGCGCGGGCGTCAGGTAGGGCGCGGGCGCCTGCTCCACCACCTTCTGGTTGCGCCGCTGCACCGAGCAGTCGCGCTCGAACAGGTGGATGACGTTGCCGTGCTGGTCGCCGAGGATCTGCACTTCCACGTGGCGCGCGCGCTTCACCAGCTTTTCGAGGTAGCCCTCGTCGTTGCCGAACGCCGCCAGCGACTCGCGCCGCGCGGACTCCAGCGCCACCGGCAGGTCCGCCTCCGACTCGATCATGCGCATGCCGCGGCCGCCGCCGCCCCAGCTGGCCTTGAGCATCACCGGGTAGCCCACGTCCAGCGCGATCTTCTTCACCTCCTCCACGTCGCGCGGCAGCGTGCCGCTGGCAGGGAGGATGGGCACCTTGGCCGCCATGGCCGCGGCGCGCGCCGCCACCTTGTCGCCCAGCGTTCGCAGCACCTGCGGCGTGGGGCCGATGAACTTGATGCCGGCCTCGGCGCAGGCCTCGGCAAAGTTGGGGTTTTCCGACAGGAAGCCGTAGCCGGGATGGATGGCATCCACGCCGGCTTCGAGCGCAATGCGGATGATGTCCGGGATATCCAGGTAGGCGGCGATGGGCTTCTGGCCCTTGCCGACCAGGTAGCTCTCGTCCGCCTTGAAGCGGTGCAGCGCGAAGCGGTCCTCGTGGGCGTAGATGGCCACGGTGCGGATGCGCATCTCGGCCGCCGCGCGCATGACGCGGATGGAGATCTCGCCGCGGTTGGCAACGAGCAGCTTCTGGATCGGCATGCTGACTTCCACTCCCCTGGTTTCCACGCGTTTTTCGCCACCTGGCATGAAGCACGCAACATGCCGCAACCCCGCATGCTATTCGATGCGGTTGCGCCCTGACTTGCCCGATTGCGCAAGCACCCGCAGGCCCTCCAGCACCAGCGCCGGGCGATGTTCCCAGCCCGCTCCGAGCAGCGGCAGCAGGGTCGGCGCGTCGCCACCGCAGAGGTAGCGCCGCGCGCCGGGGCAAACTTCGCAAGCCGCGCGGTCGATGGCGCCGAGAACCGAGAGCATCGCGCCCTGGCGCACGCAGGACTCGGTATCCAGGCCCAGGCCGGCGTGGGGCGGCAGCGGCGCCTCGCGCGTGGGGAAGCGGGTGGCGCCAAGGACGGCGTTCTCCGAGGTGCGCAGCCCGGCCGCGATGACGCCGCCGCGATGCTGGCCCTGCGCATCGACCACGTCCACCGTCAGCGCGGTGCCGGCATCCGCCACCACGCAGGCGCCGCCGGTTTCGCTCCAGGCCGCGAGCAGCGCGAGCCAGCGGTCGACGCCGAGGCGCCGCGGTTCGGCGTAGCCGTTGCGCAGGCCTGCGCAGGCCGCCTCCGACACCGCGAACTGCGGCACGCACGCCCAGCGCCGGGCCACCGCCTGCGCCAGCCGCTGGTCGTTGTCCGGGCCGGCAACGCTGGCGATCCAGACCGCCTCCACGGGCTCCGGGCCCTCCACGTCCAGAGCGTCGATCGCCTCGGCCGGCGCGCCGGCATGGACCACGGCGCCGCCGATATCCAGCGTCCCGCCATGCCCGACCCGGGCCCACTTGAGCCGCGTGTTGCCCACGTCGAGCAGCAGCATCAGCGCAGCCTCAGCGAGACATCGCCGGCATGCACCGCGCGCAGGCCGGTGGCGGTTTCGATGAGGAACGCGCCGCTGGCGTCGATGCCGCGGCCGGGCCCGCGCAGCGTCTCGTCGCCGGGCACCTGCACCTCGCGTCCCTGCATGGCATCCAGCGCCAGCCACTCGCGCCGGTACGGCTCGAAACCGCCCAGGGCGTAGCGCGACAGGCAGTCGTGCAGGCCGCGCAGCAACTCGGCCGCCAGCGCGTTGCGTGACGCGCGGCGCGGGCCGCCGGGCTCGCGGCCCAGCACCTCGTCCACCGTGGTCCAGGGCTGGTCCACCGATGCGGCCTGCGACGCCTGCATGGCCACGTTCACGCCCACGCCGACCACCACGCGGCAGACGTCGCTGGACTCGCCGCGCTGCTCGATCAGGATGCCGCCGAGCTTGCGGTCGCCCACCCACAGGTCGTTCGGCCACTTGAGTTGCACGCCCGCGACGCCCGCCGCGCGCAGGGCCCGCGCGCACACCACGCCCACGGCCAGCGACAGCGCCGGCAGCTGCGGCGGCCACATCGGGTAGCTCCAGGCGATGGACAGGTACAGGTTGGCGCCGAAGGGCGAGCGCCACTCGCGCCCGCGGCGCCCGCGCCCGGCCGACTGGTACTCGGCCAGTACTGCCTGCGGGTCTTGCCGCGCGTCCGCCGCCGCCAGCAGGCGATTGGTGGAATCGACCAGCGGCAGCACCTCCAGCCCGAGGTCCGCGGGAAGGTCGGCGCGCAGGCGGGCGGCATCCAGGCGCTCCAGCGGCTGCGTCAGGCGATACCCCTGGCCGTGCTTGGATTCGATGTCCAGGCCCCAGTCGCGCAGGTGTGCCATGCGCTTGGCCAGGCCCGCGCGCGTCAGCCCGGCGCCGGCGGCCAGCGCCTCGCCCGACTGCCACTGGCCGGACGCGAGCGCATCGACCAGGTCCAGCAGGTCCTGCTCGTCTAGCGCTCGAGCCATTTGCCGATCACGCGAAATTTCTCGAAGCGGCTCTCGGTGCCGGCAACCAGGCGCCGGAGGTTCTCGCGGTGCTTGAACACCAGCAGCGCGATCATGAAGGCGGTGAAGGCACCGGCCGGCGACAGCACGCCGCGGGCGTCCACGAAGGCCACGTACAGCCCGGCGATGGCCGCGGCCGAGAGCGTGGCCAGGCTCACGTAGCCGGTGATCATCACCACCAGCAGGAAACCCGTCAGGATCAGCGGCAGGCTCGCCGGCAGCAGCGCGCCGAACACACCGGCCAGCGTGGCCACGCCCTTGCCACCCCTGAAGCGCCACAGCGCGGGGTAGCAGTGCCCCAGGGTCACCGCGGCGCCGCAGGCATAGCCGGCGATTTCCCGGTCCCCCGCCGTCACCAGGGGCAGCGCCAGCGCCGGCACCAGCAGCGCCCCGAGCAGGCCCTTGGCGACGTCGATGGCCAGCACCAGCAGCGCGAACTTCGTTCCCTGCGTGCGCAGCGCGTTGGTGGCGCCGATGTTGCCGCTGCCCACGCGGCCCAGGTCCACGCCGCGCATGCGGCCCACCAGGTGCCCGCCCATGATGTTGCCGAGCAGGTACGCCAGCCCGGCCTTGATGATGATGTCCCCCATCCCGCTAGTTTCGGGCTTCCCCGAGCGCCGTGCCAGGCAGCAGCGGCCGCGGTGCGTGGTGCTCTATGCCGGCACGTGGCTGGTGGTGACGTCGGCGATCAGCCGCCCGTCCTGGCCGGTGACCGTGGTGCGCACCACGCTCAGGCGCCTGCCCTTCTTCACGAACACGGCGGTGGCGCGGAGCACGCCTTCCTTCTGGTTGCCGAGCAGCGCGGCGTTGAGGCTGATGGCCAGCGGGAAGCCCGCGACGCCGGGCTGCATGGCGTGGGGCTGGAAGCGGCGGGCCGCAGCAGGGGCGCTAGGTTCCGAGACGGACTGCACCCGCGGCACATCGCCCGTCCTGGCGCCTGCGTCCGGCGCCGTCTCGGTGCCGCCGAAGGCCAGCACGGTGGCGCAGACATCGGCGAACCACAGCGTGGCGCCGGCGTGCACGATGCCGAACGGGTTGAGGATGCCGGCCTGCACCGGCATTTCGCCCACCACCTTCTCGGCCGTCTGCTCCACCACGGAAAACTGGATGCTGCCGTTGACGTTCATGTCGCTCCTCGTGACTCATCTGGTGGCTGCGGGCGTGCGCACGTGTTCACCGTCCGCTCATTCCCGCCGCCCTAGAATGCCCACTGTAGTGCGCACGCCATGCGGCGCCATGCAGGCGGCTCGTTAGGCCGCCGTCGAAACAAACTTCGTACCCCGTGCTCTTGGAGAACAGGCATGACCCAGCGCAACACCCGCCGAACCGTCGCCGCCCTCTTTTCGCTGATGGCCTGTGGTTCCGCCATGGCCGCAGGCACCTGGGGCAAGCCCGGCCTGTGGGAAGAAACACCCACGCACGATGGCAAGAAGGGCGAGGTGACGCAGTCCTGCTACACCGCCGATGAAGTCAGGATCGACGATCAGAAGAAGGAAGAAGAGAAGGTCATCAGCCAGATGGCCGACGGCTGCAAGATGAAGAACTTCAAGCAGAGCGCGTCGGAGCTCTCGTTCGAATACACCTGCCCGGACGGCAAGGGCAGCATCAAGCGCACCATCGAGTCGCCCACGCGCAACACCACCACCTGGGTCTACACCGGCAAGCCGCTCACCTTCAAGCACGAAGTGTCGAGCCGCTGGGTGTCGGCCGACTGCGACGAGCACGCGGACCAATAAGCGGTAGCCGGCCATGCGCGGAGTCCAGGCCTCGGCGCATGTCCTGCGGTGCTTGTCCAAAAATCCTGCGACGTGGACCTAGAAGCGCGGTGACTGATTGCGAGGATCCGCCCCCGGGTCGGGGCGATGACGCCGGGTCGTAAAGCGGTGTAAGAGCAAGGCGTTGCGAGCGCGCCCCGGCCGGCAAGGGGCGCGCAGGGTTGTGGTCCGGTCGCCGCCAAACGGGATGGCGCCGCGAGGGCGGTCCGATGACAATCGCGCGCCATGCCGCGCCAGCCGCCCCGTCTGGAACCCGATGATTCCCACCCGTCCGCGCCCCTTTCGGCGCCCCTTCACGTGCCGGTTGCCGAGCCCACCCCGCCAGCCGCGCCCGGGTTGGACGAGCTGATGCCGGCGCGCGCCCGACGGCACTGGCGACGACGGCTGGGCCTGGGCCTGATCCTGCTGGTGGCGGCGACGACCGTCATCCCCGTGGCCCTGCTCGGGTTCCTGCCGGCGTGGACGTCCAGCTTCATGATCCGCTACCAGTTCGAGCGCCTGGGCTCGGAGCGCCCGCTGGCGCCGCTCGAACACGACTGGGTGGGCTGGGATCGCATCGCTCCAGCCGCCAAGATCGCGGTGATCGCGGCCGAGGACCAGCGCTTTGCCGAGCATTTCGGGTTTGACCTCGCCGCCATCGAGAAGGCGCGCGAGCACAACGAGCGCAGCAAGCGCATCCGCGGCGCCAGCACGCTGACGCAGCAGGTCGCCAAGAACCTGTTCCTGTGGCCCGGGCGCAGCTGGGTGCGCAAGGGCCTGGAGGTGGGCTACACGCTGCTGATCGAAACCTTCTGGTCCAAGCGGCGGGTGCTGGAGATGTACCTGAACGTGGCCGAGTTCGGCGAAGGCGTGTTCGGCGTGGAGGCGGCGGCGCAGAAGTTCTTCCACAAGCCGGCGTCGCGACTCACCGACCAGGAGGCGGCGCTGCTGGCGGCCGTGCTGCCCAGCCCGCGGCGGATGAAGGTTGCGGCGCCCTCGGCCTACGTGGAAACGCGCGCCAGCTGGATTCGCGGGCAGATGGCGCAGCTGGGGCCGGAAGCCATCAGCCATTTCTAGACACGGTCAAGTACTCGTCGACCGTGAATCCACTTGGGCGAATTGCGCGTACGATTCTGAAACCCGCGCCCAGGAATCCGTCATGATTTTCGCTTCTCCGACCTCCAGCCTGCGCCGCCAGGTGTTCCTTGCGGGCCTTGCCCTTTGCGCGGCGCCGCCGGCCATGGCCGCGCTGGACGTGGGCACCAAGGTGCCGGACTTCACCACCCAGGCCACGCTGGCCGGCAAGCCGTTCGACTTCGACTTGGCCGAGGCGCTGAAGAAGGGCCCGGTGGTGCTGTACTTCTACCCGGCCGCGTTCACGTCCGGCTGCACGGTGGAGGCGCACCTGTTCGCCGAGGCCACCGAGGAGTTCGCGGCGCTGGGCGCGACGGTGATCGGCGTGTCCAAGGACGATATCGAGACGCTGAACCGGTTTTCGGTGAGCGAATGCCGCAACAAGTTCGCGGTGGCGGCCGACCCCGAGCTTAAGATCGCCAAGTCGTTCGACGCCAAGGTGCCGCTGCTGCCCTACGCCGCGCGCACCTCGTTCGTGATCCTGCCGGACGCGACCGTGGGCTACGTGTATTCGGCGCTCAACCCGGACAAGCACGTGGCCAACACGCTGTCCGCGGTCAAGGCCTGGAAGGACCGGCAGCCGGCGCCGTAAGCCGGATTCAGGCCGTCGGCGCGGCAGTGCGCCTCACCAGCGCACCAGCGCCGAACCCCAGGTCATGCCGCCGCCCACGGCTTCCAGCAGCACCAGGTGACCGGGCTGGATGCGGCCGTCGCGAACGGCCACGTCCAGCGCCAGCGGCACCGACGCGGCCGAAGTGTTGCCCTGCTTTTCCAGGCATGTGACCACGCGCTCCGGCGGCAGCCCGAGCTTCTGCGCGGTGGCCGTGATGATGCGCATGTTGGCCTGGTGCGGCACCAGCCAGTCGATGTCGGTGCCCTGGATGTTGTTGGCCTCCAGGGTCTCGCGGCACACCTGGTCGAGCACGCGCACGGCAAAGCGGAACACGGCCTGGCCGTCCATCTTCACGAAGGGGTGGCCCTTGTGCTCGCCACCGTGCACGGTGCCGGGCACGCACAGGATGTCGCTCTGCTGGCCCTCCGCATGCAGGTGCGTGGACAGGATGCCCGCCGTGTCGGACGACTTGAGTACCACCGCGCCGGCACCGTCGCCGAACAGCACGCAGGTGCGGCGGTCGGTCCAGTCCAGCAGGCGCGAGAACACCTCGGAACCCACCACCAGCGCGCACTGGTGCTGGCGCGAGGCCACGAACTTGTCGGCAATGGCGAGCGCGTAGACGAAGCCGGTGCACACCGCCTGCACGTCGAAGGCCGCGCCGCGGGTGACGCCGAGCTTGCGTTGCAGAATGCAGGCGGTGGACGGGAACACGATGTCCGGCGTGGTGGTGGCCACCACGATCAGGTCGATGTCCGCGGCAGTGACGCCGGCCATTTCCATGGCATTGAGCGAGGCCTGCAGGGCGAGGTCGGAGGTGTGCTCGCCCTCGGCCGCGACGTGGCGGCTGCGAATGCCGGTGCGCTGGAACACCCATTCGTCCGAGGTCTCGATGCGGAGTTCGAGGTCCTTGTTGGTGACGAGCTGGGCGGGGAGGTAACTGCCGGTACCGGCGATACGGGAATAGCTCATGGCTTGTTCTGGAAACGGGCCGGTCTGGGCCGGCCGGAGGGAATTCGGTCTGGGAATGGGCGTTCCGGCCTATAGTGTCGGTCATCTGCCGCGCTGGAACTACTCGCGAACCCCGGCGGATTACCACATCGATGGTGCGGCGCCACCTGCGGGCGCACGGCGTCCGGGGCATGGGTTCTAAGAACCTGTTTTCATATTCGGCGCGCCCGCGCCGGAGGACGTTTTCGCGCAGCGCAAGGAAGGAGGAGCGCGGGGTACTCGACGTACCTAAGCTCCGACTGACGCCGTCGATGCGCGAAAACGGC
>JBQTJW010000021.1:0-58107 GCA_052386745.1 Panacagrimonas sp. | reverse complement strand
TTTCCATCTCCGACAAAAACACCTGCTTGCGCGTCACCTTGCTCGTCCGCGCAAACCCGCTCTCCGCCAAACTGATCTGCTGCATCGCGTCCCTCCCGTTACACGCGATTCAGTAGCAATACCTGTGCAGAGTTTTCCTAGACACGGCCCTCCGCGGAGGCCATCGGATCGTACCCCGGTGCCTTGAACTTGCGATGCAGCTGGCGCCGCCGCACGCCCATGTTGCCGCCGTCGTACAGCGGAAAGCACAGCGCGTCCTGCATCAGGCCGGCCAGCGGCGAGAGATCGGTGTAGCTGTCCACGCCCACCAGGCGCATGGCGTCGTACACCACCTGCACGCAGAGTTCCGAGGCGTAGATCTTGGTCATGATGGCCAGCTCGTCGCTGCGTCGGCCGGTGACGTCGAGCTGGTGGCAGGCCTTCCAGGTGAGGTAGCGCGCGGCCTCGATGCGCATCTTGATGTCGGCCAGCATGTAGCCCACGTTCTGGTGCTCGATCACCGGCACCGTGCCAGAGCGCTTGTCCGTGAGCGCGAAGGCGTAGGCCACGTCGAAGGCCGCGCGCATCACGCCTGTGCAGGCGGCACCGATGAGCGCGGCGGTCCAGGAGAACGCGTGCGAACAGATCGCCACGCCGTCGCCCGGCTTGCCCAGGATGTTGCCCGCCGGCACGCGCACCTCGTTGAAGTGGATGCGCGGCGACGACACCGCGCGGTGCCCTGCCGTGTCCAGGTAGCCCACCACCTCCACGCCGGGGGTTGCGCCCGGCACCACGATCACGGCCAGCGATTCCTGCGGCGGCTTGCTCGCGTCGGTTCGGCAGACCACGCTCAGCAGATGCGAGCCCTTGCCGGTCCAGCCGCAGCCGTTGGTGGTGTAGTGCTTCTTCCCGGTGATGACCCACTCGTTGCCCTCGCGGCGGGCAAGCGTCTGCACGCCCGCGGCCGGATCGGGACAATCGAAATTGGAGCCGCCGGTGACCTCGGTGAACGCGAACGCCGCCAGCCGCTCGCCCGGGTGCTCCAGGATCTCCCCGCACCACTTGTGCTTCTGTTCGTCCGTGCCGAAGCCGAGGATGGGCTCCATGCCCAGGCCGGTCCCGAGCAGGGTCGTGGGCACGTTGATGTCGACCGCGGCAAGTTCCTCCGCCGCCAGCGCAAAATCCAGCGCCGGCATCCCGCCACCGCCGTATTCCTTCGGGAACAGCGCGTGCACGAAGCCGGCCTGGGCCATCTGCGCGTAAATGGGCTGGGTCGCGAAGAAGCGTTCTTCCGGCTTGGCCAGCGGCGCGATGATGTCCCGCACCTTGGTGAGCACATCCCGCCCGAACGCGCGGGCGCCGGCCTGCAGGGCCTGCTGTTCGGGGCTGAGGCTGAAGTCGATGGCCATGTGGGTCTCCTCCGTGGGTGATGGGTGCCAACGTCGGGATCAGCCTAGCTTGAAGCCGGGCCCGGTTCGCGGACAATCCTGCAATCGCAATTCGACTTTTTCTGCACGCCCGGCCGCGGCCTGCGCACCATGGTCCACGGTCGAGGGAGATCGCCGTTGAAGGTCTGGGACACCCGCACTCTTGCGGCCTCGCAGCAGTTTGGCTTCTGGCGCGAGGTGCTGTGCGACGCCTTCACCGCGCTCGACTCGGTGCCCAGCGTGCCGCGCGGCTACGGCAGCACGGTGACCCTGCACGAGGTTGGCGATGTCAACGCAGTGGAGCTGGTCTCGTTCGCTCAGAAGGTGGTCCGAGGGCCGGATGAAATCCGAAGGCGCGCCGACGAGTTCTGCTTTGTCAACCTGCAACTGCACGGCGACTGCGCGGTGGAGCAGGACGGGCGCCAGATCCTGGCAACGCCGGGCAGCTACTACCTGGTGGACACCACGCGGCCGTATCGCCTCGACTTCAGGCAGGACTTCCGTGCCCTCTCCTTCCGCATTCCGCACCAGGCGCTGTTGCCGCTGCTGCGGCGTTCCGCGGGACCCACCGCGCGACTGGTCAGTGCAAGTTCGGACCTGGGGAGCCTCGCCGTCGCCCACATGCACGGACTCATGCGTTGCGCGCCGCAACTGCCGCCGCAGGCGGCCAGCCACATGGGCGCCACGCTGGCGGAGCTGATATCGCTCAGCGTGGTCGGCGTCGAGCCACCAGGTGACGAATCACGCGAGCAGGTTCGCAGAGCATTCCGGGACTCCATCGTCCGATTCGTCGAGTCGCACAGTAGCGACCCGGGACTTTCCGTCCCCAGTGTGGCGGCGAAATTCCGTGTTTCCGCGCGCTATGTGCACGCGGTGTTTGCCGAACGACAGCGGACGTTTTCTCAGACCGTGCTGGAACGGCGACTGGAGACCGCCGCTCGCGCGCTGACCGAGTCGCCCTCCCCGGTGACGACCGTGGCGCTCGAATGTGGCTTTGGCGATCCCTCGTACTTCGGGCGCGCCTTCCATCGCCGGTATGGATGTTCCCCGCGCGAGTGGCGTCGGGCGTCGCGCGACAAGTCCCAATTTCACTCCTGAGCCGGCTGCGTGCCCTAGCCCGCCAGCGCCTTCTTCTCCGGTGGTTCCTCGGCGTGGTGGGCACGGTGCGGCGGGAAGTGGCAGGTGAAGCGGCTGCCCACGCCCAGTTTGCTGTCGATGTCCAGCCGACCTTCGTGCCGGTGCAGCGCGTGCTTGACGATGGACAAGCCCAGCCCGGTGCCGCCACTGGCGCGTGAACGGCCCACGTCCACGCGGTAGAAGCGCTCGGTGATGCGCGGCAGATCATCCTCGGCGATGCCGATGCCGCTGTCGCTCACCGAGAAATGCGCGCCCTCGTCGTCACCGCGCCAGCTCACGGCAATGCGCCCCTGCGCCGGCGTGTAGCGCACGGCATTCGAGACCAGGTTCGAGAGGATGCTTTGCAGCTCGGTTTCGCGGCCGTACAGGAACAGGTCCGCCTCCACGTCCGCTTCGATGATGTGCGTGCCCTGCGAGATGGCGCGCGCCTCGTCCAGCACGCGCCCGATGATGGCCGGCACGTCCAGCACGTGCTGCCGCGAATCGACGTCCGACTCGAGCTTGGCCAGCTTGAGCATGTCGTTGATGAGCGATTCCATGCGCGCCGCCTGCGTGCGCATCTCGCTGATCGGCATGCGCCAGGGCGCCAGCGGGCCGGGGCCGCGCGACTCCGGTTCGATCATGTCCAAGTATCCGCGCAGCACGGTCAGCGGGGTACGCAGTTCGTGCGAGGCATTGGCCACGAAGTCGCGCCGCGCGGTTTCCAGGCGCCGCAGCTCGGACACGTCGCGCACGATCATCAGGCGCTGGTCGCGACCGTAGGGAATGATCTTGAGCGCCACGCGCACGCCGGGATTGACCGGCGACGGCACCTCCACCTCGCCGGCATACTCGCCGTCGAAGTAATCGGCGAAGTCCGGGTGGCGGATGAGGTTGGGAATGCGGATGCCCACGTCGGGCTGCCCGCGCAGGCCGAGCAGGGCCTGCGCGGCGTTGTTGAACCAGGCGATCTCGCCGCGTGCACCGAGCACCACCGCACCATCCGGCAGGGCCGCGGTGCTGGCCTGGAATTCCGAGACGATGGCGGCCAGCTTTTTCTTGCGCTTGCGATTGCGCTTCTGCAGCTCCAGCAGCCGCTCGAAAACCTGCCCCCAGATTCCGGACGGCTCGTGCAGTTCCACGTGCTTGGGCGCCTCCAGCCACTGGCGCAGCACGCGCAGGTTGCGCAGTTGGAACAGCACGTAGACGGTCAGGACCACGCCATAGCCGAGCGCAGGCTGCTCGACCATCCATCCCAGCGCGACGCCCGCGAGCGCCAGCAGCGCCAGCCGGAACAGCTCGCCACGTACTGCCAGGCGCACCGACGAGAACATCGGCACGCGCACCGGGTCCTCCGATGGGCGCCCCGGTTCCGCCGGCGACGATGGCGGGTCCGGCGCGTCGGTCATCTCAACACTTCTCCGAGAAGCGATAGCCGGTGCCGCGGACGGTCTGGATCATGTTGTCGAAACCGTACGGCTGCAGGGCCTTGCGCAGGCGCCGGATGTGCACGTCCACCGTGCGCTCTTCCACATAGATGTTCTGGCCCCAGACGCGGTCCAGAACCTGCTCGCGCGTGTAGACCCGCTCTGGGTGGCTGATGAAGAAATGCAGCAGCCGGTACTCCGTGGGGCCCAGGCGGATGGGCTCGCCGCGCGCGCTGACGCGCTGGCTGGCGTGGTCCACTTCCAGGCCGGCGACGGCCATCTTCTCCTCTTCGCCGCCGGGGATGGAGCGGCGCAGCACGGCCTGGATGCGCGCAATCAGTTCGGGGAAGGAAAAGGGCTTGGAGACATAATCGTCGCAGCCGATGTTGAGGCCGCACACCTTATCTTCTTCCTCGGCGCGCGCGGTGAGCATGATGATGGGGATGTCGCGCGTGAGCGGGCTGTTCTTCATCTCCCGCGCCAGCTCGATGCCGGACACGCCGGGCATCATCCAGTCCATCAGCACCAGGTCGGGGCGCTCGTTGGCGATGTTCATCCGAGCATCCGAGGCGTTGCCCGCGGTCCCGATGCGGAAGCTCGCCCGCTCCAGCGCAAACCGCACCATGTCGCGGATCGGCGCCTCGTCTTCAACGACCAGGATCAGCTTGTCTTGCATGCTCATATCGCAAGCTTAAGTACGGCAGATGACGGCGATGTTACAGCGAATCTTCCGCTCTCCCGGGAGGTTGCGCGCGGCTGTCATCCCGCTGCAACACGACTTCAGATCACGGGCGGGGGCTCGACAACCGCGGCGGCGGGGACCGGCGCATGCGCCACCCGCAGCGTCCAGACGCCGAGCACCGCGGTCATCACGCCGCATGCCGCGATGATGAGCGCCAGCGGCACTGCCGTGGCTCCTCCGGCAGCGCTGACGGCAAACCCTGCGGCCATTCCGACGATGAACGAGAGTGTCCCCATCAGCGCGGACGCCGCCCCGGCAACCTGCCCCTGCTCGGCCATGGCAATGGCGCCGGCGTTGGGCCCGATCATGCCGAGCCCTGCCAGGTAACAGAACAGCGTCGCGATGAGCAGCGGCAGCGGCGCCTGCCGACTGAGCGACACCGCCAGCATGGCGACTCCGGACACCGCCGGCACCCAGACCGACGCGCGCAGCAGCTCGTAGGGGTCCCGGTGACGCAGCAGCAGCCCGTTGAGCTGCGACGTGGCGACCAGCCCGAACGAATTGAGCCCGAAGACCAGGCCGTACTCCTGTGAAGTCAGGCCGTACAGCTTCATCAGCACGAATGGCGAGCTGGCGATATAGGCGAACATGCCGGCGAACGCAAAGCCGCTGCACAGCGCCGGCAGGGTCAGGCGCCGGTCGCACAACAGCGCGCCATACGTGCGCAGCACCTGTCCGAACGGCCGGCCCTGCCCGGCCGCGCCGCTGCGCGAATCCTGCATGGTGCGGAACGCCCATCCCAGGCACAGCAATCCGAACACGGCCTGGAACAGGAAGATGCCGCGCCAGCTCGCCACCGTGAGCACCCCGCTCCCTGCCAGCGGCGCGAGGATGGGCGCAACGCCCATCACGAGCATCAGCGTGGACATGGCGCGCGCCGAGGCACGTGGGTCGAGACGGTCGCGGATCACCGCGCGGGCAATCACCATGCCGGCCGCCGCGCCCAGGGCCTGCACGAGACGCCAGGCGGAAAGCGCATCCATGCTGGCTGCCCCGGCGCAGCCCAGGCTGCCGGCGACATAGATTGCGAGCCCTGCCACCAGCGGCGCGCGGCGCCCGAAGCGGTCGCTCAAGGGGCCATACACGAGCTGCCCCAGCGCGAGGCCGGCCAGGAACACGGGCAGGGATCGCTCCACGGCGCCGCGGGTGGTGGCAAGTCCCTCGGCGATGGCGACAAAGCCCGGCAGATACATGTCGATGGACAGCGGCCCGATGGCGGTCACGGCACCCAGCAGCACCAGCCAGGCCGGAAAATGCTTCCTCATCGGCCTTCGCCGGCTGCCGCCGCTGCGGTGCGCGCCGACCCCGGCGCCGTCGCTGCCCGCCTCATGCCGGAGCCCCTTCCAATGCCACGTCCAGAGCCTTGTCCAGAGCCTTGTCCAGCTTCTCGCGAAGGTCCTTCGACGGCTTCTGCGCGGCCAGCGATTCCAGGGCGGAACGCATCAGCCCGCCGAAGGGCTCGGCCAGGCGACGCCAGCCGAGCATGCCGTCCACCAGACGCGCGGAGAGCTGCGGATTGCTGCGGTCGATCCGCCCCAGCTGCTCGGCCAGCAGGCGGTAGCCGCTCCCATCCGGCCGGTGGAAGCCGGCCAGGTTCTCGCGCATGAAGCTGCCGAGCACGGCGCGCACGCGGTTGGGGCTGGGCTGGAAATCCGGGTGCGCGAGTAGCTTCTGCACGCGTTCCACCGCGCCTGGGAGCGAGGACGCGGCTTCCAGCGCAAACCACTTGTCCAGCACCAGCGGGTCGTGCCGGAAGCGCGCGTGGAAGCCCTTCATGGACTGCTCGCGCTCCTCGCAGGCGACGTCGCGCAGCGCGCCCATGGCGCCCATCACCAGGCTCATGCAGCCGGATTCGGCCCGCTCCAGCGCCAGGCGGCGGATGCGCGCCACGCCCAGGTGCGCGAGATAGCCGAGCGCGACGTTGGACAGGCGCCGCCGCGCGCGGCTGTCGGCCGAACGCTCGGTCGGCGCCCAGGTGGCCCACACCGACAGCGGCCCGGTGAGCGCCTGAGCGATGGCGTGGCGCAAGGCATCGCGCGCCTGTGCCACGCGCGGCGGGTCCAGGGGCTCGATCTGCGTGGCCAGTTCGCCGGCCGACGGCAGGCGCAGGATTTCGGCGAGCAGGGCCTTGTCCGCGGGCGGGTTGGCGGCGAGCGTCTGCAGCGTGCCCAGCAGCACGCGGTCGCTGGCGCCGGGCGCGCCGGCCATGCGCTCGAACAGGGCGTCGAGCATCAGGCGCTGCGCCGCTTCCCAGCGCAGGAAGCCGTCGTCCTCGTTCAGCACCTGCTGCGCCAGGGCTTGCGGCGGGTGCGGGAAGCGCAGCTTCACCGGCGCCGAGAACCCGTGCAGGAAGCTCGGCACCGGCAGGTCGTCGATATCGTCGAACACGATCTCGGCCTGGTCGGTCTCCAGCAGGATCAGGTCGGCCCGCGGCAGCAACGGCGGCTGCGCGCGGACCGTCAGCGGTCGACCTTCAGCGTCGCGCAGCACGAAACGGATGGGAATGGGCAGCGCCTGCGGCGGCTTGCCCGCGTGCGCGGCCAGCGGCGCCGTGTGCTGCTTGAGCTTCAGGCAGTAGCGCCGGTTCTGCGGGTCGTACTCGTCGGTGATGTCCACCTGCGGCGTGCCGGCCTGGGAATACCAGCGGCGGAAACCGTCCAGCGATCGGCCGCCGGACTCTTCGAGCGCGGCCAGCAGGTCTTCCACCGTCGCCGCGGTGCCGTCGTGCCGCCGCAGGTAGATCTGGATGCCCTGGATGAAGGCCTGCGCGCCGATCAGGCCGTGCAGCATGCGCAGGATTTCGGCGCCCTTCTCGTACACGGTGGCGGTGTAGAGGTTGTTGACCTCGGCGTAGGCATCGGGCCGCACCGGGTGCGCGGTGGGGCCGGCGTCCTCGGTGAACTGCTGGGCGCGCAGCAGGCGCACATGCTCGATGCGCGACACGTCCGGCGACCCCAGGTCCGCCGAAAAGCATTGATCGCGGAACACGGTGAGGCCTTCCTTGAGCGAGAGCTGGAACCAGTCGCGGCAGGTCACGCGGTTGCCGGTCCAGTTGTGGAAATACTCGTGGGCGATCACGGATTCCACGCCGTCGAAATCCTCGTCCGTGGCGGTTTCGGCCGAGGCCAGCACGAAGCGCGCGTTGAACAGGTTCAGGCCCTTGTTCTCCATGGCGCCCATGTTGAACTCGCGCGCCGCCACGACCATGTAGGTGTCCAGGTCATACTCCAGGCCGTATACGCGCTCGTCCCAGCGCATGGCGGCCTTGAGCGATTCCATGGCGTGGTCCACGCGGTCCTCGTTGCCGCGGTCCACGTAAAACTTGAGCGCGACGGTGCGCCCGGACGCGGTGGCGTAACGGTCCTCGACGCAGGCCAGGTCGCCGGCCACCATCGCGAACAGGTAGCAGGGCTTGAGGAACGGATCGTCCCAGACCGCGTAGTGCTGGCCGTTGTCGAGCGTGCCGGACTCTTCGAGGTTGCCGTTGGCCAGCAGCACCGGGAACGTGCTGGCGTCGGCCTGAAGGCGCACGCGGAAGCGGCTGAGCACGTCGGGGCGGTCCAGCGCGTAGGTGATGCGCGAAAAGCCTTGCGCCTCGCATTGCGTGCACAGCATCGGCCCGGAGCGGTACCACCCTTCGAGCGTGGTGTTGCGCTCGGGGTCGATGCGCGTGATCACGTACAGGGTGAACTGGTCTGGCACGTTGGCGATGTGCAGGTGCTCGTCATCGACGCGGTATTGCTCCGACGAGAGCGCCACCCCGTCGATGGCCAGCGACACCAGTTCCATGCCGCGGCCGTCGAGCACCAGCGGCGCACCCGCGGCATCGGCATTGGCGTCCGCACTGCGACGCAAGGCGAGCCGCGCCTCCACCGTGGTCAGCCCGGCGATGGTCACCGAGAGATCGATGCGGTCGAGCAGGAATTGAGGCGGACGATAGTCGGATCGGAGAATCACGTGCGGGCCGGTGAAAGGAGAGCCAGCACGCATCGTAGGCGATGACGTGGCGGGCCGGTCCAGCACCATGGCATCCGCCCTCGCCCGATCCGCCGGGCGGGCACGGTCCCGCTACTTGAGCGCCTGCAGCGACAGTTCCAGGTAAACGAAATCGCTGTCCGGAGAAGGGCCGGTCTTTTCCGTGAATCCGCCGGGGAAGAAATGCGTGTATCCGCCGATGAACTCCACGCGCGGGTCCAGGCGCCAGCGCACCCGGGTGTCCACCTCGTGCCCGATGAAGCTGCCGCTGTCTCCTGAGGAATCGCGGCGGTTGGCCGGCGACCAGCTGTCCTTGTCGGAGGCCAGCCAGAACGCACCGTAACCGGCTTCGAGCTGCACCTCGTTGCTGGGCTTGAGCTCGATGCGGGCCTTCGGCGCAATGATGTTCTCCCAGATCTGGTAGTCGTTGGCGGACCAGGGCCGGCCGAATCCGAACAGGCGATTGAAGCGATTGTTCTCGTTGTCGGTGGGGTCCCTGTCACCGGAGGCATAGCCGATGGAGCCGCTGGTTCGCGGCGTCCACGCGGAGGGGAAGGTATAGCCGAGCTCGGCCGCACCCGCCCATGCCTGGTGATCGCCAGCGCCCTGCTGGCCGGTTTGCAGGGCCAGATCGACGTCGTAGTCAAACCCGGACTTGAACACCGCGAAGCTGCGCAGTCCCCAGGTGTAGATTTCGCGCTTGGCGTTTCCGGTGCGATCTTCGTCGAGCAGCAGGACGTAGGGCTGCAAGGTCGCGATCGATGACCACTTGCCCCAGGAACCGATGGCGCCGTAGAACCAGCGCTGCTCGTCACCGCGATCGGACTCGTCCGGCAGGATCTCGACCGGCTGAACCGCGAGCAGGTCCAGCCACCACATGCCCTGGTGCGAACCGGAAAGCAGGCGGAAACCCTCGAAGTTGTTGGTGGTATTGCGCCAGGGATTGCGGCTGATCAGCCGCCGATCGAGGTACTCGAAGGCCAGGCGCCCGGCCTGGAGGCGCAGCGGCTGCTCCAGGCCAAACACGTCCTTGCCGTACAGCTCCACGTAGGCCTGGAGAACCTCGGACTTGTTGACGTCGCGGACGTTGTCCGGCACCTGGCTGTGGACCATGCGCGCGTCCTGCAGCTCCAGCCCGAAACGCACCGGGTCGAGAATCTTCTCGATGCCCAGGTAAATCCGCGTGCGCAGCAGGAACGGGTCGTCCGACATGGTGCTGCGCCGGTAGTCATTGTTGCGGTCCTCGTACCGGACGCGGAAGTCGGCGCCTAGCAGCAGCCAGTCCAGGTCCGATTCCGTTGCGAGCCCGAGCGTGCCGGCATGCCGCACGTAGCGGGGCGGTTCGCTCTCCGCCCGTGTCCCGTAGCCGCGCGACTCCACGGCCTTCGGTTTCGGCGGCGGCGTTTCCGCAGGGGCAGCCGCGGGACTGCCGCTGTCCGCTGCGGGCGCCGGGAACACGCCCCCACCCAGCGAAACGGCCAGCACCGCGGCGAACGCATTCACTCGCCAGCGACCGAAGGCACGCAAACGGTCCTTATGGGGGTTGCCCTTCGCTGCGTCCACGCGGAGGCCGCGGTGCGCTTCCAGGTTCCAGTTCATCTGTTCTGCTGTTTTCATACCGGTCTTCTGGTGTGCCTTTCCATGCTCCTTTCTGCGACCAGGGAACGAAGGACAAGGCGCTTGATGGTCGACTTCTGTCAGGAAAATGCTGAAGCGCAACAACCCGGCGATCGCTGGGTTTGCGGCCCCGATCCACTGGTCATGCGCGGAGGAAAGATCCGGTTCGGCTTCAAGCTTTGCAGGTCACAGCACGGTCACGGACGCGCTCTCAAGTACGCGACGATCGTCTTTCCGCACACACATCCGGACGGCTTCAGCACGCCGGGCGCGCACTTTACTGCCTGCAATGCTGCGTCGAAACAGCTTTGCGCGCTTGCTCTTTGAATAGACGATTTGGTTCTTTTTGAACGCAGTTTTCAGTTCCTAGAATGGCTCCCTGTCGTCAACCGACACATTCTCACAGGGAGTTTCAAACCAATGATATCGAAGCGGATTTCGCGTGTTCGCGGCGTGGCCGCATGGGACACGTCGGCTCGTGCGGACCTGCCCAGCCGGTTGACGCCATGGGCTTCGGCCTTGCTGCTGTTTCTGGGTCTGGGGCCCGTCATGGCACAGGAAGCGGCGACGCCGGACACCGGAGCAAACCCGCCCAAGCTCGCGGCCGAGAAGGACCAGAACAGCGACCAGACCAGCGATCAGACCAGCAATCAAACCAGCGATCAGAACGTGGACGAGATCATCGTCACGGCCCGCCGGCGCGAGGAGAATCTCCAGAATGTTCCGCTGCCGGTGTCGGTAGTCGGCGGCGAGTTCGCGGCCGATACCGGCTCGTTCAACGTCAACCGCCTGAAGGAACTGGTGCCGACGTTGCAGTTCTATTCAAGCAATCCGCGCAACTCCGCCATCAACATCCGCGGCCTCGGCGCACCCTACGGCCTGACCAATGACGGCATCGAGCCAGGTGTGGGTTTCTACGTGGACGGCGTGTTCTTCGCACGACCCGCGGCCGCGACGCTCGACTTCATCGACGTGCAGCAGATCGAGGTGCTGCGCGGACCGCAGGGCACCCTGTACGGCAAGAACACCACGGCAGGTGCGATCAACATCACCACGCGCAGGCCGAGCTTCACGCCGGAAACGCAGGTCGAGCAGTCCTTCGGGAACTACGGATTCGTGCAGTCGAAGATCTCCACCTCCGGCCCGGTCACCGAGAAGCTGGCGGCACGGCTGTCATTTTCCGGCACGCAGCGCGACGGCTTTCTCTACAACGAACGCACCGAGGACGATCTCAACGATCTGAACAACCTCGGCGTGCGCGGGCAGCTGCTGTATGCCACGTCCGATGACCTGGAGTTTCTGCTGTCGGCGGATTACACGCGCCAGCGTCCGGAAGGCTACGCCCAGGTGGTGGCCGGTGTGGCGCCCACCCTGCGTTCGCCTGACCGGCAGTACGCGGCCATCGCCGCGGACCTCGGCTACGCGCCGCCGAGCTTCGATGCGTTCGATCGCCGCACCGACACCGACACGGCATGGCGGTCACGCCAGGATCTGGGCGGCGCCGCGCTGACCGCCAACTGGACCACCGGCCTTGGCAAGCTCACCTCGATCACCGCGTGGCGCTACTGGGACTGGCAGCCCTCCAACGATCGGGACTTCATCGGTCTGCCGGTGACCACCATCTCGGCTGCGCCGTCCAAGCAGGCGCAATGGACGCAGGAGCTGCGTTTTGCGGGCGACATCACCCCGTCGCTCAACTACGTGGTAGGTGCTTTCCTGTTCCGCCAGAAGCTGGACTCCGCGCCATTTCACACCCAGGAGCAGGGCTCCGCCGCGGCGCGCTTCCTGCTTAGCCCGAGTTCGCCGGGATGGGACACGCCGGGTCTGCTCGACGGCTACGGCCAGAGACTGAAGGTCAACCTGGATACCGACACCGCCGCGGTCTTCGGCCAGCTGGAATGGTCCATCACGGAGAAGCTGCGCCTGCTGCCGGGCCTGCGCTTCAACTACGACAAGAAGAAGGTCGATTACGAAGGCACGGTCTACGGCGGACTGCAAACCGACGACGCGGCGCTGATCGCCCTGCAGCGATCCGTGCTGGCGCCACAGGCCTACCAGGCCGATGTCGACGACACCAATGTCTCCGGACAGCTGACGCTGGCGTACGCCGTCAATGACCGCATCAACACCTTTGCGACCTACGCCAAGAGCTACAAGTCGGTCGGGCTCAACAACGGCGGCGTGCCGCGAGGCGCCGACGGCAATCCTGACCTGGACGCCGCAACCGTCGATCCAGAGGACGTGAATCATTTCGAGCTTGGCCTGAAGACTCAGCCCTGGGATGGCGCGACTGCCAACCTGACGGTGTTCAACACCGAGATCAAGGACTTCCAGGCCCAGGTCATCGATGCCAGCATCGGCACCCTGCGCGGCTACCTCGCCAATGCAGAGAAGGTGCGCGTGCGCGGCGTCGAGTTCGATGGCTCGGCACGGCTGGGCGACCACTTCAGCCTCTACGCTTCCTTGGCGTATACCGACGGCGAGTACGTGTCGTTCAAGAACGCGCCCCCGCCGCTGGAACAGACCGGGGGGCCGGGCGTTGTCGATATCTCGGGCTCGGAGCTGCCCGGCATCTCGAAGTGGGCAGGCTCCCTGGGCGGTGAATTTTTCTTCGGCGGCAGCCTGCTGGGCCGCGACGGAAACTACTTCACGGCGGTGGATGCCAGCGGTCGCTCCTCGTTCTCGTCCAGCGCCACGGCCTCGGATTATCTCTACGTGCCGGGCTACACGCTGCTCAACGGACGCCTGGGATTCCGCGCCAGCAACGACTGGGATTTCTTCATCTGGGGTCGCAATCTGACCGACAAGGACTATTTCGAACTGCTGTCCGCGGCACCGGGCAACTCGGGCCTCGTCGTCGGATTGCCTGGCGACCCGCGCACGTTCGGCGTGACGGTCCGCGCCAAGTTCTAGGCTCGGGCGGCACGGTCCATCTATCCGATCTGCGCCTCGCAGGACCCACATTCGATGAACTTTGCAGCTGAAGGAGGCGGCACGACCGCGAACAACCGGGTCATCGGGCTCGCGGTCGTCATCGGCCTGCACGTCGTCCTGGTGTGGGGCCTGATGAACGGGCTGGCCCGCAAGGCGATCGAGCTGCTCCCTGCACCGATCGAAACCCGGATCATCGAGGACATCAAGCCGCCGGCCGAAGAGCCGCCCCCACCCAAGCCCGACTTCAAGCTACCCCCGCCCCCCTTCATTCCGCCGCCGGACATCGTGATTACCGCGCCTGTAGAACCCAGCGCGGCGATCACGCAGACCACCCCGGTGGAACCCGTCGCAGCGCCGGAGCCGATCGCCCCCAAGGCAGTCGTTCGCACCTCGCCGAAGATCGATCTGAAGGGAAGCCCGCGCGCCTGCCGCGAGCCGGAGTACCCGGCGGCTTCCGAGCGCCTCGGCGAGTCCGGCACCAGCGGCATCAGCCTGCTGATTGGCGTGGAAGGAAAGGTGGAGCAGTCGCGCATCGACGCGAGCAGCGGTTTCGTCCGCCTGGACGAGGCCGCGGTCAAGGCCTTCACCCGCTGCAAGTTCAGCGTGGGCACCCGCGACGGGGTGCCGGAGCCATCCTGGTTTTCCATCCGATACAAGTGGGTCGTTCCGCAATGACCCATGTTGCCTGGCGATCCGTCCATCCACCTCGCATTTCTTAGCTCACCCCTTTTTGTTCCGGAGCGGTTCCATGTACACGAGACACACCTTCACCCCGCGGGATGTCATGGCCTGGGTTGCGGCATTGGCTTTCCTGCTGGTGACCCTTGCGGCAACGGGCACGGCGTCGGCCCAGGATCATGCCGCCGTGGCCGAGGCCGCCCCGGTCCAGGTCACGAGCCATCCTGCAGCCGCGGCGGAAAAGTCCGGCGAAGCGGCCGCGTTCGACAACCCCTACGGCCTGGAGGCGCTGTGGGCGCAGGGCGACTTCGTGGCCAAGGGCACCCTGGTGATCCTGGTGATCATGTCGGCGGGCACCTGGTACGTGCTGGTGCTCAAGCTCATCGAGCAGCACAAGCTGCTGAGCGAGGCCCGGGACGTGGACCGGCGCTTCTGGCATTCGCCCACGCTCAAGGCCGGCATGGCCAATCTCAAGACCGGCGGGGCGTTCTGGTACATCACCGATCGCGGCTTGAGCGCCGACGCGCATCACGAGGGCACCCTGGTGGAACAGATCGACCGTTCCACCTGGATCACCATGTCGGTGAACCGCGCCGTCGATGCCATCAGCTCGAAACTTTCCGGCGGGCTCGCCGTGCTGGCGACCGTGGGCTCCACGGCCCCGTTCGTGGGCCTGTTCGGCACGGTATGGGGCATCTACCACGCGCTCACCGCCATCGGCATGTCCGGCCAGGCGTCCATCGACAAGGTCGCCGGCCCGGTGGGCGAGGCGCTGATCATGACCGCCATTGGTCTTGCGGTCGCGGTGCCGGCAGTCCTGGGCTACAACTGGCTGGTCCGCCGCAACAAGCAGTCGATGGACTCGGTGCGCTCGTTTGCCTCCGACGTGCATTCCGTCCTGCTGTCCGGGGCCCGCGTCGGTGACAAGGTGAGGAAGATCGCGTGAGCCGTGCCACTCCGCGCAGGGCCGGAGCCTCGGCATGGGCATGAACGTCGGCCCGGGCAGTGCCGAGGAGGACGAGACCATCAGTGCCATCAACACCACGCCGCTGGTCGACGTGATGCTGGTGCTGCTGATCATTTTTCTCATCACCATTCCCGTCGCCATCAAGAACGTCCCGGTGGTTCTGCCGGCGGAGGAGAACCAGCCGCTACAGACCAAGCCGGAGAACATCACCATCGCGGTGGACGTGGAAGGCAGGGTGTTCTGGAACACCACGCTGGTGCCGGACCAGGACGCGCTGCTCAAGCGGCTGTACGAGGTCGCCGTGCAGGTGCCGCAGCCGGAAGTGCACATCCGCGGCGACCAGGAAACCCGGTACGAGAACGTCAACCGGGTCGTGGAAGCCTGCCAGCGGGCATCGATCCGCAAGCTTGGATTCATCACCGAGCCGCCGCCGCGCGGCTAAAAGAACACTGCACGCACACCGAGCACGCAAATGGGCATGAACCTTGGCAGCAACGGCGGAAACTCCGATCCCGTGGAAATGGCCGACATCAACACCACGCCACTGATCGACGTGATGCTGGTGCTGCTCATCATGCTCATCATCACCATTCCGGTGCAGACGCACGCGGTGAAGCTGGACCTGCCGGTCAACCAGCACACCCAGCCTCCGGCCGAGCCACCGCCGGTGGTCAGCATCGAGGTGGATTTCGACGGCACCCTGTACTGGAACGGCGAGATCCTGCCCGCCCGCAGCGACTTGCAGCAGCGTTTCGAGCAGGCCGCCCGGGAAGCCCGGCAGCCTGAAATCCATATCCGCCCCAACCGTCTCGCCGCCTACAAGCACGTTGCCGCGGTGATGGCGACGGCGCAGCGCCTGGGCATCACCAATATCGGCTTGGTCGGACCCGTTTGAGTTTTCACGACGTGAGCAAATTTTCAATGGACGTTCTTCGCCTACTCGCCCTGGTCGTGGGCCTTGCGCTCTTTGACACCCAGGCGATTGCTGCCGACAAGGACGCCCTGCGGCCCGAAGTGGGCCGGCCCTTGCAGGAAGCCCAGAAGCTCATCCGGGCCAAGCAGTACAAGGACGCCCTGCGACCCATTGGCGAAGCCGAGGCCGTTGCCGACCTCACCCCCTACGAGCAGTTCGTCACCGCCCAGATGCGGGGGGCGGCCGCTGCCGGGGCCGGCGACGCAGACGCTGCGGCGGAAGCGTACGAAAAGGTTCTGGAAGCCAGGCGCCTGCCCGGGGACGAACAACTCCGCATCACCGAGGCCGTTGCGGGGACCTACCTGCGGGCCAAGAACTATCCTAAGGCCATCTCGTGGATCCAGACCTACCGGGACGATGGCGGCACCAACGCGGACATCCTCAACTTCCTGCCCCAGGCCTACTACCTGTCGGGGAACTACAAGAAGGCCGCGGAGGAAACCACTCGCCTCGTCACCCAGGCCGAGAATGCCCGGACCAGGCCCCGCGAAGACCAGCTGAAACTGCTGGCGTCCAGCCAGCAGAAACAGAACGACATGGCCGGCTATACCCAGACCCTGGAGAAGCTCGTTCGCTACTACCCGTCTCCGGCCTACTGGGCGGACGTCATCCAGCGCACGGCCGCCAGGCCGGGGTTTTCAAGGAACCTCGATCTCGACCGGTACCGGTTGCTGCGCGCCACCAGCAATCTCACGGAAGCCAGGGACTACTCCGAGGCAGCGCAGCTCGCCATCCAGGCCGGGCTTCCCGGAGAAGCCAAGCGCTATGTGGACGAGGCGTACGCCAAGCGGATATTCGGCTCCGGTGACGCCTCGCAGACCGAGCGCCAGACCCGCCTCAAGGCGCTGGTCGACAAGAAATACGCCGAGGACAAGACCAGCATCGCCACCACCGATGCGGAGGCCGCCGCAGCAGATTCGGGCGATCCACTGGTGAAGACCGGCCTGGCGTACATCACCTACGGCGACGCCGCTAAGGGGCTGCCGATGATGGAACAGGGAATCCGGAAGGGGTCGCTCCGGTATCCCGACCAGTCCCGTCTCCAGCTGGGCTACGGCTATTACCTGGCCGGTCAGAAGGAGCATGCGCGCACGGTGCTCGCGGCGGTATCGGGCACGGACGGCGCCGCCGATCTCGCGCGGCTGTGGGCGATCATCGCCGAGTAAATTCGGGGTCGCTGCGGGGTCGCTGCGGGGTCATTGCCGGGCACCGCAGGCGCTCTCCATCGCTGACCCGGCACAGGGCTGCGCTGTCGCGCGTTCGGGCGCAGTCACGCGTCCGCAGACGCCGGCCCTTTCCGACGGGGTGCGTTTGCTCTAACTTGGCCGCACCGCAGCTTGTGGCCGGCAATGTCCTGGCCCGGAGATTCCATGTCGTCATCAGGGTCCGGTTCGAATCGTTTCAGCCTGAGCAGGGCGATCATGCGCCGGGTCGTCACGCCCGAAGTCGAGGCGCTGATCGAACGCGTCCCCAAGCGCACCGGCACGTTCGGCTACGACGCCTGGGGCTACGACGAAACCAAGCTCAAGGTTGGCGTTGGCCTGATGAAGCTGCTGTACGAGCGCTACTTCCGCGTGACCGCTCACGGCCTGGAAAACGTGCCGAGCACCGGGCGCGCACTGATCATCGGCAACCATAGCGGGCAGCTGCCGGCCGACGGTGGGATTGTCGGCTACGCGCTCCTGACCAACCCGCATGGGCCGCGCGCACCCCGGGCCATGATGGAACGCTTCCTGCCCTCGGTGCCCTTCATAGGCAACCTGCTCAACAGTTTCGGCGCCGTGATCGGCGACCCGCTCAACTGCGCCAAGATGCTGGAAGCCGAGGAAAGCATCATCGTGTTTCCGGAGGGCGTGCGCGGTGCGGGCAAGCCATTCCGGAAGCGCTACAAGCTGCAGCGGTTCGGCACCGGCTTCGTGCACATGGCCATGGAATACAGGGCGCCGATCATTCCGGTCGGCATCGTCGGCTGCGAGGAAACCATGCCGTCGCTCGGCAATCTAGAATTCCTGGCGCGGCTGATCGGCGTCCCCTACGTGTCGATCGTGCCGCTGCCCCTGCCCTTGCCGGCACGGGTGTCGCTGTATTTCGGGGAGCCCATCCATTTCGACAACAAGCCCTGCACGGAAGCGGAAGTGACCGAACGGGCCGATACGGTCAAGCTCGCCGTTGCCAAGCTGATCGAACGCGGCCTGGCCGAACGCAAGCGGATTTTCTGATGGCCATCCTGAACATGAACTCGCGCAAGTCCGACACGCCCCGCAAGACGGTCCTGGTGACCGGTGCCGCCGGCGCCCTGGCCAGGCGCGTCATCGGGCGACTGAGTGGCCAGTACCAGGTGATTGCCGTGGACTTCCGGCGCAAGGTGGAAACCGACGCGGGCATTCCCTCCTACATGGTGGAAATCCACAAGCGCGGCTTCGAGGATATTTTCCGCGAGCACAAGGTCGACGCCGTCCTGCACATCGGACGCATCTTCGCCCACGAGTCCGACCGCAGCCGGCGCTACAACGCCAACGTCCTCGGCACGCAGAAGTTGCTGGAGCTGTCGGTGAAGTACGGCGTGAAGCAGGTGATGATCCATTCCACCTACATGGTCTACGGCGCCTCGCCCTACAACCCCTCGCTGCTGGACGAGAACCACCCGCTCAAGGCCTCGGAAGTCACGGAAGACCTGGTGGACTCGGTCGAGGTTGAATCGCTGGCCAACATCTACCTCTGGAAGCATCCGGACCTCAGCATCACCGTGCTGCGGCCGTGCAACATCGTCGGCCCGGGCGTGCGCAACACCATGGCGGTGCTGCTGTCCCGCGCCCTGGTGCCGGTGCTGGTCGGGTTTGCCCCGATGATGCAGTTCATGCACGTGGACGACATGGCCGAGGCCATGGTGCTCGCCTTCGAGAAGAACAAGCCCGGCGTCTACAACGTGGCGCCGGACGATTACGTGCCCTACCCCGTCGCGGTCGGGCAGTGCGGATGCAGCCGGCTCCCTGTTCCCTCCATCCCGCCCCTGATCCCGCGCCTGTGGAGCCGCGTGCTGAACTGGAATGCGTTCTTCCCCACCTACATGATCGACTTCTTCAAGTATCCGGTGGTCATTGACGGCAGGCGCTTCCGCGAGACCTTCGGCTGGGAACCCAAGCGCGAGCTCAACCAGATTTTTGGCTATTACCGCAAGCAGAAAGAACTCCATAACCCGGCCTGACCGTCCTGCCCCCTCGGCCATGAGCGCCGGCAGATCCAACATGGGAACCGCCGCCTGCGCCTGCGCTGCTCTGCTTGTCGCAACCGGGGCAGAAGCGCCGACTCCGCACCCTTACGCAGGCCCTTTGCCGACACCATGAACGACTCCAGGGAAGGGCATCCGCGCGGCCTGGCCACGCTGTTTTTCACCGAGATGTGGGAGCGCTTTTCGTACTACGGAATGCGCGCGATCCTGGTGCTGGCGATGGTCGCGGCGGTCCAGGGCAGCAACCCCGGCCTCGGGCTGTCGCCGGAGGTGGCCAGCGCGATCTATGGCCTGTACACCTCCAGCGTTTACCTCGCCGCGCTCCCCGGTGGCTGGATTGCCGATCGCCTCATCGGCCAGCGCAATGCCGTGTTCTGGGGCGGTGTAATCATCGCGTGCGGACACTTCAGCATGGCGCTGAATACCCAGGTGTCCTTCTTCTGCGGACTGATCCTGATCGCGCTCGGCACCGGCCTGCTCAAGCCCAACGTCAGCGCCATGGTCGGCGCACTGTACGGACCTGGCGCCAGTGCGCGCCGGGACGCGGGCTATTCGATCTTCTACATGGGGATCAACACGGGCGCCTTCGTCGGCCAACTGGTCTGCGGTTTCCTGGGCGAGAAGATTGGCTGGCACTGGGGCTTCGGCGCAGCGGGCGTTTTCATGGTGCTGGGACTGGTGCAGTACCGGATGTCCGGCAAGCACCTGGGCCAGGTCGGCATGCATGCCATCTCGACCGGGGACCCGGCGCGCGATGCCCGCACGCGCAGGCGCGGCTGGTGCGGCGTGTTCGCGCTGCTGGCCACGCTGTTCGTTACGGCGGCAGCCATGCTGGCCGGCGCACTGAGCGTCAACGTCGTCGCTCTGGCCAAGGGCACCGGCGTGTTCATCGTGCTGACCGCCGCGGCCTACTTCGGCTATGTGATCTTCCTGGGCGGGCTGGACGCCATCGAGAGGCAGCGCGTGGCCGTGCTCGCCGTCCTGTTCGTGGCCGCCGCCATGTTCTGGAGCGGCTTCGAGCAGGCCGGTTCGAGCTTCAACCTGTTCGCGCAGGACCATACGGACCGGGTGATCCTCGGCTGGGAGGTGCCGGCATCCTGGCTGCAATCCATCAACCCGATGTTCATCATCCTGCTCGCGCCGTTCTTCGCCGCCCTGTGGGTCAATCTGGGACGCCGCGGGCTGGACCCTTCCACGCCGGTCAAGTTTGCGCTGGGGCTGGTCCAGATGGGCATCGGATTCCTGGTCCTGTACTTCGCCTCGCACTACGTCGTGCAGGGCGAGAAGGTGGCCCCGACGTGGCTCATGCTCACCTACCTGTTTCACACGACGGGCGAGTTGTGCCTCTCCCCCGTGGGGCTGGCTGCGGTCAACAAGCTGGCGCCGCAGCGCTACCAGGGACAGATGTTCGGCATGTGGTTTACCGCGGCGGCACTGGGACACCTGCTGGCTGGCCTGCTTGCCGGCCACCTGGCCGATGACACCGACGCGGGCTCGATGCCCGGCCGATTCCTGCTGGTGTGCATGACCACCACCGGCGCCGGCCTGCTGCTGTTGCTGTTCGTGGCGCCGATCAAGCGCCTGATGGGAGACAAATGACCATGCGGCGCATCCTCATTTTGCTGTTGGCCATCAGCGCGATCACGCTCAGCGGCATCGCGCTCACCCCGGAGTCCAAGCCCACCCTGGTCGAAAAACCCAGCCCCGAGCAGGCCAAGGCATTCATCGACGAGATCAACGCCTACCAGGTCCAGAACAACCCGCGGTTCAATGCGGCGTACTGGGTCTCCCAGACCCTGATTTCGGATGACTCCCAGCTGCTCGCGGCGGCGGCAACCGAGGAGAGCCTGGCTTTTGCCACCCGCAAGGCCCTGGAGGCGAAGCGCTTCGACGCGTCCGAGGACCTGGCTCCGGCCACCCGGCGCGCGCTGCAGCTGGTCAAGCTCGGCTCCACCACGCCCGCACCCTCGGACCCGGCGCTGCGGGCAGAACTGGCCAGGCTGGCCGCGAAGATGGATGCCAACTATGGCGCCGGGCAATGGTGCAGGCCCAACGCCGAGGGACGGCAGGAATGCCTCAAGCTCCAGGCGATCGAAAAGATCGTGGACAACCTCGAACTCAAGACGCCGCCCGCCGACATCGAGGCGGCGTGGAACGCCTGGCACCTGACCTCGCGGCCCATCCGCCAGGATTACCAGCGGTTTGCCGAACTCATGAACGTGGGCGCCGCTGAGCTGGGCTTCAAGGACACGGGCGAGCTGTGGCGTGGCGGGTACGACATGTCGCCGGCAGCATTCGACGCCGAGGTGGAACGGCTCTGGTCGCAGGTGGAGCCCCTTTACGAGGCCCTGCACTGCGCCGTCCGCGACCGGCTCAACACGAAGTATGGCGACGCCGTGGTGCCGCGCGACGGACTGATTCCAGCCCACCTGCTGGGCAACATGTGGGCGCAGCAGTGGAGCAACCTCTACCCGCTGATGGAGCCCTACCCCAACCAGACTCACCTGGACGTCTCGGGCGTGCTGAGGGAGCAGCGCGAGCAGGAGCTGCAGGCCCTGACCAGGGATTTCAGGGGCAAGGCCACCCCGCGCGACCTCGCCGAACTCGAGGTCAGGGCGGACGCCGCGCAGGCCAACCGGATGGCCCGCACGGCGGAGGATTTCTACGTGTCGCTGGGCTTTCCGAAACTGCCGGAATCGTTCTGGAAGAACTCCCTGCTCACGCAGCCGCGCGATCGCGACGTGGTGTGCCACGCAAGCGCCTGGGACATGAACATGAAGGGCGACGTGCGGATCAAGCAGTGCATCGAGCCCAGCGAGGACCAGCTCATCACCATCCACCACGAGCTCGGGCACGTCTACTACTACCTCTCCTACAACCATCTGCCGCCGATCTTCCAGACCGGCGCGCACGATGGTTTCCACGAGGCGATCGGCGACACCATCACCCTGAGCCTCACGCCCGAGCACCTGCAGAAGATCGGGCTGGTGAAGGACGTGCAGAAGAGCGAGAAGGCCACCATCAACACGCAGATGAAACTGGCCCTCGACAAGATCGTGTTCCTGCCGTGGGGAAAGCTGGTGGACCAATGGCGCTGGAAGGTCTTCAGCGGCAGCATTCCGCCCGGGCAATACAACCAGGCCTGGTGGCAGCTGCGCGCGCGCTACCAGGGCGTTGCACCGCCCCATCCGCGCACCGAGGCAGACTTCGATCCGGGCGCCAAGTACCACATTCCGGGCAACACGCCGTACACGCGCTACTTCCTGTCCTTCATCCTCCAGTTCCAGTTCCAGAAGGCGCTGTGCAAGGCGGCCGGGTTCACGGGGCCCCTGCACGAATGCGACGTCTACGCCAACCCGGAGGCCGGCAAGCGCTTCATCGAAATGCTCTCGCAGGGCGCTTCACAAGCCTGGCCTGACACCCTGGAGAAACTGACCGGGACGCGTGAAATGGACGCCACTGCCATCATCGAGTACTTCACGCCGCTGATGATCTACCTGAACGAGCAGAACAGCGGAAAGACCTGCGGCTGGGCTCCTGCGACCGGGTAGGGAGCAGCGTACCAGCGGCGGCAGTCACGAGAGCAACTCCCGTCGCGTGCGATCCTGTCCCTTCCGACGCTCGAGCGCGTCGCGTGCCCTTTGGTGATATCCACCTTGCCCGGCTGGCGTCCGAGCAGCCTGATCCGCCGTCTTCACGCGTGATACCCCGAGTTCATCATCGGCGTGCGGTGCCTGATCGGCATGCGAACATGCAGCCGCGCTAGGATCAGGCCTCGACCATCAGATGATGTGCGGAGAAGTGCCGTTGGCGGAGCCGTCCAGCCTGAGCGCCGTCCTGCAACCTCCTTCGCGGGTTAGGCCGGAGGCATTCGGCCGGTTCGTGATTGCACTCACCTGCCTGATTGCCTTGCTGCTGGATCCGCCCGATCACTCCATCGCTCCCTGGGCGGTGATCCCGATGCTGTTCGGCTACGTCGTCTTCTCGCTGTGGTTGCTTTACAACGAGCTGCGCGGACGGGGCATGTCGAACCGTGGAGACTGGATCGACCTTGGCTGGGGGCTGGGGCTGACCACCGTCACGGGTGGTAGCGCCAGCATGCTCTTCTTCGTCCTGCTGCTGCCCATCATCTCGCGTTCGTTTCGGGAAGGATTTCGGGCCGGATGGACGCTGGTATGCGTGGCGACGGCCGCGTTCCTGATGCTGGGCTTGCCAAGTTCGCCGGGCGGCGCCTTCTTCGAGCCCAACCGGGCGGTCACGCGGCCGCTGATTCTGCTTGTGCTGGGCTATGTGCTGGCACGCGAGGGCGGCGAGCAGAACCGCAACCAGAGGCGGCTGGCACTGATCGCCGATCTCAATACCGTTTCCAACCCGCGCATGGGTAGCGAGCGCACCCTGCTCAATGCGGCCCGGCACATCCGCGACAACTACCAGGTCCAGGAATGCCTGGTCGTGCTCGGCTGGGAGGGTGACGGCAAATCCCTTTACGCGCGTGCAGGCAGCTCGGAATCGCACAGCCAGACGCTGCCAGCGGATGCGGTCGCATCGTTACTGGCCCTGCCCGACCGCGAGTTTCGCTTCCATCGTGGACAAACGCGCCGCGGCGAGGCGAATTCCGAGGACGATCAGGAAACCGGTGAAGCAGTCGCTGACATCCTCGCCACGGATGCCTTCCTGTCGGTACCCATGACGCAGTCCGGGCATGCGCGCGCACGAATCTTTCTCATGGATCACGACCTGTCGCGCTTCGACGAGGACGAATCCGCATTCCTCGCAGAAGCCAGTCGGCACCTCTTTCACATCATCGAGAAGATCGAGCTGCTCGATCGCCTCGCTTCATTCGCCGCGGAACGGGAAAGGCGCCGGCTGGCGAGCGATCTGCACGATCTGGCGATCCAGCCCTACCTCGGCCTCCAGCTCGGCCTCGCTGCGCTGCTGAGGCGGTCGGACTGCCCGGAGCCGGTCGTGGAAGAGCTGCGCGACCTGCTGCGGCTGTCGGAACAGGGCGTCGACGAACTGCGTCGCATACTTGACGGACAGCGCGCCGCGGCCGGAGGGGAGGACGTCGTGGTCGAATCCATCGCCCGTCTTGTCGATCACTACCGGCAGCAATTCGACATGGATGTCCGTTTCGAGCCGGGACCGGACCTGCGGATCAGCGATCGCCTCGCCACCGACCTGCTCGGCATGGTGTACGAGGGACTCAGCAACATCCGCCGCCACACCACTTCAAGCTGGGCACGAGTGGTCTTGAGAAAGTCCGCGGACACGCTCGAGTTGATCATCGCCAACGAGCACCCGCCCGCAGGCGACCGGGGTTTCGTGCCACGCTCGATCAGTGACCGGGCCGCCACCTTGGGTGGCACGGTCGATGTGACCATCACCCGGCGAGGCGAGACCGTGCTGCGAGTCCTCATTCCGCTTTGAACGCCTCATGACCATCCGAGTCGCCATCATCGACGACCACCCCAGCATCATCTGGGGCCTCGAACGCCTGATCGCCACCGAGGCTCCGCGGATGGAATGCGTCGGCAACGCCAATGATGTCGAATCGGCTTCAAGACTGATCGAGCACGTCCGCGCCGACGTCGTCGTGCTGGACCTAGACCTCAACGGGCGCAGCGGCGTGAGTCTGATTTCCGCCAAGGGCGCGTCCGGCGCCCGCTTCCTGGCTTATACCGGCGTGCGGGATCTTGCGGTGCAGGAGGCGGCGATGCTGGCCGGTGCCCGCGGGGTGCTGGCCAAGACCGAAAAACCCGAGACGATCCTACGCGCGATCGCCTGTGTTCACGCCGGCGAGTTATGGCTGGATCGGACACGGACCGGCAACCTGTTCGATAACCTGCGGCGGCAGGCCAGTTCACCACCCCCTCGAGATGTATTTACCGACCTGACTCCGCGGGAGCGCGAGATCGTCTCGGTGGTCGTGGATCAGAACGGCGCGCCGAACAAGCGCATCGCCGAGCACCTGGGGATCAGCGAACACACGCTGCGCAACGCCCTGTCGACGATCTATTCCAAGACCGGCCTGGCCAACCGCCTGCAGTTGTTCGCCGTCGCAAGCCGGACGCTCCGGGCCCCCCCGCTGCGGTGACGATCCGACGGAGTGCTTGAAAAGCACCACGGCCACTGATCCGGTCTGGACCGCGGCTGAATGACGAAAGTCCCGTGACAGGAAGTCTGGAAGAAGGTCGCGATTCAAAGCGACTCTAACCGTCAGTCTCGGCAGCCTTCAAACTCCCGCCACGAAAAATGTTTCCGGCAATTCCGGTGAATGCCGGCGTCTCATGCGACGCAACTGTGAACTGCATCACAGTTTGACGGTGGCAAGGACATCTGTCCTGTGCCGGCAGGGCGGCTGTCACTATCCCGGATTCACCGGGACTACTACGGTGTCAGCGGGTTGGAATCGATGTCCACTCGGTGCTCGCAGTTATTCCTGATTTTTCGCAGTCCCGAAACTAACTTCGTGATTGCAAGAAGATTTTGGAGTCATTCGCCACTCTGGCAGATCGACGATCCGACCTATGGAACAGGACGCGGATTGCAGGTCTGGAGAGAGGCAAATGAACAGATCAAGGTGGGCATTGGTCATGGCCGTCGCCGGAATCGGTTTCTGGGCGCAAGCCGCCGAGGCAGCAGGCAGCAACAATTCAAAACTGCTGCGAGGAAGCCGCGACGATGCAGGAGGCTCGGCATTCACCCGGGCCATCACGCCGACCAATGGCCCGACCCAGGCGGGATCAATCTGCATGCAGAGGGTCTACGACACGCCGGTGACCAATGCAAACAGGCTCGGGTGCACGGCCAGCGACATCAAGATATCCGATGTCACCCAGGTGAGCCCATCGTCCTGCACCAAGGGATCAAACATTGATCTCACGGCAACATTCAAAACAGAGGTCACGGCCAACACCCGCTACGATGCCGGCTTCTTCTTCCGGATCGACGGTGGGACCAACGCACGCGGAGACGGGCCAACCGCTTCCGGGACTTGCTCGTTGAGTGCACTGACTCCGGGTGTCAGTCCGTCGGGCAATCTCGACGGCGACACCTGCGGCGACCTCAGCTCAGGAATTCATTACCTCACCTTCGTCCTCCCTCAGGTCGAGTGCAAGGACGACAACAACGACAAGAAACTGGACCTGCCGTACTGCACCAGTTGGCACAGCAATTCGGGGACCGTCTGCAACATCGCCGATCCCTCGAAGTTCGGACCTGAGACCAAGTCCAAGTGCGTCTGCAACGACAATTTCCAGGTACCGGTAACGGTTGAGGAGGCAGCCTTGACTGTCGCCAAGACGGCGTCGCCGGAAACCGTCTCCGAGACCGGAGGGCAGGTCACGTTCAACGTCACGGTAACCAACGACTCGCAGGTCTCCAACCTGACCCTCGCGAGCATCAGCGACGCGCCATACGGGAACCTGGCTGCGATCCCCGCCTGTACCGGAGGGAAGCCTAACGCCGCCTCGCCCCAACCTTGCACGCCCGCCTCGGCGACCACCAGTTGCCCGAGTCTGATCAACACCGTCCTCGGGCCGGGCATCAGCACCACCTGTTCGTTCCAGGCATTCATTGCGGGCGATGCCGGCGATACGTTCAAAGACATCGTGGAGGTCTGTGGGGCCGGGAGCTCTTCGGGCAACCAGATTTGCAAGAAGGACGATGCCACGGTGGGTGTGACCGACGCATTCACCGCTCCGACGCTGACCAAGGACGCGCTGTCCGCAACAAACTGTACGGCGGACGTCGAATATCAGGTCGTCGTGAACAACGTCTCAGCAACGGACACGCTGACGGTGACCAAGCTGGAGGACGACAAGTTCGGGTTGATTACCGTCACCCACCCTGCGGGTGGAGGCTTCGGAGAAGTTGTCAGCACGAACTGCCAGGTCGGTGGAACGATTGCCCAGAGCAGCAGCTACGACTGCAAATTCACGGGAAGGATTGCAAGCAGTACCTGTTCGTTCGCCCACACAAACACCATCACCGGAACTGTCATCGATGACGACAACACCACCACGACCCCGGCCGACACCGCTACAGTCGAGACCAGCACAGTCCTGAAGTGAAACCATTGAGTCGGCACCTAAACAATGAACGTAAGCGGCATATCTGACGGGCAGATGCTGGGGGTAGCTTTTGATTCGTCCTGGCTGTCGTTGGACGTGTTGCCGCGCGTTGAAAGGTGACCGGAATTTCGGGGCGTGTTGCCTCACGTAACTCTGTTACCGCTTGCCTCATGAGAATTGTTACCGGCTGAGGCGCGAGCAAGCATCCGCGAGTCGCCGATCAGACCGTCGGGGTCCAACACCGACTTCGAATCACGCCCCGACAACAACTGATCCAGCAGCTCGGCCGAAAATAGTCCCGCTTCTTTTTTCGCCATACGTCCTTCCTTGCCCAATAGGCAGTGTATGGCTCATCACATAAAAATCCTGACAGGCTCCCGGGAGGCGCCGTAGAGCCGCGCGATCGCCCGTGCAGCCGCCAATCCCTCGAAGCGCCGATAGCCGAGCAATTTGCGGAAGATCGCTCCGTTCTTCTGCTCTACCCAGGCTTGGTCATTCTTCGTATGGCCGCGACCGGGTGAGTTCGATCCCATACACGCAACTAGTACACACGCCTCTTGCGATGCCCTGATTCGACATGCAACGTCCAGACACTAAAAAGCCCGGATAAACCGGGCTTTCTGCTTCTCACTGTGACGGTCTGAGCCGTCGGGATTCTCTATTCAATGTTCTGCACCTGCTCGCGCATCTGTTCGATCACCACCTTCATCTCCACAGAAAGCCGAGTCAGCTCCGCATCCTGGGATTTCGAGGAAAGGGTATTGGCCTCGCGATTGAGCTCCTGCATCAGGAAATCCAGGCGCCTGCCTACTGCTTCCTCCCGCGCGAGCGCCCTGCGGACTTCGGCCAGGTGGGACAGCAGGCGCGACATCTCTTCCTCGATGTCCAGCCGTTGCAATGAGATGACCATTTCCTGTTCGAGCCGCCCCGGATCCAGCTCCAGCCCCAGCTCCGCTGCGCGGGCGCGCAATCGCGCCACGCTCTGCCCGCGCACTTCGGCGTAGCGGACACGAACGGACCTGATGAGCTGTTCGATTGCATCGCAGCGATCGAGAAGAAACGGCTCCAGCCGGGCACCTTCTCGCGCGCGGCTCGCATTGAATTCGCCCAACACTTTAGAGAACAGGGAGCGGGCCGCTTCGATGAGTTCGCTCGAGTCCGTCGAGAGTTCGCGGAGCACACCAGGAAATGCAAGCAGACGCAGCGGGTCGGTTGGCGCGAACGGTCCCCATTCGGCTTCAATCAGGTCAACGGCGTTGCGCAGATCGTGCACCTTGGCCAGGTCGGGTTCGATCCGCCCGGACGCGCCGCCATCCCTGACGTAGCGCAGGGCAGCCTCTATTTTTCCTCGGGCAATCCGGGATGTGGCGAGCTGCCGCAGTTCGCCTTCCAGTCCGCGAAAATCCTCCGGCGATTTGAAGCTCAGATCGAAGTAACGGTGATTGACGGAGCGCAGTTCCCAGCTCAAACGACCCCACTGGGCCTGAAATTCACTTCGCGCGTAGCCGGTCATGCTGCGGATCATGGGAGCGTGCTATGTCCTTCGCCAAAAAAATCGGGCGGCACGAGGCCGCCCGTAATCCATCTGCCGCATCGCCGACAAGATCGGCGTTGAGCGTTATGTCAGCTCTGGCTACCCGAAGAAGGCGTTGCCTCGGAACTCGACGGCTCGGCACCATTTGCCGACGATGTCGGCAAGGCATCAACCACCTGCTTGGCCGCCTTCTTAGCTTTCTTGACGAGCTTTTGCACATTGGCCGTGGCAGTCGCCTTGACCTTCTTCACCGTTTTCTTGGCATCACTTACGGTTTTCTTTGCGCTCTTCTTGGCATCCACGACCGCCTTCGTCGCGCTCTTCTTCGCGCTGCCGACGGCCTTCTTGGCTTTGCCTACCGACTTCTTGACCGCTGCCGTTGCCTTGGACTTGGCATTGACAGCTGCCTTCTTGGCAGGCGCCTTCTTCGCGACTACCTTCTTGCTCGCCTTCGTTGCCTTGGTGACCACTTTCGCCGCTGCTTTCTTGGCAACCTTCGCCGCCTTCTTTGCAGGTGCCTTGGACGCAGCCTTCTTGACCGCTACTTTTTTTGCTTTGGACTTCACCGCCATTTCCCTATCCTCCACTTGAAACTGTTGAACAGCCCCATGAAGTTCGTCATCAATCAACGATCGTTTTCACCAGCCGGACTTTAGGCACTTGCCGAGAAAAGTCAATCTGGTGACATGCACTTGCATCGCGTTCCTGACGCTCTGCATTGCTGCGTTTGATCGCGCGAACGCGCTGTTCCCGTTTGCGGGCGGAACCTGCGAGCGTCCATGGCAAGTGGTGAAGGAATACCCGCACGATCCCACGCATTTCACCCAGGGCCTGCTCATCACGCGAGGGCGGATGTTCGAAAGCGTCGGCTTGTACGGGCGATCAGCGATTCACGAGATCGACCTCGCGAGCGGCCGCGCACTTAAATCACGCACCTTGCCCGTCGAAATTTTTTCCGAGGGCCTGGCGCTTGCCGGCGATCGCCTAGTCCAGGTGACCTGGCGGGAACAGACGGCGTTCGTCTACGACCTCGACCTTCGCCTGGTCAATTCCCTGGCCTACTTTGGCGAAGGCTGGGGACTGACGACCGCCAGCGTAGGTGATGAAGAGCGCCTGATTCTGAGCGATGGCACTCCGTGGCTCCGATTTCTTGACCCGGCAACGCTGGAAGAAAAGGGTCGCGTGAAGGTCAAGGAAAGCGGAGAGCCGGTGGCATTCCTGAATGAGCTGGAGCAGGTTGGGAACGAAGTTCTGGCCAATATCTGGCACTCCGATCGTGTCGTCGCCATCGATCTTCCAACGGGTCAGGTCATGAGCCAGTTCGATTTTTCCGCCTTGCGGGAACGGCTGGATTGGCCCTCAGACGAGCCTCCCGAAACCGACCTGAACGGGCTTGCCTTCGACGCCCGGTCCGGACACCTGCTCCTGACGGGAAAGCTCTGGCCGAAGCTGTTCGAAGTCGAATTCGCAGCCTGCGGAGCGTCCCTGCCCGATCACTGAACCGGGCACGGCGCGCCCTTAGCGCTTCCCAAAGAACTCGATCACGCGGTCGGCGAACCACGCCGGATTTTCGTACTGGATGAAGTGCCCCATGCCGCCGGCTTCGCACAGGTCCAGCCCGTTCATGAAGCGCTTGTTCTGCTTCTGGAACATCTCGCGGCCGATGCAGCCGTCCTCGCTGCCGTAGATCATGCGCGTGGGCACGGTGATCTGCGAGAACGCGGTCTTGGCCAGCTCGGGGCTGGCAATCAGCCCCGGAATGCGGCGGTAGTACGCGAGCGCCGCCTTCAGCCGCTGCGGGTCCGAGAAATTCGCCTTCACCGGCAGCAGGTCCGCCTCGGTGAAATTCCAGCCCGGCGACCACACGCGGATCAGCTCGTTGACCATCCACTCGAAGTCGTTCCTGGGCAGGCGGTTTTCGGCCCAGAACGGCAGCTGGAACTTGAAGATGTAACTGGAGCGCTTGAGCTGCGCCGCTGTCGGCGAAAGCAGGAAGCGCCGCAGGTGCGGCACCGACGCCAGCACGATCTTGTTGAAGCGGTCCGGCCGCAGGTTGGCGGCGAACTGCGTGATCGGGCTGCCCCAGTCATGCCCCACGACGAAAGCGCGCTCGCCGCCGTTGAAGTGTTCGATCAGGGCCAGCAGGTCGCGCGCGAGCGCGGGCAGCGAGTAGTCCCCGTCCGGCGCCAGGCTGGTGGGCGCATAGCCGCGCAGAAACGGGGCGACGGCGCGAAAGCCCGCGTCGGCCAGCCGGGGCAGCATTTCGCGCCAGCCATAGGCGGTGTCCGGGAACCCGTGCAGCAGCAGGATCAGCGGACCCTCGCCGGCTTCGAGGTAGGCAAAGTCCATCCCGTTGGCGCGGATGGTCTTGATGGGAAACCTGTCGTCCATGTTATTCGTCATGCTTGGCAAGGTCCGGTGTTCTGAAGCACGCTCAGCGCTGATCGCGCTTGGCGCCCGTCCGCAGACGCAGGCCGTTGAGGCGGATGAAGCCCTCGGCATCCTTCTGGTTATAGGCGCCGCGATCGTCCTCGAAGGTGGACAGCGTGGCGTCGAACAGCGTGTCCGGCGAACGCCGGCCGGCGTTGTAGACGTTGCCCTTGTAGAGCTTGAGCCGGACTTCTCCGTTCACGCGCGCCTGGCTCTGGTCGATCATGGCCTGGAGCATGCGGCGCTCCGGGCTCCACCAGTAGCCGTTGTAGATCAGGCTGGCGTAGCGCGGCATGAGCTCGTCCTTCATGTGCGCCACCTCGCGGTCCAGGCACAGGCTCTCGATGGCCCGGTGCGCCTTCAGCAGGATGGTGCCGCCGGGCGTCTCGTAGCAGCCGCGCGACTTGATGCCCACGTAGCGGTTCTCGACGATGTCGAGCCGGCCGATGCCATGCTCGCCGCCAATCAGGTTGAGCTTCTCCAGCAGCTTGAACGGCGACAGGCGCTCGCCATTCAGCGCCACCGGGTCGCCCTTCTCGTATTCCAGCGTTATGGTCTGCGCCTCGGCGGGTGCATCCTCCGGGTTCCTGGTCCAGCGCCAGATGTCATCCGGCGGGCACCACCAGGGGTCTTCCAGGCCGCCGCCCTCGTAGGAAATGTGCAGCGCGTTGGCGTCCATGGAATACGGCGATCCGCCGCCCTTCTTCTTGGCGATGGGAATGCCGTGCTGCTCGGCGTAGGCCAGCAGTTTTTCGCGCGAGTTCAGGTCCCACTCGCGCCAGGGCGCGATCACCTTCACCTCCGGCCACAGCGCGTAGGCGCCCAGCTCGAAACGCACCTGGTCGTTACCCTTGCCGGTGGCGCCGTGGCTGATGGTGTCGGCGCCGGTCATGCGCGCAATCTCGACCAGGCGCTTGGCGATCAGCGGCCGCGCGATGCTGGTGCCGAGCAGATACTCGCCTTCATAAATGGCGTTGGCGCGGAACATGGGGAAGACGAAGTCGCGCGCGAATTCCTCGCGCAGGTCGTCGATGAAGATTTCCTTCACGCCGAACTGCTCGGCCTTGGGTCGAACGTGGTCCAGTTCCTCGCCCTGGCCGATGTCGGCGGTGAAGGTGACCACCTCGCAGCCGTAGGTGTCCTGCAGCCACTTGAGGATGACGGAAGTATCGAGTCCGCCGGAATAGGCGAGAACGACTTTGCGGGGCTTGCTCATGGGCGGAAAAATGGATCGTGAGGCCGCGGATTATAGGGACGCTTCCGCTATAGTGCCGCGCCGATGAACACCCCTCCGAGTCCCCCGCTGCCCCGAGTCGGTCACCGATTCCGTGGCTTTCTTCCCGTCGTGGTGGATGTCGAAACCGGCGGCTTCAACAGTCGCACCGACGCCCTGCTCGAAATCGCCGCCGTGATCCTGGGCGTGGACGAGGCCGGCAACCTGGTGCGCCGCCAGACCGTGTTCAGCCACGTGGAGCCGTTCCCCGGCGCCATCATGGAAAAGGCCTCGATGGAGGTGAACGGCATCCGCGTGGACAACCCGCTGCGCCTGGCGCGCAAGGAGGCCGACGCGCTCGGGCACATCTTCAAGCCCATCCGCCAGGCCATTTCCGACAACGGCTGCACGCGCGCCGTGCTGGTGGGCCACAACGCGCACTTCGACCTGGGCTTTCTCAACGCCGCGGTCGGGCGCACCGGCATCAAGCGCAACCCGTTTCACCCGTTTTCCTGCTTCGATACGGTAACGCTCGGCGGCAGCCTGCTCGGCCAGACCGTGCTGGCGCGCGCCGTGGAAGTGGCCGGCCTGGGCTACGACGCGCGCGAGGCGCACTCGGCCATCTACGACGCCGAAAAAACCGCCGACCTGTTCTGCCTGCTGATCAACCGCGTGCGCCCGCTGTTCGACCTGGTGGCGCGCGGCCCGCTGGAACCGCCCGAGGCCATGCCGCCGGAAGCCGATTAGGCCCGGCGGCGCGCCACTTAGACGCCGCGGCGCGCGGGTGCCGCCCAATCGACGGAACCTGCGCCGCGCGCGGCATCAACCGCCGATCGACTGGTAGTAGTCGCTCAGGATCTTGGCCACTTCGGGGCGCGAGAATTCCGGGGGCGGCGCCAGGCCCTGGCCGAGCATTTCGCGCACCTTGGTGCCGGACAGGTTGATGAAATCCTCCGGCGTGTGTCCAGGGGCCTCGCGCATCATCACCACTCGGCCGAGCTTCTTGGACCAGGCGGTGTTGTCGGCGCCGAAGATCTCGATCAGCAATGCGCCCTTGGGCACCTCCTTCTCGAAGATGGTCTGCGCATCGAACGGCCCGTAGTAGCTGCCCACGCCGGCGTGGTCGCGGCCGACGATGAGATGCGTGGCGCCCATGTTCTGGCGGAAGACCGCGTGCAGCACCGCCTCGCGCGGGCCGGCATACATCATGTCGAAGCCGTAGCCGCAGACCAGCACCGTGTTGGGCTCGAAGTACAGCTCCACCATCTTGCGGATGGAAGCGTCGCGCACCTCGGCCGGGATGTCGCCGGCCTTGAGCTTGCCCAGCAGCATGTGGATGACGATGCCGTCCGCGCCCAGGCGCTCCTTGGCCATGCGGCACAGTTCTTCGTGCGCGCGGTGCATGGGGTTGCGCGTCTGGAACGCCACGACCTTGTTCCAGCCGCGCTTGATGATCTCGTCGCGAATCTCGACGGCGGTGCGGAAGGTGTCCGGAAACTCGGTGCTGAAATAGCTGTAGTTGAGCACCTGGATGGGGCCCGACAGCAGCGTGTTGCCCAGGCCGGTGAACGTCGCCACGCCCGGATGCTTGGGGTCGAGCGTGCCGAAGATCTTCTCCGCCATGAGCTTGATCTGCTCGTCGCTCACCGCTTCCACGGCCTTCACGTCCATCACCGCCAACACCGGATGGCCGTCGACATTGGGGTCGCGCAGCGCGATGCGAGTGCCCGCCTTCACGCCGGCGTCCTTCGTCAGGTTCAGGATGGGCACCGGCCAGAACAGGCCGCTGGTGGTCTTCAAAGTGCCCGCCACGCTCAGCGCGTCGGCCAGGTTCATGTAACCGGTCAGCGGGTTGAAGTAGCCGGCGCCGAGCATCACCGCGTTGGCGGCGGCGGCCGAATTGAGCAGCAGCGACGGCAGCTTCTCGGCCTCGGCGGCGAGCGCGGCGCGCTGGATGGCGTCGGCAACGTACAGCGGGTTCAGCTGGTCAGAGCCATGCGGCTTGATCATGGAATGAGGTCTCCTGGGCAATCAGGCGGGAAGGATGCCGCGCGCAGTCAGCAGCCGGATCAGCGCCTGCACTTCCTGCTCAAGGGTCATCTGGTGCGTGTGCAGCAGCAGTTCGGGTTTTTCAGGCGCCTCGTAGGGGTCGCTGATGCCGGTGAAATTCTTGATTTCACCCGCGCGCGCCTTCTTGTACAGGCCCTTGGGGTCGCGCCGTTCCGCCTCTTCCAGCGGAACCTCGGCGTAGACCTCGATGAAGTCCATGCCGGCGGCCTCGTGCAGCTTGCGCACGATCTCGCGGTCGGCCCGGTACGGGCTGATGAAGCTGCTCAGCGTAATCACGCCGGCGTCCACGAACAGCTTGGCCACCTCGCCGATCCGCCGGATGTTCTCCGTGCGGTCCTCGGCGCTGAAGCCCAGGTTCTTGTTGATGCCCATGCGGATGTTGTCGCCGTCCAGCCGGAACACCAGCCGGCCCTGGCGGTGCAGTTCCTTCTCCAGCGCCACCGCGATGGTGCTCTTGCCGGAACCGGACAGGCCGGTGAACCACAGCGTGGCGCCCTTCTGGCCCAGCAGTTGCCCGCGCTCGGCGCGCGTCACCTCGCCCTCGTGCCAATGAACGTTCGTCGCTTTCTGCTGGGTCACTGCGGACTCCTCAAGGGATGGTGGGAACTACTCGTTGTCGCGCCGCGATATCGGTCCTGTACGGCCTGCAAGCCAGCTTTGCGCGAGCGGCAATTGTATCGCAGCGCCGCCCCGGCCCCGGAAGGCGCGAAGGTGATTGCCCCGACCACGCTCAGCTCGAAAGGCCCAGCATCCCGGCCATGCGCAGGTCCTTTTCCTTCCACAGGTCGCCGATCCAGAACTGGAAGCGCTTGCGGAAGTCGGAGCTGACCTCGTAATCGCCGCGCAACAGCGCTTCCATCATGCCCTCGGGGACGTGCAGCGGGCGGATGTCCACGATGACGCGGCGCATGCGGCCGCAGAGGAACTCCCAGAACCCCACCGATCCATCGGGGTAGACGATGGTGACGTCGATCATGGAATGCAGCTTGTCGCCCATGGCCTCCATGGCAAACGCCAGCCCGCCGGCCTTGGGCCGCAGCAGGTGCCGATAGGGCGCCTTCTGGTTGACCTGCTTGGTCCGGGTGAAGCGCGTGCCTTCCAGGAAATTGAGGATGAGCACCGGCTGGTTGCGGAATTTCTCGCAGGCCTTGCGCGTGGTCTCCAGGTCCTTGCCCTTTAGCGCAGGGTTCTTCTTGATCTGGTCCGGCGTCGAGCGCTTCATGAACGGGTAATCCAGCCCCCACCACGCCAGGCCCAGCACCGGCACCCAGATCAGCTGCTGCTTGATGAAGAACTTGAAGAACGGCGCACGCCGGCCGAAGGCGCGCATCAGCACGAAGATGTCATTCCAGGTCTGGTGGTTGGAGCACACCAGGTACTGCCCGCGCGGGTCCAGGTCGGCGCTGATGCGGATGTCCCAGTCGATGCGCTGCAACAGCCGCGACACCTGCGAATTGGTGGAGGCCCAGTTCTGCGCGAGCTTGGCCGCGCCGCGGGAGAGCAGGTCGCGCGCGCCGGAGCCGGCGGGCGTCAGCAGCTTGAGCAGCACCAGCACGTACAGGGGCGTTGCCCAGAACACCGTATTGACGGCCAGCAGCACGCCCATGATGACGCCCTGGATCGGCGCCGGCAGCCAGTGAAGCATGTGATGTATCCCCTCTGCGCCGGTCGTGGCCGGCGGTTGTTGTTGAAGCTGATCGATTATCGACTGAACCCCGGACCGGCGCTCAGCGCTTGACGCCCTGGTCCGCTCCACTGGCGGCATCGTGCGCCGACCAGTGGAGGTGCATGATCCTCCAGTTGCCGTTCTCGCGGCGCAGGATCGCGGTCTCCGCCCCCTCCAGCACCAGTGCCGTGCCGGGGACGTCCACCGTGGTGCGGGTCGACGAGATCACCCAGCTCGTGTCGCCAGACTCCCCGGACGACCTGCGCAGGATGCGCCGGCTGGAATCGCGCGCGAAGACAACTGCAGGGCCCAGCTGTTTCTCGACCCACTCGGTGCGCGAAGACTCCGCAAACCCCTGCTCGAGGATGATGGCATCCTCGGTCAGGGTCGCAATGGCCTGGTCCGGGTGATTGGTTCGCAACGCCTTGTGGAATGCATCGACCGTCTCGCTTGGCGACGATGCCAGCACCCCCAGGGGAATCCCGAGCAGGGCGACCGCCATCAGTCGGGAAATGCTGGTCACGAACCCCGGCCCTCGGTGGCCGTCCGCACGCGACCGGTCTGGTCCACCAGGCGCACCACGCGATACTCGCGCAGCGGCAGGCTGACGACGACGCAGGGGCTGATGGGCTCGTCCGAAGCCCAGCGCCCGTGCTGCGGCTCGAAGATGGTGGCCTTCAGCACCAGCACCTCGTCCCGCAGGCCGGCCTGCCGGCTGACGGCCAGGCTGTAGCCCCCATGCGGGCGCTGGCCCAGCTCGACCACGGCGAACGGCTGGCCTTCCGGCAAGGGCTCGTTGTTCACCGTCTTGAGGTCCACACCCCGTCCCGAGGCCCAGGCTTTCAAGGCCACCAGGTCTGGCAGAACGCTGACTTCGGATTCGCTGTCGGCCGTGTTGCATACGTTGGCACGCACCACCTCCTCCACCAGGATCGCGTTCTCGCCGCCGAACCAGGACGAAAAATCGGGCGCAGAAACGTCCGGCATCCTGAGCCAGGCGGGCTTGGCGCAGGCGCCCAGCAGGCCAGCGGCAAGGGCCAGGCAAAGCGGTGCAAGTGATCGCATGGCAGTGCAGTTTCCAGAATGATGGGTTGGGCGCCCAAAGCCGGGGGGCGCACGTGGCACGCATTATCCATCCCCGCGCGCAGGGTGCCCAACCGGGCCGGCATCCGTGCTCATGACGAACCGGAATCTGCCCGTTCCGCAATGCAGCGCAGGCTATCATTCCGTATGCCTGCCTCCCCCCTGCCCTTCACTTCCGGCCTGCTGCGGATCAGCGACCGCTACGGGCGATTGCTGCCCACCGTGGCAGAAATCGTGCTCACCGTGCTCGTAGCCCACGCCGCCGCCCTGCTCGTGTGGCAGCTGTTCCCCTTGCCCGAGGGCAGCGGCTGGGCGCCCCCGCCCGTCTCTGCAAACGGCATGAGTGCGGCAAAAGCGGGACCGAACGTGGAACTGATCGCCTCGGCCCACCTGTTCGGCCAGTACGAAGCACCGGCGACGCCGGCCCTGACCGAGCTCGAGGCCGCACCGGACACCCAGCTCAACCTCACGCTGATGGGCATCCTGTCGGAGACGGCAGAGCGCGGTTCGCGTGCGCTCATCGCCTCATCGAGCGGCGAGGAGAAGACCTATGCCGTGGGTGACGACATCGAACGCAACACCAGCCTGCATTCGATTTTTCCGGACCGGGTCATCCTGACGCGCGCCGGCCGTTTCGAGACGCTGCGCCTGGACAAGAACGCCCCGCGCAGGAACATCCAGTCCGGCGACGATGGCAGCGAGGAGGACAGCGAGCCGGTCGTCGATACCACGGCCACCATGCTCAGCGCCGTCCGCGCGGAGCTCCTGGCGGACCCGAGCCGCGCCGCGGACTTCATCCGTGCGCAACCGGCCTCGTCGGGCGGTCAGATGCGGGGCTACCGCGTGTATCCGGGTCGCGACCGCTCCGCCTTCACCGCGGCGGGCCTGCGTCCTGGCGACCTGGTCACGCAGGTCAATGGCATACAATTGAATGACCCCAGCACGGCCTTGCAGATGTTGAGCCAGCTCAGCTCGGCCGGCGCTCTGACGGTGGTCGTCGAACGTGGCGGGGAACAACAGACGATCAACGTCAACTTCCAGTAAGCGCATGAAAATACTGCATCGAGGACTGATCGCCGCGGCCCTGGCCGGCGCCCTGCTGACGCACGTGGCGCGCGCGGAAGTCACGCTCAACCTCAAGGACGCGGACATCGGTACGCTGATCCAGACGGTGAGCGAGGTCACGGGCAGGAACTTCATCGTCGATCCGCGCGTGAAGGGCAAGGTCACGGTGATTTCCAGCAGCCCGATGGATTCCGAAGGGCTCTACGAAACCTTCCTCGCCGTGCTGCAGGTGCAGGGTTTCGCGGCCATTCCCTCGGGCTCGACCACCAAGATCGTCCCCGAAACCAACGCGCGCCAGGACGGCGGCACCGCCAGTTCGGACGGCGCTGACCTGCCCATCGACGAGGTGGTGACGCACGTCTACGTCATCCAGAACGTGTCCGCCGCGCAGCTGGTGCCGATCCTTCGCCCGCTGGTGCCGCAGTGGGGGCATCTTGCGGCGTATGCACCGAGCAACATGCTCATCATCTCCGACCGCGCGGCCAACGTGCAGCGGCTGGAAAACCTGATCCGGCAGATCGACCAGTCGGGGGACCGCGGGATTGAGATCGTGCATCTCAAGCATGCCTCGGCGTCGGAAATCGTCCGGGTGCTCACCTCGCTCAGCCAGGGCGACAAGCAGCAGGCCCAGGACCCCACCCAGAAACCGGGCGCCGTGATTGCCGACGAGCGCTCCAACTCGGTGCTGATCGCCGGTGATCGCTCGGAGCGCCAGAAGCTGATCGGCATCATTTCGCAGCTCGACATTTCCGTCGGCGAAGACGGCGCCACCCAGGTGGTGTACCTGCGCTACGCCAGCGCGGAAAACCTGGCGCCCATCCTGGAAGGCTACGCCCAGCAGGCCACCAAGGCCGAGGCGAACCAGGGCGGAGGAACGCCCAACGCTGCGCCGGGCGGGTCGGGTGGCGGCGGTGGCGGCAATGCGGAGAGCCGCGTCCTGGCCGACAAGGACACCAACGCGCTGATCATCACCGCGCCGCCGAAGGCCATGCGGCAGATTCGCGACGTCGTGGCCCAGCTGGACATCCGCCGCGCACAGGTGCTGGTGGAAGGCATCATCGCCGAGGTGAGTGCCAGCAAGTCCAGCTCCCTGGGCGTGGACTGGGCCATCTTCAACGGCGAGCGCATTGCGGCGGCGAGCATCCTGGACCCCGCCACGCTCACCGCCATCCAGGGCCTGGGCTCGCTTGGCAGTTCCAACTCCGACGACACCTCCAATTCCAACCTGTCGCCGCTGGGGCTTCTGGGAAATGGCATCAACCTCGCCGGCGGCCGCATCCGCGAGAACGGCACCAGCTTCGCCCTGCTGCTCAAGGCGATCAAGGGCGACGGCGACTCCAACGTGCTCTCCACGCCCACGCTGGTGACGCTGGACAACGAGGAGGCCGAAATCTCCGTCGGCCAGGAAGTGCCCTTCCTCACCGGTTCGTTCAGCAACACCGGGGCCGGCAGCAACGGGTCATCGCTGAACCCGTTCCAGACCATCGAACGCAAGGACGTGGGCCTGACCCTGGGCATCACGCCGCAGATCAACGAAGGCAACAACATCAAGCTCAAGCTCAAGCTGGAAGTGTCCAGTCTGGTGGCGGGCTCCACCGGCGGTGCGGTCGACCTGGTCACCAACAAGCGCACGCTCACCAATACCGTGAGCGTGGAGGACGGCCAGGTGCTGGTGCTCGGCGGCCTGATCGATGACAACCTCAACGACACGCAGCGCGGCGTGCCCTTCCTCAGCGACATCCCGCTGATCGGCTCGCTGTTCAAGTTCCGCTCGGTCAGCAAGTCCAAGCGCAACCTGATGGTGTTCATCAAGCCCGCCATCCTGCGCAAGCAGGCGGAAGGCGACTACTACTCGCGCCTGAAGTACGACTCCCTGCGCGACCTGCAGCGCGCCACCGGCGCCGGCGGCGCGGTGCCCCTGATCGGGGGCGAACGCATCCTGCTCGAACCCTACGATGCCTACGCCGCACGGGGCGCGGAGGTTCGCGCCGCGGCCCGGGCCGACCAGGCGAGGGAGGACGCGGCCAAGAATTCCTCGTCCACGCCCGCGCCCGCCCAGCCTCCGTCCGCTCCTCCCGGAGAGGCCGGCCCGGCCGCCGAACCCGCACCGGCGACGGACCCCGTGCCGCTTCCGGCCGAGGAAGCCCCCGCCGCCAACGCGCCGGCACCTGCGAACTGATCCGGCGTGTCGAGCGTGCAACCCCTGCGGCGTCCGCCGTTTGCGTTCGCCAAGCGGCATGGCCTGGTGGTGACGGAGGACCGCGGCGACCACGTGATCCTCATGGCCCGGCCGGGCACGAGCATCGAGTCGCTGCAGGAGGCGCGGCGCTTCCTGGGCCGTCCGGTGCGCCTGCACCGCGTGGACGCCGACGAGTTCGACGCGCTGCTCTCGCGCACCTACGAGGGCCAGACCGGCGCCGCCTCCAGCCTAATGGACGGCCTGGATGCCGACGACGCCGACCTCGACGCCCTGGCCCTGGCCCTGCAGGACAACCAGGACCTGCTCGAATCCAGCGACGACGCCCCGGTCATCAAGTTCATCAACGGGCTGCTGGTGGAGGCGATCAAGGAAAACGCCTCCGACATCCACATCGAAAGCTTCGAGACGCGCCTGCAGATCCGCTTCCGCGTGGACGGCGTGCTGCGCGAGGTCATGCAGCCGCCGCGTGCGCTGGCGCCGCGGCTGGTGTCGCGCATCAAGGTCATGGCCAAGCTCGACATCGCCGAGAAGCGCCTGCCGCAGGACGGGCGCATCTCGCGCGCCTTCGGCGGCCGCAAGGTGGACGTGCGCGTCAGCACCATTCCCACTGGCCAGAGCCACGAACGCGTGGTGATGCGCATCCTGGACAAGCAGGCGGACCGTCTGGACCTGGAACAGCTGGGCCTGGATCCGGCGCAGATCGAGGTGCTCAAGCGCATCATCTTCCGGCCCTACGGCATCCTGCTGGTGACCGGCCCCACCGGTTCGGGCAAGACCACCACGCTGTACTCGGCGCTGTCGGTGCTCAACGATCGCAGCCGCAACATCATGACGGTGGAAGACCCCATCGAGTACTACATCGACGGCGTCGGCCAGACCCAGGTCAACACCAAGGTGGAGATGACCTTCGCCCGCGGCCTGCGCGCCATCCTGCGCCAGGACCCGGACGTGGTGATGGTGGGCGAAATCCGCGACCTGGATACCGCCGAGATCGCGGTGCAGGCCTCGCAGACCGGGCACCTGGTGCTATCCACCCTGCACACCAACACCGCCGTGGGCGCCATCACGCGCCTGCGCGACATCGGCGTGGAGCCCTACCAGCTCTCGTCCTCGCTGGTGGGCCTGATGGCGCAGCGCTTGGTGCGCACGCTGTGCTCGCACTGCAAGCAGCCCTATGAGCCCGGCATCGCCGAGATCGAGCAGCTGGGCCTTGCGCCCGAGCGGCACGGCCACGTGCAGCTGTTCAAGGCCGTGGGCTGTCCCCTGTGCCGGCACACCGGCTTTCTGGGCCGCAGCGGCATCCAGGAGATCATCGACATCGATCGCCAGATCGAGACCATGATCCACGACGGCGCCAGCGAGCAGGTGCTGGAAGCCTACGCCCGCACCCGCGGCCCGGGCATCGTCCAGGCCGGGCGCAACAAGGTGCTCGCCGGCGAGACCACGCTGCGCGAAGTGCTGCGCGTGACGATCGAGGAGTGAGGCGGTGAGGCGGGAAGCGGGAGGCGGGAGGCGTAAACGGCGCGGCGAATGGCCCCGTTCACCCGCGCCCGCCATCCGCCGCCTTTTCGCCTCCCGCCTCCCACCTCTCGCCTCTCGCGTCCTCCGTTCCGCCTCCCGCCTCCCCCCTCCCCCCTCCCGCTGATGGCCGCCTTCGAATACACCGCGCTCAATGCCGGCGGCAGTCAGGAACGCGGGCTGATCGAGGGCGATACGGCGCGCCACGCGCGCGGCCTGCTGCGCGACCGCGGCCTGGTGCCGCTGGACGTGCGCGAGGTGCAGGAAAAATCTGCCACCCAGCGGCCGCTGTTCGGGCGCAGCGGCGGCAGCATCAGCACCACCGAGCTCACCCTGTTCACGCGCCAGCTCGCCACCCTGGTGCGCTCTGGCCTGCCGCTGGACGAGGCGCTCACCGCCGTCTCGCAGCAGAGCGAGTCCAAGCGGGTGAAGCGCATCGCCCTGGGCGTGCGCTCGTCGGTGCTGGAAGGCTCCACCGTGGCGCAGGCGCTGAACCAGTTCCCCAACGCCTTCCCCGCCCTGTTCCGCGCCACCGTGGAAGCCGGTGAGCAGTCGGGCAAGCTCGACCTGATCCTGGAGCGCCTGGCCGATTACGTGGAGCGTCGCCAGGCCATGCAGCAGAAGGTGATGCTGGCGGCGGTGTACCCGGCCATCCTCACCGTGGTGGCCGTCGGCGTGGTTATCCTGCTGCTGACCTACGTGGTGCCGCAGGTGGTGGGCGTGTACAGCGACATCAAGCAGGAACTGCCGCCGCTGACCAAGGGCATGATCGCGCTCAGCGATTTTTTGCGCGACTACGGCCCCTACCTGCTGCTGGCCCTGGTCACCGGCGGCTTCATCTTCAGCCGCATGATGCGCAGCGTGGACTTCCGCCGCCGCGTGCACCACCTGCAGCTGCGCCTGCCGATGGTCGGGCGGCTCACCCGCGGCGCCAACACCGGCCGCTTCACGCGCACGCTCGGCATCCTGTTCGGCAGCGGCGTGCCGATCCTGGATGCCATGCGCATCGGCACCCAGGTGGTCACCAACGAGCCCATGCGCGACGCCATCGACGCGGCCACCACCAAGGTGCGCGAAGGCGCGCCGCTGGCCCGCTCGCTGGGCGACTCGCGCCTGTTCCCGCCCATCTCCATCCACCTGATCGCCAGCGGCGAGTCCTCCGGCCGGCTGGACCAGATGCTGGACCGCGCCGCCGACAACCAGGAGCGCGAGGTGGAAACCATGGTCGCGGTCCTCATGGGCCTGTTCGAGCCGATCCTGATCCTGGTCATGGGCGGCGTGGTAATGCTGATCGTGCTGGCCATCCTGCTGCCGATCTTCGACCTCAACCAGCTGGTCAAGTGAAGGCCCGCGACCCGGCGTTCGCGCCCCTCCATTCCGTGCGCGATGTCCGATAACCCCGCCCCAGCCCTTCCCCCAGCCACCGGCAGCGTGCCCGAGGCCGTGCTGGCCCTGCGCGCGGTGGAAACGGCGCTGGCCCAGGCCGCGCCCGTGCTGGCCATTGCCGGCAACGAACAGCAGGCCTACCGGCTTGAAGCCGCGCTACGCTTCTTTGCCTCGGGCCGCCTGCCGGTACTGCACCTGCCCGACTCCGAAACCCTGCCGTACGACCCGTTCTCGCCGCACCAGGAGCTGTTGTCGGACCGCATGGCCGCGCTCAACGCCCTGCCCGGCCTGGGCAAGGGCATCGTGCTGGTGACGGCCGACGCGCTCATCCAGCGCCTGCCGCCGCGCAACTTCCTGGACGCGCGCTCGCTGGTGCTCAGGCTCGGGCAGAAGCTGGAGCCGCTGGCCTTCCGCGAGCGGCTGATGGCCGCCGGCTACGCCGCGACCGGCGAGGTGCAGACCCAGGGCGAATTCGCCGTGCGCGGCGCGCTCATCGACCTGTTTCCCATGGGCTCCGCCGCGGCCTACCGGCTCGACCTGTTCGATGACGAGATCGAGTCCATCCGCACCTTCGACCCGGAGACGCAGCGCTCCATCGACAAGGTGGACTCGGTGCGCCTGCTGCCGGCGCGCGAGTTCCCCACCGACCGCGCCGGCATCGACACCTTCCGCCGCCGCTACCGCGAATACTTTCCCGGCGACCCGGCGCGCTCGCGCATCTACGCCGAGGTCAGCCGCGGCTTCATGCCGGCCGGCATCGAAGGCTGGCTGCCGCTGTTCTTCGCCGAGACCGCGCGCCTCACCGACTACCTGCCCGCCGCCACCCGCGTGCTGCCGCTGGCCGACCTGGGCAGCGCGCTCGCCGCGGACTGGGCGCAGATCCAGGACCGCTTCGAGCGCCTGCGCGGCGACATCGAGCGCCCGCTGATGCGCCCGGGCGACCTGTTCTGCGACCCGGCCGCCGCGCTCGACGCGCTGGGCGCCTTTCCGCAGTGGCAGGCCGACACCGCGCCCACGCCGAACGCCCGCGCGCTGCCGCTCGCCAGCGGCGCCGAGACCGTGCGCACGCACCTGGCCGCCACCGCCCACCGCGTGCTGTTCATCGCCGAATCCGCCGGCCGCCGCGAGGCGCTGCTGGCCTGGCTCAAGCCGCTCGGCATCCTGCCGCGCCACCACGAGACCTGGGCCGGCTTCGTGGCAGACAAGAACCGCTACGGCATCACCCTGGGGCCCTTGCAGGAAGGGCTGGTGCTGGAAGACATCGGCCTGTCCATCGTGGCCGAGCCGCAGGTGTTCGGGCAGCGCGCGCCGGTGGAGACGCGCCGCCGCACCAAGATCCGCGACCCCGAAACCATCCTGCGCGACCTGTCCTCGCTGGTCATCGGCGCGCCGGTGGTGCACGTGCAGCACGGCGTGGGCCGCTACCGCGGGCTGATGCGCCTGGACGCCGGCGGGCAGGAGGCCGAGTACCTGGTGCTGGAATACGCGCCGCGCGGCGGCAGCGACCAGCCCGACAAGCTCTACGTGCCGGTCGGCTCGCTCCAGCTCATCCACCGCTACACCGGCAGCGAGGAGCAGGCCGCACCGCTGCACAGCCTGGGCTCCGACCGCTGGGGCAAGGCGCAGGCCAAGGCGCGCGACAAGGCCAACGACGTGGCCGCAGAGCTGCTCCAGATCCAGGCGCGGCGCGCGGCCAGGCAGGGCCTGCAGATCGACATCGACGAGGCCGACTACCAGCTGTTCTGCGAAGGCTTTCCCTTCACCACCACCGCCGACCAGCAGAAGGCCATCGACGCCGTGCTGGCCGACCTGTCGCACGAAAAGCCCATGGACCGCGTGGTCTGCGGCGACGTCGGCTTCGGCAAGACCGAGGTGGCGCTGCGCGCGTGCTTTGCCGTGGCGCGGGCCGGGCGGCAGGTGTGCCTGCTCGCGCCCACCACCCTGCTGGCGCAGCAGCACGAGAAGAATTTCCGCGATCGCCTGGCCGACTGGCCCATCCGCATCAGCGCCATGTCGCGCATGCGCACGGCCAAGGAGCAGGCCGTGTCGCTCAAGGAGCTGGAGGAGGGCAAGCTCGACATCATCATCGGCACGCACCGGCTGCTGCAGCCGGACGTCAGGTTCAAGAACCTGGGCCTGGTGGTCGTCGACGAGGAGCACCGCTTCGGCGTGCGCCACAAGGAGCGGCTCAAGAACCTGCGCGCAGAGGTGGACATGCTCACCCTCACCGCCACGCCCATTCCGCGCACGCTCAACATGAGCCTGTCGGGCCTGCGCGACATGAGCATCATCGCCACGCCGCCGGCCTCGCGCATCGCCATCAAGACCTTCGTGGCCGAGTGGGACCGCAACCTGGTGATCGAAGCCTGCCAGCGCGAACTGCGCCGCGGCGGGCAGGTGTACTTCCTGCACAACGAAGTGGCGGACATGGAAAAGTTCACCCGCGACGTGCAGGAGATGGTGCCCGAGGGCCGCGTGCGCTTCGCCCACGGCCAGATGCGCGAGCGCGAGCTGGAACAGGTGATGCTCGACTTCTACCACCAGCGCTTCGACATCCTGGTGTGCAGCACCATCATCGAATCGGGCATCGACGTGCCCACGGCCAACACCATCCTGATCGACCGCGCCGACCGGCTCGGCCTGGCCCAGCTGCACCAGCTGCGCGGGCGCGTGGGCCGCTCGCACCACCGCGCCTTCGCCTACCTGTTCGTGCCGTCCAAGCGCGCCCTGAGCGCCGACGCGCAGAAGCGCCTGGACGCCATCGAAACGCTCGGCGACCTGGGCTCGGGCTTCGCTCTGGCCACGCACGACCTGGAGATCCGCGGCGCCGGCGAACTGCTGGGCGACGACCAGTCCGGCCAGATCGAGGAAGTCGGCTTCACGATGTACGCCGAGCTGCTGGCGCGCGCGGTCAAGGCCATCCAGCGCGGCAAGATCGACGACCGCCCGTTCGGCGTTGCGGCCTGCGAGGTGGACCTGGGCGTGTCCGCGCTCATCCCGGACAGCTTCGTGCCGGACGTGCACATGCGCCTGGTGCTGTACAAGCGCGCCTCCGAGGCCGCCACCGCCGAGGCCCTGGACGAACTCAAGGTGGAAATGATCGACCGCTTCGGCCTGCTGCCGCCGCAGGCCGAGCGCCTGATGGAAGCCGCGCAGGTCCGCATTGCCGGCGAACGGCTGGGCATGACCAAGATCCGCGCCGGCAGCCGCAGCGCCGTTCTCGACTTCGGCCCCGAGCCGCGGCTGGAGACGGCCAAGCTGATCCGGCTCATCCAGGCGCAGCCCAAGGTGTACAAGCTCGAAGGCCAGAAGCGCCTGCACCTCAATGCCGTGCTCGACCCGCCCGAGACGCGCGCCGAGCGCCTGCTCAAGCTGCTGGAAACGCTCCGTCCCCCGGCCCCGTGAGATCCCGCCCCATGTCCAGCCCACCCGCTGCTTTCCTGCGAGCCGCGCTCGCGCTGCTGGCGCTGTTGCTGGCGCTGCCCGCGCAGGCCGACACCTGGCGCGTGGACCTCATCGTCTTCCGCTTCCTGGGCAGCGCCGAAGAACAGGGTCAGCCGCCGGCCAGCCCCAGGCTGGACGCGGCCATCGAACTGGACGACGCCGCGCGCCTGGCCAGCGCCGGCATCACGCTCCTGCCGGAAAAGGACTTTGCCCTGGCCGACCACTGGAACCGGCTGCGCGGCAGCTCGCAGTTCCGGCCGCTGATCCGCATCGCCTGGACCCAGGACAACCCGCCGTCCACCGGCGGCCCGCGCCTGCACCTGCGCGCGGGCGACAAGTTCACGCTCAACGACGCGGTGCTGGGCGCGCGCGAGATGCAGGAAGTGGACGGCACCGTGGGCCTCAACCTCAGCCGCTTCCTGCACCTGGATACCGACCTGATCTTTACCCAGGCCGGCGAACCGGCCTCGTCCTGGATTCTCGACGAGAAGCGCCGCATGCGCAGCGAGGAGTTGCATCACCTGGACAGCCCGCGGCTGGGCGTGATCGCGCGCGTGATCAAACAGCCGATCGTCACGAACTGAGCGCGACGACCAGTCCCGGCGCGGGCCCCATCCACTGGCGTGCCCGCACCAGTTCCGGTAGCGGCACCTGGTCGCCACAGCATGCCGCCAGCTGCATCACCCGCTTGAGCTCGCGCGCATGGGTCTCCGCGTCCTTGGCCAGCGCGAGCAGGTCCAGGGCGGCGCGCAGGCCGAGCAGGTGAGCCCCCATCCGCCCGGCGGCATGAACGGCCTCGCCGAATGCCGCGATGGCCTGCCCGCGCAGCAGCTCGTCATCCTGGATCACCGATAGCTGGAGCAGGCACTGCGCGCGCACCTGGTGCAGTGATGGTGCAAAGAAGTTCTGGCCGGTCGCCGTCATTTCTTCGATGCCCTGGAGGGCTTGCGCAAGCGCCTCCCCGGGCCGCACCGCGGTCAGCAGGACCTCGGCCAGCAGGGCGCGCAGGAGCGGAAGGCCCAGCAGGGTCCCGGCGGGCACGGCGTTCATGATCTGGTGCAGTTCCTCCGCGCACGCGGCGGCATCCGACCGGGTGCATCGCGCCCAGGCATTGAACGCCCTGCAATGCAGCTCCCAGCTGCCGATATGGTGTTCCTGGCAGAACCGCACGCCCTCCTCGGTGATGGCAAGGGCTTCCAGCGGCTGGCGGAGCCAGAAATGGAGGTAGCCAAGGGACGCGTACAGCCATCCCTGGCTTGCCGGATGGCCCAGCTCCCGCGCATGCGCGATGTTCTCGCTCGCGGTGCGCAGCGCCAATTCGACTTCCCCGCTGACACCCAGGATCAGGGTCTGGAACGCGAGCGACGCGACGCGGCAGTCGGCGCCATAGCGGGCCGCGAGCGGGCGGTGCTTTTCCGGCCGGTAGTGGCGGACCAGCTCGGTGAACTGCTGCCGGGCCTCCCGGCATTCTCCCTTGAAGAAGTGCATGTAGCCGGCCATGCGGTGGGCCTGGCACAGGTGTTCCGGGTTTTCATGCTGCCGCGCCAGTTCGAGCACGCGCGCGGCCGGCTCTGCTGCCAGGTCGAATCGCGCGGCGAAGTGGTAGCTGGAGAAAATGCCGTACAGGACGGTGCACCGCTGCTCGATGTCGTCGAAGTGGTCCACCAGCGTCTGCGCGCGGGAATAGGCTGCGGCCGTTTCCGTTGCCGCCGGCCCCCGGACGACATAGCAGGCCTGGCCCATGGCCAGGTGGAGGCCGAAATCGTAGGTCCGGCGTTGCCGTTCCTCCTCGACCTGCGGCAGCAGCGAGGCGGCCTTGCTCAGGTGGCGGATGGCTTCGACGTTGGCCGAACGCGACAGCGCGATTTGCCCGGCCTTGAGACCGTAGGGGACGGCCCGCCCTTCCTGGGCCGTGAGCCCCCAGTGATGTGCGAGCGTCTCGGGTTCGGTCTCCGCAAGATGCGGCATCGTCGTTTCCATGGCTCGCGCAATGGACGCATGCAGCGACTTGCGACCCGGCCGCAGCAGGCTGTCGTAGGCGGCGTCCTGGACCAGGGCGTGACACCAGAGGTAATCGCCCGTCTCCGGGTCGGGGGCGAGCATTCCGGCATCGACCAGGCTGCGCAAGGTCCCGATCGCCCGGGACCGGTCCAGCCCCGTCGCCGCGGCGAGCAGGTCCACGGAAAACCGGTTGCCGATGGCGGCGCCCGCCTGCGCCAGTTCCTTCCCCGGTCCCAGGCGATCGAGGCGCGACATCAGGCCGTCCTGCAGCGTGGACGGTACGTCCTTGAGCGACGGGGCAGGCCCCGACCAGGCGCCCGCGGTAGCCTGGCTTGCAGATTCGATCACCGCCTTGGTCAGCTCCTCGGCAAACAGCGGCACGCCGCCGGCCCGGGTCGCGATCTGATCGACCAGCCCCTCCGGCAAGGCGCCGACGCCGGCGGTGGATTCGATCACCCGGCGGATGAGCGGTGTGCACAGCGGCTCCAGGCTCAGGCTGGCGACGTGGGGTCGATCCAGCCAGGGCGGCTTGTACTCGGGGCGGGCGGCGATGATCACCAGGACCCTTCGCTGGGCGAACAGGTCGACCAGCCGCTCGGCGAGCTCCGCGGAGCTGGGATCGATCCAGTGCGCGTCCTCCACGATCAGCAGCATCGGCCTGTCCGCGGAGAGCGCGACGATCCTCTCCGCCATCAGCTCCAGGGTGAGCGCCTTCTGCCGTGCAGCCGGCAGCTGCAGCACGGGCGGCCGCGGCTCCATGGGGACGGACAGCAGCCTGGCCACCAGCGGAACAGACTGCGCGCTCCCGGCCACCGGCAGGATTTCCGCGATCTTCGCGAGCTTCAACTCCGCCGGATCGTCTGGCTCGATGCCGGCAGAACGCCTCAGGTTGACCACCAGGGGGTGCATCGGGGTGTTTGCATGCCGCTCGGTGCATTGCAGGTGCACCCGGGATCGGGATGCACCACTTTCCAGCAGCCCCTGTTCGAAATGCCTGAGCACGGTGGACTTGCCGATGCCCGCATCCCCGTACAGCACGACCACCTGACCGTGACCGTCCAGTGCACGGTACCATCGCTCGTTCAGCGCGGCCAGCTCGGCTTCCCGACCGAACAGGGGGAGACCGGGTGTGCGCATCGCTTCGAATCGCGTGGCAACGGCGCGTTCGTGGAGGACACGCCACAGCCGGGTCTCGCCCGCGATACCGCGGAGTGCATGGTCGCCCAGGTCCTCCAGTTCGAACCGGGAGCCGATCAGGCGCCGGGTCGAATCGGCAATCGCCACCTGCCCAGGCGGCGTCACGGACAGCACGCGAGCCGCGAGATTGGGAACCTGGCCGGTGATTCCGACCTCCCCCAGTTCTCCCACGATGTCCCCCACCACCACCATCCCCGTGGCTGCGCCCACCCGCACTTCCAGCCGCGCCCCGTCTGGCGCCACGATGCGTTCGACAGCCGCGCACACCTCAAGCCCGGCCCGAACCGCCCGCTCGGGGGCGTCTTCACTTGTGGTGGGATACCCGAAGTAAACGAGCAGGCCGTCACCGAGATACCGCGCCACGAAGCCGCCGTGCGCCAGCATCACCTCCGTGCAGACGCGCTCGTACGCCTTCATCACGTCGTATAGATCGTCCAGATCCAGACGGGACGACAGGTCGGTGGATTTGACCATGTCGCAGAACACCACGGTGATCTGGCGGCGCTCGGCGCTTGGGGTGGGCCCCGACTTGCGCGCGGCCTGGAGCAGCGTCTGGCAATGGCGCGACGGCACCCCCAGGCTGGCCAGCTGGGCAGGGTTCAGGCGCGCCAGCCGCTGGAGGTCGATCCCCTGGTCGACCAGAGTCCCGGCGTACCGCTCCAGCTTCAGCCGGCGCAGGCAATCCAGAAGGCGCTTTTGGTCCGCTTGACGCATGAGGCTCCCCGATTCCGGTCGCGAGTGAAGTCCACGACCTCCTCCTCCCCACCTTCATCGTAGTCGGCCGTCGAACTGTGATCCAGTTCCGGTTTTCGCGGAAATCCCATTGCTCGCGCTCTGGGACGCTGTGCAACATGAGACAGTCATCAGGAACTTGCGCCGATTTGCGCGCCACGCGGGACTCGGGGACGGAGAATCAAACCATGTTGTCGCATGTGCTGAACTTGCGCAGGCTTGCGCTCCGCCAGGTCGTGAAGCATCGCAAGGCCCTGACGCCCATCACCGCCGGCTTTCCCCAGGCATGGGACTGGATCAATTCCACGACCCACCTGCGGCGCATCATCAACCGCCAGTTCGTCAACGTCTTTGCCTATTCGACCGAACCGCGACCCAACGCGCTGAGCCTGTGGGGTCCGAATGCCTCGCCCGGATCGGCTTCGGCGGACTACACCAGCTGGACCGGCCTGGTCGATCGCCGCTATACCGCGCGCCAGCTTCCATCCGCCAGCGCGGCATGGATGGATTCGCTGCCGCCTCCGGATTCGGTTCTACCCCTCTTCAAGCGCCCGAAGGACGGCGCCATTCCCTGCCCCAGGAGCACCGCCCTGCTGGGCTTCTTCGCGCAGTGGTTCACCGACAGCTTTCTGCGGACCGACGGCACGGACTCGCGCCGCAACGAGTCCAACCACGAGATCGACCTGTGCCAGATCTACGGCCTCTGTGCCGAGGATACGGCCCTCCTGCGAGCGAGGACCGGCGGCAGGCTCAGGAGCCAGGAGATCAACGGTCACGAATACCCGGCGTACCTGTTCGAGAAGGATGGGCAGAACGTCCGCAATGAATTCCGCGGGCTGTCGTATGTCGCGCAACAAAAGGACGGGACGTGGAACTACCGCGATCCGCGCCTGGCGGATCATGCGCTGATCAAGAACGATCCCGCGCGTCGTGCCCGCCTCTTCGCCACCGGGCTGGAACGCGGCAATGTCACCATCCTGTTCAGCGGGCTGAGCACCCTGTTCCTGCGCGAGCACAACCGCCTGTGCGCCGAACTGGCGGCGGCGAACCCGGAGTGGACCAACGACGACGACCGCCTGTTCGAAACCGCGCGCAACATCAACATCGTGCAGCTGCTGCGCATCGTGGTGGAAGAGTACGTCAACCATCTTTCGCCGCTCCAGTTCCGGTTTCTGGTGGACGTGCCCATGGCCGAGAACGAAACCTGGTACCGCACCAACCGCATCAACGCCGAGTTCAGCCTGCTCTACCGTTGGCATCCCCTGACGCCGGACGAATTCGAGCTTCCAAAAAAAGACCCGCTGCCGCCGAGCGAGTACATGTTCAACAACCAGATCCTGCTGAACGAGGGCCTGGAACGCCTGCTGGACGCCGCCTCGCGCCAGCGCGCGGGCCGCATCAGCCTGTTCAATACCTCGGCATTCCTCCTGGATGCGGAAAAGGCCGGCCTCAAGAAGTCGCGCGACTGGAGAATCCGCTCGTACAACGACTACCGAGAACACTACGGCCTGGGCCGCGCAAAATCGCTCGAAGAGATTTCCAGCGATCCCGCCACGCGGGCCGCGCTCCAGAAGGTGTACGGCGATGTCGACAAGATCGAATTCATGGTTGGCCTGCTGGCCGAGGACCGCGTTGCCGATTCTCCTCTGGGCGAACTGCTCAGCCTGATGGTGGGGACCGACGCCTTCACCCACGTCTACACCAATCCCCTGCTGTCGCAGAACGTCTTCAAGCCGGAGACGTTCTCGCCGCTGGGCATGCACACCATCCAGACCACCCACACGCTCGCGCAACTGGTGGAGCGCAATCGCAAGCCCGGCTCGGCTCCGCCGCTGGTCACGTTCAAATACCCCAAGGGAATCCCTGGCAGCTACGGACCGCCGATCGTGGGCAAGGCCTGGAACAGCCTGGACTTCCTGGTCCTGAGCGGCTGGGAAACCTACTTCCTCAAGCGGCAGAAGCGCTCCGGCAGCACCGTGTTCAAGATCCAGCTGGGCGGCAACAAGGCCATCGCCCTGCTGGATCACCAGGCCATCAGCGCGCTGTTTGCCGACCCCGACCTGGTGCAGGACTACGGCTTCGGCTCGGCCGTGCCGCCGCTCGGGCTGGTGGGTGACGTCGTCCCCAGCGTCTTCGAATCGGGGCCTGCCCACGATGCGTTCAAGGCGTTCTACATCGACCTGATCGCGGCGCGGCACGCGGACCTGGCGCCGGCCATGGACAAGGCGCTGAAGCGTCACGCGCAAACCTGGCTGAAGCAGAAGAAGTTCGCGCTGGCCGAGGAGCTGGAACGGCTCGCCGCCACCCTGCCCTTCGAATGGATCCTGGGCGCCGACCACGACGCGCAGGCCGTGGAAGACGTGCGCACCATCTACAACCAGCTGTTCGTGCCGCAGACGCGCTGGGCCGCGTCGATCAACGAGACCATCCCGTTCCCGCCGTACCGGCGCCGGCTGCAGATGTACCGGCGGCTGCTGCGCCACGTCATGACCGCGCCGAAATTCAACGAGTGCCTCCAGCTTGCGCAGGCGCACGGCCTGCATGACCCCGAACTCGTGGCCAAGCAGCTACTGTTCGTGCTCGGCATGAACTCCTATCTGGGTTTCCAGAACCTGTTCAAGTCGGCCGCGGGCGAGCTCGCCCGGCAGTCCGGCATGAGCGGGGCGCTGCGCAGCGAAATCGCCGCGGCCCAGAGTGATCTCGCCAAAACACCCAAGCTCGACCGCTTCCTGCGCGAGGTGCTGCGCCTGCATCCGCCGGTGTTCTTCGTGTTTGGCCGCGCAACCGGCACGCGCACGCTGGACTCGGCGTCGGGGCGGTTCAAGATTGCCAAGGGCGACCTGCTCATGGGGGTGATCCCGTTCGCACACCAGGACCCTCGGCTGTTCGGCCGCGACCCGGCGTCCTTCGATACCGATCGCTACGACAATCCGAGCGCCACGCGCCACCTGATCTGGCCGCGCGGGCCGCAGGACGGCGCCGTGGCCCCGTCGTCACGCACCTGCCCGGGCAAGGACGCCAGCCTGGTGTTCGCCAAGAAGCTATGCATCGCCCTGCTGACCGACTACGACTGGAAGCTGGAAAAGGCGCCCGAATGGACCCGGCGCAAGTACGGGCTCAACGTGGCGGCGCCGATCGGCGACATGGCGGTGGCCTCGTTCAAGCGCAGGCCGTGAGCGGGCGACCGGCCTCAGGGATAGCGGATGGCGCGGATCTCGAACTCGGTGGCACCGTCAGGGAGCCGCACCCGCACCACGTCGCCGGTGGCGTGGTTGAGCAGGGCGCGCGCCAGCGGTGAGTCGACGCTGATGCGCCCCAGCGCGGCATCGGTTTCGTCCGGGCCGACGATGCGCCAGCGGCGGATGTCGCCGTTGTCGGCCTCCAGATCGACCTGCGCGCCGAAATAAATCCGCTCGGTGTTGCCCGGCTTCTGCTCCGCCACTTTCAGCGTCGGCAGGCGCGTTTGCAGGTAGCGCACGCGCCGGTCGATCTCGCGCAGCTCCTTCTTGCGGTACTGGTACTCGGCGTTCTCGGAGCGGTCGCCCTCGGCCGCCGCCGCGCTCAGCGCGCGTACCACCTCGGGCCGCCGCACCGTCCACAGTTCGTCGTACTCGGCCTTCAGCCGCGCGTAGCCCTCGGGCGTGACGTAGGGCGACGATTTTTCCGGCGGCAGGCGGAACCGCGCGCTGCCGTCGTCGGGGTCATCGGCGAAGTCGTCCTCCTTGCCCCAGCCGCGCGCCATCGGATGTTCTCAGCGGCGCGCGCTCACCAGGTGAGGTCGTCCGGCACCACGAAGTCCTTGTAGGGATCGTTCTCGTCAGGCGCCGCGGCCTGGCTGCCGAGCGAGACCAGCGCATGCGGATCGCGCTCGCGGATGCGCTCGGCGATGGCCGCGGGAACGATCTCGTAGCGCCCGTCGCTGCGCACGATGCCCAGGGTGCCGGCCACCAGCTTCTCGCGCATCGTGCGGTCGGCGGGAATGCGCCGGATCTTCTTGCCGTCGACGAAGTTGTACAGCTCTTCGCTGTCCACCCGCGGCACGCGGTGCTGCTCCACCAGCTGCTTGATCTGCGCGCGGCGCGCCTTCTGCTCCTGCTTGTCCTGGAGCTGGCGGTTGAGTTCGGCGTCGCGCGCAGCCTTGGCTTCTGCCGCACGCTGCTCGGCGAGCACGCGCGGGTCGGGCGTCTTGACCGGCGCCTTGGCCTGCTCGCGCCGCCGGTGGTGGTCTTCCTTGCGCGCCTGCTTGGCCTTGTTCGGATCGATCAATCCGGCCTGGAGAAGCTGGTCGCGCAGGGACAGGCTCATGGGAACTGTTCGGTGGAAGAATGAAGTGAAGGCGACAGTAGCGAGGCGAGGTGTCAGGTCCGCAGCGGCGGCAGCGGCTCGCCGCGCGGCACGAACAGCAGGGCTTCGCCGTTGTTGCAGAAACGCCGGAACGTCGGTGCCGGACCATCATCGAACACGTGCCCCTGGTGGCCGCCACAACGCGCGCAGTGGTACTCGGTGCGCGGGTAGCCGATGTGATGGTCGGTCTTGGTTTCGAGCCGGCCGGGAATGGGATCGAAAAAGCTCGGCCAGCCGGTGCCGCTCTCGAACTTGGTCACCGACTCGAACAGCGGCAGGTAGCACGCCGCGCAGACGAAGGTGCCCGCGCGCTTCTCGTTGTTGAACGGATGCGTGCCGCACACCTCGGTACCTTCGGAGCGCAGCACGCGGTACTGCGCGCTGGTGAGCAGCTGCTTCCATTCGGCGTCGGACTTCTGGAGCGGTTGGAACGGAGGCGGGGCCATGGGATCTCCGGCACGTGTTTGGCTGACATGGTGCCAGCCCGGGGCCAGCGACGAAACTGCGTGCGGATCGCCCGGCCCGCCACTCAGCGGCCGGACTTGGGCCCGGCAAAAAACCAGATGATGAAACCCAGCACCGGCAGCACCAGGATCAGCACGATCCACAGGGCTTTCTTCAGCGGCTCGTCGTGGCTGCCCGCGATGTTGATGATGGCGTAGATGTCGGCAATCAGGACGAGCAGTCCCCATAGGCCCACGTTGCCGACGCTGTTGATGTTCATGACCGCTCCGCAAGAGGAAGGCAGGAATCGTATCGCAGGCCGATCGGCTGCCGCACAATGGCGGCATGAGCAAGGCACTGTCGCAGCTGCACTGGGTCAACCGTTTTGCGCAATTGCCGCCCGCGTATTTTTCGCGCGTCCAGGCCGAGCCGCTGGATGCGCCGCGCATGGTGCATTTCAACCACGCGCTGGCGGCGCAGATCGGCCTGCCGGACGGCTGCGCCACCGATCCGCATTTTCTGGCCGTGATGGCGGGCAACGCCCCGGCCAATGGTGGCGACCCGATCGCAACCGTCTACGCCGGGCACCAGTTCGGGACTTTCGTGCCGCAACTGGGCGACGGCCGTGCGCTGCTGCTGGGGCAGGTGCAGAACGGGTCCGGCGAGGTGTTCGAGCTGCAACTGAAGGGCGCGGGGCGCACGCCCTATTCGCGCTTCGCCGACGGCCGCGCCGTGCTGCGTTCGAGCATCCGTGAGTACCTGTGCTCCGAGGCCATGCATGGCCTGGGCATTCCCACCACGCGTGCGCTGTGCCTGGTGGCCTCGCCCGACCGCGTGCAGCGCGAGACGCTGGAACCGGCCGCCGTGCTGTGCCGCACGGCGCCTACTTTCGTGCGCTTCGGCCACTTCGAGTTTTTCTATTACCGCAACGAGCACGCGCGGCTGGCGCCGCTGGCCGATCACGCCATCGAAGCGCACTTCCCGCAATTCAGCGGTGCGCCTAACGACTACGCCGGCTGGCTCTCGGAGGTGGTGGCGCGCACGGCGCGGCTCATGGCGCACTGGCAGACGGTGGGCTTCTGCCACGGCGTGATGAACACCGACAATTTCTCCATCCTGGGCCTGACGCTGGATTACGGGCCCTACGGCTTCCTGGACGGGTTCGACAGCGGCCACATCTGCAACCACTCCGACGAGGCCGGGCGCTACGCCTACGACCAGCAGCCGCGCATCGGCTACTGGAATTGCTCGCGGCTGCTGCAGGCGGTGCTGCCGCTGCTGCACGAGGTGCCCGAGCAGGCGGTGGAGATTGCGCAGGGCATCCTCGCCCGGTACCCGGAGGTCTACGCCGAAACGGTGCTTGCGAGATGGCGCGCCAAGCTCGGGCTGCGCGAGGCGCGCGAAGGCGATCGCGAACTGGCCAACCTGTTCCTCAACATCCTCGACCGCGGCAAGAACGACTTCACGCGCTGCTTCCGCGGCCTTGCGCCGATTGCGCTGGAAGGCATTGCGCCGGCCATCCGCGACGAGATCACCGACATCGCCGCCTTCGATGCCTGGCTGATCGATTACCGCGCGCGCCTGCGCGGCGAGGGGCAGGACCACCACGCCCGCGCCGAGGCCATGAACGCGGTGAATCCGAAATACGTGCTGCGCAACCACCTGGCGCAGATCGCCATCGGACGCGCCGACGAGGGCGACGACAGCGAGGTGGATCGCCTGTTCCGGCTGCTGGCGAAGCCCTTCGACGAGCAGCCGGAATTCGAGGCCTACGCCGCGGCGCCGCCACCCTGGGCGGGCCAGATCAGCGTGAGCTGTTCTTCGTAGCTTGGAAGATTGCGCCGACATTACTGCCCGTTAATCTCATGGGACAGAAGAAATTGACGATCCTGCGGGCCCATTGCAACAGGTGCGGGGGTGATAGGCGCCAAGAGGTGCTGCATCTGCAAAAGGTGACATGGGCCGAAGAGATCGAAGATCGCTTCTCGATTGACGGGGGTGACTCGTACGAGTTGCTCAAATGCTGTGGCTGCGAACTCATCAGCCTGAGGCATAGCAGCTGGTTTTCTGAAGATGCCGATGACGAGGGGAGACCTATTGTCAGTATTGAACGATATCCGCCAGAGACTCATCGGACCGAGCCCATGTGGGTTGCGGACCTCGTTATGCAGCTTCCGATCAACAACTGCTTTTTATCAGACCTATTGAAAGAAATTTACGTCGCCCTCCGAAGCAAGTCGTTGCGATTGGCCGTGATGGGGAAACGTGCGCTGCTGGAACAGGTGATGATCGATAAGATTAAAGATCAGGGCTCTTTCAACAGAAATTTGGACGAATTTCAGAGGGCAGGGCACGTCTCCGAAAGCCAGCGATCGGCCCTTGAACCCGTCATTGATGCTGGGCACGCGGCCATGCATAGGGGATTCAAGCCGACTGCGAGTGATGTCGGAATTCTGATGGACGTCGCAGAGAGCATTATCGAATCGGTATATTTCAACGATCACCGCTCTCAAGAAATCCTGATTAGAAATAATCCTCAGCCGGATCATTTTATAATGTGGGCAGAAGGTGGCTGACGGAGGGACGGCGATGGCGATGAACCGGGTGCAATTTCAGCGTGGTCTGTCGCTGGTGGAGTTCCAGC